>NZ_SSBI01000002.1 GCF_004795015.1 Streptomyces sp. A1277 | reverse complement strand
ACCGGCCGTACCGGCGCTGAGCTGCGCGGACGCTCGTGGTAGCGTGCCGGAGCCAGTCGAACTCCACGTATGGGGTCAGGGAATCCGGTGCGAATCCGGAACTGACGCGCAGCGGTGAGGGGGACGGGCGGGGCCACGGCCACTGGGAGACCCATCGTCCCCCGGGAAGGCGTCCCGTCCGTGTGAACCCGAGTCCGAAGACCTGCTGGCGACCGCCGCCCGGACCGGGCGGCGGACACCGTACAGCGGGCCCCGCGCATGGGCCCAGAGACGCCGAGGTACCCCGTGCCGCCCATAGCCGGCCCCGCCCGTTCCGCCGCCCTGCTCACCGCCGCGCTCCTGCTGCTGACGGCCTGTGGTGGAAGCCCGCCCGAAGCAGCCGGCGAGCAGGGCGAGTCCGGCGGCTATCCGGTCACCCTCAAGAACTGCGGGCACACCGTCACCGTGAAGGCCGCACCCCGGCGTGCCGTCTCCGTCGACCAGGGCTCGACCGAGATCCTGCTCTCGCTCGGCCTCGCCGACCGGATCGCGGCCACCGCCACCTGGACCGACCCGGTGATGAAGGGCCTGGAGAAGGCCAACGCGGGCGTGCCCAGGATCGCCGACAACCGCCCCTCATCGGAGAAGGTCCTCGACCAGGAGCCCGACTTCGTCAGCGCGTCCTTCGAGTCGACCCTCGCCAAGGGCGGTGTCGCGCCCCGCGAACAGTTCGAGAAGCTGGGCGTCCCCACCTACGTCTCGCCCGCCGACTGCACGGCCAAGGACAACACCAAGGACGGCGACGGCGTCCGCACCGGCGCCCTGACCATGGACAGCGTCTACGGTGAAGTGCGCGACCTGGCCCGCGTGTTCGGCGTACCGGAGCGCGGCGAGAAGCTGGCCGCGCAGCTCCGCGCCCGGGTCCGGAAGGCGGCCGGCGGCATCGACGCGTCCGGCGTCTCGGTCCTCTACTGGTTCGCCAACTCCGAAGCCCCTTACCTCGCGGGATGCTGCGGGGCACCCGGCATCATCAGCCGGGAACTCGGCGTGAAGAACGCCTTCGACGACACCCACGACGAGTGGCCCCGGATCAACTGGGAGACCGTCGCCGACCGCGACCCGGACGTCCTGGTCATCGGCGACCTGACCCGCAAGTCGCAGACCGCGGAGAGCGCCGCCGGGAAGATCGCCTTCCTGGAGTCCAACCCCGTCACGAAGAAGATGGACGCCGTCCGCCACAAGCGTTACGTACTGCTCAGCGGCCAGGCCATGAACCCGTCCATCCGCACGGTCGAAGGCGTGGAACGAGTGGCCGCCGGACTGCGCGAGTTCGGGCTCGCGGGGTGACGGACACCGAACGGACCGCGGCGCCGCGCGAGCGCCCTGCGCCGGCGGCCGGCACACGCGGCCGACCCCGGCTGCGGGGGATCGGCGGCGGCCTCCTGTGGGCCGGCGGCATCCTGCTGCTCGCCCTGTCCGTCGCGGTGGCCGTCACCATCGGACCTGCCCGCATCTCCGTCGTGGACGTCTGGTCCGCGGTCGCCTCCCACCTCGGCATCGGCGAGGCGCGGCTCAGCCCGATCCGTGCCGGCATCATCTGGAACCTGCGCATGCCGCGCACTTTGCTCGCCGCCGTCTGCGGGGCCGGGCTCGCGGTCTGCGGCACCGTGATGCAGTCGCTCCTGCGCAACCCGCTGGCCGACCCGTTCGTCCTCGGCGTCTCCTCCGGGGCGTCCACCGGCGCGGTCCTGGTCGTCGTGCTCGGCGTCGGCGGCGGAGCGGTCTCGCTGTCCGCCGGCGCGTTCATCGGGGCGCTTTGCTCCTTCGCCCTGGTCATGCTGCTCAGCCACACCCTCGGCGGGAGCACCGACCGGGTCGTCCTGTCCGGTGTCGCGGCCATGCAGCTCTTCTCCGCGCTCACCTCCTTCGTCGTCATGACGGCCGCCGACGCCGAGCAGACCCGCGGGGTGCTGTTCTGGCTCCTCGGCTCGCTCGGCGGCGTCGGCTGGACCGATGTGTGGCTCTGCTCCGCCGTCCTCGCCGTGACCCTGCTGATCTGCCTCGGCCACGCCCGGACGCTCGACGCGTTCGCCTTCGGCCAGGACGCGGCCGCCGCCCTCGGCGTCCACGTCGGACGCACCCGGACCGTCCTGCTGTGCACGACCGCGCTGCTGACCGCCGCACTCGTCAGCTCGGCCGGCGCCATCGGCTTCGTCGGACTGGTACTGCCGCACGCCGCCCGGGCGCTCGCCGGGTCCGGCCACCGCAGACTGCTGCCGGTCACCGCGCTCGCCGGGGCCGTGTTCCTGGTCTGGGCCGACACGCTCGCCCGCACCGTCCTCGATCCGCAGGAGGTACCGGTGGGCGTCGTCACCGCCCTCATCGGGGTCCCCGCCTTCGTCCTCGTCCTCTACCGCACCAGGCGGGCCACATGACCGAGACCGCATCCGGCGGCCTGCGGGCCGACCGGGTCAGCCGGGAAGCCGGCGGACGCCTCGTCCTGGACGGTGTGACGCTCGCGCCCGAGCCGGCCGGCACCGTCGGGCTGATCGGCCCCAACGGCTCCGGCAAGTCCACGCTGCTGCGCATCCTGGCCGGCGTCCTGGCCCCGCACACCGGCGTGGTCACCCTCGACGGCGACCCGCTGGCCGCCGTCGGCCGGCGCGCGGTGGCCCGGCGCGTCGCCGTCGTGGACCAGCACGCCGTCACGCAGGACGAGCTGAGCGTCGTGGACGTGGTACGCCTGGGCCGCATCCCGCACCGCCGCGCCTGGTCGCCGCCGTCGGAGGCGGACGCGGCGGCGGTGGACGAGGCCCTGGAACGCACCGGTCTCACCGGACACCGCGACCAGTCCTGGCACACGCTGTCCGGCGGGGAGCGCCAGCGCGTCCAGATCGCCCGCGCGCTCGCCCAGCAGCCGCGCGAACTCCTGCTGGACGAGCCGACCAACCACCTGGACATCCAGCACCAGCTGGAGCTGCTGTCCCTGGTCGCCTCGCTGCCGCTGACCGCCGTCGTCGCCCTGCACGACCTCAATCTGGCCGGCATGTTCTGCGACCGGATCGTGGTGATGAGCGGCGGCCGGGTGGTCGCGGGCGGCACCCCGGCCGAGGTGATCACCGAGGAGCTGATCGCGGACGTCTACCGGGTGCGGGCCGTCGTGACACCGGACGGGCCGCAGGGGCGGCCCTCGGTGCGCTTCCGCCCGCGCCGGCCCTGAGCGGGCCCGGTCAGGAAGACGCGCGAGAGGGCGGACCCGGCTGCGGGCCCGCCCCTCGCTCTTCGTGCGGTAAGGCCGGTACGGCGGGTCAGCGGCGGCGTCCGCGGCCGAACTCGCCGCCCGTGTCCTTTCCGCCCGTGTCCTTGCCGCCCTTGGTGGTGCCGTCCGCGTAGTCGATCTGTTCCTTGCGCAGTTCGGCGGAGACCTCCTTCTGCTCCGTCACCTTCTCGGTTTCCATCCGCACGCGTTCGACCGGGACGGCCTCCTTGCGCATGGTGGCGCGCTCGGCGTGCAGTGTGACCTCCACGTCCTGCTCCGTGAGGCCCCCGCGGCCGGTCGTCCGGTCGCCGGGCTGCAGGGGCTCACGGACCACCCGCACCTCTTCGTGCGAGACCGGCACACTGCGCGTGACGTTCTCGGTGACGACGTACTTGTGCAGGCGGGCCTTGCCGCTCTCGTACTCCTCGGTGCCGATGTGCAGCTGTTCCTCGGAGCGGATCAGTTCGTCCTTGCCGCCCGGGTCGGCGGCGGACCGTGAAGTGCCCGCACCGGCTCCGGCCAGCGGACGGGATGTGCCCGCGGCGTCGGCGTCCCGGTGCTTCCCGGTGCCGGCCGTCTGCGTCCGGTCGTTGCCGGACCTGCCGGCCGCACCCATGGCCCCGGCTCCCGCGGCCGCGCCGGTGCCCGCCGCGCCCATGGTGCCGGTGCCCGTGGTGGTCGGTGCTCCGGTGCCGGTCCCGGCGCGGTCGCCGAGATTGCCCTTGGTGTTCCGGGTCAGGCCGTAGTGCCGGTACAGCTCCTCCTCCTCGGACACGGACAGATGTGCGTCCGCGTCCACCCGGGGAGCTTCCTTGACCTGGTCCTTCGGGTGGGAGATGTGCAGGTCGGAGCCCACTCGACGGGCTCCGGCGAGAGGCACGAAACTCTCCTTCATGCCGAACAGGCCGGTCTTCACCGTGATCCAGTCCGGGCGGCCGGTGTTGTCGTCGACATACACCCGGCCCACGTTGCCGATCTTCTCGCCCTCGGTGTCGTACACCGTCAGGCCGTCGAGCTCTCCGGAATCCGTGAAACCGTCAGCGGCTCCCATGTCCGATTCCTCCTCGCCCGGGCGCGTCCTGTGGGTGGGTCCAGCAGAGAAGGCGCGTCCGGATTCCATCGCGCCTCACCCGGATGGACGCTGCAACCGCCCGGCCGCCGGGGGCGGCGCGCCGCATCCGCCTCGGACGGGCGCAGGCCCGGCGTCACGCGGCTGCGGGCCTCCTGAGTCCATTACGCCAATCGAGTGAACGGGCCGGTCGGGGAACGACGGGCACGGGGGAACGGGGCGGCCCCCGGAAGCCCGCGCCCCGGCACATATGATCAGCGGGTCCCATGCCGACCCACGTCCTGCCGCGCCAACCGGGGGTGCCCCATCCGTTCCGTACGCATCCGGCTCCCCGAACAGCGCGGAGAGCTGCTGGCCCGGCGGGAGGACGGCCTGGACCTGCACCACCTCGTGTGGCGGCTGGGACCGGGGTGGCGGGTGTGCAGCAGCGCGGTGCTGGGCGGCGGCATCGGCCCGCGCGAGTGGATCCTCAACGCCCAGGTGCCCGGCGGTTATCCGCGCACGGACCCCGACCGCCACCTGGCCGAGATCGCCGCCGCCGCGCACCTCACCGGCCCCGGCGCGGGACTGATGACGGCCGCCGACGTCACCGCGTACACGGTCGCCGCCGACGAGGGCGTGAGCGCGACCGCCACCTGCGGCCTCGGCGTACGCGGCTGGGCCGCCGCCCCCGCCGAGGGAACCGACGGACCGCCGCGACCCGGCACCGTCAACATCGTCGTCACGCTCCCCGTGCCGCTGTCCGACGCCGCCCTCGTCAACGCCGTCGCCACCGCCACGGAGGCCAAGGTGCAGGCGCTCCTGGACGCGGGGCTCGACTGCTCCGGCACTCCCACCGACGCCGTCTGCATCGCCGCTCCCGACCCCACCGCGGCCCCCGGCCCGGGCGAACCCTTCGCCGGACCGCGCTCCCGCTGGGGCGCGCGACTCGCCCGAGCCGTGCACGCTGCCGTGCTGGAGGGCGCGTCCCGGCAACCCTGAGAGACCAAGCCGCCGCGCACCGGGCCCGGCGCGCGGCCGACGAAGGGAACCCCATGACCTCAGCAGTCCCCGCAGCTCCGCAGCAGCCGGTCGTCGCCGTCCTCGGCACCGGGATCATGGGCGCGGCCATGGCCCGCAGCCTGCTCCGCGCCGGTCTGGAGGTCAGGGCCTGGAACCGTACGCAGGCCAAGGCCGCGCCGCTGGCCGACGACGGCGCCACCGTCACCGGGACCGCCGCCGAGGCCGTGCGCGGCGCCCACCTCGTGCTCACCGCGCTCAGCGACAAGACGGCCGTCGCCGCCGCGCTCACCGGCGCGTCCGAGGGGCTGCACCGGGGCCAGGTGCTGCTGCAGACCTCCACGGTCGGCCCGGACGGCGCCGTCGAACTGGCCCAGCGCGCCGCCGACCTCGGGCTCGTCCACCTCGACGCCCCGGTCTCAGGGACGCGCCGGCCCGCGGAGGCGGGCGCGCTGACCGTCCTGGTCTCCGGCCCCTCGGCCGCCCGCGCGGTGGCCGAACCGGTGCTGGAGGCGATCGGGCAGCGCACGATCTGGGTCGCCGAGGAGCCGGGAGCGGCCTCCCGGCTCAAGCTCGTGATCAACACCTGGGTGATCAACACGGTGGGCGGCGTCGCGGAGTGCCTGAACCTCGCCGAGGGGCTGGGCGTCGATCCGCGTACCTTCCTCGACGTCGTCAAGGGCGGGCCGCTCGACTCGGGTTACCTGCAGACCAAGTCCGCCGCCGTTCTGGACGGTGACCTGACGCCGAGCTTCGGCCTGTCCACGGCACTCAAGGACACCCGGCTCATTCTCGAAGCGGCCGGGCAGGCCGGTGTCCGGCTGGACCTGACCGCCGCGTCGGCCGCCCGGTTCGAGCGGGCGGAGGCGGCCGGGCACGGCGACGAGGACATGGTCGCCACCTACTACGCGGGCCGGGCCCCGGAGCGGGACGGCGACTGATCCGGCCTCGCGCCGCCCGGTCGTACGACGGCGAAGACCGCCCCACCGGTACGGGGGAGCCCGGTGGGACGGCCGCCACCAGAGTGCCACAGGCCGGGGCGCGGCAGGAGCCGACCGGCTCATATCAGGCTGTAGTTGAGTCGAAATCGACGGTCCGGGGAATGGCCGCACGCCACGCGTCCTTGCCGCAGCTGTGGCGCCGGACAGCAGGGCGCCGGAGCACGGAACAGGGGAGAGGGAGCTCATGCCGCGTCCCGGGAGCCCCCGCCCGCCGACTGGGAGGTCGTCTTCCACGCCGAGGGCGTCCAGCTCGTGGACGCGGGCGTGGCGGCGGCCCCGCACCCGGAAGCCGTACGGCTCGGCCCCGCCGACGTGCCGGAGATGCTGGACCTGGTCGCCCGCACCCGGCCGGGACCGTTCGAACCCCGTACCGTGGAACTCGGCACCTACCTCGGCGTCCGGAGGGGCGGAGCGCCCGTCGCCATGGCCGGTGAACGCCTGCGGCCACCGGGCTGGAGCGAGATCAGCGGGGTCTGCACCGACGAGTCGGTACGCGGCCAGGGACTCGGCGGCGGGCTGGTGCGTGCCGTCGCCCACGAAATCGGGCAGCGCGGCGAGACGCCGTTCCTGCACGCCGCCGCCTCCAACACCGGGGCCGTCCGGCTCTACGAATCGCTCGGGTTCGCGCTCCGCCGCCGGACCGTGTTCCTCGCCGCGCTCGTCCCCGGCCGGCCTGTGGTGCCGAAGCCCGGCCGACCGGCCGACGCGACGGTGTCCGGCCGCTGAGGCCACTGCCTTCGCGCCCCGGCCCCGGGGCCCGAAGGCGGCGGCGCGGCACTTCCCGGGACCTTCGGCAGGGGCCATGAGGCCGTAAGCCTCGTGTGCCCCACCCCCTCCACCAGGTCGAATGGAAGGGAACGCCGGCGCCCGGCCGGCAGATTCCGGAAGGAGAGGGCCTTGACGATCGGACTCCTGCGCCGGCCTGCGACACGGCGAGTGCCGCTCCCCGGCACCGACGCGGTGGAGGCTGCCGTGCGCGCCCCGCGTGTCGGGAACGGGGCTCTGTTCGGCGGACTGGCCCTGCTGACCGCCGTGATCGGCGGCCTCGATCTCCTCTCCGGGGACGACCTGCGCCTGGTGCCGCTGCTGGTGGTCGTGCCCGCCCTCGTCTCCGTCTTCGGGACGATCGCGCAGACCGTGGGCGTCGCCTCCTGGGTCATGGTGGTGGCCGTCGTCTCGCGGCTGGTGGCCGGTGGGACCTTCTGGGACATCGTCAGCAGCATCGTCTTCACCGTCCTGGCGTGCCTCCTCGGGATCGGCGCCTGCGCCCTGCGCATCCGGCACGCCACCGAGATCGCCAGGCTCCGGTCCGCCGCCGTCGCGCTCCAGCGCCAGATCCTGCGGCCCCTGCCCATCCCCACCGACCAGATCACCGCCCACGGCACCTACACGCCGATCGAGGAGGACCGCCTGGTCGGCGGTGACATCTACGAGGTCGTCCAGTCGGCCCACGGCACCCGCGTGATCATCGGCGACGTCCAGGGCAAGGGCGTCCCCGCCATCGGGGCGGGCTTCGCCGTCCTCGGCGCGTTCCGCGAGGCGGCCATCCGCGAACCCTCCCTGACCGGCGTCGTGGATGCCCTGGAGGACGCGGTCGTACGGCACAACGCCTTCTCCGCCCAGACCGGCGATACCGAACGCTTCGTGACCGCCCTGGTGCTCGGCTTCGACGGCGACGGCCGGGCCCAGGCCGTGAACTGCGGCCACCTGCCACCCCGCCTGGTGCACGACGGAGTGGCCGTCGCGGTCCCGCTGCGCCACACCTCGGTGCCGCTGGGCATGGCGGAGCTCAGCAGCGAGGGGCGCACGGCGGAACGGCTGGACTTCCCGCCCGGCGCGACGCTCCTGATGTTCACCGACGGGGTGACCGAGGCCCGTGACGCCGACGGCCGCTTCTACCCGCTGGACACCCGGCTGGGCCGTTGGGCGCGCCTGGAGCCCCGGGAACTGCTCGACGCGCTGGAACACGACCTGGAGGAGTTCTCCGGCGGGGTGCGACGCGACGACGTCGCCGTACTGGCACTGCGCCGGACCCCGTGCGCCGTGCCCCGCCCGGCCGAGCCCTCGGGGCGCGACGCGATGCGGGCCGCCGAGGTGGTCAGCGCGCTGTAGCGCAGGCGGACAAGGCACTTCATGTCCCGACGAGACTCATGTCGCGTCGGGACATTTTCGGGTGTACGGTGAAAAACATGCAAGCGGAACAGAAGCTTCCGGAAAGGCGGAGCCGCAAGGCCCGCCGGACCCGGGACGCACTGGCCCGGGCCGCGTTCGAGCTCGTGCTCGACCGGGGCCTGAGGGACGTGACGGTCGAGGAGATCGCGGAACGCGCGGACGTCGACCGCCGCACCTTCAGCCGGTACTTCGCGAGCAAGGAGTCCGCCGTCCTGGACTCGGTCCGGGGCGACGGCGACCGGATCAACGACGCCCTGCGCGCCCGTCCGGCCGAGGAGCCGCCGCTCACCGCCTACCGCCGGGCCGTTCTGGACTGGCTGGCGGACCCCGCCGCACCGGCCTGGCACCGCCGCCCGAGAATCTTCGAACTGCTGGTCCTCGCCGAGCGGGAGCCGACCCTCTACGCCGCGTTCCACCACATCCGGGTGGACGCCCAGGAGGACTCGGTCGCCATCGTCGCCGACCGGCTCGGGGTCGACCCCCGCAGCGATCTGCGGCCCGCCGTCACGGTCGCCGCCGGAGCCGGCGCACTCCTCGCCGCCCAGGCCGCCTGGGTGCGCGGGAACCGCCCCGACGAGCTGCCCCGGCTCGTCGAGCGGGCCTTCGACGCACTGGCCGGCGAGCTGTTCACCTCGCCCGCGTCACAGAGCACCACCAGCACCACGGAAGGAAATGGGACCTCATGAGCACCACCACCCCCGCCCCCGCCGACCAGGAATTCGCCGGCCGAACCGCCCTCGTCACCGGAGGGGCCTCCGGCATCGGCCTGGCCCTCTCCCGCCGGCTCGCCGGCGCGGGCGCCTCGGTCGTCGTGGCCGACTACGACGAGGACAGCGCGCGCAAGGCGGTCGCCGAACTGGAGAGCGCCGGCGGCCGGGCCGCCGCCGTGGTCATGGACGTCACCGACCCCGCGTCCGTCGAGGCGGGCGTGCGGTTCGCCGTCGACACCTTCGGCGCGCTGCACCTCGCCGTGAACAACGCGGGCATCGGCGGCCCCAGCAACCCCACCGGCGAGTACGCCGTCGAGGACTGGGACCGGGTCGTCGCCACCAACCTCAGCGGCGTCTTCTACTCGATGCGCTACGAACTGCCCGCCCTCCTCGCCGCGGGCGGCGGCGCGATCGTCAACATGTCCTCGATCCTCGGCACCAACGGCTTCGCCGGCTCTCCGGCCTACGTCGCGGCCAAGCACGGCGTCGTCGGCCTCACCAAGACCGCCGCCCTCGAATACGCCGCTCAGAACATCCGGATCAACGCGGTGGGCCCCGGCTTCATCGACACCCCGCTGCTGCGCGACACCGAGGGACCGGCCCGCGACCACCTGATCTCGCTGCACCCGGCCGGGCGCCTCGGCACGTCGGAGGAGGTGGCGGAACTCGCCGCCTTCCTGCTCTCGGACCGCGCGTCGTTCATCCACGGCAGCTACCACCTGGTGGACGGCGGCTACTCCGCCTCCTGACCGGCGATCGGGGGCACAACAGGGGGAAACGGGGGGCTCGGGGGCCAGTGAACGAGCGACAGAGGTCAAGGAGGACCCCATGAAAGCCGTCCAGTACCGCGAAATCGGCGCCGCACCCGAGGTCGTCACCGTGCCCGACCCGGAACCGGGCCCCGGACAGGTGCTGCTGAAGGTCACCGCGGCAGGCGTCTGCCACTCCGACATCGCCGTGATGGGCTGGCCCGCCGACCAGTTCCCCTACCCTCTGCCGCTCACCCTCGGCCACGAGGGCGTCGGCACGATCGCCGCGCTCGGTGACGGCGTCAGCGGCCTCAGCGGGCTCACGACCGGCCAGTCCGTCGCCGTCTACGGCCCCTGGGGCTGCGGCACGTGCGTCAAGTGCGCCGAGGGCAAGGAGAACTACTGCCTGCGCGCCCAGGAGTTGGGCATCAACCCGCCCGGCCTCGGCTCGCCCGGTGCCATGGCCGAGTACATGATCGTCGACGATCCGCGCCACCTGGTGCCCATCGGCGACCTCGACCCGGTACGGACGGTGCCGCTCACCGACGCCGGCCTCACCCCGTACCACGCCATCAAGCGCTCCCTGCCGAAGCTGGTGCCCGGGGCCACCGCCGTCGTCATCGGCACCGGCGGCCTCGGCCACGTGGCCATCCAGCTGCTGCGCGCCCTGACGGCCGCCCGGGTCATCGCCCTCGACGTCACCGAGGACAAGCTCGCCCTCGCCCGCACGGTCGGGGCGCACGAGGCGGTGCTGTCGGACGAGCACGCGGCGGAGCGCATCCGTGAGCTGACGGGCGGCATCGGCGCCGAGGTCGTCCTGGACTTCGTCGGCGCCCCGCCGACCGTCGCCACGGCCGGCGCGGCGGCCGCCATCGACTCCGACGTCACGATCGTCGGCATCGGCGGCGGAGTGCTGCCGGTCGGCTTCGGCGTACTGCCGTTCAACACGACGGTCACCGCCCCGTACTGGGGATCGCGCTCCGAACTGGCCGAGGTCCTCGACCTGGCCCACGCCGGCGCGGTCGACGTGCACGTCGAGACGTACTCGCTGGACGAGGCGCCCCTCGCCTACGAGCGACTGCACGCCGGCAAGATCAACGGCCGCGCCGTCATCCTCCCGCAGGGCTGAGCCCGCGAGAAGACCCACGAAAGGAGGCGGGCCGTCGCACGGACGACGGCCCGCCTCCGCCCGTGCGCCCGGTTCAGTCCCCGCCACCCGTCAGATGCGCGCGCAGCCGCTCCACGAAGACCCGCTGCCCCTTCACCAGACGCTCGGCCGCGACCTCGGGGGTGCACCAGGCGAACCGCTCGATCTCCGGGAACTCCCGCACCACCCCGGAGTCGCGCGGCCACTCCATCGTGAACGTGCCGGGCACGGCGGACGCCGGATCGATGTCGGCCCGAAGCGCCCACACCGTCACCGTCTTGCCGCTGGGCTGCCGGGCCTCGCCCAGCTCCACCCACTCACCCTCCGGCACGGGGTGGCCGAACTCCTCCTCGAACTCCCGCCGGGCCGCCGCCCGGGGCGCCTCCTCGGGGGCGTACTCACCCTTGGGCACCGACCACGCGGCCTGCTCGCGGCCCTCCCAGAACGGGCCGCCCATGTGCCCGATGAGGACTTCAAGCCCCTGTTCGGCGCCGGTACGGAACAGGAGCAGGCCGGCGCTGCGGCGGGTGTTCTTCTTGGCCGTCATACCGCCCAGTGTGCGCGGCGCCCGCCCGTTCGTCTCCGAGACAGGCCCTACGCCTTGCGGTAGTCGTACGCCTCCGAGGCGGCGGCCGCGACCGCGTCGAGGTTGCCGCCCGCCGAGGCCGTGACCACGGCCGCCACCGCGCCCTCGACGAAGGGGGCGTCCACCAGCCGTGCCCCGTCCGGGAGTTCGTCCCCCTCGGCGAGCATCGCCTTCACCGTGAGCACCGCGCTCCCGAGATCGACGAGCACGGCGACCCCCGCGCCGCCGTCCACCGACCGGGCGGCCTCGGCGATGAGCTCCGCGCTCGTACCGAGCCCGCCCGCCCGCGTGCCGCCGGCCGCGGCCACCGGCGCGGTCGCACCGCCCGCCGCGAGCCCCCTGGCCAGCTCCGCCACGGCCTCGGCCACCGGTCCGCTGTGCGAGACCAGCACGATGCCCACCTGCGCGTCCGTACTCATGCCCCGCCCCCGGCCGTCTCCTCGGTGTCCGCGAGCGCGGCGATCAGGAGCGCGGCGGACGCGGCCCCCGGGTCCTGGTGTCCGATGCTCCGCTCGCCCAGATAGCTGGCCCGGCCCTTGCGCGCCTGGAGGGGCACGGTCGCCTCCGCACCTGCCCGCGCCGCCTCCCGCCCCGCGGCGAACGAGGTCCGAAGCGCGTCCACGGCCGGCAGCAGCGCGTCGAGCATCGTCTTGTCACCGGCCTGCGCCCCGCCGAGCTGGGCCACCGCCGCGACGCCCGTCCCCAGGGCCCCCGCCAGCTCGTCGGCCGTCACGGCGGGGGCGTCGCCGAGCGCCTTGCCCGTACGCCGCAGCAGCGTCCCGTACAGCGGCCCCGAGGCCCCGCCGACGGTCGAGATCAGCTGCCGTCCGGCCAGCGTCAGCACGGCCCCCGGGGTCTGCTGCGGTTCCTTCTCCAGGGCCGCCGCGACCGCGGTGAACCCGCGCCGCAGGTTGCTGCCGTGATCGGCGTCCCCGATCGCGGAGTCCAGCACGGTCAGACGTTCCGCCTCGCGGTCCACGGCAGCGGTGGCCGCGGTCATCCAGCGGTGGAAGAAATCGGCGTCGAGCACATCATCTCCTTGGTCCGTGGAACGTGCGGTTCAGCGGCCCCAGCGCAGCGCCGGCGTCTCGACCGGCGCGTCCCACAGCCGTACCAGCTCCTCGTCCACCTGGCAGAGCGTCACCGAACAGCCCGCCATGTCGAGCGAGGTCACGTAGTTGCCCACGAGGGTACGAGCCGCCACCACACCCCGCTCACCCAGCACCCGCTGCACCTCGGCGCTGAAGCCGTACAGCTCCAGCAGGGGCGTCGAACCCATGCCGTTGACGAGGGCGAGTACCGGGCCTTGCGGCCGCAGGTCGTCCAGGACGGCGTTCACCGCGAAGTCGGCGATCTCCCGCGAGGTCATCATCGCCCGTCGCTCCCGGCCCGGTTCGCCGTGGATGCCCACGCCCAGTTCGAGTTCGCCGGCGGGCAGGTCGAAGGTGGGGGAGCCCTTCGCGGGGGTGGTGACGGAGCTCAGGGCCACCCCGAAGCTGCGCGAGGACTCGTTCACCCGGCGGGCGATGGCGGCCACCCGGTCCAGCGGGGCGCCCTCGTCGGCCGCCGCACCGGCGATCTTCTCCACGAACAGGGTCGCCCCCGTGCCCCGCCGTCCGGCGGTGTAGAGGCTGTCGGTCACCGCTATGTCGTCGTCCACGAGCACCTGGGCGATGCGCACCCCCTCCTCCTCGGCGAGTTCGGCGGCCATCTCGAAGTTGAGGACGTCACCGGTGTAGTTCTTGACGACGAACAGCACACCCTCGCCGCTGTCCACGGCCGCCGCGGCCCGCACCATCTGGTCCGGCACCGGCGACGTGAACACCTCGCCGGGGCACGCGGCAGACAGCATCCCGGGGCCGACGAACCCGGCGTGCAGCGGTTCGTGCCCCGACCCGCCGCCGGAGACCAGGGCCACCTTGCCCGCCACGGGTGCGTCACGGCGTACGACGACACGGTTGTCCACGTCCACGGTCAGTTCGGGATGGGCGGCCGCGATGCCGCGCAGCGCGTCGGCGACGACGGTTTCGGGCACGTTGATCAGCATGCGCAACGGAATCTCCCAGGAGGGCTGTCGGACCCGGACGGCGTGGACACCACCGTAGGCCGTCATCGGCCTCGTGCGAAGGGCCGCCGGGCTACGCTGACGGGCATCTCCGCGCCCCTCCCTGCCCGTCTGCCTACGAACAGGTGATCGCACTTGCTGTACGTCGCGTTCCTGCGAGGACTGAACGTCCCGGGCCGTTCCGTGAAGATGGAGCGCCTGCGCGGACTGTTCACGGAGCTGGGCCTCACCTCGGTGCGCAGCTACATCCAGAGCGGCAACGTCTTCTTCGAGACCGACGAGACCGACCGGGCCGCGCTCGCCACCCGCATCGGTGACCACCTCGCCGACGCCCTCGGCTACTCCGTCGCGGTGTGCCTGCGTACGGTCCCGGAGCTGGAGGCGCTGATCGCGCTCGACCCGTTCAAGCACGTCACCGTCACCGACGACATGCGCTGCTGCGTGGTGTTCACGAGCGAGCGGATCGATCCGGACCTGGCGCTGCCGCTGCTCTCCCCGAAGAAGGACATGGAGATCATCGGCACCACAAAGTACGACGCCTTCGTCGTCTGGCACCTCGTCAACGGCAAGGCGCCGGCCGCGAAGGGCTTCCAGGAGGGCGTCCTCGGACGGGACGCGACGACCCGCTTCTTCCACACCGTGGTGAAGATCCTGGCCGCGGCCAAGAAAGGCGCGGCCTGAGCCGCCGCCCGTGTCAGGCGCGGTCGATGTGCACGCTGGTCGACTTCACCCGGGCGGTGGCCTGCACGCCGACCTCCAGGCCCAGTTCCTCGACGGCCTCCCGGGTCAGCAGGGACACCAGCCGGTGCGGGCCGGCCTGGATCTCGACCTGCGCCGCCACATCGCCGAGCTTCACGGCGGTGACGATGCCCGCGAACGCGTTGCGGGCGGAGGTGTAGGAGACGTCCCCCTCGCCCGCGCCGCTCTGGGCCACCTCGACGGAGAACGCCGCCAGGTCGCGGCCGTCGATGAGGCGCCGGCCGCCCTCCTCCCGGTGGGTCGCGACGCGCCCGGCGTCGGCCCAGCGCCGGGCGGTGTCGGGGCTGACCCCGAGGAGACGGGCCGCCTGCCCGATCGTGTAGGACTGCATACGCCGTACCTTAACCGGCCCCGGAAACGGCCGTCCGGGCACGGCCGGGTGGACTTGCCGGGATGAGGAATCGCCGCGCGCGGCCTAGGGTGCGAACCATGGCAGAGAGCGCGGCGGACCGGGGTTCTGCGGGGCGGGGTGCGGACTCCGCCTCCGGCCATGACACACCCGACCCCCGGCGATGGCGGGCGCTCGCCGTCTGCCTGGTCGCGGGCTTCATGACCCTCCTGGACGTGTCGATCGTCAACGTGGCGCTGCCGTCCATCAAGGAGGGCCTGCACACCCCGGAGTCCGACCTGCAATGGGTCCTGTCCGGATACGCCCTCGCCTTCGGCCTGTTCCTGATCCCGGCCGGGCGACTCGGCGACGCGCGCGGCCGGCGTGCCGTGTTCATGGCCGGGCTGACACTCTTCACCCTCTCGTCCGCGGCCTGCGGCGCCGCCCAGTCCAGCCTCTGGCTGGTGATCGCCCGACTGGTCCAGGGGCTGGCCGGCGGGATGGTCTCACCGCAGATCTCCGCCCTCATCCAGCAGATGTTCCAGGGGCGCGAACGCGGCCGGGCCTTCGGCATGTTCGGCACGGTGGTCGGCATCTCCACCGCCGTCGGCCCGCTCCTCGGCGGCCTGCTCATCCAGGCGGCCGGAGCCGATGAGGGCTGGCGGTGGGTGTTCTACGTCAACCTGCCGCTCGGCCTGATCTGCCTCCTGCTGGCCCGCCGCCTGCTGCCCGACACCCCGTCCGCAGGGCCGGTCCGGCTGCGGGACCTCGACCCGCTGGGCGTCCTGCTGCTCGGTGCGGGGGTGCTGGCGCTGCTGCTGCCGTTCGTCCAGGCCCGCCAGTGGCCCGGCGACGGCAAATGGCTGATCCTGATCCTGGCCGCGGCGCTGCTCGCCGCCTTCGTCGGCTGGGAGTCCCGGTGCGGGCGGCGCGGCACCCAGCCGGTCGTGGACCTCAGCCTCTTCCGGGTGCGCTCCTACTGGCTGGGCTGCCTGCTGATCCTGCTGTACTTCGCGGGATTCACCTCGATCTTCTTCATCACGACCCTCTATCTGCAGAGCGGTCTGCACTACACCGCCCTCCAGGCCGGTCTGGCCATCACCCCGTTCGCCCTGGGCTCCGCCGTCGCGGCGAGCCCCGGCGGCAGGCTCATCGGCCGGTTCGGCCGCCCCCTCGTCGTCGTCGGACTCGCCGCCGTCGCCGTGGGGCTCGGGGCCACCGCACTCGCCGTCCACCTGGTGCCCGGCCGGGGCGCCGGCTGGGCGATGGCCGCCCCGCTGCTGTTCGCCGGACTCGGCAGCGGCCTGGTCATCGCGCCCAACCAGACGCTGACCCTCTCCGAAGTGCCGGTGGCCACCGCGGGCAGCGCCGGCGGCACCCTGCAGACCGGCCAGCGCGTCGGCTCCGCGATCGGGATCGCCGCCGTCGGCTCGGTGTTCTTCGCCCGGGTCGGCTCCGACGGCTGGCCCACCGCGTACGACCACGGGCTCGTCGTCTCGGTCGCCTTCGTCGTCGCCGGACTGCTCGTCGCGCTGGCCGACGTGGGCGGCTCCCGACGGGGCAGAAGCCGTGGACAGCACTCACCACCTCCCGCAGCCGCCTCGTAAGCCTCGTGAAGGAGAACGCGATGAACGACTCCGCCGGCACCGGATCCGACGGCAACAGCGCGTACGGGCACAAGCCCTTCAAGCGCTCCCGCAGCCACTTCGCCGACCGCGTCACCGCCGACGGCCGCGACGGCTGGCCCGTCGAGGCGGGCCGCTACCGGCTCGTCGTCAGCCGCGCCTGCCCCTGGGCGAGCCGCGCCCTGGTCTCCCGCAGGCTCCTCGGCCTGGAGAGCGCCCTCTCGCTCGCCGTGACCGACCCGCTGCAGGACGACCGCAGCTGGCGCTTCACGCTGGACGCCGGCGGCCGTGACCCGGTGCTCGGCATCCGCTACCTGAGCGAGGCATACGACGCGAGGGAACGCGACTACCCGGGCGGCGTCAGCGTCCCGGCCGTCGTCGACGTACCCACCGGCAAGCTCGTCACCAACGACTACCAGCAGATCACCCTGGACCTCGCCACCGAGTGGACCGCCCTGCACCGGCCCGGCGCGCCCGACCTCTACCCCGAACCGCTGCGCGCGGAGATCGACGAGGTCATGGAAGGCATCTACCAGGACGTCAACAACGGCGTGTACCGAGCCGGATTCGCCGACGACCAGAGCACCTACGAGGCCGCGTACGAGGCGCTGTTCCGCCGGCTGGAGCAGATGTCGCAGCGGCTCGCGGACCGGCGCTACCTCGTGGGGGACACGATCACCGAGGCCGACATCCGCTTCTTCACCACCCTGGTCCGCTTCGACGCCGTCTACCACGGCCACTTCAAGTGCAACCGCCGGAAACTGGCCGAGGACCCGGTGCTGTGGGCGTACGTCAGGGACCTCTACCAGACCCCCGGGTTCGGGGACACGGTCGACTTCCACCACATCAAGCAGCACTACTACCGCGTGCACACCGGCATCAACCCCACCGGCATCGTCCCGGCGGGGCCGGATCTGTCCGGCTGGCTGACCCCGCACCACCGGGAACAGCTCGGCGGCCGCCCCTTCGGCGACGGGACCCCGCCCGGACCGGTGCCGGAGGGTGAGGTGGTCCCGCCCGGCGGCCGCCCGTAGGACGTCTTCCGGCCGGTGTGGGGCAGGGCCCTGTCGAGGCGGCGCCGCTCACGAGATATCTTGATGTCAAGCAATGTTGCAGACGTGGAGCGGAGCACAGGGTGACTGACTCGACCATCATCTATACACACACCGACGAGGCCCCGGCCCTGGCGACGTATTCGTTCCTGCCCGTGATCGAGGCCTACGCCTCCAAGGCCGGGATCACCGTGGAGAGCCGGGACATCTCCCTGGCGGGCCGGATCATCGCCAGCTTCCCCGACCGCCTCCAGGAGAACCAGCGCATCGACGACGCTCTCGCCGAGCTCGGCGAGCTGGCCACCACCCCCGGCGCCAACATCATCAAGCTGCCCAACATCTCGGCCTCGATCCCGCAGCTCAAGGCCGCGATCGCCGAGCTCCAGGGCCAGGGCTACGCCCTCCCGGACTACCCGGACGACCCGAAGACCGACGAGGACAAGGACGTCCGCGCCCGCTACGACAAGGTCAAGGGCAGCGCCGTCAACCCGGTCCTGCGCGAGGGCAACTCCGACCGCCGCGCCCCCGCGTCGGTCAAGAACTACGCCAAGACCCACCCGCACCGCATGGGCGCCTGGACCGCCGACTCCAAGACGAGCGTCGCCACCATGGGCGTCGACGACTTCCGGTCCACCGAGAAGTCCGCGGTCATCGCGGAGCCGGGCAGCCTGCGCATCGAGCTCGCCGGCGACGACGGCACCACCACCGTCCTGCGCGAGTCCGTACCCGTCCTGGCGGGCGAGGTCGTGGACGCCTCCGTGATGCGGGTCGCCGCGCTGCGCGAGTTCATCACCGCCCAGATCGCCCGCGCCAAGGCCGAGGGCGTGCTCTTCTCCGTGCACCTCAAGGCCACGATGATGAAGGTCTCCGACCCGATCATCTTCGGCCACGTCGTGCGCGCCTTCTTCCCGAAGACCTTCGCCGAGCACGGTGACGCGCTCGCCGCGGCGGGACTCACCCCGAACGACGGCCTCGGCGGCATCCTCAAGGGCCTGGACGCGCTGCCCGAGGGCGCGAAGATCAAGGAGTCCTTCGAGGCCGAGCTCGCCGAAGGCCCCGCCCTCGCGATGGTCGACTCCGACAAGGGCATCACCAACCTGCACGTCCCCAGCGACGTCATCGTGGACGCCTCCATGCCGGCCATGATCCGCACCTCCGGCCACATGTGGGGCCCGGACGGCCAGGAGGCCGACACCATCGCCGTCCTGCCGGACAGCAGCTACGCCGGTGTCTACCAGGTCGTGATCGACGACTGCCGCGCCAACGGCGCCTTCGACCCGTCCACGATGGGCTCGGTGCCCAACGTCGGCCTCATGGCGCAGAAGGCCGAGGAGTACGGCAGCCACGACAAGACCTTCGAGATCCCCGCCACCGGCACCGTGCGCGTCGTCGACGCCGCCGGCAACGCCGTGCTGGAGCAGGCCGTCGGCGCCGGTGACATCTTCCGGATGTGCCAGACCAAGGACCTGCCGATCCAGGACTGGGTCAAGCTCGCCGTCACCCGCGCCCGCGCGACCGGCAACCCGGCCGTCTTCTGGCTCGACGAGGGCCGCGCCCACGACGCGAAGCTCATCGAGAAGGTCAGGACGTACCTCGCCGAGCACGACACCGAGGGTCTGCAGATCGAGATCATGACCCCGCAGGACGCCACCGCCTTCTCCCTGGAGCGCATCCGCCGCGGCGAGGACACCATCTCCGTCACCGGCAACGTGCTCCGTGACTACCTGACGGACCTCTTCCCGATCCTGGAGCTCGGCACCAGCGCGAAGATGCTCTCCGTCGTCCCGCTGATGAACGGCGGCGGCCTCTTCGAGACGGGCGCCGGCGGCTCCGCGCCCAAGCACGTGCAGCAGCTCGTCAAGGAGGACTACCTGCGCTGGGACAGCCTGGGCGAGTTCCTCGCCCTCGCGGTCAGCTTCGAGCACCTCGCGCAGACCACGGGCAACGCCCGCGCCCAGGTCCTCGCCGACACGCTGGACCGCGCCACGGCCACGTTCCTCAACGAGGACAAGTCGCCCAGCCGCCGCCTCGGCGGCATTGACAACCGCGGCAGCCACTTCTACCTGTCCCTGTACTGGGCCCAGGAGCTGGCGCAGCAGACCGCCGACGCCGACCTCGCCGCCGCGTTCGCCCCGCTCGCCAAGACGCTGGCCGAGCAGGAGCAGACGATCGTGGACGAGCTGATCGCGGTCCAGGGCAAGCCGGCCGACATCGGCGGCTACTACCAGCCCGACCCGGCCAAGGCCGCGGCCGTCATGCGTCCCTCCACGACGTTCAACCAGGCGATCGCGAGCCTCGCCTGACCTGACGCGTGATGCCCCGGCCGGCCCCGCCGCGCCGGGGCATCGCCGTTCCCGCGGCGACCACCCTGACGGGTGAAAGTCGCGCCACGGCGGGTGCCGGGCCGCGCGCGGGGAGCCCTTCACTGGTTTGCTGCATCCGATAACGCGCGGATGACCAGACCGAAGGAGCGGCCCTGTGACGACGACGGGCACAGCAGGTACGGCGGAGGACGAGGAGTCGTACGCCAACGAGCTACCGGTGCAGGGCAGGGAGCCCGGCAACGTCGTCATCAAGTGGGCGACCACCACGGACCACAAGACGATCGGCACGCTCTACCTGATCACCTCGTTCGCGTTCTTCCTCGGCGGCGGGCTCCTCGCGCTCTTCATGCGCGCCGAGCTGGCCCGCCCCGGCATGCAGATCATGTCGAGCGAGCAGTTCAACCAGGCGTTCACGATGCACGGCACGATCATGCTCCTGATGTTCGCGACGCCGCTGTTCGCCGGATTCGCGAACTGGATCATGCCGCTGCAGATCGGCGCGCCCGACGTGGCGTTCCCGCGGCTGAACATGCTGGCCTACTGGCTCTACCTCTTCGGCTCACTCATCGCGGTGGCCGGCTTCCTCACCCCGAACGGCGCCGCCGACTTCGGCTGGTTCGCCTACTCCCCGCTGACCGACGTGGTCCGCTCGCCCGGGGTCGGCGGCGATCTGTGGATCATGGGTCTGGCCCTCTCCGGCTTCGGCACGATCCTCGGTTCGGTCAACTTCATCACCACGATCATCTGCATGCGCGCCCCCGGCATGACGATGTTCCGCATGCCGATCTTCGTCTGGAACGTTCTGCTGACCGCTGTGCTGGTCCTGCTGGCCTTCCCGGTGCTCGCCGCGGCGCTGCTGGCGCTGGAGGCGGACCGCAAGTTCGGCGCGCACGTCTTCGACGCCACCAACGGCGGCGCGCTGCTGTGGCAACACCTCTTCTGGTTCTTCGGGCATCCGGAGGTGTACATCATCGCCCTGCCGTTCTTCGGTATCGTCTCCGAGATCATCCCGGTCTTCAGCCGCAAGCCGATCTTCGGCTACATCGGCCTGATCGGTGCGACGATCGCCATCGCCGGCCTCTCGATCACGGTGTGGGCGCACCACATGTACGTCACCGGCGGTGTGCTGCTGCCGTTCTTCTCGTTCATGACGTTCCTCATCGCGGTGCCCACCGGGGTGAAGTTCTTCAACTGGATCGGCACGATGTGGCACGGCTCGCTCTCCTTCGAAACACCGATGCTCTGGTCGGTCGGCTTCCTCATGACCTTCCTCTTCGGCGGCCTGACCGGCGTGATCCTGGCGTCCCCGCCGCTCGACTTCCACGTCTCGGACTCGTACTTCGTGGTGGCGCACTTCCACTACGTCGTCTTCGGCACGGTGGTCTTCGCGATGTTCGCCGGGTTCCACTTCTGGTGGCCGAAGTTCACCGGCAAGATGCTGGACGAGCGGCTCGGAAAGATGACTTTCTGGACGCTGTTCGTGGGCTTCCACGGCACGTTCCTGGTGCAGCACTGGCTGGGCGCGGAGGGCATGCCCCGCCGGTACGCCGACTACCTCGCGGCGGACGGCTTCACCGCGCTCAACACCATCTCGACGATCTCCTCGTTCCTGCTCGGCCTGTCGATGCTGCCCTTCCTGTACAACGTGTGGAAGACCGCCAAGTACGGCAAGAAGGTCGAGGTCGACGACCCGTGGGGCTACGGCCGTTCGCTGGAGTGGGCGACCTCCTGCCCGCCGCCGCGCCACAACTTCGTCACCCTGCCCCGCATCCGCTCCGAGTCCCCGGCGTTCGACCTGCACCACCCGGCCGTGCGTGAGCTGGAGGAGGCAGCCACCCGCCCCGACCGTTCCGTGACGGTGGCACCGGGGGACAAGCAGGCGTGAGCGTCAGGGACGGCGGAAAGGAGAACCGGGCCGCCTGCGGCCCGGACACCGAGAGCGCCCGGGGGCTGGCCCAGATGGAGGGCTACCTGCTGTGGAACGCCGAGGTCGAACAGGCGCGCAGGCTCGCCCGCCGCTTCACCGACCAGCTGCCCTGGCTCACGACGGCCCAGCGCGAGGACGTGGAGCGGGCCTACACCGCGGAGCGGACCGCCGAATCCCGGGTGATGCTCGCGCGCATCTCGGCCCGCGCCATGCAGCTGCGCGGCGAGTACAGCGAGCGCTACCGCAGGCTCCGCGCCCGCTGTGTCGCCACGGCGGTGGTGTGCGCGAGCGCGGCGGGCGGAGCCTGCGGCGTGGTGACGTACCTGGCCAGATGAGCGGTAGGTCGTCCGTTCTGCCGTCCCAGCAGGCGGACTCGCACCCCTGTCGTAAAGATGAGAGGTGACGGGCGCGTGTGACGGGGCAGGCGAACGGACGACCGTGCAGACCCCCAGAAGGGACGATCACTGTGGCACGACCCAGGATTCTCGTTGTCGGAGCCGGTTTCGCCGGGGTCGAGTGCGTACGCCGACTGGAACGGGGGCTGCGGCCGGGTGAAGCGGACGTCGCGCTCGTCGCCCCGTTCTCGTACCAGCTCTACCTGCCCCTGCTGCCCCAGGTGGCCTCGGGTGTACTGACCCCCCAGTCCGTCGCGGTGTCGCTGCGCCGCAGCAGCCGCCACCGCACGCGCATCATCCCCGGCGGGGCCATCGGGGTGGACCCCGAGGCCAAGGTGTGCGTGGTTCGCAAGATCACCGACGAGATCGTGGACGAACCGTACGACTACCTCGTACTCAGTCCCGGCAGCGTCACCCGCACCTTCGACATCCCCGGGCTCCTCGACAACGCACGCGGCATGAAGACGCTGGCCGAGGCCGCCTACGTACGCGACCACGTGATCGCGCAGCTCGACCTGGCGGACGCCAGCAACGACGAGGAGGAGCGGGCCTCGCGGCTCCAGTTCGTCGTGGTCGGCGGCGGGTACGCCGGCACCGAGACCGCGGCCTGCCTCCAGCGGCTCACCACCAACGCGCTGCGGCACTACCCCCGCCTCGACCCCAAGCTCATCAAGTGGCACCTGATCGACATCGCGCCCAAGCTCATGCCCGAACTGGGCGACAAGCTCGGCAAGAGCGCGCTGAAGGTGCTGCGCGACCGGGGCATCGAGGTATCGCTCGGGGTGTCGATCGCCGAGGCGGGGCCCGACACCGTGAAGTTCACCGACGGCCGGGTGCTGCCGTGCCGGACGCTGATCTGGACGGCCGGGGTCGCCGCCAGCCCGCTGGTCGCCACCTTCGACGCGGAGACCGTGAAGGGCCGGCTGGCCGTGACCCCCGAGATGACGCTGCCGGGTCACGACGGCCTGTTCGCGCTCGGCGACGTGGCCGCCGTGCCCGACCTGGCCAAGGGCGACGGCGCGGTCTGCCCGCCCACCGCCCAGCACGCCATCCGCCAGGGCCGCAAGCTCGCCGACAACCTCCTGGCGACCCTCCGCAACCAGCCGCTCCAGCCGTACGTCCACAAGGACCTCGGGCTCGTCGTGGACCTCGGCGGCAAGGACGCCGTCTCCAAGCCCCTCGGCATCGAGATGCACGGGATCGGTGCCCAGGCCGTGGCCCGGGGCTACCACTGGACGGCGCTGCGCACCAACGTGGCCAAGGCCCGAGTCATGGCGAACTGGCTGATCAACGCCACCGCCGGCGACGACTTCGTGCGCACGGGGTTCCAGATGCGCAAACCGGCGACGCTGCGGGACTTTGAATATACCGACAGCTACCTCACCCCGGAGCAGGTCCGCAAGCACACCGCCGCGCTGCACGCCCGGATGTGACCGCGCGCCGGTCAGGCGGACGGCACGGTGGTGTGGATCAGCCGCAGGAAGGCGGCGTTGTCCGGGGTGTGCCGGATGCGGTCCAGCAGGGTCTGAAGGGACGTCTGCGCGTCCCGGCCGTGCAGGGCCCGGCGCAGCCCCCGTACGGCGGCCAACTCGTCTGCCGATACGAGGAGTTCGTCGCGGCGAGTGCCGGAAGCGGCGATGTTCACCGCCGGGTGGACGCGCTTCTCGGCCAGTGAGCGGTCGAGCCGGAGCTCCATGTTGCCGGTGCCCTTCAGCTCCTCGAAGAAGTACTCGTCCGCCCGGGAGCCGGTCTCCACGAGCGCGGTGGCCAGGATGGTCAGGGAGCCGCCCTCCTCGGTGAGGCGGGCGGCCCCGAAGAGGCGCTTGGGGCCGAGCAGCGCCGAGGCGTCCACGCCGCCGCTCAACGTGCGCCCGCCGCTGCTCGCCGCGTTGTTGTGGGCGCGGCAGAGCCGGGTGAGCGAGTCGAGCAGCAGGACGACGTCCCGGCCCTGCTCGACCAGCCGCTCGGCGCGTGCGAGCGCGAGGTCGGCGAGGGCGATGTGCTCCTTGGCGGGCCGGTCGAACGTCGAGGCGTAGACCTCGCCACGCACCGAGCGGCGCATGTCGGTGACCTCTTCGGGCCGTTCGTCCAGGAGCACCACCATCAGATGGCTCTCGGGGTGGTTCTCGGCGACGGCGGCCGCGATCTGCTGGAGCAGGACCGTCTTGCCGGTCCTGGGCGGCGCGACGATCAGTCCGCGCTGGCCCTTGCCGACCGGGGCGACGAGATCGACGATCCGGGTCGACGGGCTGCCGGAGGGGGTCTCCAGGCGCAGCCGCTGCCGGGGGTGGAGCGGGGTGAGGTCACGGAAGTGCGGGCGGCCGCGCAGTGCCTGCGGGGGGAGGCCGTTGACGCGTTCGACGGTGCTCAGGGAGCGGGCGCGTTCGCAGTGGCCCTCCACCACGTCGCCCTTGCGCAGGCCGTAGCGGCGGATGAGCGCCGAGGGGACCTGTACGTCGTGGGGGGCCGGGTGGCCCTGGGGCGAGCGCAGGGCGCCGTTCTGCTGGTGCGTGACGTCGAGGATGCCGGCGGCGGCCGTGGGAGCGGGGGGCCGGGAGGTGACGGGGTGTTCGAGTGTGGTGGTCATGCGGGTGGTCCTTTCGCGGACATGCGAATGAAGGGGCCCGGCAGAGACGGGGGCGGATGGTCACGCCCCGGACGACGGGCGGGAAAGCCCGGTGGAGGAGTCCGTACCGGACTGGGGAAACGGTGTGACAAAGCTGGATCACCGGTCGCGAGCGACGGGTGCGTCAGCGTGAGAGAAATGCAAGGGCACCGGCGTCTGAGGAACGAGACGTGCACAGGTACCGATGGAAATGTACCACGCCCACTGGGCAGGACCGCGGAAGCCGCCCGGCCACAGAAGGCCGGGCGGCTGGGTGGATCAGGTGTTCCGGCTGGTCAGGGCGTCGGCCCGGACCCCCTGAACACATCCAGGATCTGTTCGGCGGCCAGGGTCGCCGGCAGCGTCCCCTCCCGCACCCCCCGTTCGAGCTCCGGCGCCAGTGCCCGCACTCCGGCGTGCCCGCGCAGGCTCTCCAGCAGCTCGTCCCGGACCATCGTCCAGGTCCAGTCGACCTGCTGCTCGCTGCGCTTCTGCGCGAGCCTGCCGGTCGACTCCAGCAGTGCCCGGTGCTGTTCCAACCGCTCCCACAGGGTGTCGAGCCCGCTCGACTCGCGGGCGCTGCACGTCAGGACCGGCGGGGTCCACGCCGCGTCCGCCGGATGCATCAGCCGGAGCGCGCCCGCGAGTTCACGGGCGGCGGCGCGGGCGTCGCGCTCGTGCGGGCCGTCGGCCTTGTTGACCGCGATGGCGTCCGCGAGCTCCAGGACGCCCTTCTTGATGCCCTGCAGCTGGTCACCGGTGCGCGCCAGGGTGAGCAGCAGGAACGTGTCGACCATGTTGGCGACCGCCGTCTCCGACTGGCCGACACCGACCGTCTCCACCAGCACCACGTCGTACCCAGCGGCCTCCATCACCACGATGGACTCGCGGGTCGCCTTGGCCACCCCGCCCAGGGTTCCGGCGGTGGGGGAGGGGCGGACGAAGGCTGCCGGGTCCACCGCGAGCCGCTCCATCCTGGTCTTGTCGCCCAGGATGGAGCCGCCGGTACGGCTGGAGGACGGGTCGACGGCCAGCACCGCGACCCGGTGCCCGAGCCCGGTGAGCATGGTGCCGAGCGCGTCGATGAACGTCGACTTGCCGACCCCGGGCACACCGCTGATGCCGACGCGCCGGGCGGTGCCCGAGTGCGGAAGCAGTTCGCGCAGCAACTCCTGTGCCAGCGCCCGGTGGTCGGGGCGGGTGGACTCGACGAGGGTGATGGCGCGCGCGATGTGCGCGCGCTTCCCGTCGAGCACCCCCTTCACATAACTGTCGAGATCGATCCTCGGGGCCATCGGTCAGCGGCTCACAGCTCGTGACCGAGAGCGGAACCGAGGCGCGTCACCAGGTCGTGCGCCGCCTCCGGGATCACCGTCCCCGGCGGGAACACGGCCGCGGCCCCCGCCTCGCGCAGCGCCTCGATGTCCTGCGGCGGAATGACCCCGCCGACCACGATCATGATGTCCTCGCGCCCCTCGGCGGCCAGCTCCTCGCGGAGCGCCGGGACGAGCGTGAGGTGGCCGGCGGCCAGGGACGAGACGCCCACGATGTGCACGTCCGCCTCGACCGCCTGCCGGGCGACCTCGCCCGGCGTCTGGAAGAGCGGGCCGACGTCCACGTCGAAGCCCAGGTCGGCGAAGGCGGTCGCGATGACCTTCTGGCCCCGGTCGTGCCCGTCCTGGCCCATCTTGGCGACCAGGATGCGCGGACGCCGCCCCTCCGCCTCCTCGAACGCGTCGACAAGCACGCGGGTCCGGTCCACGGA
This sequence comes from Streptomyces sp. A1277, assembly GCF_004795015.1. Classification (GTDB taxonomy): domain Bacteria; phylum Actinomycetota; class Actinomycetes; order Streptomycetales; family Streptomycetaceae; genus Streptomyces. The sequence continues at coordinate 260,388 of NZ_SSBI01000002.1, read as the reverse complement.
CGGTGACTGACCTGCCTCGTTGCGGTACACACCGGAGATCGTACGGATCTGGCCGGCGTGCCGGCCGTACACCTTCTCCAGCGCGTCCGAGATCTCGCCCACCGTCGCCATCGCACGGGCCGCGTCCACGGCCAGCGCCAGCAGATTGCCTTCGAGACCGGGGCCGGGGTCCCGTCCGGCGGCGGCCGTCAGGGCGCGCAGCGCGTCCTGGCAGGCATGCTCGTCGCGTTCCTCGCGCAGTCGGCGCAGTTTCTCGATCTGCTGGGTGCGGACGGAGGAGTTGTCGACCTTCAGGACGTCGATCTTCTCGTCGGTGTCGACGCGGTACTTGTTGACGCCGATGACGGGCTGGCGGCCGGAGTCGATGCGGGCCTGGGTGCGGGCGGCGGCTTCTTCGATGCGGAGCTTGGGGATGCCCGCGTCGATGGCCTTGGCCATGCCGCCGGCGGCTTCGACCTCCTCGATGTGCTGCCAGGCCCTGCGTGCCAGGTCGTACGTGAGCTTCTCCACGTATGCGCTGCCGCCCCAGGGGTCGATGACCCGGCCGGTGCCGGACTCCTGCTGGAGGAGGAGCTGGGTGTTGCGGGCGATGCGGGCCGAGAAGTCGGTGGGCAGGGCCAGTGCCTCGTCCAGGGCGTTGGTGTGCAGTGACTGGGTGTGGCCCTGGGTCGCGGCCATCGCCTCCACGCAGGTCCTGGTGACGTTGTTGAACACGTCCTGCGCGGTCAGCGACCAGCCCGAGGTCTGGGAATGGGTGCGCAGGGAGAGGGACTTGGCGTTCTTCGGGCCGAACTCCCTGACCAGCTTGGCCCACAGCAGCCGGGCCGCCCGCAGCTTCGCGATCTCCATGAAGAAGTTCATGCCGATCGCCCAGAAGAACGACAGCCGGGGCGCGAACGCGTCGACGTCCAGACCGGCCTCCCGCCCCGCACGGATGTACTCCACCCCGTCGGCCAGGGTGTAGGCCAGCTCCAGATCGGCCGTGGCCCCGGCCTCCTGGATGTGGTAGCCGGAGATGGAGATCGAGTTGTAGCGCGGCATCTTCGTCGAGGTGTAGGAGAAGATGTCGGAGATGATCCGCATCGAGGGCTTCGGCGGGTAGATGTAGGTGTTGCGGACCATGAACTCCTTCAGAATGTCGTTCTGAATGGTCCCGGCCAGCTTCTCCGGCGCTACGCCCTGTTCCTCGGCGGCCACGATGTACAGCGCGAGGACCGGCAGCACCGCGCCGTTCATCGTCATCGACACCGACATCTTGTCGAGCGGGATGCCGTCGAAGAGCCGGCGCATGTCGTAGATCGAGTCGATCGCCACACCCGCCATGCCGACATCGCCCGTCACCCGGGGGTGATCGCTGTCGTAGCCGCGGTGCGTCGGCAGGTCGAAGGCGACCGACAGACCCTTCTGCCCGGCCGCGAGGTTACGCCGGTAGAAGGCGTTGGACTCCTCCGCGGTGGAGAAGCCCGCGTACTGCCGGATCGTCCAGGGCTGGTTGACGTACATCGTCGGGTACGGACCGCGCAGATACGGCGCCATACCCGGATACGTACCCAGGAAGTCCAGCCCCTCCAGGTCACGGCCGGTGTACAGCGGCTTGACCGCGATGCCCTCAGGGGTCTCCCACAGCAGGTCGCCGTCGGAGCTGCCGCAGGACTCCTTGACCGCGGCACGCCACTGGTCCTCGGTCACCTCGGCGCCGCCGCCCGGACCGAGCTCGATGTCGGAGAAGTCGGGGATCCGCATTACGCCACACCCATACGGTCGAGAAGGGAAGAGAGCACGGCCACCGCGTCGCAGCCGGCGAAGACGTACTCGTCGACGCCGCTGTACTCGCCGGGCCGCCCCGCCAGGTACAGGCGCCGCGCGCCCGCCGCGACCAGCGCCCGGGCGACCTCGTCGGCCTGTTCGGCGTAGAGGGCGTCGGTGGAGCACAGGCACGCCACATCCGTCCCCGAGGCCGCGAAAGCCTCGGCCACCGACGACGCGTCCACCCGCACCGGCTCGTGCACGGGCTCGATGCCGCCCGCCTGGAAGAGATTCGCGGCGAACGAGGCCCGCGCGGTGTGCGCCGCGGCCGGGCCGAGCGCCGCGATGAACACCCGCGGCCGGCTGCCGGTCGCCGCCAGACGGGCGTCCGAGCGCGCTCGCAGCGCCTCGAACGCCTCGTCGCGCCGGACCACGGGAAGCCCGCCGCCCACGGGGACCGCCGGCAGCGGCTCGCGCTCCACCGGGCGCTCGTTCAGCGAGGGGAACTCGCTGACGCCGGTGATCGGCTCCTTGCGCCGCGCCAGGTCCTTGCTGCGCGCCTCCCAGGTGGCCGCGATCCGCTCCGCGACCAGCCCCGAGCCCAGCGCGGCCGCCTGGCCGCCCGCCCGCTCGATCTCCTGGAAGAACGCCCAGGCGGCGCCCGCGAGTTCGTCGGTCAGCCGCTCCACGTACCAGGAACCGCCGGCCGGGTCGATGACCCGGGCCAGATGCGACTCCTCCAGCAGGATCGTCGAGGTGTTGCGGGCGATGCGCCGGGCGAACGCGTCGGGCAGGCCCAGCGCGTGATCGAAGGGCAGCACGGTCACCGCGTCGGCTCCGCCGACCCCCGCGCCGAGACTCGCCAGCGTGGTGCGCAGCATGTTCACCCACGGGTCGCGCCGCGTCATCATCACCGGCGACGTCACCGCGTGCTGCCGCTGGGCGCCCGTGCCCGGGGCTCCGCATGCCTCGGCGACCCGCGCCCACAGCCGGCGCGCCGCGCGCAGCTTGGCGATCGTCAGGAACTGGTCGGCGGTGGCCGCGTACCGGAATTCCAGCTGCCCGCACGCCTCTTCGAGGCCGAGCCCCGCATCCGTCAGCGCCCGCAGATAGGCGACGCCCGTGGCCAGCGACGCGCCCAGCTCCTGGGCCGCCGAGCCGCCGGCCTCGTGGTACGGCATGGCGTCCACGACGATCGCCCGCAGCCCGGGGTACTCCTGCGCGCAGCGCCGCGCCCAGCCGACGGCCGCCGTCAGCTCCGGCTCGGTCCCGGTGCGCGCGGCCCGCCCCAGCGGATCGGCGCCGAGGCTGCCCCGCACCTGCCCCGCCGGTACCCCGCGCTCCGCGTGCAGCCGCAGCAACTCGGTTGCCGCCGCGTCCAGTTCGGCGCCCGCGTCCAGGACGATGGGCGCCAGGTCGAGGAGTACGCCGTCCAGAGCCCGCTCCAGACCGGACACCGGTACGCCGTCGGCGCCGCCGACGGCCAGCCACAGCGAGGTGACACCGTTCTCCAGGTCCGTGAGCACGGCCTCGTTGAGGCGGGCGGGATCCGTGTACGCGTGCCGCTGGCGTACCCCCCAGCCGTCCGTCGTGGACCCCTCGGGCTTGCTGCCGCGAGTGAAGGGGGCGAAGCCGGGGAGACCGGTATCGGGCGCGTCGTCGCGCGAGGTGTAGAGGGGGCGGGTGATGAGCCCGTCCTCCACCGTGGTGGACAGCGCTTCCTCGGCGGCCGGTCCCGAGACATCCTTGCCCGATTTGCGAAGCACACCCTCGACGAGGCTCTGCCATTGCTCATGGGCGGGGTCAGGGAATCCGGCGGCCAGCGAAAGCCCGTCAGCAGGCTGGACCGTCATGGCCCAGATGCTAGGGCAGGTCCCGTGGGTGCAGCAGTGCGTCGGCCTGTGACCTTGCCCTCCCTCACAGCACCTGATCCTTCACACACGGTCGCGTCGGCCCTGCCTTTCGCCGGGTGGCGCTTTGTCATAGTGCACCACTGAATGCCCGAAGTTATGCTGCTGGCAATCCATCCATCCGGAGAGGACACGCCCGTGGCTGTGGGACCAGTGGAGCACCTCGTCGCCGCCTTCCCGGCAGCCGGTTCGGCGATGCCCTCGCGCCGGCCCCGGCCCCGGAGCAGGCCGTCGCGCTGAAGCGGCGGGGCGTTCTCGCCGACGCGGAATCCGAGGCCCGGAGGGAGTGGGCAATGGCGGAATGAGGGGGGTTTGCGGGCGCCACGCCCCACAGGCACTCCATTCCGCCGCTATTCCGCCTCCAGGTCATCTCCAGGTGAACAGGAGGGGGAGCGGGAAACGGCGCCTCCGCCGGCCGTCCGCCCTGCCGCGCCCGATCGAAGATCCCCGGCGTTTTACTTTGTCGATTTGCCGACATCATGCGACTTTTGATCCGGCCAAGCCGAACAGTCGATTCGGATTCGTGTCGGGAAAAGAGGAAACCCATCGTGCAGACCGTCAGGGCCGTCCCGACCGCTTCCGCCCTCAATCTGCGCGACCTGGGAGGCATCCCCCTGGGCCCCGGCCGGCAGGTGCGACAGGGTGTGCTGCTGCGCTCCGGCCGGCTCAGCGGGCTGGACCCGGTGGACGACGCCGCCGTGGCCGCACTCGGCATCCGTACGGTCGTCGATCTGCGCAGCGCGGACGAGCGCGGCTCGGCGCCCGACACCCTCCCGCCCGGCGCCCGGCTGTTCGTCGCCGACGTGCTGGGGGAGAACCCGGGTGTGGCCCCCGCCCGTTTCCGCGCGCTGCTCGCGGACCCGGTGGAGGCCGAACGACTGCTCGGGAACGGCAGGGCCGAGGAGGTGTTCGCCCAGTCCTACCGGCAGATGGTGCTCTCACCGGGTGCCGCGGCCGCGTACCGCGCCTTCATCGACACGGCCGCCGACACCGCCGCGCGCCCGGTGCTCTTCCACTGCGCGACGGGCAAGGGCCGCGCCGGCTGGGGGGCCGCCCTATTGCTCCTGATCCTCGGCGCCTCACGGGACGTCGTGCGCCAGGAGTTCCTGGCGGTGAACCCGGTGGTGCGGGCCGCCTACCGGCCGTACGTGCAGGGCTTCCTCGACGCGGGCGGCGACCCCGAGATCGCGTCCGCCATCATCGAGGTCCGCCCCCGTTACCTCGACACGGCGCTGGACGCCATGGACGAGCGCTGGGGCGGTCTGGACGGCTATGTGCGCGACTGCCTGCGCGTCCCCGGCCCCACGCTGCGGCGCCTGCGCAGCGAACTGGTCGTCTACGCCCGCCCGTAGCGGCCTCCCGGCACGGCACTCTGCCCCCGGCACGGGATGTGCCGGGGGCAGAGTGCCGGGTGTGGGGGAGCCGCGCCCCTCACACCTTCAGAAGCCGTTCGGTGATGTCGCGGTAGTGCTGCAGGGTGACCCGCAGCTCCTCGGTCCGCGTCCCGGGGTCCCCGTCGTCCTGCCCCGCGACGTGCAGGGTGCGGCGGCGCTCCTGGAGCGCGTCCGTGAGCCCGGTGACGACCGCGTCGAAGGTGGATTCGGCCTCCTCGACGGCCCGGTGCGGGCTTTCGACGAAGTCCGCGACCGCCTGCTGGAGGCGGTGGGCCAGCTTGTCCTGGTCACCGGTCGGCAGCAGGGGCTGCGCCGCGTCGGGCGCGCCGTGCGCCGTGGCGCCGTCGGCCGGTTCGTGTCCGGTCGCCGTTCGGTCGGTGTCCGTTGCGCCGGTCGGGGTGTCCGGTGCCGTGCGCCCGGTGTCAGCGGCCCGGGTCGAGACCTCCGGCGCCGCGTGCCCGGTGCCCGAGGGGGCGGGGGCCGCCATCTGCGGGGGGCGGGCCGGGACGTCGTCCGAGGGGCGCGCGGCCCCCGTACCGGTGTCGGCGACGGCCGGGCGGTTCGTGGGCGCTCCGGGAGCCGCGGCGGGGGTCCGCGGTGTGCGGTCGGTGTCCTTCGTCATGCCGTGCCACTTCCTTCCGCATGGTGGGGGTCCCGGCTAACCGGGGCGTCCGTGCCGTTCGATACGAGGACGTCGAAGAGGCCGCGGGCCTCGACCAGGGCCTCCCTCATCTCCTCCGTGTCGCCCTCGCCCCGCCGGGCGGCGTGGACGCGCCGGTAGCCGTGGACGTGTTCGGCGTGGTGGACGGAGAGCGCGTCGCTCTGCTCGCCGAAGTCCTTGCCGTCGGGGAAGCCCAGGTCCCGGGCCAGTTCCGCGAGGAGCGCGTCGGCATCGGCCACCGCCTGCTGCGGCGAGTCGACGAATCGGTCCTGGATCCGCGCCCAGCGGGCGGTGTACTCGTCCCTGGCCTCGGGGGTCAACGGGCGCTCGTCCAGCGAGCGGTGACGCTTCAGCCGCTCGCTCAGCTCGTGTTCGGCGGCCTTGGTGTCGCCGTCGTGCCGGTCGACGGCACGGTCGTACTCGGGCCCGAAGCGGCGCCGCAGCCCATGCCCGCCGGTCTTCCGGCCGAAGGCGAAGAACAGTCCGGCGGCCACCACCACGACGACCGCGAGGATGATCACGAGGGTCGTCATGGTCACCACCCCCGGCGGTAGTCGGTCCGCAAGTCGCTGTGTTCCACTCCCACCATCCCTTTCGGTTGGTCGCCCGGCTCCGTTCTCGGCCGGGCGTGACGCTCGTGTACCCCTGCGAACGCGTTCGACGCGTTCGGGACGCGCCCGTCGCCGATGGGCCGCCCCGGTAGGCTGGTGGGGCCGCAGCAGGAGTCCTCCGAGAGGGGCGGATCACGGTGACCGAGCGCAAACCCGCGGGTGTCAGCTTCGAATCCTGGGTCGACCAGCAGATCCGGGAGTCGGAACAGCGTGGTGACATCTCCCGGCTGCCAGGATTCGGCAAGCCCCTCGAAGCGCTGAGCGCCCCGTACGACGAGACGTGGTGGATCAAGGCGAAGATGCAGCGCGAAGGGGTGTCGGTGCTCCCGCCGGCGCTGGCGCTGCGCAAGGAGGCCGAGGACGTCCTCGCCCGTCTGCCGGAGATCCGGACGGAGGCCGAGGTGCGGCGGGTGCTGACCGAGGTGAACGAGAAGATCCACGCGGCCGTGCGCCGTCCACCGCCCGGACCGCTGCTCAACCTGCGGCCGTTCGACGTGGCCGCCCTGGTCGAGGAGTGGCGCGAGGCGCGCGCCTCCTGAGACCGGCCCGAGTCCCTGTCGCCGGCGGATGCGTAATACTCGCCCCATGAGATCAAGCGTTACGCCGACGGGCCGCCGCACGTCCGGCGGCCCGGTCCGTATCCGGCGGGCGACCGCGCGGGACGCGAAGCGCCTCACCCGGCTGGTCCGGTCCTCGCGTGCGTACGAGGGCCCGTACGCACCCATGGTCGCCGGATACCGGGTGGGGCCGGACTACATCGAGGCGCACGCGGTCTTCGCGGCCGAGCAGGAGACGACGGGGCGGGTGCTCGGTTTCTACGCGCTGGTCCTGGACCCGCCCGAGCTGGACCTGCTCTTCGTCGCCGACGACGCGCAGGGCACCGGCACCGGGCGGCTCCTGATCGGCCACCTGCGCCAGGAGGCCGTCGCCCGGGGGGTGCCCGGCGTACGCGTCGTCTCGCACCCTCCGGCGGAGGGCTTCTACCTGAGCGTGGGCGCGCAGCGGACCGGCACCGTGCGGGCCACGCCCCCGGCGGTGATGTGGGACCGCCCCGAGCTGGTGCTGCCGGTCGCCTGAGCGTGCTGTCAGGCCGGGCCGGCGTCCGAGGCGCGGTGGACGTCCGTGACGGTGAACAGTCCATCGACCTGGTGCTGCCGGTCGCCTGAGCGTGCTGTCAGGCCGGGCCGGCGTCCGAGGCGCGGTGGACGTCCGTGACGGTGAACAGTCCGCCGTCCGGGTCGATCAGCGTCGCCTCCCGGCCCTCGGCGCGGGTCAGCTCCTCCACGAGCGAGCCCCCGTGCTCGCGTGCCGTTTGGATCGTGGCGCCCACGTCGGCCACGGGGAAGTTCACCTGCCAGTGCGGGCGGACCAGCGGGTCCGGGGCCGTCTCGACCGCACCCGAGCTGATCCGGGCCAGCTGGCGCCCCCCGCACCGCACGACGACCTCGTCCTTGGCGTAGGCCACCTCGCAGGCGCCCGGCTTTCCGCTCGCCCAGTCTAGGACCTCGCCGTAGAAGATCGCGGCGTCGAAGGCGCTGCGGGTGCGCAGCCGCAGCCACGCGTGCGCATGGCCGTCCGGCGCGGGCGGTGACGTCGTCGGCTCGGTCCGCTCCCAGATGCCGAACCCGGCACCGTCCCGGTCGGCGGCCAGCGCGCCGCGCCCCTTGCCGAGCGCCAGCGGCCCCACCGCCACCGTGCCGCTGCGCTCCCGGATGCGGGAGGCGGCCACGTCGGCGTCCCGGACGGCGAAGTACGGGGTCCAGGCCACCGCGACGCGGAAGGCTGTGGCCACGGCGCCGATACCGGCGACCGGGACGTCACCGCGGCGGGCCACCGAGAAGTCCTGGCCGAGCCGGCCCGGGCGGAAGGTCCAGCCCATCACCGGGCCGTAGAACTCCTGGGCGGACTCCAGGTCCCGGGTCATGAGATTGACCCAGCAGGGGGCCGCAGACCCGGTCAGAGCCGCCCGTGCGGGCGCCGCGCCGGAGGTGCTTGGGGTCATGGTGCTACTGCCTTCATCAGGGGTGCGGCAGGTGTGCCGGGGCCCTCACCAGCCTCACCGCGGGCGGCGGCGCCCGCAACACGCGCCGCCGCCCGCCGCTCGGGGGTCACTCGCGCTTGTCGTCGTCCTCGTGGCGGATCGGCTCGTTGCCGCTGTCGCCGAGCTCGTACGGCGAGAGTCCCCTGCCGTCGGCCGGGAAGTGGTCGTCGCCGTGGACGTCGTTCTGCTCGGCGTGGCTGCGGTGCTCCGGCCCGACCGGCTGCTCGTCCGGCCGGGGCGGGGGCAGCTCCTGGTCGTGCCGTCGCTTGCCCAGCCAGAAGGCGCCGATCAGCAAAGCCACCAGGAGCACACCGATCACCCCCAGCACGATTCCGGTCGCTCCGCGTCCGTCCGCGAGGGTGACTGCCAGGGAATTCAGGGCTCCATCCGAAACATCCATGCTTGCCGGATACCCCAGGACGCGGGCGTCACTCGGAGTGGAGATCGAATTCATGTTTTAAGTGGATATACATACAGAAAAAGTTTCGGCCGGCGTACGGTCCGATCGGCCGCCGTGGCGGGGCCCCGGGCCGCTCATGTCGCACCCGCCTGCTCACGGGGTAAGCCTGGAGGGGACGGCATTGATCCCTTCGGAAGGAACAGCGTGAACAGCACACAGGAGCAGCAGGCGGCGGAGAACCACCACGACCAGGAGGTCTCGGTCGTCGTCAGCGACTGCCCGGAGGACGACGCGCGTACGGTCTTCGACGTGCTGCGGGCCGCCTTCACCACCGACCGGTCCTCGGCCGACATTCCCCACGAGGCCGCGTCCAAGCGGCCCACCGCCTGGACCGCCACCGTCGATGTGTCCGAGACCCGGACGGTCTCGGGCTCCGTGACCCTAGGTGCTCCCGTCACCGCCGAGGTCCAGGGCGGCTACCAGGCCGTGGACCGGCTCCGGCAGGGCCTGGCCGACGCCTTCGCGGTGCAGGTCGTGGGCACCGTCTCCGGCGACCAGGAGGAAGAAGTGCGGCTGCGGCTGGACAACAAGTAGGCCGAACGCCTGCGGCGGTCCCGGTGGGGCACGGTACGACGACTCACATCTGGTAGAAATCGGACAAAGTGACTTCGTCGAAAGGTGCCGCACGTGGACCCGACCAGTGGGTGGGAGGGCGGCGCCGGACAACCGCAGGCGCCCGGCGACCTCCCCTCCGCCACCCTGACCCTGAACATCAACGGCGCGGAGCGGACCCTGACGCTGGACCACCGCACCACCCTCCTGGACGCCTTGCGCCACCACCTGGACCTGACCGGGGCCAAGAAGGGCTGCGACCACGGCCAGTGCGGCGCCTGCACCGTCCTGGTGGACGGCCGCCGCGCCAACAGCTGTCTGCTCCTGGCCGTCGCCCAGGAAGGCTCCCGCATCACCACGATCGAGGGACTGGCGGACGGCGACCGGCTGCACCCCCTCCAGGAGGCGTTCCTGGACCGCGACGCCCTCCAGTGCGGCTACTGCACACCCGGCCAGATCTGCTCCGCCGCCGGCGTCCTCACCGAGGCCGGCCAGGGCTTCCCCTCGCACGTCACCCCGCCGGGCGCCCCCGTGGGCCTCCCGGCACGGCTCGACGCCGAGGAGATCCGCGAGCGGATGAGCGGCAACCTCTGCCGGTGCGGCGCCTACCCCCGCATCGTCGAAGCGATCGAGGACGTGGCGTCGTGAAACCCTTCGGCTACCTGCGCGCCGCATCCGTCGCCGACGCGGTCCGCGCCTGCGCCGCCCACCCCGGGGCCAGATTCCTGGGCGGCGGCACCAACCTGGTCGACCTGATGAAACTCGGCGTCGAGACGCCCGGCATGCTCGTGGACGTGAGCCGGCTGCCGCTGGACCACGTCACGGACACCGCAGACGGCGGGCTGCGCGTCGGCGCCACCGTGCGCAACAGCGACCTGGCCGCCCACCCCGCCGTACGCACCCGCTATCCCGCCCTGTCCCAGGCCCTGCTCGCCGGCGCCTCCGGGCAGCTGCGCAACATCGCGACCACCGGCGGCAACCTCCTCCAACGCACCCGCTGCACCTACTTCCAGGACCCGTCCAAGCCCTGCAACAAGCGGGAACCCGGCACCGGCTGCCCCGCCCGCGAGGGCGCCCACCGCGACCTCGCCGTCATCGGCCACTCCGAGGAGTGCGTCGCCACCCACCCCTCCGACATGGCCGTGGCGCTGGCCGCCCTGGACGCGGACGTCGTCCTGCACGGACCGGAGGGCGAACGGACCGTCGCCGTGACCGACTTCCACCGGCTGCCGGGGGACAACCCCGACGCCGACACGGTCGTCCGGCCGGGCGAACTCGTCACCGAGGTGCTGCTGCCGCCCCTGCCCGACGGCACCGTCTGCCTCTACCGCAAGGCCCGCGACCGCGCCTCGTACGCCTTCGCCCTGGCCTCCGTCGCCGCCGTCCTGCGAGTAAGCGACGGACGCATCGAGCACGCCGCGCTGGCCTTCGGCGGGCTCGCCCACCGGCCCTGGCGGGCCCGCGCCGCCGAGCAGATCCTCCGCGGCGCGCCCGCCACCGACGCCACCTTCCTGCGGGCGGCCGACGCCGAACTCGCCGCGGCCCGCCCCCTGCGCGACAACGCCTTCAAGGTCCGCCTCGCCCGCCACCTGGCAGTCGACGCCCTCGCCGAACTCGCCGCCCGATCCTAGGAGGTGTCTTGCCATGAGCCACGCCCCCCAGCCACTGGGTGCCCCCGTCGTCCGCCGCGAGGGCCGGGACAAGGTCACCGGCGCCGCGCGCTACGCCGCCGAGCGCGGCCTGCCCGGCTGCCTGTACGCCTGGCCCGTGCCCGCCGCCGTGCCGGCCGGCCGGGTCACCGCAGTCCGCACCGTCGACGCCCTGGCGCAGCCCGGCGTCCACAGCGTCCTCACCCACGACAACGCGCCCCGCATCGAGGATCCGGACGACCCGGTCCTCGCAGTCCTCCAGAACGACCGGGTGCCCCACCGCGGCTGGCCGGTCGCGCTCGTCGTGGCCGACACCCTGGCGAGCGCCCGGGCCGGTGCCCAGGCGCTGCACATCACTTACGAGACCGCCCCGCACGACGTCGTGCTGACCGAGGACCACCCGGGCCTCTACACCCCCGAGAACGCCAACGGCGGCTACCCGGCCGTCCGTGAACGCGGCGACTTCGACCGGGGCTTCGAGGCGTCCCCCGTACGCATCGACGTCACCTACACCCTTGAGGCGCTGCACAACCACCCGATGGAGCCGCACGCCTCGACCGCCCACTGGTCGCCCGAGGGCCACCTCACCGTGTACGACTCCAGCCAGGGCGCCACCACGGTGCGCGACAGCCTCGCCGCCGCCTTCCGGCTGCGACCGGACCAGGTCACCGCGGTCTCCGAACACGTCGGCGGCGGTTTCGGCTCCAAGGGCACCCCGCGCCCGCAGGTCGTGCTCGCCGCGATGGCCGCGCTCCACACGGGGCGTCCCGTCGAACTCGCCCTGCCCCGGCGCCAGATGCCCGCGATCGCCGGACACCGGGCGCCCACCGTGCAGCGCGTCAGGCTCGGGGCGCGGCCCGACGGCACCCTCACCTCTCTCGCCCAGGAGGTCGTCACCCACACCTCCACCGTCAAGGAGTTCGTGGAGCAGGCCGCCGTACCGGCCCGCGTCATGTACGGCTCGCCGGACAGCCGGACCGCGCACCGGGTCGTCGCCCTGGACGTGCCGACCCCGTCGTGGATGCGCGCCCCGGGCGAGGCCCCCGGAATGTACGCCCTCGAATCCGCCATGGACGAACTCGCCTCGGAACTCGGCATCGACCCCGTCGAACTGCGGCTGCGCAACGACCCGGCCGACGAACCCGACTCCGGGAAGCCCTTCAGCAGCCGCGGCCTGGCCGCCTGCCTGCGCGAGGGCGCCGCACGCTTCGGCTGGCCCGAGCGCGACCCCGCCCCGGGCGCCCGCCGCGAGGGCGCCCTTCTGCTCGGCTCGGGCGTCGCCTCCGCCACGTACCCCGTCTACGCCAGCGCCTGCCACGCCTCCGCGCACGCCGCAGCCGACGGGTCCTACCGGGTCGCGGTCAACGCGACCGACATCGGTACCGGGGCCCGCACCGTCCTCGCGCAGATCGCCGCGGACGTGCTGCGCACCCCGCTGGACAACGTGGTGATCGACATCGGCGACAGCGACCTGCCCGACGCCCCGGTGGCCGGCGGCTCCTCGGGCACCGCCTCCTGGGGGTGGGCCGTGCACAAGGCCGCCTCAGGGCTGGTCGAACGGCTCGCCGCGCACACCGGGCCGCTGCCCGCCGAGGGAGTGACCGTCACCGCCGACACCTCCGAGGAGACCGCCGAGGAATCCCCGTACGCCCGCCACGCCTTCGGCGCGCACTTCGCCGAGGTCGCCGTCGACACCCGCACCGGCGAGGTCCGCATGCGGCGCATGCTCGGCGTCTTCGCGGCGGGCCGCATCCTCAACTCCCGTACCGCACGTTCCCAGTTCATCGGCGGCATGACCATGGGGCTCGGCATGGCACTGACCGAGGGCAGCACCATGGACCCGGTCTTCGGCGACTTCACCGAGCGCGACCTCGCCTCCTACCACGTGCCCGCCTGCGCCGACGTGCCCGACATCGAGGCGCACTGGATCGAGGAGGACGACCCGCACCTCAACCCCATGGGCAGCAAGGGCATCGGCGAGATCGGCATCGTCGGCGCAGCCGCGGCCGTCGCGAACGCCTTCCACCACGCCACCGGAGTCCGGCTGCGCACCCTGCCGCTCACCCCCGACCGGGTACTCACCCATCTGCCCTGACCGCCGCGCGCACCCCGGAGACGCCAAAGCGCCGGTCACCCGGGGTGCGGGCCCGACGTGTTGCGCGACCGGCTCAGCCGGGTCACCCTGTGGAGTGACCCAGAAGAGACATCTGCTCACTCTTCGTATTCGGGGGTCGTTGGTTCAACGGGGCGAAGAACGTGGGCCTCGATGTGAGGAGCCTCGACGATGACCGTTCCACTCGACCGGCACTATCTGGTCGAACTCCAGGTTTCCGCAGACCGTGTGGACCAGCTGCGACGGATAGTCGCCGCCCACCTGCGCCACTGGAGTCTCGAACTCCACATCCGGCCCGTGTGCCGTGCTGTGGAGGAGCTGCTGACCAATGTCCAGCGGCATGTCGGCGACGACAACCGCTGCGTCGTCGAACTCCGCTGGACCGGACGGCACCTCACGGTCTCCGTCGCAGACAACGGTTCCGAGATGCCGCGCCTGCTCCATGAGGGCGGCGGCCTGAGCCGGGTCATGGCCCTCAGCGACAGCTGGGGCACCTGCCGGACCGCCGAGGGCAAGGTCGTCTGGTTCACCCGCTACGCCCAGGAGCCGCAGCACATCGAGCTGGTCCCGCTGCCGCCGCTGCCCGGCGTCCGCGAGTTCCGCCGCCCGCCGGCCGTGGTCGCGGAGATCCCCGACCCCGTCCCGGCAGGCACCGACGAGCCCGTCCGCGTCCACGACGCCGCCCCCGCCCTCGTCTGAGGCGCGCGGCCCGGCACGGTGGCGCACACCGGCCCCCGCACCGCAGCCCTCCCGGCGCGGATCGCGTGCGCACCGCACGCATGATCCGCGCCGGCCGGGTACGCGGCGGCGGGGGCCGGTGTGCGCCACGGCCCGCGTTGCGGCCCGGCGTGCGGCGCGGCACGGTCGAAGTACCGAGGCAAGGAGGCCACAGTCATGCCCATCGCGACGGTCAATCCCGCGAACGGCGAGACACTCAGGACGTTCGACGCGCTGGAAGCCGACGGGATCGAGCGGCGGCTCGCCGCGGCCGACGCCGCCTTCCGCGAATACCGCACCACCACATTCGGTGAACGCGCCCGGCTGCTCAACCGGGCCGCCGACCTCCTCGACGAGGACCAGCAGGACATCGCGCGCACCATGACCCTGGAGATGGGCAAGCCCATCACGGCGGCCCGCGCCGAGGCCGCGAAGTGCGCCAAGGCCATGCGCTGGTACGCGGCGCACGCCGAGGGACTGCTCGCCGACGAGCACCCCGCGCCCGCCGACGTCGAGGACTCCGGCGCCTCCCGCGCCTACGTCCGCTACCGCCCGCTCGGCCCCGTGCTCGCCGTGATGCCGTGGAACTTCCCGCTCTGGCAGGTCGTGCGCTTCGCCGCCCCCGCGCTCATGGCCGGCAACACCGGACTGCTCAAGCACGCGTCGAACGTGCCGCAGACCGCGCTGTACCTGGGCGACCTCTTCCACCGCGCAGGCTTCCCGGCCGGCTGCTTCCAGACCCTCCTGGTCGGCTCCAAGGCCATCGAGGGCATCCTGCGCGACCGCCGGGTGGTCGCGGCCACCCTGACCGGCAGCGAACCGGCCGGACGCTCCGTCGCATCCATCGCGGGCGACGAGGTCAAGCACACCGTCCTGGAACTCGGCGGCAGCGACCCCTACCTCGTCCTGCCCTCGGCGGACGTCGCCAAGGCCGCCCGCACCGCCGTCACCGCCCGGGCCCAGAACAACGGGCAGTCCTGCATCGCCGCCAAGCGGTTCATCGTGCACACCGAGGTGTACGAGGAGTTCGCCGAACGCTTCACCGTCGGCATGCGCGACCTGGCCGTCGGCGACCCGCTGGAGGAGTCCACCGACGTCGGGCCGCTCGCCAGCGAGCAGGGCCGCGCCGGCCTGGAGGAGCTGGTGGACGACGCGGTGCGCCAGGGGGCGAGCGCCCTGTGCGGCGGCGGCCGGCCCGAGGGCCTGGGCGGCGGGCTGGAGAACGGCTGGTTCTACGCCCCCACCGTCCTCGCCGGAATCACGCCCGCCATGCGCATCCACCGCGAGGAGACCTTCGGTCCCGTCGCCGCCCTCTACCGGGTGGACAGTCTGGACGAGGCCGTGGAGCTGGCCAACGACAGCCCGTTCGGCCTCAGCTCCAACGTGTGGACCCGCGACGCCCAGGAGACCGAGCGCTGCGTCCGCGACCTGGAGGCGGGCGGTGTGTTCTTCAACGGCATGACCGCCTCGCACCCCGCGCTGCCCTTCGGCGGGGTGAAGCGCTCGGGCTACGGGCGCGAGCTCGCCGGACACGGCATCCGCGAGTTCTGCAACCCCACCACCGTGTGGTTCGGCCCCGAACCGCAGTGACCGCACGCGAGACGCCCCCGCACCCGCCCGCTGAGAGGTGACCATGAGCGATGCCCCACCGTCCTCGCCGACGGCCGGCCCTTCCGACGAGGAGCTCGACGCGCTGGACGCGCACTGGCGGGCCGCCAACTACCTGGCCGTCGGGCAGATCTACCTGATGGACAACCCGCTGCTGACCCGGCCGCTCGCACCCGAGCACATCAAGCCGAGGCTGCTCGGGCACTGGGGCACCTCACCGGGCCTCAACCTGGTGTACACCCACCTCAACCGCCTCATCAGGGCGCGCGGCACCCACGCCCTGTGCATCTGGGGCCCGGGCCACGGCGGGCCCGCCGTCCTCGCCGGCTCCTGGCTGGAGGGCAGCTACTCCGAGACGTACCCCGACGTCAGCCGGGACGCCGAGGGCATGGGCCTGCTGTTCAAGCAGTTCTCCTTCCCCGGCGGCGTACCCAGCCACGTCGCGCCCGAGACACCCGGCTCCATCCACGAGGGCGGCGAACTCGGCTACTCCCTGGGCCACGCCTACGGCGCCGCCCTCGACCACCCCGAGCTCCTGGTCACCTGCGTCATCGGCGACGGCGAGGCGGAGACCGGGCCGCTCGCCGGGTCCTGGCACGCGAACAAGTTCCTCGACCCGGTCCACGACGGGGCCGTCCTGCCGGTGCTCCACCTCAACGGCTACAAGATCGCCAACCCCACGGTGCTCGCCCGCCTCCCGCAGACCGAGCTGGACGCCCTGCTGCGCGGCTACGGGCACGAGCCCCTGTACGTCGAGGGGGACGACCCCCGCGCCGTGCACCGCGAGATGGCCCTCGCGATGGACCGGGCCGTCGACCGCATCCAGGAGATCCAGGCCGCCGCCCGGACCGGCGGCGCGACGCAGCGGCCCCGGTGGCCCATGATCGTGCTGCGCACCCCGAAGGGCTGGACCGGCCCCGCCGAGGTGGACGGGCTGCCCGTCGAAGGCACCTGGCGCGCCCACCAGGTCCCGCTGCCCGGCGTCCGGGACAACCCCGACCACCTGCGCCAGCTGGAGGCGTGGCTGCGCTCCTACCGGCCCGATGAGCTCTTCGACCCCGAGGGGCGCCCCACCCCGCAGGTCCTGGCCTGCGTACCCGAGGGCGCCGCCCGGCTCGGCGCGTCCCCGTACGCCAACGGCGGCCTGTTCCTGCGGGACCTGCCCATCCCGGACCTCGACGGGTTCGCCGTCCCGGTGGACCGGCCCGGCACCTCGCTGCGGGAGCCGACCCGGGTGCTCGGCGGCCTCCTGGAAGCGGTCATGGCGGCCACGGCCGACCGCAGGGACTTCAGGGTCGTTGGCCCCGACGAGACCGCGTCCAACCGGCTCGACGCGCTCTACGAGGCCAGCGGCAAGGCATGGCAGGCCCGTACGCTCCCGACCGACGAGCACCTGTCCCGCGACGGCCGCGTCATGGAAGTCCTCTCCGAGCACCTGTGCCAGGGCTGGCTGGAGGGCTATCTGCTGACCGGCCGGCACGGGCTGTTCTCCTGCTACGAGGCATTCGCGCACATCGTGGACTCGATGGTCAACCAGCACATCAAGTGGCTGCGGACCTCGCGCCGCCTCGCGTGGCGCCGGCCCATCGCCTCGCTCAACTACCTGCTCACCTCGCACGTCTGGCGCCAGGACCACAACGGCTTCTCGCACCAGGACCCCGGCTTCGTGGACCACATCCTCAACAAGAGCCCCGAAGTCGTACGCGTCTACCTGCCGCCCGACACCAACACCCTGCTCTCGGTGGCCGACCACGCCCTGCGCAGCCGGGACTACGTCAACGTCATCGTGGCCGGCAAGCAGCCCAGCTTCGACTGGCTCAGCCTCGACCAGGCCCGGGTGCACTGCGCGCGCGGCGCCGGGGTGTGGGAGTGGGCGGGCACCGAGGACGGCACCCGGGAACCCGACGTCGTGCTCGCCTGCGCCGGGGACGTACCCACGCTGGAGACCCTGGCGGCCGCCCAGCTTCTGCGGCGCCACCTGCCGGAACTCGCCGTGCGGGTGGTCAACGTCGTGGACATGGCCCGGCTCATGCCGCACTCCGAGCACCCGCACGGGATGCCGGACTCCGAGTACGACGCGCTGTTCACCCGGGACAGGCCCGTCATCTTCGCGTACCACGGCTATCCCTGGCTGATCCACCGGCTGGCCTACCGCCGGGCCGGCCACAGCGACCTGCACGTGCGGGGCTACAAGGAGGAGGGCACGACCACCACGCCCTTCGACATGGTCGTCCGCAACGACCTGGACCGCTACCGCCTGGTCATGGACGTCATCGACCGGGTGCCCGGCCTCGGCGTGCGTGCCGTGGCGGTGCGTCAGGAGATGGTGGACACCCGGACCCGCCACCACGCCTGGATCCGGGAGCACGGCACCGACCTGCCCGAGGTGGCCAACTGGGCCTGGGAGGGCTGAGGCGGCGCGGGTCACGGCGAAGGCCCGGACGGTGCGATCCCGTCCGGGCCTTCGCCGTGACCCGCGCCGACGCCTCAGAAGCGCAGCGCCGCGGCGACCCGGCCGTGCTCCTTGAGCGAGTCGTCCGCGACGAAGACGACGTCCGCGCCGTTGTCCAGCGCCGCCTCGACCAGCTCGTCGACGATGTCCTCGCGTACGTCCGGGTCCGTCAGGTCCGCGCTGTCCGCGCCGACCGGCTTCAGGTGCTCCTGGTCGACCCGGACCGTCTGCTGGTAGTGCTCCTCCACCGCCACCAGACCGGCGCGGCCCTCGCGGACGGCGGCCCACACCTCGTCGAGTCCGCCGGCGAAGGCCCTGCGCCCGCGCGCCTCGTCCAGCTTCCCGTCGATCTCCGCCGCGAACCGCTCGCGCCGGGCCTCCAGGGCCGGGCGCAGCTCGGTCAGCAGGTCGCCGGGCCCCGAGTTCTCGGCCGGAGCGCCCTTGGTGACCCGGCCGGCCGCGCCCTTCGCGCTCTCGCCGACCTCGTCGAACAGGGCGAGCGCCGGGGCGAGCCCGACCAGGTACAGCGGGCGGGGGTCGGTGGCCAGGACGGCGCGCAGCTTCTCGTCCACATCGCGCAGGAAGTTGCGGGTGTCCTCGTTGGTGAAGTTGCTCGGCGTGTCGCCGATCCGCTCCACGCGCTGCGGGTTGGGGTCCCAGTGCGGGGCGGCCAGCGGGAAGCCGCCGACGTGCGCCTCCTGCGCGGAGTCGGCCGTGCCGCTGTAGAGGGCGGCGTGGTCGGACGACACGGTGAGCGCCCAGAAGGGCTGGGCCTGCGCCTTCGCGGCGACGAGGTTGCGGGTCAGGTAGCTGTCGCTGAGCACCACCCGTTCGGGTGCGGTACGGGGCAGCCGCCAGATCTGGTACTCCTCGGCCGTCGCCAGGAGCACCAGCGCGTCCAGGGCCCGGCGCTGATCGAGTTCGCCCACCGCGCGGTCGAGCTGCTGCCTGATCGCGGTGCGCGCCTCGCGGGTGACCGCCGGGTCGGCCTCCAGCCTGTTGCCCGCCTCGGAGAGCAGGTTGCGCAGCCGGACGGCGTCCTGGGCGTTGTCGGGGGCACTTCGGTGGGTCGGCATGGTCAGGGAGAGGGCCGGATAGGGCTTGGCCGCGCGCAGTTCCTGCAGCAGGCCGGCGGTCAGGGCGTCCGTGTCCATCAGTTCCCTCCCGGGGGAATTACGCGCACGGCGTGCGGAGCGGGTGATTCAACGAGTCAATTCATACCTTTTGATCGTAATATGGGCGAGTTGGTCATTCCGGGTGCGGGAGGCCCTGCCTCCGTGCGTCCCTTCAGCAGGCGGAGCGCTTGTGGACCGGACCAGCCCCGTGCGGCGAGCCCTCGGCGGCGCAGTGGGGCCGACGCCCTGGCCCACGGGCCAGGGCGTCGGCCGCCCCGGTCACCAGATGGCGTCCACCCATTCGGGGTGGTCGATGAACGGGTTCCGGTTGTGCTGGTACTGGTCGAATATGACGTCGTTGCGCCGCTTCTCGAAGGAGTCCGGCGGGTCCTGCTCGCTCCAGGTCTTGAGCACCGAGAGCCGGCCGATGTGCGGGGCGGAGCCGTTCGACACGCTGTCGTTGGGCTCCAGGTCGGCGAACGAGTCGCCGCCCTCGTAGCGCACCGCCATGTACAGGATCATGCGCGCCACATCGCCCTTGACGGCGTCGCGCGGCTCGAAGGAGTCGCCGTCGGTGTAGTTGCCGGGCGCGCCGCTCACCGCGCTGCCGCCGTTGTCGAAGTCCTTGTTGCCGCGCGTGGAGTTGACCTGGACGTCCGACGGGCGCAAGTGGTGGATGTCGGTCCCGGGGCCGGTGGCCGTGCCGAAGTCGCCGTGGGACTTGGCCCAGACGTGCTCGCGGTTCCATTGGCCGACGCTGCCGCCGTTGTTGCTCTTGGGCTCGGAGCGGCCCGTGTACAGCTCGATCACATTCGAGGAGTTGGCGGGATCCTCGTCGGTGTCCTTCAGGGCGTCCCACACCTGGCTGTAGGTGAGCTTGCTCTGGTCGCTGATGATCGTGTGCAGCGAGCTCTTGAGTGCCGTGCCGGTCTTGCCGACCGCGTCCTGGTAATAGGTGTCGTCCAGCGAGGCGAACGGGCCGGCGGCGGCGGTCGGCGGGGCGGGGGCCGGTGCGGCCGCGGCGGTGCCGGTGAGTACCGCGAGGACGGCGAGCGCGGCGGGCAGTGAGCGCCGCAGGGGAAGGTGGCGACGGGACATGTGGGGTGTCCTCTCCGGGAATGCGCACACCGCGGCGCCGACGCGAGGTGGGGGAGGCGGCTCCGCGGTGGTCGTGTTCGCTATGTGGTACGCGGAGCCTTCCATGCGGACCGTGACGATGTGTGAACACGGCGTATCTATCATGTGCAGGTCAAGTAAGGGTCCGGAGTCTCCTCTGCGGCCCCACCCGGCATCGGATGCGCGCCCGGCGGCGGAGGGCGAGAATGACGGGAAGGACAAGGAGGCGGCATGAGCGACGAGCCCGAATCCGTATCCAGTACCCGGGGCGTGACCCCGGACGGCCTGCTGCACACCGGCGCCAGCGACGATCCGTCGGCGGAGGACCTGGTGCTCGCGTCCGGGCGCGATCTGACCCCGGAGAACATCGAGTGGGCACGGCGCACCCTGGCCAGAGAGGGCCGGGCGGCCATCGACAAGCGACTGCCGTAGGAAGGGGCGTGGCGCGGCGGCCACGGCCGTCGCGCCGCGGCGCTGGTTCGGGCGCCGGGCGCCGCTCGGTTAGCCTGAACGGACAATGAACCGTTTGACGACGTCAGGGGCCGGTTACGACCTCGCCCGACACCCCGAGGACCCTCGCGACCCCTTCCGTGCCTGGGATGCGGCCGACGCCTATCTGCTCCAGCACCTGGAGGGGACGGACGGGGCGGACCCGGTCGACCTCTCCGGGCGCGTCGTCGTGGTCGGGGACCGCTGGGGCGCGCTGAGCACCGTGCTCGCAGCCCACCGCCCCGTACAGATCAGCGACTCCTGTCTCGCGCAGCGGGCGACCGAGGCGAACCTCGAACGCAACGGGGCGGACGCGGACGCCGTGCGCCTGCTGTCCTCGCGCGACACCCCACCGGACCGCATCGACGTGCTGCTCGTACGCGTGCCCAAGAGCCTCGCGTTCCTGGAGGACCAACTGCACCGGCTGGCACCCGCCGTGCACGCCGGCACCGTCGTCGTCGGCACCGGCATGGTCAAGGAGATCCACACCTCCACGCTCAACCTCTTCGAGCGGATCATCGGCCCCACCCGCACCTCCCTCGCGGTCCGCAAGGCCCGGCTCATCCACTGCACGCCCGACCCCGCCCTGCCCCGCACCCCGAGCCCCTGGCCCCTGCGCTACGCGCTGCCCGCCGACGCCGGACCGGTCGCCGGGCGCACCGTCACCAACCACGCCGGCATCTTCTGCGCCGACCGGCTCGACATCGGCACCCGCTTCTTCCTGAAGCACCTGCCGGCCCGCAGCGGCCCCGACCGGGTCGTCGACCTCGGCTGCGGCAACGGCGTCGTCGGCCTCGCCGCCGCCCTTACCAACCCCGACGCCACCCTCACCTTCATCGACGAGTCCCACCAGGCCGTCGCCTCGGCCGAGGAAACCCTCCGGGCCAACACCGGCCCCGGGGCCCGCGCCCGCTTCATCGTCGGCGACGCCCTCGCCGGCGCCGAGCCCGGCAGCGCGGACCTCGTCCTGAACAACCCGCCGTTTCACTCCCACCAGGCCACCACCGACGCGACCGCCCGGAACATGTTCTACGGGGCGCGTCGCGCCCTGCGCCAGGGCGGCGAACTCTGGGTGGTCGCCAACCGGCACCTCGGCCACCACACCGCCCTGCGCCGCATCTTCGGCAACTGCACCACGGTGGCGGGCGACCCCAAGTTCGTCGTGCTGCGCGCCGTCAAGCGCTGACCCGCGCACCGGGGGCCGTGCCCCTTCCGGATTCTTGCAACACGTTCTACTGTGTGCGCCGCCGCACACCAGCGACGCGACCGTAAGCATCCCGGAGGGGCCGTGCACCTCGAATACACGCCGCAGCAGCAGGAGTTGCGCGCCGAACTGCGTGCGTACTTCGCCGCCCTGGTCCCCGACAACGCCTACGCCCGCTACGGGGACCCGGCCGCCCAGAAGCGCTTCTACCGGGACACGATCCGGCGCCTGGGCGCCGACGGCTGGCTCGGCGTCGGCTGGCCCACCGAGTACGGCGGCCGGGGCCTGTCGCCGACGGAGCAGTTCATCTTCTTCGACGAGGCGGCCCAGGCGGGCGTGCCGCTGCCGCTGATGGCCCTCAACACCGTCGGCCCGACGCTCATGCGGTTCGGCACCGACGAGCAGAAGGCCGCCTTCCTGCCCGGAATCCTCAAGGGCGAGACCGACTTCGCGATCGGCTACAGCGAACCCGGCGCGGGCACCGACCTCGCCGCCC
Organism: Streptomyces sp. A1277; assembly: GCF_004795015.1. Classification (GTDB taxonomy): domain Bacteria; phylum Actinomycetota; class Actinomycetes; order Streptomycetales; family Streptomycetaceae; genus Streptomyces. The sequence goes on along the minus strand of NZ_SSBI01000002.1, from coordinate 238,054 downwards.
TCAGGACCCGGGCCGTACGCGACGGCGACAGCTATGTCGTCAACGGGCAGAAGATCTGGACGACCAACGGCGACACCGCCGACTGGGTCTGGCTCGCCGCCCGCACCGACCCGGACGCCCCGGCCCACAAGGGCATCACCATGCTCCTCGTCCCGACCTCCGACCCCGGTTACTCCTGCACCCTGATCAACACCCTCGCCTCGCACGACACCACCGCCAGCTACTACGAGAACATCCGCGTCCCCGTCTCCCACCGGGTCGGCGAGGAGAACAAGGGCTGGCGGCTCATCACCAACCAGCTCAACCACGAACGCGTCACGCTCGCCGCCCACGGCACGATGGCCATCCGCGCCCTGCACGACGTCCGCCGCTGGGCCGCCGAGACCCGCCTCGGCGACGGCCGCCGCGTCATCGACCTCGGCTGGGTCCGCACCCGCCTCGCCCGCACCCACGCCCGGCTCGACGCGATGAAGCTCCTCAACTGGCAGATGGTCTCCGCAGTCCAGCACCAGACCCTGACCCCCCAGGACGCCTCCGCCGTCAAGGTCTACGGCTCCGAGGCGCGCCGCGACGCCTACGCCTGGCTCATGGAGGTCGTCGGCTCCGCGGGCCCCCTCAAGGAGGGCTCGGCCGGCGCCGTCCTGCACGGCGAACTCGAACGCGGCTACCGCTCCGCCGTCATCTTCACCTTCGGCGGCGGCAACAACGAGATCCAGCGCGAGATCATCTCCTGGGTCGGCCTCGGGATGCCGCGCGTACGGCGCTGAGAGATTCCAGGCGGGCCGGCTGGTCCGCGAGTGCGACCGGTTCCTGAGCGCCGGCCCTCAGGCGCGAGCCCGCCCCCGGCCTCAGTCCTCGCCCACCGCGGGCAGCGGTTCCCGGGCCTCGTGCCAGGCGGGCGGGAGCGCGGCGACACCCGTGCGGGCGGCGATCACCCCTCCCGCGATGGCGCACGTGGTGTCGATGTCGCCGCGTCCCGCCACGGTGAACCACAGGCCCTCCTGCAGATCGTCCAGGTGCCCCGCCGCACACCACAGGGCGAAGGGGACGGTGTCGGGCCCGGACATCCGGTAGCCGGAACCCAGGACCTCCGCGGCATGCCGGAGCGAGGTGCGGGCCGGCATCCGGGCCGCGACCCGCACTCCCGACCGGACATCGCTGTCGGGGAGCCGGGCGGCGACGGCCTGGAGGAAGTCCGCACGGGCCGGCGCCGGCCCGCCCCGGCTGCGCGTGGCCAGCGCCGCCGCGAGGGCGACCGCCACCGCGCCGGCGACCGCCTCCGGGTGGTGGTGCGAGACCTCGCTCTGGCGGGCGGCCTGCTCGGCGGCGGCATCGAGGTCGGCGGCGTGCCAGGCGCCGAGCGGGGCGACGCGCATCGCCGCGCCGTTGCCCCAGGAACCCATGCCTTCGAACTGCCCGGTCACCACATCCCGCCATGGCTCACCCGCGCCGATCCGGCGGAGCACGTCGTGCATCGAGGCGCCGTAGCCGCGGTGTGCGTCGGCGGCGTAGGCCCCGGCGAGGCGCCGGGCGAAGCGGTCCTGGTCGACGGTGCCGCCGCCCTCGACGAGTTCACGGACCAGCACGATCGCCTGGGCGGTGTCGTCGCTCCACTGCCACACCGGCTCCGGCGGCAGGACCCGTGCCTCCAGGGCCGCTGTGCCCTCGCGGCGCAGGATCCCGAACCACCGGTCACCGAAGGCGTCACCGAAGGCGAGCCCGGACAACGAATCCAGCGCGGGGACAGGCAGATCGGTCATCGGAGCAGTATGACAAGGCGGGGGCTTCGACGGGGCCGCCGGCTCCCGGTCAGCCCGTTCCGGTGCGCCGGGCGCAGGCCGCCGCACCGGCCGCGCCGAGGGACAGCAGGGCGCAGAGCAGCCAGACCGCGACGTACCCGGACTCACTCGCCGCCTCCGCCGCGTCGAAGACGGCGGCCTCCGTCTCCGGCGCGGGGGTCGCCAGGATGACGGCGATGACGGCCCAGGCGACCGCCCCGCCCAGGGCCTTGACGTCGTTGTACAGGGCCGAGGCGATGCCCGTGCGGGAGGGGGCGCCGGCCTCGGCGATCACCGTGGGCAGCGCGCCGAGCGCCACGCCCATGCCGATACAGGGGGCCGCTCTTCGCCGCCGAGATACCGGTCAGCAGCAGAAGCACGGCCAGGCTCAGCAGGCCCACGCCGGGCCAGTCGAGCCGGCCGCCCGGCGTCCTCGTGGACCCCACCTCGCCGAGCGCACCGGCCTCGGCCCCACGACCGTCCGCCGCCGCCTGGACCGCCTCGACGCCGACCAGGCGCTCTCCTACCGCTGCGAGGTGGCCCGGTCGCTCTCCGGCCGGCCCGTCTCCGTCTCCTACTGGGGCGCGGTGCCGCAGAGCCGGGCGCCCCAGCTCGCCAAGAGCATCAGCCAGATCCGCGAGATCCGGCTCTGCGCCTCGCTCACCGGACCCCGCAGCCTGCTCCTGGCTGCGCTCGGCCGACGACATCGGCACCCTCGAGTCCAGGCTCACCGCCCGCCACCCCGAGCTGACCGCGGCGGACCGGGCGATCACGCTCTGGCCGATGAAGCTCGCCGGCCACCTCCTCGACCCCCGGGGCCGCCACCTGCGGGCGGTCCCGCTGAGCAGCCGGCAGGACACCCGGTCGGACACCGCGGAGGCGTCCCTCCTCGCCCGGCTGCGGACACCGCCGGTGTGACGTCCGCGCCGCACGGGTGCCCCCGGGCGCACCCCCGGCCACACTGGGGGCGTCCGGCGGACCGCCCCCGGACCGCCGCCGAGCCGGAGGTACACGCACATGACGGAAGCCGACCCCGGGCTCTTCGGCCCCGCATCGGTCACCTGGCAGCTGCACGGTGACCCGATGATGTGGGTCGCCGGCGTGCGCGCCCTGTACCTCCAGGCGCTCCACCCGCTCGCGGTGCGCGGGGTGATGCAGAACTCCGACTTCCGCGAGGACGCCTGGGGCCGGCTCATGCGCACGGCGGACTTCGTCGGCACCATCACCTACGGCACCACGGACGCCGCCGAGAAGGCCGGGGCCCGGGTCCGCAGGATCCACCGGCTCCTCAAGGTCACCGACCCGGAGACCGGGCGGACGTACGGCGTCGACGACCCCGGCCTGCTGCTGTGGGTGCACTGCGCCGAGGCCGACTCCTACCTCCAGGTCCTGCGCCGCTCCGGCTACCCGCTCACCGCCCGGCAGGCCGACCAGTACATCGGCGAACACCGCCGCGGCGCGCGCCTCGTCGGCCTCGACCCGGACCGCGTACCCGCGACGACCGCGCAGCTGGCCGCCTACTTCGCACGCGTACGCCCGCAGCTCGCCCGGACGCCGGAAGCCCAGGACGTCGACAGCTTCCTGCGCAAGCCGCCCGTCCACCCCCTGCTCGTACCCGCACGGACCCTGTTGTGGCGGCGCGTCGCGACACTCGCCTACCAGTCGCTGCCGCCGTTCGCGCATGAGCTGTACGGCAGATCCGCGCCGCCGCCGGCCGCCGTGGACCGCCGCCTGCGGGCCACCGGCACGGTCCTGCGCGCCGTCCCCGCGCGCCTGCGCCGGCGGCTTCCGCCCGGTCACATCATGAACGCGATGGCGCGCCTGGGACCCGGCAGCCGCCCCACCCCGTACACACTGAAGAGGCAGGCAGCCATACTGGACGCTCCGGGGAGGGTGCGGCGGCGACAGCAGGCGGAATGACGGGGGCGGCAACGGGGATGGCGGAAACCAGGCTGATCCAGAGCCGGTACCGACTGCTCGACCTGATCGGGCGCGGCGGCATGGGCGAGGTGTGGCGCGCCCGCGACGAATCGCTGGGCCGCCAGGTCGCCGTCAAGTGCCTGAAGCCGATGAGCCCGCAGCACGACGAGGACTTCACCCGCATCGTCCGCGAACGCTTCCGCCGCGAGGCCCGCGTCGCCGCCGCCCTCCAGCACCGGGGCGTCACCGTCGTCCACGACTTCGGCGAGTACGAAGGCGTGCTCTACCTCGTGATGGAGCTCCTGGACGGCCGCAACCTGAGCCAGCTCCTGGAGGACAACGAGCAGCACCCGCTGCCGGTGGACGACATCGTCGACATCGCCGAACAGGTCGCCGACGCCCTCGGCTACACCCACCAGCAGGGCATCGTCCACCGCGACCTCAAGCCCGCCAACATCATGCGGCTGTCCGACGGGACGGTGAAGATCTGTGACTTCGGCATAGCCAGGCCCGGCCACGGCATCCCCATCACCTCCCGGCTCACCGGCGTCGGCGTCGCCATGGGCACCCCGCACTACATGTCGCCGGAGCAGATCAGCGGCGGCCAGGTCGACCACCGCAGCGACCTCTACTCGCTGGGCTGTGTGCTCTACGAGATCGCGACCGGGGCCCCGCCCTTCGACCTGGAGGACTCCTGGGGCATCCTCGTCGGCCACCGCGACACGCCACCGGAACCGCCGCGCTCCCACCGCGCCGAACTCCCCGGATTCTTCGACCGGGTGGTCCTGGACCTGCTCGCCAAGACCCCGGAGGAGCGGCCGGCCGACGCCCACGACCTGCGCCGCCGCATCGCCGTCGGCCGTACCGGCGAGCAGCCCTTCCTGGAGCCGACCGGCCAGGTGCCGCTCGCCCCGCCCGTCCCCGTCGCGTTCCCCGGCCCGCCCCACGCCGCACCGCGGCTGCCCGCATGGGCGGCGGCGATGACCGGCGGCCACAAGGCGACGGGTACGGCGGACCCCGCCCTGACGCCGCCCGACCGCTCGGCCGGCCTGACCTGCGCCTGGACCACCGGTACCGGCCCCGCGACGCCCCCTGCGCACGGCACCCTCGCCGGCCGCCACGAGCGGGAGACCGGGCCGAGCCGCAAGTCCCGGGCGCAGGACGCACTGCGTGAATTCGGCCGGATCGCCGAGGACCGCGAACGCACCCTGGGTCCCGACCACCCGGAGACCGTCGCCGCCCGGCAGCAGACGGCGTACGCGCTGGGCCGCCTCGGCCGCCACGCCGAGGCCCACGAACTGCACGTGGCCGTGCTCATGTCGCGGGAGCACGCGCTGGGCCCCGAACACCCCGACACCCTGCGCTGCCGCCACAACCTGGCCTTCAGCCTCAGCAGGCTGGGACACCTGGAGGACTCCTACCGCACGGCCCGCGACGTGGCGGCGGCCCGCGCCCGGGTGCTGGGGGCCGGCCACCCCGACACACTGGTCACCCTCTACGAGGTCGGTTACGCGCTGGGGCGCCTCGGCCGCTGGACGGAGGCCCTGCACACCTACCGGCAGGTCGCCGAGGCACGGACCCGGCTGCTGGGCGCCGACCACGCGGACACCCTCGCCACCCGCTACGAGGTCGGCATCAGCCTGGGGCGGCTCGGCCGCAGCGCCGACGCGCTGGAGCTGTACCGCGTGCTCGTCGCCGACCGCACCCGGGTCAACGGCCCGGACGACCCGGAGACCCTGCGAGCCCGCCACGGACTGGGCGTCAACCTCGGCCGGCTCGGGCGCTGGGAGGAGGCCCTGGCCGAGGCGCGGGCGGTGTGCGGGGCCCGCGAGCGCGTCCTGGGCGCCGACCACGCCGACACCCTCGTCAGCCGCCGCGAGGTCGCCGTCGCCCTCGGCTGGCTGGGCCGGTGGACACAGGCCCTGCACACCTACCGGCAGGTCGCCGACGCACGCACCCGGCTGCTGGGCCCCGGCCACCCCGACACGCTCGCCGGCCGCGACGACGAGGCGCACTGCCTCGAACAGCTCGGCCGCAGCCGCGAGGCGGCCGACCTGTACCGCGAGGTGGCGGCGCTCCGGCAGCGGAGCGGCCAGCCGCCGCCCCCGTGACCGGCACCGGGTCCGGCCGGGCCGCCGCCTCCGTGTTACCAAGGGGCATGACCGTACGGGACAGCTATGACGCGGTGATCGTGGGCGGCCACAACGGCCTGGTCGCGGCGGCCTATCTCGCCCGCGCCGGACAGACCGTCCTCCTCCTGGAGCGGCTCGCCACCACCGGGGGAGCGGCCGTCTCGACCCGCCCCTTCGCCGGCGTGGACGCCCGGCTCTCGCGCTACTCCTACGGAGCCGGTCGCCGACTGCCTGGCGCTCGACGCCTACGGCGAGCCGTGCATCGAGGCGAAGACCCCGCTGGACCTCGAACGGGACCTGCGGCTGCCCGGCGGCCACATCTTCCACCGCGACCTCTCCTTCCCGTACGCCACCGAGGGGACCGGCCGCTGGGGCGTGGAGACCGCGCACCCCAACGTCCTGCTGTGCCGGGCGGGCGCGGTGCGCGGCGGCGGGGTGAGCGGCGTCCCCGGCCACAACGCCGCGATGGCGGCGCTCGGCGGCTGAACCGGGCACGCCACGCGGGGCGGGCGGCCGGGCCCGTCCGCCCCGCGTACGCGGTGGTGCGCCGGTCAGTCGGCCGACGCGGCCCAGCCGTTCGCCTCGATGCGCCGTGCGTCCGAGGGCCGGGCCTCGTCGAAGACCGTCCGGTTGCCGTCCTCGACCCGGATGGCGTCCACGTACACCCCCCGGCCCACGTACAGCTGGTCCGTGGTGTAGCGCCACCTGAGCCGGACCCCGGCGCCGCGCCGGTCGCCGAGGGCGGCTTCGAGGCGGTGCCAGACCCGGCCCGACCAGCCGGAGAGTGAGCCCGCCGGATGCGGCTCGGGCTGCGGCCGACGGCCCTGCTCCGTGGGGGTGGTGGTGAACGGGACGGGCTGCCAGGTGGCCCCGGCGTCCGTCAACGCCTCCAGGAAGAGGAAGTCCGACGCGGGTTCGGTGTCCCACCACAGCGCGCAGCTCAGCCGGGCGCGCGAGGAGGTGAGCGCCAGGGACGGGAGCGCCAGGGTGGCGGTGGCGGCACTGGCCATCCCGGAGAACCAGGCCGTACGGCCCCGGGCCGGCCGGACCGCGACGGCCCGGGCCATCTGGTTGGCGGTGGCGACGCGCGGCGCGCTGCCGGAGCGCCAGTTGCGCACCGGGTGCACCGAGTTGCCGAGCACGATCAGGAACGAGTCCGTGCTCGGGTCCAGGACCAGGCTGGTGCCGGTGAAGCCGGTGTGGCCGGCCGTCCGCGGCGTCGCCATCGCGCCCATGTACCAGTGCTGGTAGAGCTCGAAGCCCAGGCCGTGCGCGTCACCGGGGAACGCCGTGTTGAAGTCGGTGAACAACAGGTCGACCGAGGCGGCCGAGAGGATGCGCGCCCGCCCGTAGACCCCGCCGTTGAGCAGGGTGCGGGCGAGGACCGCCAGGTCCCAGGCGCACGAGAACACCCCGGCGTGGCCGGCGACCCCGTCGAGGCTGTACGCGTTCTCGTCGTGCACCTCGCCCCAGACCAGGCCGCGGTCGAGACCGGACCAGGGGAGCCGGGCGTCCTCGGTCGCGGCGATCTTCGGCTTCCAGGAGGCGGGCGGGTTGTAGCGGGTGCGCTGCATACCGAGCGGAGCGGTGATCCGTTCGCGGAGCAGTACGTCCAGGGTCCGGCCGGTCAGCTTCTCCAGCACCAGCTGGAGCGAGATCAGGTTGAGGTCGGAGTAGAGGTAGACCGTGCCGGGCGGGTTCTCCGGCACCTCGTTCCACAGGAGCTCCAGCTTCCCTTCCCGGGTCGGCGCGCTGTAGAGCGGAATCCAGGCGGTGAACCCCGAGGTGTGCGTGAGCAGCTGACGGATCGTGATGTCCTGCTTGCCGCCGCCGGCGAAGTCCGGCAGATAGGAGGCGACCGTCGCCTCCAGCTCCAGCGTGCCGCGTTCGATCTGCTGCACGGCCAGGATCGAGGTGAACAGCTTCGACACCGACGCCAGGTCGAAGACCGTGTCCTCGGCCATGGGGATCTGCTGGTCCGCCGGGAACTCCACACCGGTGTCGGTCGTCTCGTCGTACGCCGCGTAGCGCACCGCCTTGCCGATCGGCCGGTGCAGTGCCACCGTCCCGCCCCGGCCCGCGAGCAGCACCGCCCCCGCGTACCACGGGTGTTTCGGTGAGGCGGCCAGATAGCGCTCCGCCTCCGTGACCAGCTGGTCGAGCGGTTCCGGCAGCAGGCCCGCACGGGCGGCGGAGCCGCGCCGCAGGGTCGGCCGCGCGCCGTGCCCCGGCCCGCTTTGCGCGCTCATGTCCGACGACCCCGCCCCCGACTCCGTGGCAGACGCCGTGCCCGCGAACGGGATGGGCGCCAGGGCGAGTGCTCCGCCCAGGGCCAGCATCCCACCCCCCAGCCGCCGCCGGCTGATGCCCCCGCCCGCCGTGTCCTCCGTCATCCACATCCCCTTCCCACTGCCTGAAAGTAACTTTCGAAATCTCTTCCGAGCGTGAAACTTCCTGCCGAGGCAGAGAGTACTGTCGGCGCCCGCCGTCCCGTAGGGGGTGGAGCCACAAAGAATCTGACGCAGCATCAGAAAATGTCTTCCCTCGACCGCCGGACTGCGGCATCCTGCCGCCCATGGAGACGGAGCTGAGCCAACAACTGGGGATCGAGCACGCCATCTTCGGCTTCACGCCGTTCCCCGCGGTGGCCGCGGCCATCACCCGGGCCGGCGGATTCGGCGTGCTCGGCGCGGTCCGCTACACCGCCCCCGCCGACCTCGCACGCGACCTCGACTGGATGCAGGAACACACAGACGGCAAGCCCTACGGCCTCGACGTCGTCATGCCCGCCAAGAAGGTGGAGGGCGTGAGCGAGGCCGATGTGGAGGCGATGATCCCGCCCGGCCACCGGCAGTTCGTCCGAGAGGCCCTGGCCAAGCACGGTGTGCCCGCCCTCGCCGAGGGGGAGCCCTCCGGCTGGCGCATCACGGGCTGGATGGAGGAAGTCGCCCGCAACCAGCTCGACGTGGCCTTCGACTACCCCATCAGACTCCTCGCCAACGCGCTGGGCTCCCCGCCCGCCGACGTCGTCGCCCGCGCCCACGACCGCGGCGTCCGCGTCGCCGCACTCGCCGGAAGCGCCCGGCACGCCCGCCACCACGCGGACGCCGGCATCGACATCGTCGTCGCCCAGGGCTACGAGGCGGGCGGCCACACCGGCGAGATCGCCTCCATGGTCCTCGTTCCGGACGTGGTGGACGCGGTCGGACCGCTCCCGGTCCTCGCGGCCGGCGGCATCGGCAGCGGCGAGCAGATCGCCGCCGGGCTGGCCCTCGGCGCCCAGGGCGTCTGGCTCGGCTCGCTCTGGCTCACCACCGAGGAGGCCGACCTGCACTCCCGGGCACTGACCGCCAAGCTCCTCGCCGCCGGCTCCGGCGACACCGTCCGCTCCCGGGCCCTGACGGGCAAACCCGCGCGCCAGCTGCGTACCGAGTGGACCGACGCCTGGGACGACCCGGCCGGGCCCGGCACCCTGCCCATGCCCCTCCAGGGCCTCCTGGTCGCCGACGCCCTCTCCCGCATCCAGAAGTACGAGACACCGGCCCTGCTCGGCACCCCTGTCGGCCAGATCGTCGGCCGGATGAACACCGAACGCCCGGTACAGGCCGTCTTCGACGACCTGACCCGCGGCTTCGAACGGGCCGTGGACCGGATCAACCGCATCGCCGGACGGAGCGCCTCATGAACCAGCCGCCCAACGGCTTCTGGGCCCAGGCCACCGCCGACCCAGGCCGCACCGTCCTGACCGCACCCGACGGCGAGAGCTGGACGGCGGGCCGGCTGCACGCCGAGGCCAACCGCCTGGTCCACGGACTGCGCGCGGCCGGCCTGGCGGAGGGGGACGCCTTCGCCGTGGTGCTGCCCAACGGCGTCGAGTTCTTCACCGCCTACCTCGCCGCCACCCAGGCGGGCTTCTACCTCGTCCCCGTCAACCACCACCTCGTCGGCCCCGAGATCGCCTGGATCGTCGCCGACTCCGGCGCCAAGGTGCTCATCGCCCACGAACGCTTCGCCGAGGCCGCGACCGCCGCCGCCGACGAGGCGAAACTGCCCGCGAGCCACCGCTACGGCGTCGGCACCGTCGACGGATTCCGCCCGTACGCCGAACTACTGGCCGACCGGCCCGCATCACCCCCGCGGGACCGCACGCTCGGCTGGGTCATGAACTACACCTCCGGCACCACCGGCCGCCCGCGCGGCATCCGCAGGCCGCTGCCCGGCAGGCTGCCCGAGGAGAGCCACCTCGGCGGATTCCTCGGCATCTTCGGCATCAAACCCTTCGACGGCAACGTCCACCTGGTCTGCTCACCGCTCTACCACACCGCCGTCCTCCAGTTCGCCGGAGCCGCGCTGCACATCGGCCACCCCCTCGTCCTGATGGACAAGTGGACGCCCGAGGGGATGCTGCGCGCGATGGACGCCCACCGCTGCACCCACACCCACATGGTCCCCACCCAGTTCCACCGCCTCCTCGCCCTGCCCGAAGAGGTCCGCGCCCGGTACGACGTCACGGCGATGCGGCACGCCATCCACGGCGCCGCCCCCTGCCCCGACCACGTCAAACGGGCGATGATCGACTGGTGGGGCCGGTGCGTCGAGGAGTACTACGCGGCCAGCGAGGGCGGCGGCGCCTTCGCCACCGCCGAGGACTGGCTGAAGAAACCCGGAACCGTCGGCCGGGCCTGGCCGATCAGCGAACTCGCGGTCTTCGACGACGACGGCAACCGCCTCGGCCCGGGCGAACTCGGCACCGTCTACATGAAGATGAGCACCGGCGGCTTCAGCTACCACAAGGACGAGGGCAAGACGAGGAAGAACCGCATCGGCGACTTCTTCACCGTCGGCGACCTCGGCCTCCTGGACGAGGACGGCTACCTCTTCCTCCGCGACCGCAAGATCGACATGATCATCTCGGGCGGCGTCAACATCTACCCCGCCGAGATCGAGAGCGCCCTGCTGACCCACCCCGCCGTCGCCGACGCAGCCGTCTTCGGCATCCCGCACCCCGACTGGGGCGAGCAGGTCCGGGCCGTGGTCGAGGCCGCCGAGGGGTACGAGGCGGACGACGCGCTCGCCGACGAGATCCTCGGCCACTGCGCCGGCCTGCTCGCCGGGTACAAGCGCCCCAAGAGCCTCGGCTTCATCACCACCATGCCGCGCGACCCCAACGGCAAGCTCTACAAACGCCGGCTGCGCGCACCGTACTGGGAGGGCCACGGCTGACACCCACGGGGCCCGCCGGCAGCGACGATGGGATCAAGACCCTTGACCGACGGGCCCCGGCCGCACAGGATCACGCCATGACCGGTGTACGCAGCAGCACAGTCGACGGCCTCGTGACCCGCAGCGCGCGGCGCGCCCCCGAGCGCACCGCCCTGCGGTACGCCGGACGGACCTGGACCTACCGCGAGCTCGACGAGGCCGTCACCACCGCGGCTGCGGCCCTGACCGAGGGCCACCGGCTGCGCCCGGGGGACCGGGTCGCCTCCTACGCCCACAACTCCGACGCGTACCTGATCGCCTTCCTCGCCTGCGCCCGGGCCGGGCTCGTCCATGTGCCGGTCAACCAGAACCTCACCGGCGACGACCTGGCGTACATCCTCGGCCAGTCCGGCAGCTCCCTGGTCCTCACCGACCCGGACCTGGCCGCCCGGGTCCCCGAGGGGTTCGCCGTACGGCGACTGCGCGACGACGAGGGCTCCCTGCTGGCCGAACTCGGCACCCCGCGCCCCTTCACCCCCGCACACGAGCCGACCGCGGACGACCTGGTCCAGCTGCTCTACACCTCCGGGACCACCGCGCTCCCCAAGGGCGCGATGATGACGCACGGCGCCCTCGTCCACGAGTACGTCAGCGCGATCACCGCCCTCGACCTGCGCGCCGGCGACCGGCCCGTGCACGCGCTGCCGCTCTACCACTCGGCGCAGATGCACGTGTTCCTGCTGCCGTACCTCGCGGTGGGGGCCGAGAACACGATCCTCGACGCGCCGGACGCGGGCCGGATCTTCGACCTGGTGGAGTCCGGGCGGGCCGACAGCCTGTTCGCCCCGCCCACCGTGTGGATCGCCCTCGCCAACCACCCCGAATGCGCGGCCCGCGACCTCGGCGGCCTGCGCAAGGCGTACTACGGGGCGTCGATCATGCCCGTCCCCGTGCTGGAACGGCTCCGCGACCGGCTGCCGGGCCTTGCCTTCTACAACTGCTTCGGCCAGAGCGAGATCGGCCCGCTGGCCACCGTCCTGGGGCCGGACGAGCACGAGGGCCGGATGGACTCCTGCGGCCGGCCCGTCCTCTTCGTGGAGGCCAAGGTGGTCGACGAGGACGGCAAGGACGTCCCCGACGGCACCGCCGGCGAGGTGGTCTACCGCTCGCCCCAGCTGTGCAGCGGCTACTGGGACAAGCCCGAGGAGAGCGCCGAGGCGTTCCGCGACGGCTGGTTCCACTCCGGCGACCTCGCCGTCCGGGACGCGGAGGGCTACTTCACCGTGGTCGACCGGGTGAAGGACGTCATCAACTCCGGCGGCGTCCTCGTCGCCTCCCGCCAGGTCGAGGACGCCCTCTACACCCACCCCGCCGTCGCCGAGACGGCCGTCGTCGGGCTGCCCGACGAGCGCTGGATCGAGGCGGTCACCGCCGTCGTCGTCCTGCGGGAGGCGGCGACCGAGGACGAGCTGATCGCGCACGCCCGCGAGCGGCTCGCCCACTTCAAGGCCCCGAAGCGGGTCCTGTTCGTGGACGGCCTCCCGCGCAACGCCAGCGGCAAGATCCTCAAGCGGGAGCTGCGCGACCGCTTCGCCTGACGGCTGTGCGGCCGCGTGTCACCGGACGCGGCCGACGCCGACGTGGAAGGTGTCGATGATCTCCCGGCCCTCCGGCGCGGGGGTGCCGTGGTGCCACTGCGGGGCGGTCACCAGGCCCGGATCGACCAGGTCGAGCCCGTCGAAGAAGCGGGCCACCTCCGCACGGTCACGGGGCCGCAGCGTGATGCCGCTCGACCGGTAGCGGTCGAGCGCCTCCTGGTCGGTGGTGATGAAGTCCTGGGTGAAGTGGGAGAGCACCAGGCAGCTGCCGGCGGGCAGCGCGTCCACCAGGGTGCGCGTGATGCCGTACGGGTCCTCCTCGTCGGCCAGGAAGTGCATCAGGGCGATGAGCGAGAGCGCCACGGGCCGGTCGAAGTCGAGCACCGTACGGGCGTGGGCGAGGATCTTCTCCGGCTCGCGCACATCGGCGTCCAGGTATTCGGTGACGCCCTCGGGGGAGCTGACGAGCAGCGCCTCCGCATGCCTCAGGACGATCGGGTCGTTGTCCGTGTAGACGATCCGGGCCGCCGGGTTGACCTCCTGGACGACCTGGTGGAGGTTCGGCCGGGTCGGGATGCCGGTCCCGATGTCGAGGAACTGGTCGATGCCCGCCCGCGCGGCCCAGCCGGCCGCACGCTGCATGAACGCCCGGTTCTGCGCGACCCCCGCCTTCGCCAGCTCCGGCATCTGCTCGCCCAGTTCCTGGTCGACGGGGTAGTGGTCCTTGCCGCCGAGGAGGTAGTCGTAGACGCGGGCCGGGTGCGGCCTGCTGGTGTCGATCGGTGTCCTGTCCGGGCCTGCCGTCATGGTGTGCTCCCAAGTTCTTCGACGGGAGAACACGGGCCCTCCCTCGCGGACAGCGATCACTCCGGCCCATCTTGCCACAGCAACTCCGGTGGCCAGCAGAGGAGTTGGCGTCAGCTATCCCCGCTCGTCCACGATCCTCCGGAACTTGCCGACCGACCGCTCCAGCGTCTCCGGGTCGAGGATCTCGACGCCCACCGACACCCCGATCCCGTCCTTGACCGCCGCCGCGACCGAGGCCGCGGCCGCCGCCCGCTGCTCGGGCGTGGCCCCCGGCCGGGCCTCCGCCCGCACCGTCAGCACATCGAGCCGGCCCTCGCGGGTCAGCCGCAGCTGGAAGTGCGGCGACACCCCCGGCGTCCGCAGCACGATCTCCTCGATCTGGGTCGGAAAGAGATTGACCCCGCGCAGGATCACCAGATCGTCGCTGCGGCCCGTGACCTTCTCCATGCGCCGGAAGACCCGGGCGGTACCGGGCAGCAGCCGGGTCAGGTCCCGCGTCCGGTACCGGATCACCGGCATGGCCTCCTTGGTGAGCGAGGTGAACACCAGCTCGCCCTTCTCCCCTTCGGGCAGCACCTCGCCGGTGAACGGGTCGACCACCTCCGGATAGAAGTGGTCCTCCCAGATGTGCAGCCCGTCCTTCGTCTCCACGCACTCCTGCGCCACGCCCGGCCCCATCACCTCCGACAGCCCGTAGATGTCGACCGCGTCGATCGCGAACCGCTCCTCGATCTCGCGCCGCATCTCCTGCGTCCACGGCTCGGCCCCGAAGATCCCCGCCTTCAGCGAGGTCGTCCGGGGGTCGACGCCCTGACGCTCGAACTCGTCCAGGATGGTCAGCATGTACGAGGGCGTCACCATGATGACGTCGGGCCGGAAGTCCTGGATCAGCCGCACCTGGCGGGCCGTCATGCCGCCCGAAGCGGGGACGACCGTGCAGCCGAGCCGCTCCGCCCCGTAGTGGGCCCCGAGCCCGCCGGTGAACAGCCCGTACCCGTACGCCACATGGATCTTGTGCCCGGGGCGCCCGCCCGCCGCCCGGATGGAACGGGCCACCACGTCCGCCCAGGTCTCCAGGTCCTTCGCGGTGTAGCCGACGACCGTCGGGCGGCCCGTCGTCCCGCTGGAGGCGTGGATGCGGCGCACCCGGTCCTCGGGCACCGCGAACATCCCGAACGGATAGTTGTCCCGCAGGTCGGCCTTGGTGGTGAACGGGAACCGGGCCAGATCGGCGAGCGAGCGGCAGTCCTCCGGGCGCAGCCCGGCCCGGTCGAACGCCGCCCGGTAGTGACCGACGTTCTCGTACGCGTGCCGCAGCGTGGCCCGCAGCCGTTCCAGCTGGAGCGCCTCCAGCTCGGCGCGGCCCATCCGTTCCGCCGCGTCCAGCAGAGCCGTCATGCGGGCCTCCCTCGTTGCGTGCGCGCCGTGCGGACGACCGATCATTCGGTCGCCTCCTCCGGAGCAGTAATTCAGGATCTTCCGTCCCCTGGCAAGAGGGGCGACGCATCTCGCCCGCCCACCCGGATACGCCCGTACCGAACACGGCTGCATCACCCGTACGACCCTGTTTGGATGGGTCCATGCCGACCTTCCACACGTACGACGGGACCGAGCTGGCCTACCACACCAAAGGCGAGGGCACACCGCTGATCTGCCTGCCCGGCGGCGCCATGCGGGCGAGCGCCTACCTCGGCAGCCTCGGCGGACTCGCCGCCCGGCGGCAGCTGGTCCTGCTGGACCTGCGGGGGACCGGACACTCCGCCGCGCCCGAGGACCCGGCCACCTACCGCTGCGACCGGCTCGTCGGCGACGTCGAGGCACTGCGCGCCCACCTCGGCCCGGACCGCGTGGACCTGCTCGCCCACTCCGCGGCCGGCGACCTCGCCGCGCTCTACGCCGCCCGCCACCCCGACCGGCTGCGCAACCTCGTCCTCGTCACCCCCACCACCCGGGCCGCCGGCCTGCCCTTCGTCGAACGCGAGGCCCGCGAGGCGGCTGCGCTGCGCGGCGCGGAACCCTGGTACGCGGACGCGCTCGCGGCCCTGGAGGAGATCTGGGCGGGACGGATGACGGACGAACTCCGATCCAGGTCCCGGCCGTTCATGTACGGGCGCTGGGACGCGGCCGCGCAGGAGCACGCCGCCGCCTCGCCCGCGCAGATCAACGCCGAGGCGGCCGTGCGGTACGCCGGGGAAGGTGCCTTCGACCCGGCCGCGACGGTACCCGCCCTGCGCCGGCTCCAGGCGCCGGTGCTCGTCCTTGCCGGTGAGTACGACCACCTCATCACGCCCGACCGGGCCGCCGAACTGGCCGCGCTCTTCCCGCACGCGGAGTTCGCCGTGCAGCGCGGCGCCGCGCACTTCCCGTGGGTGGACGACCCGGGGGCGTTCGTCCGCACGGTCGCGGCCTTCCTCGACCCGGAGGTCCACAGCGTCCGGGTCGGCGGGACACGCCTCGCCTACCGGGTGTGGGGCGACCCGGCGGCTCCGCCGGTCGTCCTGGCCCACGGCCGGTGCGGCGACAGCACCACCTGGACCCGCATCGCGGCCGGGCTGGCCGCCACCCACCGGGTGTACGCCTTCGACTTCCGCGGCCACGGACTCAGCGACTGGACCGGCCGCTACTCCTTCGAGCTGTTCCGCGACGACCTGCACGGCTTCCTGGAGGCCCGCAACCTCGCCGGCGCCACCGTCGTCGGGCACTCCATGGGCGGCGCCGCGGCCTACCTCCTGGCCGAGCGGCAGCCCGGACTGATCGGCCGCCTGGTCATCGAGGAGGCGCCGCCGCCCTTCCCGCTCGACCCGCCGCGCCCCGTGCCCGCACGGCCCGCTGGGGAGCTGGACTTCGACTGGCCGGTCGTGCCGTCCATCGACGCCCAGCTGAACGACCCCGATCCGGCGGGCCGTGAACTCCTCGGTGAGATCAGCGTCCCCACCCTCATCATCGGCGGCGGCCCGAGGAGCCAGGTCGCGCAGGAGGACCTGGCCTGGATGTCCGGCCGCATCCCCGGCGCCGAACTCGTCACCATCGACGCGGGCCATCTCGTACACGCCGAACGACCGGAGGAGTTCCTGGCGGCCCTCCGGTCGTTCGGTGTCTGATCAATGAGCTGACGTCACGTCAGTCCCGGTGCAGCAGGGCCACCATCACCTCGTGCAGCGTCGCCTCGGCGTCCTCGACGCCCGACTCCGCGCGCCAGGCGACGAAGCCGTCGGGGCGCACCAGGACCGCACCGTCCGGGTGCGTCCCGTGCGCCTCGGCCCAGTCCGCCCCGTCCTCAGGCGACAGGTCCCCGCCCGGCCCGGTACCGATCCCGAACGCGTCCAGCCGCACCCCCAGCCGGTCACCGACCCGCGCCGCGGCCCGCCGCCACACCGCGTCCGCGCCATCGGTGAGCAGCACGAACGAGCGCTCGTACAGATCGAGGGTCGAGATCCGCTCGCCCGCCCGCCGTACCCACAGGTGCGGCGCCCTGCTGCCCGGGTCACCCGCCAGCCGCATCCCCTCGGGGACCACCGGCTGCTCGGGGGAGACACCCAGCACCGCGCCCCGCACGTAGCGGTAGCCCAGCGCCACGTTCAGCATCCCGCCCCGCTTGCCGCCGCCCACCGAGGGCGGCGGCGCGTAGCCGGGGTGGCTGTGCTCCTCTGACCGGGCCGAGGCCCGCTCACTGGTCGCCCGCGCCACCGGCAGCCGCTCCTGCCCGTACGTCTCCAGCAGACCCCGGCCCGCCTCGCCGCGCAGTACGGCGGCCAGCTTCCACGCCAGGTTGTGCGCGTCCTGGATACCCGTGTTGGAGCCGAACGCCCCGGTCGGCGACATCTCGTGCGCCGAGTCACCGGCCAGGAACACCCGGCCCCGCGAGTACCGCTCGGCGACCCGCTCCGCCGCGTGCCACGGCGCCTTGCCGGTGATCTCCACATCGATGTCCGGGGAGCCCACGGCGGTGCGGATGTGGGCGGCGCACCGCTCGTCCGTGAAGTCCTCCAGCGTCTCGCCGCGCTCGGGCTGCCACGGGGCGTGGAAGACCCACTCCCGCTCGTTGTCCACCGGCAGCAGCGCCCCTTCCGCCTCCGGGTTGGTCAGGTAGCACACGATGAAGCGCCGGTCGCCCAGCACCTCGGCCAGAGCGCGCGAACGGAAGGTGATGCTCACGTTGTGGAACAGGTCGCCGGCCCCCGAACGGCCGATGCGCAACTGCTCACGGACCGGGCTGCGCGGCCCGTCCGCCGCGATCAGGTAGTCCGCCCGCACGGTAGTGTGCTCGCCCGTCTCGCGATTCTTCAGCGCCGCCGAGACACCCGAGGCGTCCGGGTCGAACGACATCAGCTCGGTGGAGAACCGCAGGTCACCGCCCTGCTCCCGGGCCCGGTCCAGCAGGACGGGCTCCAGGTCGTTCTGGCTGCACAGACACCAGCCCGTCGGACTGAAGCGCGCCAGCGCCCCGCCCGGGTCGATTTCCCGGAACAGCCACTCCTGGTCGTCCCCGGTCAGCGAGCCGGCCTGGAGGATCCCGTGGTTCTCGGCCAGCACCGACGCGGCCGCCCGGATCCCCGGCTCCACGCCCGCCCTGCGGAACACCTCCATCGTGCGGACGTTGTTGCCGCGGCCGCGCGGATGGGTCGAGGTGGCGGAGTGCTTCTCGACCAGCAGGTGCTCGACGCCGAGCCGACCGAGGAAGAGGGACGCGGACAGGCCCACCAGCGAGCCGCCCACGATGAGGACCGGTACATGGAGGTCGACGTTCTCGTTCATGAGTTGCTCCAGCTCCGACGCCGTACAGATGCACTGTCCATGCCCGCGTCGGGGCCGTGCCGGAGCGCTTGGGGCCCCTGCTCACCTGAACGGTTCATAAATCTCGCGTCGGGCGGACCAGCGTTTCACGATCGGTCACGGAGACGACGCCCTCGGTTCGGGGCGGGCCGTGCGCGATCGCCGGGAGACTCCCCGTTCCGATTCCCCTCGGCAGCCGACGGCTCCCCCCGGTCCGGCCGGCTCTCCCCGCGTCTTTGCCTCTCAGCGTCGAAGGAGTTCGCAAGATGACCACCACCCTTTCGGAACGGATCTCCCAGTCCGCCTTCGACGGATCCAGACTGCGCGTCGTGCTGCTGCTGGACCTGCACGACGGCGCGCAGACGCAGTTCCTGGAGGCGTACGAGCACATGCGCAACCAGGTCGCCTCGATCCCCGGACACATCAGCGACCAGCTGTGCCAGTCCATCGAGAACCCCTCCCAGTGGCTGATCACCAGCGAGTGGGAGAGCGCGCCGCCCTTCCTCGCCTGGGTGAACAGCGAGGAGCACGTCGCCACCGTGCAGCCCCTGCACAGCTGCGTACGCGACACCCGTTCGCTGCGCTTCAGCGTCCTGCGCGAGACCGGCAAGGGCTTCGAGACCGTGCCCGACCCGCTCAAGGGCGGCCTCCAGACCTCTCCGCGCCTCGGCGACGGCGTCGTACGCCACGCGCTCACCTTCACGGTGAAGCCGGGCACCGAGGACATCGTCGCCGGGCTCCTCGCCGACTACGAGTCGCCCCGCTCGCGCGTCGACGACCACACCCGGTTGCGCCGCACTTCGCTGTTCATGCACGGCAACCGGGTGGTGCGCGCCGTCGAGGTCGAGGGCGACCTCATGGCCGCGCTGCGCCACGTCTCCCGGCAGCCCGAGATCCGCGCCGTCGAGGAGGCCATCAACCCCTACCTCGAACAGGACCGGGACCTCGCCGACCCCGACTCCGCCCGGATGTTCTTCACCCGTGCGGCCCTGCCCACCGTCCACCACGTCTCGGCCGGCCGCCACGCCCCAGAGGAGCTGCGCCGGCACGCGGTGTTCTACCAGGCCAAGGAGGGCTGCGGGATGGCTCTGGCCCGGCTGCTGGCCGGCCACGACGAGGAGGCCGCCGACGACACCGGCAGCCCCATCGACAGCAGCACCATCTTCCAGCGCGACGACGTCGTGGTCCGCCTCCTGGAGGCGAGCGGCCCGCTCGACGCGCAGCCCGCCCAGGCGCTCGGCATCCACGGCCCCGACAAGGCGGCCAGGCTGGCCCGCCTCCTGGACGGGGAAGCGAACGTCGTGCCGGCCACCGACCAGGACGCCGCACGCTTCCTCGCCCGGTCCGAGATGCGGCTGATCACCGACCGGCGGGCCGCGGATTCCTGAACCGCGCTCCGGCACCCGGGGGGTTCTCGCCCGACCCGTCACCACAACGCGCCCTGCGCCCAGGAGGAAAGCAGTCATGACCACGCACCGGCCACGCATCGTGGACCTCAGTGAGACCCAGCCCAACCGCAGGCGCGGAGGCGACCTGCGCGCACTGCTCACCCCGACCGCGGTGGGCGCCACCAGCGGCTTCATGGGGCTGGCCATCGTCGAGCCCGGCGACCGCATCGGCGAGCACTACCACCCGTACTCGGAGGAGTTCGTCTACGTCGTGCAGGGGCTCCTGGAGGTCGACCTGGACGGGGAGACGCACGCGATGCGCCCCGACCAGGGGCTGCTGATCCCGCCGCACGTGCGCCACCGCTTCCGCAACGTGGGCGGCACCGAGGCGCGCATGGTCTTCCACCTCGGCCCGCTCGCCCCCCGCCCGGAACTCGGCCACGTCGACACCGAGGTGACCGAGACCGCCGAGCGCGGCGCGCCGCCAGAACGAACCGAGGCCGCCTCATGACCCGGCGCGTGGCGGTCACCGGAGTCGGCGTCGTCGCCCCGGGCGGCATCGGTGCCCCGGCCTTCTGGGACCTCCTCTCCAACGGCCGCACCGCGACCCGGGGCATCACCCTCTTCGACCCGGCGGGCTTCCGCTCCCGGATCGCCGCCGAGTGCGACTTCGACCCGGCCGCCCACGGACTGGACGACGAGGACACCGCCCGCGCGGACCGGTACGTCCAGTTCGCGATGGTCGCCGCCCGCGAGGCGCTGGCCGACGCCGGTCTCGACACCGAGCGGACCGACCCCTGGCGGATGGGCGTATCCCTGGGTACGGCGGTCGGCGGGACCACCCGGCTGGAGCACGACTACGTCGCCGTCAGCGAGAGCGGGGCGCGCTGGGACGTCGACCACCGCAGGGCCGGCCACCACCTGGAACGCGCCTTCTCGCCCAGCTCACTGGCCTCGGCCGTGGCCGAGCAGGTCGGCGCGCACGGCCCCGTGCAGACCGTCTCGACCGGCTGCACCTCCGGTCTCGACGCCATCGGCTACGCCTTCCACTCCATCGAGGAGGGGCGGGTCGACGTCTGCGTCGCGGGCGCGTCCGACTCGCCGATCACCCCGATCACCGTGGCCTGCTTCGACGCGATCAAGGCGACCTCCCCCAACAACGAGGACCCGGAGCACGCCTCCCGGCCCTTCGACGCGCGCCGCGACGGCTTCGTGATGGGCGAGGGCGGGGCCGTCCTCGTCCTGGAGGAGCTGGAGCACGCCCGGGCCCGCGGGGCGACGGTCTACTGCGAGATCGCGGGCTACGCGACCTTCGGCAACGCGTACCACATGACCGGGCTGACCCCCGAGGGCCTGGAGATGGCCGAGGCCATCAACCGCGCGCTCGGCCACGCCCGGATCGCCCCGCAGGACATCGACTACGTCAACGCGCACGGCTCGGGCACCAAGCAGAACGACCGGCACGAGACCGCCGCGGTGAAGCGGGCGCTCGGCGCGCACGCCCAGAAGGTGCCGATGAGCTCCATCAAGTCGATGGTGGGCCACTCCCTCGGCGCGATCGGGGCGATAGAGATCGCCGCCTGCGTCCTGGCCCTGGTCAACCAGACGGTGCCGCCGACGGCGAACTACGAGTCGCCGGACCCCGAGTGCGACCTCGACTACGTCCCGCGCACCGCCCGCCCCCTGAAGCTGCGCAGCGTCCTGTCGGTCGGCAGCGGATTCGGCGGCTTCCAGTCCGCGGTGGCCCTGACCCGAACCGGTGGGAGGACACCATGAGCACCCGAAAGGCCAGGCGCACCGTCGTCACCGGCATCGGCGTCGTCGCCCCCAACGGCACGAGCACCGAAGCCTTCTGGAAGCGGACGCAGGAGGGCATGAGCGTCCTGGACCGGGTCACCCGCCAAGGGTGCGAGGACCTGCCGCTGCACATCGCGGGCGAGGTCCGCGGCTTCGACCCGGTCGCGCTCATCGAGGAGCGCTACCTCGTCCAGACCGACCGGTTCACGCACTTCGCGATGGCCGCCGCCGACATGGCCCTGGACGACGCCCGGCTCGGCCGCGCCGACTACGAGGACCAGCCGTTCAACGTGGGCGTGGTCACCGCGGCCGGCTCCGGCGGCGGGGAGTTCGGCCAGCGAGAACTGCAACGGCTGTGGGGCCAGGGCTCCACCTACGTCGGCCCGTACCAGTCGATCGCCTGGTTCTACGCGGCGAGCACCGGGCAGATCTCCATCCGCGGCGGCTTCAAGGGGCCGTGCGCGGTGGTGGCCAGCGACGAGGCCGGCGGCCTCGACGCGCTGGCACACGCCGACCGGTCCGTGCGGCGCGGCACCGACGCCGTGGTGGTGGGCGCGGCGGAGGCCCCGCTCGCGCCCTACTCCGTGGTCTGCCAGCTCGGCTACCGCGACCTGAGCGCCTGCGAGGACCCGACGCGCGCCTACCGCCCGTTCACCTCGGACGCCTGCGGATTCGTGCCCGCCGAGGGCGGCGCGATGTTCGTGGTCGAGGAGGAGGAGTCGGCCCGCGAGCGCGGCGCCCGGATCAGGGCCGAGATCGCGGGCCACGCCGCCACCTTCACCACCGCCGCGCACTGGGAGCAGTCCCGTGAGGGCCTCGCCCACGCCATCGAGGGCGCGCTGCGGGAAGCCGGCTGCGCCCCCGAGGAGGTCGACGTGGTCTTCGCGGACGCGCTCGGCTCACCGGCCGCCGACCGGGCCGAGGCGCTGGCCCTGGCCGACGCGCTCGGCCCGCACAGCAGGCGCGTCCCGGTGACCGCGCCCAAGACCGGCACCGGCCGCGCCTATTGCGGGGCCCCCGTCCTGGACGCGGCGGCCGCCGTCCTGTCCATGGAGAACGGCCTCGTCCCGCCCACCCCCAACGTCTTCGAGGTCTGCCACGACCTCGACGTCGTCACCGGGCGGGCCCGCCCCGCCGAACTGCGCACGGCGCTCGTGCTCAGCCGCGGCCTCATGGGATCGAACGCGGCGATGGTGCTGCGGCGCCCCGCGTGAGCCCCACCCACCCTCGTGAGAAGGAGAAGTCCCCCATGACCGAACGACTGACGTATGAAGAACTCGCCGCCCTGATGAAGAAGGGCGCCGGACTCTCCGTCGACCCCCGGGAGATGGAGAACCGCTCCGACACCCCCTTCGACGAGTTCGGCCTGGACTCCCTCGGCCTCCTCGGCATCGTCGGCGTACTGGAGAACCGGCACGGCCAGCCGCTGCCGGCCGACGCGGACCGGTGCAAGACGCCCCGCGAGTTCCTCGACCTCGTCAACAACAGCCTCATGACAGGAGCCTGACGTGTCCGGACACACCGAGAACGAGATCGTCATCGCCGCCCCCCTGGACCTCGTCTGGGACATGACGAACGACCTGGAGAACTGGCCCCGCCTGTTCAGCGAGTACGCCGCCGTCGACGTCATCGAACGGGACGGCGAGCGCACCACCTTCCGTCTGACGATGAAGCCGGACGAGAACGGCAAGGTGTGGAGCTGGGTCTCCGAGCGCACCACCGACCGCCCCGGGCGCACCGTGCGGGCCCGCCGCGTCGAGCCCGGACCGTTCCAGCACATGGACATCCGGTGGGAGTACTCCGAGGTGCCCGGCGGCACCCGCATGCACTGGACGCAGGACTTCGCGATGCGCCCCGACGCCCCGGTGGACGACGCCTGGATGACCGACAACATCAACCGGAACTCCAAGGTCCAGATGGAGCTGATCCGGGACAAGATCGAGCAGCGTGACCGCGAGCGCCGCTCCGCCGCCGTCCCGGCCAACTGACCCGCCGTCGCAGGCCGGCCACCCGGCCTCCCGGCCGGGACCCGGTCCGGGGTAGCAGAAAGGCACCACCGATGCACCACGCTCTGATCGTCGCCCGGATGGCGCCGGGATCGGCCCCGGACATCGCGGAGCTGTTCGCCGCCTCCGACAGCAGCGAACTGCCGCACCTGGTCGGCGTCACCCGGCGCAAGCTGTTCCAGTTCGGTGACGTCTACCTGCACATGATCGAGTCCGAGCGCCCGCCGGGCCCGGAGATCGCCAAGGTCACCGAGCACCCGGAGTTCAGGGGCATCAGCGAACGGCTCACCGCCTTCGTCAGCCCCTACGACCCGCAGACCTGGCGGGGGCCGAAGGACGCGATGGCCCAGGAGTTCTACCGCTGGGAGCGCGACACCACCGCCTGAACAACGACGACCGCCCCGGTTCCGGCCACGCAGCCGGAACCGGGGCGGTTCGCGTACGGTCTCAGCCCGGCACGACGCACTCGAACGCGTGCAGGTACGGGTTGACCGGCCGGATCCCGGCGATCCGCAGCCCCGCCTCGGACAGCCGGCCCACCAGGCTCTGCCGGGTGTGCTTGGCCCCGCCCACGTTCAGGAGCAGCAGCAGGTCCATGGCGGTGGTGAACCGCATCGACGGGGTGTCGTCGACGAGGTTCTCGATGACGACGACCCGGGCGCCCGGACGGGCCGCAGCGACGACGGAGCGCAGCGCCCGGCGGGTGCTGTCGTCGTCCCACTCCAGGATGTTCTTGATGATGTAGAGGTCGGCGGCCACCGGAATGCCCTCGCGGCAGTCCCCGGCCACGATGCTCGCCCGCCCGGCCAGCGCCCCGCCGTCCCGCAGCCGCTCGTCGGCCCGGGCGATCACCCCCGGCAGGTCCATCAGGGTGCCGCTGACCGACGGGTGCTTCTCCAGCAGGCTCGCCAGCACGTGCCCCTGGCCGCCGCCGATGTCGGCGACCACCGAGACGCCGGTGAGATCGAGCAGGGCGGCGACGTCCAGCGCCGACTGCACGCTGGAGGTGGTCATGGCCGCGTTGAACACCTGGGCCGACTCGTGGGCGTCCTGGTGGAGGTAGTCGAAGAACTCCTTGCCGAACACCTCCTCGAAGACGTTGCCGCCGGAGCGCACCGCGTCCTCCAGCCGGGGCCAGACCTCCCACGTCCAGGGCTCCGTGCACCACAGCGAGATGGCCCGCAGGCTGTCCGGGTCGTCCTCCCGCAGCAGCCGGGACATGTCGGTGTGCGCGAAGGTGCCGTCGGCGTTCTCCGTGAAGACGCCGTAGCAGGCCAGCGCCCGCAGCAGCCGCCGCAGCGGCCCGGCTTCGGTCTTCACCGCCGCCGCCAGCCGCTCCGCGGTCTCGGGCGTCTCGCCCAGCGCGTCGGCGACACCCAGCCGGGCGGCGGCGCGCACGGCCGCGGAGCGGGCCGCGCCGAACACGAGCTCGCGCAGCCGCATGGCGGGCTGCGGGGTGGGAAGGGGCTGGACGGGAGTGGTGCCGGGGGTGGTGCTCACGGTGGTCATGCCGTCTCGCTTCTCCTCGTACGGGGGGTCACCGGTCAGCACATTCCGGCCGGTGCGGAGGTCGTGCAGACATTGCCGGCGAACCGGTTGCCCGCCCCGGTGTCCCGGTCGGCCAGGTCCGCGGGCTCGTTGCCGAGGACCACGTTGCCGCTGACGGTGTTGTCGGTGTTCTTCGCGCCCACGAAGCTCTTGAAGAGCACCACGCCGCCGGACAGCGGGGTGTCGCCCACGTTGTCGCGGATCTCGTTGGACCGCACCTCGGTGGACTCGGCGCCGGTCAGGACGATCCCGGAGCCCTGGATCGCGGGCAGCCGGTCCGTGGCGGCGCAGAACTTGTTGTTGCCGGTGATCCGGTTGGAGCGCAGGGTCATGGCGCCGGCCTGTGGCGTTCCCTCGTCGCCCACGACGAACACCCCGCTGCAGTTGGCGGTGAAGGTGTTGTCGCGCACCGACAGGTTGCGCACCCGGCGGGCGGTGAATCCGATCCGGTTGTCGGTCAGGGTGTTGCCCCGGATCAGGGTGCCGCCGGTGTCGGTGGCCCCGCCCTCCTCGTCGACGCTGTTGGCGACGAAGATGCCCGCGTCACCGTTGGAGCGGGCGACGCTGTCCCGGATGTCGGAGCGGGTGGAGCGCTGCTCGGCGATGCCCCAGACGCCGTTGGCGTCGGCGGTCACCGCCCGGACGTCCAGCCGGTCCGTCCAGGACGCCCAGACGCCGCTGCGGGCGAACCCGGTGACCCGCAGGGACCGCACGGACACGCCGTCCGCGGTGGCGTCCGCCCTGCCCTGGACGCAGATCCCGTTCCCGGCCCGCGCACAGGCGTTGTCCGGCTTCGCCCGGCCGGCGGCGGGCATGATGACCGTACGGTCCCCGTAGCCGCGCAGGGTCAGGCCGGGCTTCGTGATCAGTACGCTCTCGCGGTAGGTGCCGGGCCGGACGACGATGGTGTCCCCGGGTCGCGCGGCGTCCACCGCCGCCTGGATGGACTGTCCCGGCGCCACCACATGACCGACCGCGGCGGCGGCCGGGACGGCCGGCGCCGCCGTGCCCAGTCCGGCGGCCGCTGCGGCTGCGATGCTCACGAGGCGTGTGCTGTGTCGTTTCCTCATGAGCCGAAGCTATGGGCGATCCCCCTCCCGTGCCACGTACGGTAAGCGGTTGGACACGGGACGTGCCCGAATGGCTCACGCCCGCCCCGCCGCCCCGCCTGCGCCACGGGCCCGCGACCGTCCACTCGGGTGACGCGGGCCGGGCCGCCCGCGCCCGCCTCAGTCCTCGGCCGAACGGGCGGCGGTGAGGACCGAGCGGGCCCACCGATAGTCCGCCTTGCCGCTGGGGGAGCGCTGGATCCGCGGGGCGATCACCAGGTGCCGGGGGATCTTGTACCCGGCCAGCCTGGCGCGGCAGTGCGCCTGTACGTCGCCGAGCGAGGGCGCGTCGGCCCCTTCCCGCACCTGGACCACCGCCGCGACCCGGTTGCCCCAGCGGGCGTCGGGGGCGCCGGCGACCAGCGCGTCGTACACGTCCGGGTGGGACTTGAGCGCCTGCTCGACCTCCTCCGGATACACCTTCTCGCCCCCGGTGTTGATGCACTGCGAGCCCCGGCCCAGCACGGTGACGATCCCCTCGGCGTCGACCGTAGCCATGTCCCCGAGCAGCACCCACCGCTCCTCGCCCCTGCGGAAGAACGTCTGCGCCGTCTTGTCCGGGTCGTTGTAGTAGCCCAGCGGTACGTGGCCGCGCTGCGCGATCCGCCCCGGTTCACCGGGGGCCACCGGCTCGTACGTCGCCGGGTCGACCACCGCCGTACGGGAGTTGACCCGCAGCCGGAAGCCCTTCTCCGGGCCGGAGTCGTCGGTCGCGGTGCCGTTGAAGCCGGACTCCGAGGAGCCGAAGTTGTTCAGCAGCATCACATGGGGCACCAGCGCCTGGAACTCCGCCCGCACCGAGTCCGACATGATCGCGCCCGAGCTGGAGACCGAGAACAGCGCCGAGCAGTCGGTACCCTTCAGCGGGCCCTTCAGCGCGTCGATCAGCGGCCGCAGCATCGCGTCGCCGACCAGCGACACGCTGGTCACCTTCTCCTTCTCGATCGTACGGAGCACCTCGTGCGGCACGAACTTGCGGTGCAGCACGACCCGCTGCCCGAAGTCGAAGGCGATGAACGCGGTGAGCGTCGAGGTGCCGTGCATCAGCGGGGGAGTGGGGAAGAAGGTGATGCCCTCCCCGCCGGCCGCCACCCGCTCGGCCAGTTCCTCGGGCCGTTTCACCGGCTCCCCGGTGGGCGCGCCGCCGCCGAGGCCGGAGAAGAACAGGTCCTCCTGGCGCCACATCACCCCCTTGGGCATACCCGTGGTGCCCCCGGTGTAGATGATGAACCGGTCGTCCGCCGACCGGGGCCCGAAGCCGCGGCCGGGGTCGCCGGACGCCTCCGCCGCGGCGAACGCGACGGCGTCCGCCGCGCCCCCGCCCCTCGCCGGTTCGCCCACCCGTACCAGGTGGCGCAGGGTCGGTGCCTGCGGAGCGGCGGCCGCGACGCGCCCCTCGAACTCGCCGTCGTAGACCAGCGCGGCCAGGTCCGCGTCACGGTAGAGGTAGACCAGCTCCTCCTCCACGTAGCGGTAGTTGACGTTGACCGGGACGATGCGCGCCTTCAGGCAGGCCAGCACCGTCTGGAGGTACTCGACGCCGTTGTACAGGTGCAGCCCCAGATGCTCGCCCGGGCCGATCCCGGCGGCGATCAGGTGGTGGGCGAGCCGGTTCGCGGCGGCGTCGAGCCGCGCGTAGGTGAGCCTGCGTTCGGCGCCCGTACCGGGGTGGTCGACATGGACGAGCGCCTCGCGGTCCGGGACGGCGTCGACCACCGACTCGAACAGGTCGGCAAGGTTGTACTCCACCGTTCCTCCTGACCCCGGCTGCTGAGTGACCCGGCGGTCATTAGAGCGCCGACCGGCACAAGTGGGAAGGGGGTCCGGGCAACAAAACTGACTGACTGTCAGAAAACTATTGAACTGCCCACCCGTCTCCTGCAACCTGTTCTAGCCTTGAGACGGGAGACGAATCCATGGCCGGTACGGAACACCTCGCCGTGCGGCGCGAAGGCGCCACACTGGTGCTCACCTTGAACAGGCCCGAGAGCAAGAACGCGCTCTCGTTACCGATGCTCGTCGGCCTCTACGACGGCTGGCTCGCGGCGGACGAGGACGAGGAGATCCGCTCCGTCGTCCTCACCGGCGCCGGCGGCTGCTTCTGCGCCGGCATGGACCTCAAGGCCCTCGCGGGCGACGGCATGGCGGGCGAGCGGTACCGGGACCGGATGGCGGCCGACCCCGATCTGCACTGGAAGGCCATGCTGCGCCACCACCGCCCGCGCAAACCGGTCATCGCCGCCGTCGAGGGCCACTGCGTCGCCGGCGGCACCGAGATCCTCCAGGGCACCGACATCCGCATCGCCGGCGAGAGCGCCGTCTTCGGCCTCTTCGAGGTCCGCCGCGGCCTCTTCCCCATCGGCGGCTCGACCGTCCGGCTGCCCCGCCAGATCGCCCGCACCCACGCCCTCGAAATGCTGCTCACCGGCCGCCCCTACAGCGCCGCCGAAGCGGCCGCGATCGGGCTGATCGGCCGCGTCGTCCCCGACGGCACCGCCCTCGGCGCCGCCCTCGCCGTCGCCGAACAGATCAACGCCTGCGGCCCGCTCGCCGTCGAGGAGGTCAAGGCATCGGTGTACGAGACCGCCGAGATGACCGAGACCGAGGGCCTGGCCGCCGAGCTGAAACGCGGCTGGCCCGTCTTCGCCACCGCCGACGCCAAGGAGGGCGCCCGCGCCTTCGCCGAAAAGCGCCCGCCCGTCTACCGGCGGGCCTGAACCGAGAAGGAGGCACCGTGTCCGACGTCCTCAGCGCACCTCTGGTGGTCGAATTCCCCTTCACCCGTTCCCTCGGCCCCGTCCAGAGCGCCTTCCTCACCGGGCTGCGCCAGCGCACCCTGCTCGGCGTCCGCACCGCCGACGGCAGGGTCCTCGTCCCGCCCGTCGAGTACGACCCCGTCACCGCCGAGGAGATCCGCGACCTGGTCGAGGTCGCCCCCACCGGCACGGTCACCACCTGGGCCTGGAACCCCGGGCCCCGCCGCGACCAGCCCCTGGACACCCCCTTCGCCTGGGTCCTCGTACGGCTCGACGGCGCCGACACCGCGCTCCTGCACGTCCTGGACGCACCCGGCCCCGACGCCGTGCACACCGGGATGCGGGTGCGCGTCCGCTGGGCGAAGGACCGCACCGGCGCCATCACGGACATCGCCTGCTTCGAACCGTACGACGGCGAAGCGGGCACGTCCGCCCCGCACGACGGCACCTTCGCCGACCCCGTCACAGGCATCGTCACACCCGCCCGCCTCGACTACACCTACTCGCCGGGCCGCGCCCAGAGCGCCTACCTCGAAGCGCTCGAAGGACGGCGCGTCGTCGGGGAGCGCTGCCCCTCCTGCCGCAAGGTGTACGTCCCGCCGCGCGGCGCCTGCCCCACCTGCGGGGTCGCCACCGCCGAACGCGTCGCAGTCGGGCCGCGCGGCACGGTCACCACCTTCTGCGTCGTCAACATCAAGGCCAAGAACCTCGACATCGAGGTCCCCTACGTCTACGCGCACATCGCCCTGGACGGCGCCGACCTCGCCCTGCACGCCCGCATCGGCGGCATCCCGTACGACCAGGTGCGCATGGGCCTGCGCGTCGAGCCGGTGTGGGCCGACGGCGGCCGCCACCCGGACCACTACCGGCCGACCGGCGAACCGGACGCCGACTACGACACGTACAAGGAGCTGGTCTAGATGCGAGAGGTGGCGATCGTCGCGTTCGCGCAGAGCGACCATCTGCGGCGCACCGACGAACTCTCCGAGGTCGAGATGCTGATGCCCGTCCTGCACCGGGTCCTCGACACGACCGGCCTCAGGACCAGCGACATCGGCTTCACCTGCTCGGGCTCCAGCGACTACCTCGCCGGCCGCGCCTTCTCCTTCACCATGGCCCTGGACGGAGTGGGCGCGCACCCGCCGATCTCCGAGTCCCACGTGGAGATGGACGGCGCCTGGGCCCTGTACGAGGCATGGGTGAAGATCCAGACCGGTGAGGCGGACACCGCGCTCGTCTACGCGTACGGGAAGTCCTCGCCCGGCCAGGTCCGCGACGTCCTCACCCGGCAGCTCGACCCGTACTACGCCGCCCCGCTCTGGCCCGACTCCGTCGCCCTCGCCGCCCTCCAGGCGCAGGCCCTGATCGACGCCGGCGACACCGACGAGGACGCACTCGCCGCCATCGCCGCCCGCAGCCGGCAGGACGCCTCGGCCAACCCGCACGCCCAGCTCAGCGGCCCCGTCCCGGCCGGCGACTACCTCGTACGGCCGCTGCGCACCGGCGACTGCCCGCCCATCGGCGACGGGGCCGCCGCCGTCATCCTCGCCGCCGGGGACACCGCCCGCGCCCTGTGCGAGCGGCCCGCCTGGATACGCGGTATCGACCACCGCATCGAGGCCCACAGCCTCGGCGTCCGCGAACTCACCGCGTCACCCTCCACCCGCCTCGCCGCCGAACGCGCCGGGGCCTTCGACCGGCCCGTCGACACCGCCGAACTGCACGCCCCCTTCACCTCCCAGGAGGTGGTGCTGCGCAAGGCGCTCGGGCTCGGCGACGACGTCCGGGTCAACCCGTCGGGCGGCGCACTCGCCGCCAACCCGCTGATGGCGGCCGGGCTGATCCGCCTCGGCGAGGCCGCCGCCCGCATCCACCGCGGCGAGTCCGACCGGGCCCTCGCCCATGCCACGTCCGGACCCTGCCTCCAGCAGAACCTGGTCGCCGTCCTCGAAGGGGAGAGCGCACATGCCTAAGGAGCCCGTGGCCGTCGTCGGCATCGGCCAGACCAAGCACGTCGCCGCCCGCCGCGACGTCTCCCTCGCCGGACTCGTCCGCGAAGCCGCCCTGCGCGCCCTCCAGGACGCGGCCCTGACCTGGGCGGACATCGACGCCGTCGTCATCGGCAAGGCACCCGACTTCTTCGAGGGCGTCATGATGCCGGAGCTCTACCTCGCCGACGCCCTCGGCGCGGTCGGCAAACCCATGCTCCGGGTGCACACCGCCGGATCGGTCGGCGGCTCCACCGCACTCGTCGCCGCCAACCTCGTCGCGGCCCGGGTCCACCGCACCGTCCTCACCCTGGCCTTCGAGAAGCAGTCGGAGTCCAACGCGATGTGGGGGCTCTCGCTGCCCATCCCGTTCCAGCAGCCGCTGCTCGCCGGCGCGGGCGGCTTCTTCGCCCCGCACGTACGCGCCTACATGCGCCGGACCGGCGCACCGGACACGGTCGGCTCGCTCGTCGCGTACAAGGACCGGCGCAACGCCCTGAAGAACCCCTACGCACACCTCCACGATCACGACATCACCCTGGAGAAGGTCCAGGCGGCGCCGATGCTCTGGGACCCCGTCCGCTACTCCGAGACCTGCCCGTCCTCCGACGGCGCCTGCGCGATGATCCTCACCGACCGCGCGGGCGCGGCCCGGGCACCGCACCCGCCGGCCTGGGTGCACGGGGGCGCGATGCGCAGCGAACCCACCCTCTTCGCCGGCAAGGACTTCGTCTCGCCCCGGGCCGGCCGGGACTGCGCCGCCGATGTGTACCGGCAGGCCGGCATCAGCGACCCGCGCCGGGAGATCGACGCCGTCGAGATGTACGTGCCGTTCTCCTGGTACGAGCCGATGTGGCTGGAGAACCTCGGCTTCGCCGCCGAGGGCGAGGGCTGGAAGCTCACCGAGGCCGGAGTCACCGAACTCGACGGCGACCTCCCGGTGAACCCCTCGGGCGGTGTCCTGTCCACCAACCCCATCGGCGCCTCCGGCATGATCCGGTTCGCCGAGGCGGCGCTCCAGGTGCGCGGGCAGGCGGGCGAGCACCAGGTGGACGGCGTCCGGCGGGCGCTCGGCCACGCCTACGGAGGCGGAGCGCAGTTCTTCTCCATGTGGCTCGTGGGCACCGAACCGCCGCCCGGCTGACCGCGGGGCGGGGCCGGGCGGCCGCGCCCGGGCCGCACCCCGTGGGTAGCGTGGGGGTGTGACAGCCGAGAGCGGTCTTCGAGTCCTGCTGAGCAACCTGCGCCCCGAGCTGCACCCGGGCCGCTACGTCTACGCGACGGCGACCGACGGCGCCCTGCCGGACGCCGTCGCACCGATCGTCACCGTGCGCGAGACCGAGGGACTCACCCTGGTGCTCCCCGAGGCACAGGCCGCGGCGGCCGGGCTGCTCCACACCTACGTGGCGGGCTGGATCACCCTGCGGGTGCACTCGGCACTGGAGGCCGTGGGGCTGACCGCCGCCGTCTCACTGGCCCTCACCGACGCCGGGATCAGCTGCAACGTGGTGGCCGGGTTCCACCACGACCACCTCTTCGTGCCGTACGAACGGGCCGCCGAGGCCGTCGCCGTACTGGAACGGCTGGCCGCGGAGTCGCACACCGGATGACGGTGTCGCACACCGGATGACGGTGTCACCCCGCACGGCACACCACCCGCGCCTGTGGTGCGCCCCGGCCCCGCCCCCGCCCGGGCCCGGCTCGGCGAGGTGAGCCAGGACACGTAACATGTGTGCATGTCCTTCCTCCGCCGCCGTAGCGCCGCCACACCCGCGGGCCCCGACTTCGACGTCCTGGCCATGGACCCCGGTGACTGGCCCGGAAACCTCGGCGCCGGCCTGCTGCCCGCCCCCGACGGCAGCTGTCAGGGTGTGTTCCTGCGGTACGACCTGTTCGGCGGCCGCGGCCCCGCGATGATCATCGGCAACCTGCCCGAGGGCTCGCCCGCGCGCGAGACCGAGGAGGGCCAGGTCCCCTTCGAGGTGGCGCAGCTGCTGCTCGCCCTGGAGAACGACGAGCCGGTCGAGGTCACCGGCACCGAGGACATGCCCGTGATGCAGGGCGACAACCTGCTGATCGTGCGCCGTGTGAAGCTCTCCGAGAGCCGGATCTCCTGCGTCCAGTTCGACCGCAGCGACGGTGTGCTCGTCACCATCGCCAGCTGGGACCGGCCCATCACCGACGACCTGTACACCCTCCTGAAGCCGCTGCCCGCCGAGCTCTTCCAGCAGGGCTGACCCCGGTTGCCGTCACCGGGCCGTGCGGCCCGGTGATCCCACTTCTGTCCAACTGCGCGCGGCCTCTGTCCAAGAGGCCGCTTCGTCATGCGCCTTGCCCGGCCAGTCATCGGACCTCTAGCGTCTTCCGGCATGACATCCGGGATGACGCGACGTACCACAGTGAAGACAGTGATAGGGGCAACCAGTGCGCTGGCACTGGGAGTTCCCGCCCTCTCCGGCACCGCAGCCGCTGCCGGTACCTCCGATGAATCAGTGCACCGCGAGCAGGTAGGGGAGCTGCCGGACCCGGTGCTCCACTACCGTGCCCCCGCCGCCGACTGGGAGCGCGAGTCCCTGCCCATCGGCGGCGGGGCCCTCGGCGCGAACATCTGGGGCACGCTCGCCTCCGAACGCATCACCTTCAACGAGAAGACGCTGTGGACCGGCGGCCCCGGCTCTGCCGAGGGATACGACTTCGGCAACTGGACCGCCCCCAGACCCGGCGCCCTGGACGCGGTGCGCGCACGTCTCGACGCCGAGGGCTCCCTCGCCCCCGACGCCGTGGCCGCCGAACTCGGCCAGGCCCGCAAGGGTTACGGCGCCTACCAGGTCTTCGGGGAGCTGCGGCTCGACGTGCCCGGCGCACCGGCCGCCCCCGACGCCTCCTACCGGCGCGCGCTGGACCTGCGCACCGCGCTCGCCACCGTCACCTACACCCACGAGGGCACCGTCCACACCCGGGAGTACTTCGCCTCCCACCCCGGCGCCGTCATCGGCGGGCGGCTCACCGCGGACGGGCCCGGAAAGGTCACCTTCACCCTGCGCTACACCTCGCCGCGCGACGACTTCACGGCCACCGCGACCGGCGACCGGCTCACCGTACGCGGCGCGCTGAAGGAAAACGGCCTGCGCTTCGAGGCCCAGATCCGCGTCCGCACCAGCTCGGGCACGGTCACCGCCAACGCCGACGGCAGCCTCACCGTCACCGGCGCCGACCGCGCCTGGTTCTTCCTCGCCGCAGGCACCGACTACGCGGACACCTACCCCGCCTACCGGGGCGAGGACCCCCAACGCAAGGTCACGGCCGCCGTCGACTCGGCCGCGGCGGCCTCGTACGAGAAGGTCCGCGCCGCCCACACCGGCGACCACCGCACCCTGTTCGACCGGGTCGCACTCGACATCGGCCAGCAGCTCCCCGACCTGCCCACCGACCAGCTCCTGAGCACGTACACGGGCGGCTCCGGCGCCGCCGACCGGGCCCTGGAAGCACTCTTCTTCCAGTACGGCCGCTACCTGCTGATCGCCTCCTCGCGGGCCGGGTCACTGCCCGCCAACCTCCAGGGCGTCTGGAACGACTCCACCACCCCGCCGTGGTCCGCCGACTACCACAGCAACATCAACCTCCAGATGAACTACTGGCCCGCCGAGGTCACCAACCTCGCCGAGACCACCGCCCCCTACGACCGCTATGTCCAGGCCATGCGCGAACCCGGCCGGCGAACGGCGAAGGAGATGTTCGGCACCGCCGGCTGGGTCGTCCACAACGAGACCAACCCGTTCGGCTTCACCGGCGTCCACGACTGGTCCACCGCCTTCTGGTTCCCCGAGGCCGCCGCCTGGCTCACCCAGCAGATGTACGAGCACTACCGCTTCGGCGGCTCCACCGACTACCTGCGCTCCACCGCCTACCCGGCGATGAAGGAGGCCGCCGAATTCTGGCTGGCCAACCTGCGCACCGACCCGCGCGACGGGCTCCTCGTCGTCACCCCCAGCTACTCGCCCGAGCACGGGGACTTCACCGCCGGGGCCGCGATGTCCCAGCAGATCGTCCACGACCTGCTCACCAGCACCCTGGAGGCCGCCCGCACCCTCGGCGACGCCCCCGCCTTCCGCAGCCGGCTCGAAAAGGCCCTGGACCGCCTCGACCCCGGCCTGCACACCGGGTCCTGGGGGCAGCTCCAGGAGTGGAAGACCGACCGGGACGACCCGGCCGACACCCACCGCCACGTCTCGCACCTCTTCGCCCTCCACCCCGGCCGTCAGATCGAGGCCGGCACCGCCTGGGCCGAAGCCGCCAAGGTCTCGCTCACCGCCCGGGGCGACGGCGGCACCGGCTGGTCCAAGGCATGGAAGATCAACTTCTGGGCCCGGCTGCACGACGGCGACCACGCCCACAAGATGCTCTCGGAACAGCTGAAGAACTCCACCCTGCCCAACCTCTGGGACACCCACCCCCCGTTCCAGATCGACGGCAACTTCGGCGCCACCTCGGGCATGGCCGAGATGCTGCTCCAGAGCCAGCACGACACCATCGACGTCCTTCCCGCCCTCCCGGCGAACTGGCCCGAGGGATCGGTGCGCGGACTGCGCGCCCGGGGAGGATTCACCGTCGACATCGAATGGGCCCGGGGCACGGCCCGCCGTGTGGTGATCACGGCGAGCCGCACCCGCACGGCGACCGTCCGCTCCACGCTGTTCGCGAGCGGCCGGAAGGTCGTCCGGGCCCGTGCCGGCCGGCGCTACACACTGACCCCCGACAGCTGACCGAACAGCGCCGCCACCTGCGCCGCCGACGTGCCGAGCCCCGTGGGACCGTTCAGGTGCCACGGGGCGCCGGTGCCCCGCCGCAGATCCTCCTCGCGGTAGCGCCGGCAGCCCCGGTGCCAGATCAGGATGCCCGCGAGCCAGTGCTTCAGCTCCTGCACGTAGCCCGCAAGCGTCTCCCGCGCCTCCGCATCGAGCCCGAAGTCGTCATAGAGAACGGGCAGTTCGTTCTCGGCGACATGGAGGAACTGCCGCAGCCGCGACTTCATCAGGTCGTACAGGATCGCCATCCCCGTCGGGTAGTCCACCCCGAAGAAGTTCTGCACCACCAGGACCCCGTTGTGCACCTCACCCTCGTACTCGATCTCCTTCTGGTACGAGAACAGGTCGTTCAGCAGGGCCGCGTAGTCGGCGGCCGCGTTCTCCAGGGAGCGCAGCGGGCCGCTCTCGTAGATCTCCGGCGGCACCTTCCTGCCGTGTCCGACCCGGCACAGACTCATCGTCAGGTCCGAGCCGAACGTCATACGCCGCATCTCGACGTAGTCCACCGGGTCGGGAATCCGGTTCTGCGCCTGGTTCGCCAGCTCCCACAGCCAGCTCGCCGTCATGTCCTCCACCGACTTGCGGAACGCCCGCCTGCCGGCGTCGTCCATCGGCCCGGCGGTGCGTTTCCACAGGTCGCCCAAACCGCGCTCCAGCGCGTTGACGGGCTCCGGTGTCGCGCCCCCGTCCAGCGGCATGAACAGCGACAGGCGCTCATTGGCCAGCCGGGCCCCCGCCAGATCACGGCTGCGCCCGTGCACCACGGGGAACCAGTCGTCGCCGTACGTCCCCCAGGCCAGCCACCCCGAGGACAGATCGAGCCCTTCG
Organism: Streptomyces sp. A1277; assembly: GCF_004795015.1. Taxonomy (GTDB): domain Bacteria; phylum Actinomycetota; class Actinomycetes; order Streptomycetales; family Streptomycetaceae; genus Streptomyces. The sequence goes on along the minus strand of NZ_SSBI01000002.1, from coordinate 201,619 downwards.
GGAGTCGCGTCCGGATGGATACCGGCCGCGCACAGTGGCAGGTCGATCGCCCGCAGCCGCTCCTCGTCCCAGATGTGCGAACCCGGCACCCCCGGCTGCGGCCCCAGGATGCCCATCCGGCCGGCCCAGACCACCAACCGCTCCCGGGCACCCTCCAGATGCGGGCTGAGCGTCGTGCCGAACGGCAGGTCGAAGTCGGGCAGCAGGGACGGGCCCACATGCTGGAAGAGCACATGGCTGTGGCTGCGCAGCCTGGCCGACTCCGAGCGCCTGGTGAACCGGATCGACGCGGCGGCCATCCCGAAGCCCGGCTCGGCCCCGGCGGCCCCGCCGTCGTTCATGTACCGGCTGGAGCGCATGTGCCACTCGTGGCCGCCCGACTGCCAGTCCTGCAGCCCCTTGACGTACGCCAGCACCGCCGCCGTCTGCGCCGCGTCCAGGCCCTTCGCCGCGCAGAGCGGGCCCAGCTCGGTCAGCGCCGTGTTCTCGAACTGCTGGAGCCGAGACGTCAGCAGGTCGTTCACCGCCTCGGCCGCCTCCTGCGTCGAACAGTCGAGGAAGCGCTCCAGGACCAGCACGCCGTTGCTGTTCTCGCCCTCGTCCTCCACCTCTCGCTGGTACGAGAAGAGGTCGTTGCGCAGATGGACACCGTCCGAGAACGCGTCGCGCAGCACACGCAGCGCCCGCTCACCGGCCACCGCCTCCGGCACCTCGGCCCCCACCGCGTACTCCACGAGCCCCGCCGACCAGGGGGCCCCGCCCACCTTGCGGCGCATCTCGATGTACTCGACCGGGTTCGCGATACGGCCCTCGTTGATGTTGGCGAGCTCCCACAGCGACTCGTTGAGGAGGTTCCTCGTCGACTCCGCGAACCGCGCCCGCCACGCGTCCGACATCGCGGGCACCGTCCGCGCCCACAGATCCGCCAGCCCCGCCTCGACCGGATTCTCCGGCTCGGGCGTCGGCGCACCGCGCTCCATCGGCATGAACGCCGGCAGCCGGTCCAGGTAGCGCTTGCCGCCCTCCCGGTCCGGGGTGCGCTTGAACAGTTCCAGGAAGTGGTCGTCGAAGAAGAAGACCCACACGTACCAGTCGGTGACGAGCGACAGCGCCTCGGCCGAGCAGTCGGGATGGGTGTACGCGCACAACAGCGCGTAGTCGTGGGCGTCGAGGTCCTTCTCCTCCCAGATACCGGACCCCTCCAGCATCCCTATGGCCCGCGCCCACGTCTTCGTGTGCTGTCGGGCCTCCTCCACGTGGGGGTTGAGACGCGCCGGATACGGAACATAGAAGTCCGGCAGGGTGAACGGCTGAGCCATGTGCGTCCGGCCTTTCCGAAAGCCACCGCGTGAACGTCACGCGCATCGGTCCTGTCGGCGCCAGCACTACCCTTCGGCCGTTCGGGGCACGCACACCCGCAATTAGTCACACCGCAGGAGCGTCCGTTCGAGGGACACGGGCACGAGTCCGACCACGTAGAACCCCGGTAACGCGCCACCGCCAGACGCCCGCGGCTCCCCGCCCTTCGCAGGTCACGGGCCCTGTCAGTGGTCTGGTCCAGTGGCTCACCAGGCGGCCCCCACCGCGCTCTTGACGCCCCTTCACCTCAGGTCACAGAGTGTGCGCGCACGACCAGCAGCGGGATCGGAACACGGACACATCGCTGAACGAACGGCTCCGGAGCACCAGGCTCGACGAAGGGTTGTCATGACGTCCAAGCAGAGGACCAGGCTCGCACTCGCCTTCACCACCGCCGGAGCGCTGAGCCTCGCGCTGCTCGGCCCCGCCGCCCGGGCCGGCGCCGACGGGACACGGCCCGAGTGCCCGCGCGGCCTCGCCTGCGACTGGGTCCCGGCGGCCTACCAGCAGACCGGCGACCCGGCCGACAAGGAGACGTACGGCAACTACGACACCGCGGACCGGCCGCACAGCAACAAGATCGAATTCATCGTGCTGCACGACACCGAGGAGGACTTCGACACCACGCTGAAGATCTTCCAGAACCCGCTGAAGCAGACCTCCGCCCACTACGTCGTGCGGTCCGCAGACGGTCACGTCACCCAGATGGTGAAGAACAAGGACGTCGCCTGGCAGGCGGGGAACTGGTACGTCAACAGCCACTCCATCGGCATCGAGCAGGAAGGCGTCGCCGTCGAGGGGGCCAGGTGGTACACCCCCGAGATGTACCGCTCGACCGCCGCCCTGGTGCGCTACCTCGCCGCCAAGTACGACATCCCGCTCGACCGCCAGCACATCATCGGCCACGACGGCGTCCCGCCCACCAGCGCCGCCGGCACCCAGAACATGCACTGGGACCCGGGCACCTACTGGGACTGGAACCGCTTCATGGCGCTCCTCGGGAAGCCCACCGTGCCCACCGCCCGCAAGGACAGCCGACTGGTCACCCTCAGCCCCACGTTCAAGGACAACAAACAGGCATTCCGCGACTGCGAGAAGGGCGTCGACCTCCCGGTCCAGGGCTCCAGCGCCGTCCCGCTGCACACAGCGCCCTTTGACGACGCGCCCCTCTTCTCCGACCCGGGAGTCCACCCGGACGGCTCGCCCGGGACCAACTGCGCCGCCGACTGGGGCAGCAAGATCAGCGCCACCCAGCAGGCCGTCGTCGCCGGCCACGCACCCGGCTATACGGCGATCTGGTGGTACGGCGAGAAGGCATGGTTCCGCACACCCGCCCACACCCGCACCACCACCCCCACCTCCGGCTACGTCGTCCGTCCGAAGACGGGCAGGGCCGAGGTGCCGGTGTACGGGGTGGCCTACCCGGAGAAGTCCGAGTACCCGGCCGGCTTCGCGGACCAGCGGGTGGGCACACCGCTCCAGTACACGATCAAGGCCGGCCAGTCCTACCCCGGCGGCGGACAGGCCCCCACCGGCTTCTTCTACGCGCCCACGATCGACGCCTCCTACCCCCTGGACCACGCCTACTTCAAGGGCAAGCAGAAGTACGTGACCGTCCAGATCGGCCACCGCGTGGCCTTCGTGAAGGCATCCGACGTGGACATCGTGCGCGCACGCTGAAGCGCGCCACGGGGGCAGGGAACGGGAACACGCAACAGCGCGCCGCGGGCCCGGTGTGTCGGCACCGGACCCGCGGCGCGCCCCGTGGGGCCGGTCAGCGCGTGCCGACCGCTGCCCGCACGGCGCTCCGGGCCATCGCACAGTCGTCGTGCAGGCGGCGCAGCAGCAGCCGCTGTTCCTCGCCGGGCGACAGCGCGCCCGGCCGGTCCTGCCCCGCTCGGGCGGGACCGGGGTCCCGCATGGCCCGCTGCACGGCCGTCTCGTACGTACGGATCTCCCGGGTGAGCACGAGCATCAGATTCACCAGGAACGCGTCCCGCGCCGCCGGGCCCGCCATCTGCGCCAGCTTGCTGATCTCGCGCCGGGCCACCGGCGCGTCACCCAGGACGGTCCACAGCGTCGCCAGGTCGTAGCCCGGCAGATACCAGCCCGCGTGCTCCCAGTCCACCAGCACCGGTCCGGTGGGCGACAGGAGGATGTTGGAGAGCAGCGCGTCCCCGTGGCAGAACTGCTTCATGCTGTGCCGGCCCCCGGCGTGCGCCAGACCGTGCAGCAGCTTCTGCAGATCACCCAGGTCCCGGTCGGTGAAGAGCCCCAGTTCGTGGAAGCGGGTGATCCGCGCCGCGTAGTCCAGCGGCTTGTCGAACAGACCCGTCGGCGGACGCCAGGCGTTGACCCGGGTGATCGCCCCGAGCACCGCCCGCAGATCCGCCCGGGGCGGCGCCTCGGACGGGTGCCTGGTCAGCGCGGCCACCCGGCCGGGCATCCGCTCGATGACCAGGGTGCAGTTCTCGGGGTCGGCGGCGATGAGCCGGGGAGCCCGGACCGGCGGACGGTGCCGGACGAACGCCCGGTATGCCGCTATTTCGTGCCGGAACCGCTCCGACCACGCGGGGGAGTGGTCCAGTAAACACTTGGCGACCGCCGTCGCCCGCCCCGTGGAGCCGACGAGCAGCACCGAACGCCCGCTGCGCCGCAGCACCTGCACCGGGTTGAACTCCGGGCAGATCCGGTGCACGGACGCGATCACCATCCTCAGCTGGGCGCCCTGCGGGCCCGACAGGTCGAGCCGCCCGCTGAGCGAAGGGGCACCCGGTCCCGCCGCGCGCCGGGGCCGCCCGATGCCGGGTGCCGGGACGGTGGCGCGGGGGTCGAGGTACGGTCCGCCGCCCGCTCCGAGGGGACGCAGCGGCCGGGGCGGGGCGGACACGGAGGACGATGCTGTGTACATGGGCGAGACAGATCCCTTCGTGCGCCGACAAGTTGCGTGCGCCGCCCCGGCCGGCGGCCGTTCGGCACCCTGGGGAGTACCTAGGGCTGCCGGGCGGGGTGGCGCTTTCCTACCTGACACCGGCGCGAGGGTGTCTCTCGACATAGCGCACCCTGGCGAACCCTGGCGAATAGTCGCAGGGCATCTGACACGGGGTTACTGTCAACACAGCCGAGAACCTGGGGGCTTGACGTGACCGGAGAACCCAACACCCGCCTGTCGGACCTGTTCGGCCTGGCCGGCTGGTCCAAGGGCGAACTCGCGAGAATGGTGAACCGGAAGGCGGCGGCCATGGGCCACCCCCAACTGGCCACCGACACCTCGCGCGTGAGGCGCTGGATCGACATGGGGGAGTCCCCCCGCGATCCCGTGCCCAAGGTGCTGGCGGCTCTGTTCACCGAGCGGCTCGGCCGTGTCGTGACCATCGAGGACCTCGGGTTCGGCCGGCGCGGGCGTGTGGGGAAACGGCGAGAGGCCGGGACGCAGGACGATCCCGACCAACTGCCGTGGGCGCCCGAGCGGACGGCAGCGGTCCTCACCGAATTCACGGGAATGGACCTCATGCTCAACCGACGCGGCTTGGTGAGCGCGGGCGCCGCGCTCGCCGCCGGCTCCACCATCGCAGGCCCCATGCACGACTGGCTGCACACCGACCCCGTACTGGCGGCCGACGCCCCGCGCGTCGACGACCCCGTCCACGCGGACCCCGCCGGTTTCGACCGGTACGAGGCCGCCCCCATCGGCTCGGAGGAGATCGAGGCGCTGGAGCGGTCCGTGGAGGTCTTCCGCGCCTGGGACGCCTCCCGGGGCGGCGGCCTCCAGCGCAAGGCCGTGGTGGGCCAGCTCAACGAGGTGGGCGGCATGCTCGCCTACCGCCACCCCGACCATCTGCAGCGGCGCCTGTGGGGCGTCGCCGCCAACCTCGCCGTGCTCGCGGGATGGATGTCCCACGACGTCGGCCTCGAACCCACCGCCCAGAAGTACTTCGTCATCGCCGCGCACGCGGCGCGCGAGGGCGGCGACCGCCCGCGCGCGGGCGAGGCCCTGTCCCGCGCGGCCCGCCAGATGGTCCACCTGGGCCGTCCCGACGACGCGCTGGACCTGATGAAGCTCGCCAAGTCCGGCTCGGGCGACAACGTCCTGCCGCGCACCCAGGCGATGCTGTGCACCATCGAGGCATGGGCCCAGGCGTCCATGGGCCGTGGCCAGGCCATGCGGCGCACCCTCGGCCGGGCCGAGGAGCTCTTCGTCTCGGACAAGAGCGACGTACCGCCGCCCAGCTGGATGCAGATGTTCGACGAGGCCGACATGCACGGCATGCAGGCCCTGGCCTTCCGCACGCTCGCCGAGCACGACCCCTCGGCCGCGGTCATCGCCCAGCGGCATGCGAAGCAGGCGCTCGAACTGCGGGTCAACGGCCGCCAGCGGTCCAAGATCTTCGACTACATCTCGCTCGCCTCGGCCTGCTTCATCGCCGACGACCCGGAACAGGCCGACCGCTACGCCCGGCTCGCCCTGGTCACGATGGGGGAGACCTCCTCCCACCGGACCTGGGACCGGCTGCGCGAGATGTACCGGCTGACCGGGCAGTTCGCGGGCTACGCCAAGATCGAGGACCTGCGCCAGGAGATCGAGCTCGCGCTTCCCCAGAAGAACCGCGCCAAGAAGCCGAGGAGCGCGGAGATCTGATGAGCTCCGGGGTGCGAATGCGATGAGCCCCGCAGGTCCATGAGCGACGTGAGTCGGCCCGCCGACGCCTCGGTGCCGTAGGGGTCCGCCGGTGGTTCGCTACGCCCCGATGCGGGCGATCAGCACGCACGCGTCGTCCAGTCGCTCGGCCCCGCCGAACTCCTCGGCGACGGCCCTGACGCACTCCTGTGCCGAACGGGCTTCGCTGAAGCGTGGCGCCAGGTCGAGCAGTGTCTCCGTGCCCGGGTGCGCACCGCCGCGCCCGTCGGCCCGGTCCCGGGCCAGCCCGTCGGTGTGCAGCACCAGCACGTCGCCGGGCAGCAGGCGCGCCTCGTCCTGCTCGTAGGCGGCCCCGGAGGCCGCTCCGAGCAGCACCCCGTCCGGCGGGGGGAGCGGGCGCCCGGTCCCGCCGCGGAAGAGCAGCGGCGCGGGGTGCCCGGCCTGGGCCCAGTCCAGGGTGCGCGTCCGCGGGTCGAAGCGGCAGCACACGGCACTGCCCAGAGCGGGCTGAACGGAGGTTTCCAGTAACTGGTTGAGGTGGCCCATCAGCGCTCCGGGCTCGATGCCGGCCACCGCCATGCCGCGCAGAGCACCCAGGACCACCGCCATCGCGGAGGTGGCCTGGATGCCGTGACCGGTCAGATCACCGACCGTGAGCAGGGTCCTGCCGTCCGGCAGTTCCATCGCGTCGTACCAGCCGCCGCCGACCAGGGCGCTCGTCTCCGATGGCAGGTAGTGGGCGGCGATGTCCAGGGTGCCGGGGCCGTGGTCCGGGAGCCGCAGGGAGCTCTGCCACGGGGGCAGGACGGCCTCCTTCAGCTCCACCGCGACCCGGTGCTCGGCCCTGGCGATGTGCTGGTCGCGCCGCAGGGAGTCGTGGGTGCGGCGCACTACTTGCTGGCTGCGCCGCAGCGCGCTGACGTCCCGCATGACCGCCCACATGGAGGCGGTGCAGCCGTCCGTGTCCAGGACGGGTTCGCCCGTCATGTGCAGGGTCCGGATGCGCCCGTCGGTGTGCCTGATGCGGAACTCGCCGTCTATCGGCTTGCCGTCCACCAGGCAGTCCGTCACGAGCGCGGTGAGTAAGGGCTGGTCCTCGGGGAGCAGCGTCGAGGGCAGGTCGTCCAGCGACAGCCCGCCCGCCTCCGGCGCGCGGCCGAAGATCCGGAACAGCTCGTCGGACCAGCTGACCTCGTCGGTCAGCAGATTCCACTCGGCGCTGCCCACCCGGCCGATGAGGGAGCCCGCGGGCTCATCGGCGGCGTCCTCCTCGCTCGCAGGCGCGGATTCCGCGGGCAGGCCCTCCCTGAGCTGTCCCAGGTGCGTGCCGAGGTCGTCGAGGTGATGGACCGCCAGGTCGCAGAGCGCGCGCTGCCAGCGCATCTGCGGGTCGTCCTCGTCGATGCGCACGGCATCGCGCCGCACCGCGTCCACATCGCCGCGCAGCCGAAGCGTCCGGTGGATCAACGCGTCGACGGCATCGCGCTCGGGCGGCTGGGGGGCGGGGCGGTCCGCGGAGAGGGGGGACGGCATGTCGTACTCCGATACAGGGCGGCACAACCGGTTCTGAAGGGTGGACCGCCTACGACTTTCGCACAGCCGGAAGAGGCCCGTAAGGGAATTGGCAACACTCGATGCGTCCTTGCATCCGGCATATGCCAGCGGCTGACTGTAGCCCATATTCTTCGAACACCCTTGCTGCTGACGGTTGTTGGTGCAAGTCGGCGGGTGCATGGAGGGGCGGTGGGCGCGCGTGCGCCGTGGCCGCGCGGCGTGCGCGCCGGGGCGGGCGGGGCATATGCGAGCCCGGTGCGCGGCGGGTGGGGCGGGGCGGGAATGTGTGCGCGCGCCCTCGCGTTACACCGGACAGAAAGAAAACGAATCCCGTTCTCAGAAGGGGACGGGGTCCGTGATCCGAGTCCGGAGGTGCCCATGGCCCGTAGTGAGATCCGTCCGGTAGTCACCCTCCGCTCGACCGCGGGGACGGGGCAGAGCTATGTGACGCGCAAGAGCCGTCGCAACAACCCCGACCGCCTGGTCCTGCGGAAGTACGACCCCGCCGCCGGCCGTCACGTCCTCTTCCGCGAGGAACGCTGACCGTCCGCCCGGCCCGACCGCTCCTGAACCGCGTCAAGGAAGGAATGCCCATGAAGTCCCGAATCCACCCCGTCTCCCGTCCGGTGGTCTTCCGTGACCGTGCCGCGGGGACGGCCTTCCTCACCCGCTCGACCGCCGACTCCGGCCGGCGCGTGACGTGGGAGGACGGTCGCAGCTACCCCGTCATCGACGTGGAGACCTCGTCGGCGAGCCACCCGTTCTACACGGGGACCCGGCAGGTGCTGGACACGGCGGGCCGGATCGAACAGTTCCACCGCCGCTACGGCACCGAGGCGCCCGCCAAGGGTGAGTGAAGCACCCTCCGCCTTCCGGACCGTGCCCGTGCCCTGGATCACAGTGCGGGGTGGGGATTGCCGGGAACAGGGCGCAGTGGTTTATCGTTCACCTATATGTGGATGACGCGCTGAGCGCCCACACTCAAGCCGCCCCGGCTGGATTCCCCCGATCCGGCCGGGGCTTCCCCTTGCCCGGGCGCCCGGCCCCGGCGGCCTCGTCCCGCCCACGCCGCGCCACCGTCTCGACCAGCAGCGCGGCCACCGCGAGCGCCGCAGCCGCCACGGCACCGGTCGCGGGCCACAGGCGCACCATGAGGGAGGCCAGCGCCGCCCCCGCCACCACGGCGACCAGCCGCCCGGCGACCCAGCCGTCACCCCCGCGCCACGCCCCGACGGCCAGCCGGCCGATGAGGGAGGTCAGGGTTCCGGTGAAGTAGTTCGTGGGCGTGGCGCGCACCCGGCCCTGGATGCCCATCGCGAGCCCCATGAGCGCCAACAGCCCCAGCCGGTCCGCGTCCGACGTGATCAGCCGCGCCGCCCACAGCGCCGCCCCCGCCGCGAGCAGCACCACCTCCGCCAGCAGCATCACCGACACCCGCCGCCACACCCGCTCACCCACCACGGCGGCCCCGGCCACCCCGCAGCCGTACGAGACGAGCGCGGTCACCACACGCAGCGCCACGCCCTCCTCGCCGGCCCCGGCCGCCGAGGCGCCCAGCAGCACCAGGTTGCCGGTCATCACCCCGGCGAAGACCTGGCCCACGCCGATGAAGACGAACGCGTCCGCCGCCCCGGACGCCGCCGAGAGCAGCAGCAGCGCGGTGCGACCGCGCACGGCTGCCGCCCCCTCGGGCCCGGCCGGAGCGGGTGATGACGCGGAACGGGAAGTCGCCACCCCAGCATCTTCGCGGCCGCCGACCCGGCCGGCCGGGTTGCGCCGCACGCGGCGTGGCGGCCTGCGACCGGCCTCGGCCCAGTCCGCGTCAGTCCAGTCCGCGCGCCTGCCTGAACCGGGTCAGCCCCTCGGACAGGTCCACCACCGGCTCCGGATAGTCCAGGCGCTCGCGCTCCGCTCCGGGCAGCTTCCACGGCTCGTGCACGGCGGACCCGGACAGCGACGCCAGCTCCGGCACCCAGCGCCTGACGTAGTCGCCGTCCGGGTCCAGCCGCTTGGCCTGCACCACCGGACTGAGGACGCGGTTGGGCCGGCTGTCGGTCCCGGTTCCGGCCATCCACTGCCAGTTGAGCTGGTTGTTGGCGATGTCGCCGTCCACCAGCAGGTCCAGGAAGTGCCGTGCTCCCACGCGCCAGTCCACGTACAGCGTCTTGGCCAGGAAGGAGGCGGCGAGCAGCCGGCCCCGGTTGTGCATCCACCCCTCGTGCCGCAGCTGGCGCATCGCGGCGTCGACCACCGGATAGCCCGTGCGCCCCTGCCGCCACGCCTCGATCTCGTCGGCCGCGTCCGCCTCGCAGCGCCACCGGTCGTGCTTGGTGCGGTAGTCCTGCCGGGACGCCGCCGGCCGTGCCGCCAGGACCTGGTAGTGGAACTCGCGCCAGCACAGCTGCCGCACGAACGCCTCGGCCCCGGCGCCGCCCGCGTCCCGCGCCCGGTGCACCAGCTCCACCGGGGACAGGGTTCCGAAGTGCAGATGCGGCGAGAGATGGGAGGTGGCGTCACCCGCCAGGTCGTCGTGCCGGTCCTCGTACGCGGCGAGCCCGTGGCGCCGCCACGCCGTGAACGCCTTGCGCGCCGCCTGTTCGCCGCCCTCCGCCAGCCCCTCCGAGACACCGGCGACACCGCCGCGGGCCGGCACCTTCTCCGAACGCGGCCCCTTCGGCACCCGCACCGTGCGCGGCGCGCCGAAGACATCGCGCAGCCGCTCGCCCGACCAGCGCCTGAAGTACGGGGTGAACACGGCGAAGTGGTCCGAGGAGGCGGGGGTCACCGCGCCCGGCGCCACCGCGGTCACCACCCCGTCGTGCACGCGCAGCCGGCGCCCGTCGGACTCCAGCGCCTCACGCAGCCGCTCCTCGCGGCTCCGGGCGTACGCGCTGACGCCCGCCGCCATGTGCACCTCGTCCGCACCGGTCTCCGAGGCGACCCCACACACCTCGGCGGCCACTTCGCCCGAGCGGATCACCAGCCGGCCGCCCCGGTCCCGCAGCCCGGCGTCGAGGTCGCGCAGGCAGTCGGCGAGGAAGGCGCGCCGGTTCGGCGCGCCGAACCCGGCCGCCTCGATCGCGCGGTCGTGGACGAACAGCGGCACGATCTCGTCGGCGGACGCGAGCGCGGCCCGCAGCGGCGGGTGGTCGTGCAGGCGGAGATCGGCGGTGAACAGGACGACCGCTACGGTCATGGCGCAACTCCTGGTGAGGCGGGGGAATGCCATGGTGCCGTCCCCCGTGCGCCCCGGTCCGCACCGCTCAGGACGACACCGCGGGCAGGGTCCGTCCGGGTGAGGCGCCGGTTTCGGCCGCCCGCGCGATATTGCGGGCCATGCCGCCGAACACGACGGCGTGGAAGGGCGAGACGCTCCACCAGTACGCGTGGCCGAGCAGCCCGCGCGGATGGAACAGGGCCCGCTGCCGGTACCGTGTGCGGCCCCTCTCGTCGCGCTCGACGTACATCTCCAGCCAGGCCGGGCCCGGCAGCCGCATCTCCGCGCGCAGCCGCAGCAGCCGGCCCGGTTCGATCTCCTCGACCCGCCAGAAGTCCAGCGAGTCGCCCACCCGCAGCCGGTCGGTGTCGCGCCGGCCGCGCCGCAGGCCCACGCCCCCCACCAGCCGGTCGAGCCAGCCGCGCACCGCCCAGGCCAGCGGGAACGAGTACCAGCCGTGCTCGCCGCCGATGCCCTCGACCACCCGCCACAGAGCCTCCGGCGACGCGTCGACGGTGCGTTCGCGCACATCCGTGTACAGGCTGCCGCCCGCCCAGTCGGGGTCCGTGGGCAGGGGGTCGCTGGGCGCCCCCTGCACCGAGGCGGAGGACCAGCGGGTGGTGACGCGGGCCTCCCGGACCCGTTGCAGGGCCAGCCGCAGCGCCGTCTCGAAGGTGAACGGCTGCCCCGCGCCGTCGGGCACGTACCGGGCGATGTCGTGCTCCCGGCACACCACCTCGTACCGCAGTGACTCCGCGAGCGGCCGGGCGATCCGGGCGGGCACGGGCGTGATGAGCCCCACCCAGTGGCTGGAGAGCCCCGGTGTCAGCATCGGCACGGGAAGGATCAGCCGACGGGGCAGCTGGGCGACCTCCGCGTACCGCTGCATCATGTCCCGGTAGGTCAGGACGTCCGGCCCGCCGATGTCGAAGGTGCGGTTCACGTCCCGGGGCATGCGGGCGCTGCCGACCAGGTAGCGCAGCACGTCGCGCACCGCGATCGGCTGGATCCGGGTCGACACCCAGCTCGGCGTCACCATGACCGGCAGCCGCTCCGTGAGGTAGCGCAGCATTTCGAAGGAGGCGGAGCCGGACCCGATGATGACCGCCGCGCGCAACGCGGTGGTCGGGACGCCGGAATCCAGGAGGATGCGGCCCACCTCGGCCCGCGAGCGCAGATGCGGCGACAGTTCACGGGCCGGCGTACCGGCGGGGGTGAGACCGCCGAGATAGACGATGCGGCCGACGCCCGCCGCCCGCGCCTGCTCCGCGAACGCCGAGGCGGCCCGCCGGTCGGTCTCCTCGAAGCCGGAGCCGGTCGCGAGGGCGTGCACCAGGTAGTAGGCCACGTCGACGCCGTCCATCGCCGGGGCCAGGGACTGCGCGTCCGTGACGTCGCCCCGGACGGTCTCCACCTCCCCGGCCCACGGATAGTCCCGCAGCTTCTCCGGGGCGCGGGCCAGGCACCGCACCCGGTGCCCCCCCGCGAGCAGTTCCGGCACCAGCCGGCCGCCGATGTAGCCGGTGGCGCCGGTGACCAGGCAGTTCAGCGGCGCGTTCGCGTGGTCGCCCGTCATGAGACCTCCGCATCGGTTCGAGTCCTGCCGGCTGCGCCGGGCCTCGTGCGACCGGCCCACTGCGACCAGTCTGACGTCCGGACCCGTGCCCCGCACGGCCGCGGCGGGTGTGCACCCGGCCGTGCGGGGCATCCGACGCCCATGGACGCAGAGGCCGCAAGAGCTGAGCGCGACGGAACCCGGTCCAGGGGATGGGGGCGGCTCCTGCTGCGCGTCTCCGTACTCGTGCTGGCCCTGGTGGCCCTGGTCGGGTTCTCCGTCGTACTGGCGAAGGTGACGCTCACGCCGTCGCCCGCATCCGAGGACCTCGTCACGTCGAACCTGCGACCGGGACGCTCCCTGCGGCAGTACGCCGAGGAGTACACCTTCCTCGCCGCGTGCAAGCAGGCCGGGGGCAACCTGTTGCTGGGCATGCCGTTCGGGATCCTGCTGCCCGTCCTCGTACCGCGGCGGCTGCGGATGATCCGCATGATCCTGCTGACCGTGCTGGTCATCGTCGTGATCGAACTGGCACAGGGAGCGCTCGTCGCGGGCCGAGCCTTCGACGTGGACGACGTCATCCTCAACACCGCGGGCGCGATCCTGGCCTACCTGCTGCTCGGCCGGCGCCTGAGCCACCGCTACCACGTCCTCGCGGACGGACCAGGCCGTACGGAGGAGCCCCCGGTCCCGGCCCGGCGCCCGGAGCCCGGCCGCCGACCCGGCCGGCCGAAGACGCGGAACGGGCGGACCGGCTCGCGCTGGTCGCGGATGCGGCAGGGCCTGCGGGCCGGGGCGGCACGCGTCCGCCCCCGCAAGCGCTGACGGGGGCGAGCAGCCGGATACCTGATCGGCCCGCGGCCGATTGCGGGCCGCTGCCCCCGGGCCGACGGTGACAGGACACCGCGCGTGACACGAGGAGCCGCCGGGCCCGCACGACCACGGGCGGGCCCGGCCCGGCGCGCGAGTCACCGCCGAAGGGGAGCGACATGACGGCCGCCCAGTGGAGCCCGGGGCGACGAGCCGGAGACGCCGACGAATTCCGGCCCGTGCTGGACGTGGTCGAACCCGCGCGCAGGCGCCGGCTGACCGTCCTGTTCCGGCTGCTTCTGCTGATCCCGCACGCCGTCGTGCTGTTCTTCCTGGAGATCGCCGCCTTCTTCACCGTCGTGTTCGCCTGGTTCGCCGCCCTGGCATTCGGCCGGCTGCCCGGGCCCGCCTTCCGCTTCCTCGCCGAAGTGCTGGCCTACCGGACGCGGGTGGGCGCGAGCGCCATGCTGCTCATCGACAGCTACCCGCCCTTCGCCCTGACCCAGCCGCCGCACTACCCGGTGCGCATCGACGTCCGGCCGACGCGGCTGAACCGGCTCGCCGTCTTCTTCCGCCTGGTCCTGGTGATTCCCGCAGCGATCGTGCAGGGCCTCGTCACGTCCGGCTGGTCCGCCCTGGCGATCCTGTGGTGGCTGATCACCCTGGTCCTCGGGCGCATGCCCCGCCCTCTGTTCGAGGCCACGGCGGCCACCCTGCGCTACGAGATGCGCGTGTCCGCCTACCTGTCGATGCTCACTCCCGCCCACCCCAAGGGCCTCTTCGGCGAGGACGCCCTCGCCGTGCCGCGGGGACAGCGGCGCTCCGCCACCAGTTGGCTGGTCATGAGCACCGCAGGCAAGGCGCTGCTGGTCCTCTTCCTCGTCCTCGGGGTCATCGGCGGCGTGACGACGTCCACGGCCCGCTCCTCCTCGGACGACACCGGCTACAGCATGCGGCCGTAAGGGCTCGTGTGCGGGCCCTTCCTCCAGGCATGATCACCGAATGACATGGACAGCCCCAGAAGCCACCCGTACGCCCGGCTCGCTCGTCGGCGGCGAGCGGGAGATGCTCACCGGATTCCTGAACTGGTTCCGATCCACCCTGCTGCAGAAGTGCGCCGGCCTGACCGGTGAACAGCTCGCCGAGCGCACCGTGCCGCCGTCGAACCTCGCACTCCTGGGGCTCGTACGCCATATGGCGAAGGTCGAACGCACCTGGTTCCGGCAGCGGTTCGCCGGTCAGGAGCTCGAGTCGCTGTACGACCCGGCCAAGGGCAAGGACGCGGACTTCGAGGACCTCGACCCGGCCCGGGCCGCCGAGGACTACGCCCGGCTGGTCGAGGAGTGCCGGCTGGCCGACGAGATCGTCGCCGGGGCCTCGCTGGACGACACCTTCACCCACGACGACGAGGTCTACTCCCTGCGTTTCGTCCACGTCCACATGATCAGCGAGTACGCCCGCCACATCGGCCACGCCGACCTGGTGCGCGAGCGGCTGGACGGTGTCACCGGGGCGTGAGAGGCGTCGCTGACGGTGTGCGGTGACCGGGCCGTCCGCTCCCTCCTACGGCGGCCGGCGCAGGCACTTCGGACTCCGGCGTGAATTCGGCGGGCCGGGTCATACGGGCAGTATGACCTCCATCGACTCGGCGACAGAACCGTCCCCGAAGCCCGACCCGGCCGACGACGGCGCCCGGCGCCGTCGCAACCGCTGGGTCCGGGTGGCCGCCGGCTGCGCGGCAGCGCTGGCCCTGCTGCTCATCGGCACCCGCCTCAGCCTGCTTCCGGGGCTGGGCGACCTCCTCGGCGAGGAGACCCACGACCGCTCCGGCCCCGCGGTGCTCAAGTCGATTCAGGACATGAGCAGGTACGAGGCGGCCGCCGGCAACTTCCAGGTCGTCGTCGACCTGGAGAAGGACACCAAGTTCGTCCCCGACGCCATCCGCGGCACCCGCACGCTGTACGTCGGCGCCGGCACCGTCTCCGCCTACGTGGACCTGGGGAAGGTGACGAGCGGGGGAGTCGTCGTCAACGAGGACCGCACCACGGCCGAAATCCGCCTGCCGCACGCGGTCCTGGGCAAGCCGGCACTCGACCCCGACCGCTCCTACGCCGTGTCCAAGCAACGCGGCCTCCTCGACCGGCTCGGCGACTTCTTCTCCGACAACCCAGGCAGCGAACAGGCCGTCAACAAACTCGCCGCCCGCCACATCGGCGAAGCGGCCGAGGAGAGCGGCCTGGCGCAGCGCGCCGAGAAGAACACCACCGCGATGCTGCGGGGCCTGCTCGGCTCACTGGGGTTCGAGACGGTCACGGTCCACTACGGCACCACCCGGCCCTGACGCCCCCGGCTCAACTCAGCTCTCTCTCAGCACCCTTGACGCTCACGCCTCTCTGGGTATGGTCTAGTCCAAGTGCAGGGCCCGGCCCCGGCCACCCCTATACAGGGGTGTCCGGTCATGGTTCTGCCGCGCCCTTCGCGCCTCTTGGCCCCACACTCGAGAGGCTGGACTGCCGCTCCCGGGCTCCCCACGGTCCGCGCGTGCAGCGATGCCTCATGTGAAGGAGAAGCATGCACGCGAAAAGGAAGACCGCCGCAGCCGTCGGAGCCGTACTCGCCCCGGTACTCGCGCTCACCCTGCCCACCGGCTCCGCCAGCGCCCACGGCTACATCTCGTCACCGCCCAGCCGGCAGGCCCAGTGCGCCGCCGGAACCGTCAGCTGCGGTTCCATCACCTACGAACCGCAGAGCGTGGAGGGCCCCAAGGGGCTGACCAGTTGCAGTGGCGGCAACAGCGCCTTCGCCGAGCTGGACGACGACTCCAAGGGCTGGCAGGTCACCCCGGTCAGCCGCAGCACGTCCTTCGAGTGGAAGCTGACCGCCCGCCACGCCACCAGCACCTGGCAGTACTACGCGTCCGGCCAGAAGATCGCCGAGTTCAACGACAACGGCGCCCAGCCCGGCGCGACCGTCACCCACCAGGTGGACTTCGGCAACCTCTCGGGCAAGCAGAAGGTCCTCGCGGTCTGGAACATCGCCGACACCGCCAACGCCTTCTACGCCTGCATCGACGTCAACGTCAGCTGACGTCGACGCCGGGAACAGGAGCCCCCGCCCCGCACCGGGCGGGGGCTCCTGTCGGTGACGGCGCCGTGATCGCCCGGCCGGCGCGCGCGACACGTCGACCGGGGCGGGCTTTCGCGGTGGCCGAAGTCGTTGAAGCCATGATGAGGTGCCGCGGCCGATGAGATGCCCCGGCACCACGCCGACGATGGGAAAGACGCATGCCTCTCCAGGGCGAGTACGAACCGAGCCCCTCACAGATGGTCCGTGACCAGGTCGAGCAGTACGAGAGTTCGGGGGGAACGGAGGGGACGACGATGCGCGGCATGCCCGTCATCGTGCTGACGACCGTCGGCGCGAGGAGCGGGAAGATCCGCAAGACGCCCCTCATGCGCGTCGAGCACGACGGGCTCTACGCGGTGGTCGCCTCCCAGGGCGGCGCCCCCAAGCACCCGGTCTGGTACCACAACCTCGTCGCCGACCCCCGCGCGGAGCTCCAGGACGGGCCGGTGCGCCGGGACATGACCGCCCGCGAGGTGACCGGCGAGGAGAAGGCGGCCTGGTGGGAGCGCGCGGTCGAGGCGTTCCCCGACTACGCGGACTACCAGAAGAAGACGGACCGGGAGATCCCCGTCTTCGTGCTGGAGCCGGTGAACGGCAGCCACTGAGACGGCGGGGCCGGCCCCGGCCGGTGGGCGGTGCTCCGAGCGGGGGCCCCGCCCACCGGTGCGTGGCCCGGATCGCGGGGCGCGAGCGGCTGCGGGACCCGGCGCGCGCCGCGGGATAGTGTCCAGCACGGCCCCTGAGGGGTGGGGCCGAGCGGAAGGATGCAGAACCAGATGACAGACAACTCCGACCTCGTCGCGTTCGTCCGGGCACGCCTCGACGAGGAAGAGCAGACCGCGCGGGAGGCCGGCGGCGAGGGGTGGCGGTGCCCGGCCGAGGTGCCCGGCGAGATCCACGACCGCGGCGGCGCTATCGCCTTCACCCTGCGCACGCACGGCTACGACCATCACATCGCCCGGCAGGACCCGGCCCGCACCCTCCAGCGCATCGAGACCAACCGGGTCCTCTTGGACGAGTACACCGAGGTGGCCGCCCTCGACACCGACCGGCCACAGCGCGATTTCGCCTCCGGCCGGGCCTTCGGCCTCGGTTTCGCCGTCCGGCAGATGGCCGCCGAACACGCGGGCCACCCCGACTACCAGGTGAAATGGCTGCCCCGCTTCATCCAGTGACACCCCGGTACGCCGCCCCGGGGACGGCGTACCCGATCAGAGCGGGTTGATCCCGTGGTCGCCCTTGGTGGTCACCTGGTCGCTCCGCTCCCGGAGCCGGCGCGCCTTGTCCTGGAGGCGCCGCCGCTCCTGCGGGTCGGGGGCACGCTCGGCGGCCTCCTGCATCTCCTGCGCCTTGGCCCGGATGCGCTCGGCGCGGCCACCGGTTTCGTCCGCAACGCTCATGATCACTCCTGGTTCTCGAAGGAGAGCCGACCACTCCAGCGAATCAGCGCCGCCCCGCACCTGCATCTCGAACGGCCCCGGCCCTCCCGCCGGCCCCGCGGCCGTCCGGCCCCTCTTCCGTACCGGCGAACGCCTTCTGGCAAGATCGTGCGCTCGAACGGAGAGCCCGGCCGGGGGAGTCGTCTCGCCCGGCCGGACGAAACGAGCTGGTGGAACGGGGAACGAGAGATATGCGCACGTGGACTCGCGCCGTGCCTGCCGCGATGGGCGCCCTGGTGCTGGCCGTGGTATTGACCGGCTGCAACGGTTCGGACGCGAAGGACGACGGTAAGAGCTCCAGGGCATCGGACGAGAAGACGACCTACCGTCTGGGCGAGGCCGGCCCGCCGCAGGAGAGCACCATGCAGAACTCGAAGGACGCCACCTTCACCGTCACACCCACCAAGGTGGAGACGGGCACCAAGGCGGACATGGACAACTCCGGCCTGGACAAGGACAAGGATGACAGCCCCAGGATCCCCGTCTACGTATGGGCCACGCTCACGCACAAGAGCGGTACGCCCATGGAGGTCGGGGACATGGACGACGACCTGGTCGTCAAGACCGACAAGGGCGAGCGCACGAAGGCGCTCATCGTCCTCATGGGCGAGGCCAAGTGGCCCGACTGCCCGGCTCCGGACACGGAGAAGAAGCTGAGCCCCGGCCAGTCGGAGAAGATCTGCAAGGCATTCCTGATCCCCGAGGGCCAGAAGGCCGCCGCCGTCCAGCTGAGCCAGGGCTTCACCAAGGAGCCGCTGGAGTGGCCCGTCACCGGCTGACGACCGGCCGGACGGCCCCCGACGCCGCCGTATGTCCGGATGTGACAGAGAACCGTCATTGCGGCCACCCCCCGCTGTTGACGACGCTGAGTGCATGTCCACCGCACACCGCGTCGTCATCGCGGTCTTCGCGGCCGTAGGGCACACCATGAGCACCCGCACCAACCAGCCCTCCCCGACGCTGCGCGAGGTCACGGGCGCGGACACCCGGCTGCCCCGGCTGAGCGAGTCGGTCCTGGTCCTGATCGAGCGCCCCCGTCATCCACGTCATCCACGACCTCCCTGGGCGCGGCGGCCGGCAGCACCGGCGAAATGACTGCGCCGGGTTGCCATCGGGCATCCCGGCGTCACGTCGGGGCGAGGAAAGCGGAAGGACTAGAACCATTACAAGGAGTGAGAAGGAAGTCCTTCCATGGCCTCGCCACGACCGACGCTATCAGTCATGCCAGGATCAGGTCGCGCAGATTTTCCGGCGTGACGATCACGGAGTCCGGGTGCAGACCGTCGGGGCGCTCCAGACCGATGTACGTGACCGGGCCGTCCGGGACCGTCACCCCGTCCCACAGCGTGGTGGCCGCCCCGCGTCCCGCCATCAGACCGGTGAGGTACCCGACCGTCAGGTAGTCGCGCTCGACGATGCCGCGCACCAGGGCCGCCACGGACACCCGGTTGCCCTCGACGCGGTTGGAGTGCGGGTTGCCCGCCAGGTACAGGTGGAGCCACCTGGCCCGCCAGCCGCCGTCGGGCCCGCGCAGGAACGCCAGCGGCAGGGCGACCTTGCCCGGTCCGCGCAGTTCCGACTTCATGCGGACCGTACGCGGCTCGAAGGGCCGGCCCGCCTGCTCGGCGTCACGGGTCATGAACCCGAAGAACGACTCCTCGACGGCCTCGAAGTTCTCCCCGGAGAAGATGTTGACCTGCGGGACGACGAAGTCACCGCGTACGGCGCCCAGGCGCAGGTTGATGAACTCCGAGGCCCCCTCGGGCGCTTCCGTGATGTCACCGGAGTGCTCGCCCCCGATCTCGGTGAGCGCGGTGTAGGACAGCCAGCTCACCGTCTCGTAGTCGGCGTCGAGCACCAGCGCCGACAGGTCGAAGTCGGTGTCGTGCTTCGCCTGCTTCCAGTACACGAAGAAGCGCAGCAGCTCCCCGTCGACGGGGGAGAGGGAACCGCGGGGGAGCACCCCGAGGCCCGCGGACGTCGACTTGCCGCTGAGCGGGAGCGCCACGTCCAGGACGTCCGGGTCGATCAGGAGGTGCCCGGCCTCCGGCAGACGACGGCTCGTCTCCGCGTCCAGCGCGGCGATCAGGCGTTCGCGGCCGGACCGCGGCACCGGCGGACGGGTGTCGGTGGCGACCCAGGCACGGGCGCGCTGGTTGACGAAGACACGGCGCCCGCCCGGCGTCCGCCCCCGGTTGTGCAGGTGCTCACGGACCGACAGCAGGACCCGGCCCGACACCTGCGGGGCGGCCTGCTCGGCGGCCGCCACGACGGCCTCGCGTTCCTCGTCGGTACGGCACGTGCGCAGCAGCCGGTCCAGCGAGCGGAACAGCTTGCCCGGGGCGGCGGACAGCAGCCGCGCCGCTTCGGTGACGTCGTCGGCGCCGAGCAGCGCCTCGACGCGGCTGTCGAAGGACCGGGCCTCCCGCTCGCCCCGGGCCACGGCGAAGACCTCGGCGGCATGCGGCCGGTTCGGGTACTCGTGCGGGTGCAGCCGCTCCCCGAGACGCTTGAACGCCTCACGGTGGGCCGGGACGTCGGCGAGCTTGGCGGGAGCCGCCGCGACCACGGCGTCGAGCCCGGCGATCAGCGCCCGGCGCACCGGCCGCGACAGCGACCGGAAACGGGTCGGCTCCGCCAGCGTCACGTCCCCGTCGCTCAACGCGCAGGCCAGGCGGAGCACATCGGTCACGGTGTCCAGCAGGAGGTCCCGGCCGGCCGCGAGACGGCCGGCGTTGACGACGGCCCTGTTCTCCCGCACGGGTATGGACTCCGGCTGCGGCCCGTCCACGCAGTGCGCGGCCAGCACGCCGAGGTCGCGCAGGCCCTCCTCGCCCAGCGGGGTGCTGCTGCCCGCGAGGGCGAGGTAGAGCGCGGTGACCTCCTCGTCGGAGGTCCCGCCCAGGTGCAGGACCGTCACGCGGTCGCCGGCGGCGGCCGTCAACTCCTTGTGCGCGGCGAGCATCTCGGCGTACGTGTGCCGGTAGTTGCCGTACATCGGCAGGGTCAGCAGGTCGATCACGCCCGTGCGCAGCTGCTCGACCGTGCCCGCGCGCGAGGTGCCGTCCAGCAGCGCGTCGGCGATGCACTCCCGCCAGAAGTCGAAGGTGTCCGGCACGCCCGCGGGGAAGTCACGGAAGTACGTGTTGTGCCGGACGTGGTCGCCCACCATCTGCCGCACGACCTCCAGCGTGCGTGTGGCGGTCGCGACCACGGTGTCCTCGGAAAGCGCCGACAGATGTTCCAGCACGGCGGCCGAGAGCTTGAAGCCCACGGACATCAACGCGGAGTCGAACTGCCGGGCAGCGACGTCGCCTTGCCCGGCGGGCCCGGACGGGGCGGGCAGACGGTGGGTGTGCCGGATGACCAGAGGGTCGAAAGGGTGGGACATCCGGGCATGATCCCAGAACCGCACGGGGCGAGGCATGCGAGTTTCCGGGCCGCACCCGGGCACCGGGACGATCCCACGTGGAAGGGGAGGATCGCGTGGGGTGTTCTGTCCGCCGCGGCCCGGGGCGGCCGGGGTGGAACGAGGACGCGGGGCCGGCCCTGCCGGGCCCGTGCGCCGGGTCGACGACGGCCCCGCCGACCGGAGCGCCGGCGGACGGGCGGTCGAGGCGCCGTCCGTACAGCCGCGCCGACGCCGGTCAGCCGTCGCGGACGCCGGCCCCGTCCGCCGGGGACCGATGCGTACGTTCGGCAGCCGGCCGCGCCACGGGTCCCGCTTGCCCGCGACCCGGAACCCGTGGCGCTCGTAGAAGCGGACCGCGCGCACGTTGTACTCGGTGACCCACAGATGCAGGGGCATGTCCCCCGCCCAGGCCAGGAACTCACGCGTCAGCAGGCCGTCGGCCCCGCGCCCCGCGCCTCGTTCAGCGGACACATCGGCGCGAGGCCGACCACCTCGTCCCGGCGGCCGCAGAGGAATCCGACGATCTGCGCGCCCGAGCGCACGACCCGGCAGAACAGCAGATCAGGTCGCTGCCGCGCGGTCGTGACGAACTCGTGCCACCGGGCGGTCCCCTCGGCGGAGGCGGCGGAGCCGCGATGCTCACGGATCCACGCCTCGTCGATCCCCGCCGCCTCGTTGGGGTACGTCTCCAGCCAGGCCGCCAACTGCACGCGCCCCAGCGCCTCGGCGTCCTCGGTCTCCGGGCACGTGACCACAAGCGCCATGCCTGCCTCTTCCCCCGGTGGTCTACTGCGCGGCAGTCTCCCACGCGAAGCCGTCCGGGTCGGTGAAGGAGTCGCTGCCGCCGCCGATGACGAGCCGGTGCGAGCCGGTGTCCTCCGGCGGCACACCGGCGTCCTTGGCGAGGGCGCGGCGCGGGTAGAGGGCCAGCTTGACCGCGCTCGCCGGCGTCGTGAACTCGACGTACTTGCGCCCGTAGCTCTTGCCGACGGTGAAGCCGCGGCCGATGTAGAACTGCTTGCTCGCGACCATGTCCTCGACCCCGAGCAGGACCACGAACTGGTCGATCTTCCCGGTGTCGGGGCCCTTGTCCTTCTTCGCCGAGCTCGCGACCTTCCACAGTGCGCCGTCTGGCGCCCGTACGACGCCGCCGTAGCCCCAGAAGGACTTGGCGGCGGGCTTCACCGGCGTGGCCCCGGCGTCGATCGCCGCGCCGATGAGACTTCTCACGGTGGCCGGCTGGGCGACGGTGAGCGAGAGCGTGTAGCCGCGGAAGCCGGTCGTCGGTTCTTCCGTGGCCCGCGTCCGGATCCGGGAGTCCAGGGCGAAGGCCGCCCTGTAGAAGCGGAGGGCGGCGGCCGGGTCCTCGGCCTCAAGGGTGATGTGTGCGAGGGAGATCATGCGTCGAGGCTGTTTCCGGCTCGGGGAGCGTGCTTCTCGATTCCTGACCGGTCGCCTCCGGCGCTGGTCAGTCCCCCACGGAGGTGGTCGTGAAGCGGTCGCCGCAGATGCGGAGCTGCGGGTCGCGCAGGGTGAGCGCCTCCTTTGAACCGGGCGGGTACACCCGGAGGTAGTCGGCCCGGTCCCAGCAGCCGGATCCGTTGATGTGCTGGTTGAGCGTCTGCAGCGTGGCGTTCGCCGCCTTGCCCGGGGCGATGACCGTCCGCCCGTGCGACGCGCCGTCGCGCTTGGCCGGTACGCCGATGACGCTGCCGTCACGCTTGATCAGGGACACCCCGGGGAAGCCGTTCAGGGTGCAGGAGCGCGCGGACTTGTTCACGAAGGTCAGCCGGTAGTAGAGGTGGCCCGCCCCCGCGTCGGCGCGCCGCACACTCATGGTCAGGCCCTCGGCCGTGCACCGTGCGGAGCCGGAGCCGGAGCCGGAGCCGGAGCCGGCGGTGGCGCCGGCCGCCGTGGTCTTCGTGGTGCCGGGGGAGGCCGGCGGCTCGGCGGGGGCCGAGGAGGCCGGGCCGGGCGGGGCCGCCGAGCTCTGCGGGGAGCCGGTGCCCGCGGTGTGGGCCGCCGCCCCGGTCGGGTCGTCGGAGGACGAGGTGCCGCCGCAGCCCGCCGCGACGAGAGCGAACGACATCATCGCGACCGGTGCGAGGAGGCGCCGGCGGAGCGTGTGAGCTTCTCCGGCGGTCCTGCGGCCCCGTGGACGGAGCGCGCGCTCGGACGGTGAGGGGGTGGCGGGGGTGCGTGAGAGTGAGCCCATAACGGACGGCTGCTCGATTTTCGGCGGCCCGAACCTGTTGATCTCGCGGAATCGTCCCGGCGGGGGCCGGCCGCATCCCTGCGGTCCCCGCTCACTTCGGGGCGGGCCGCACGACGGGCAGCCCGGCCCTCTCCGCCGCCTCCGCGAGCACGTCCCGGAGCATCGCCGCCGTGAGCCGGCCGGTGAAGACGTTGCGCTGGCTCACGTGGTAGCAGCCGAACACCGTCAGCGCGTCGCCCGCCCCGTCGGCCGGGGCCAGCGTCGTGCGGACCCCGTGGCCGAACACCGGGCGCGGCCGGGGCACCTGCCGGCCGGCCTGCTCCAGGGCGGCGAGGGCAGCCTGCCAGCCGAAGCCGCCCAGCACGACGACGGAGCGCACCGTCGGCCGCAGCAGCTGGAACTCGCGGGCCAGCCAGGGCCGGCAGGTGTCCCGCTCGCCGGGAGTCGGGCGGTTGGCGGGCGGCGCGCAGTGCACGGGCGAGGTGACCCTGACCCCGAACAGTTCGAGACCGTCACCCGCATGCGTCACCGTGGGCCGGGAAGCGAGACCGAGCTCGTACAGCGTGGCGTACAGGAGGTCGCCGGCCCGGTCGCCGGTGAACATCCGGCCCGTCCGGTTCGCACCGTGCGCGGCGGGCGCGAGGCCCGTGATCATCAAGGAGGCGTCGGAAGGCCCGAAACCGGGTACGGGGCGCCCCCAGTACTCCCAGTCGCGGTACGCGGCACGTTTGGCGAGGGCGCTCTCCTCCCGCCACTCCACGAGGCGGGGGCAGGCGCGGCACCGGATCAGCTCCCCGTCGAGGCCGGCCAGCGTGTGGGAGTGGGCCGCGGCCCGTACGGGGTAATCCTCGGCGGTGCACATGCTCGACCCGCTTCCACGTCCCTGGCCGACGTTCTCCGGGGCTCGCCCGGTGGCGGGCCCTTCGAAATGAGCGTACCCAGGGCGGATGGGACCATGGCCTTGAACCGGTCCCGCGCACGACGAGAAGAGATGAGAAGAGAAAGGGAGCCGGACCATGAAGGATTTCGCAGTCGGGGACCATGTGCGATGGAACTCCGAAGCCGGACACGTCGAAGGCGTCATCACCAGGAAGCACACCCGCGACGTCGAATTCAAGGGGCGCACCCGGCGCGCCAGCCCGGAAGAACCGCAGTACGAGATCAAGAGCGACAAGACCGATCACACCGCCATGCACAAGGGCAGTGCGCTGAAGAAGACCTGACCGGGCGGGCGGTGACCTGGGCGAGGTGGCGTGGTGAACCGGATCTGCACGATCGGGCATTCGACCCGCGAGTTCGACGAGATGCTGGAGCTTCTGCGCGCGAACGACGTCACCTGCCTGGCCGACGTGCGTTCCTACCCGTCATCGAGAAGGCTCCCGCAATGGAACCAGCAGGAAATCATCGATTCCCTTCCACCCGACATCGGCTATCGGTGGATGCCGAAGCTCGGCGGCCGGCGCCACACCCCGAAGGGGGTGCCGAGCGTGAATGGCGCCTGGCGGGTCAAAGCCTTCCGCGATTACGCCGACTACATGGCGACGGACGCATTCCGGGAAGGTCTCGACGCATTGCTGGAGCTCGCCGAGCACGAAAGGCCGGCGATCATGTGCAGCGAGGCCGTGCCGTGGCGCTGCCACCGCAGGCTGATCACCGACGCGCTGATCGTCGCGGGCGCGGAGGTGGTCGACATCCTGTCGCCCACGTCTACACGGCCCGCGGTCCTGAACAAGGACGCGCGGGTCCGCGACGGCCTTCCGACCTATCCGCCCCACGACTGAGAGGTTCCGCCGGCGCCGGCGCCGGGGCCGTTCCCGGGCCAGGGCCGGAGCTTCTCCGGGTTGCGGACCGCCCAGATCCGGTGCACACGGTCCCCAGTGAGACCGAACGCGGCCACGGTGACGGTGGTGCCCGCGTGCTGGGCGACCAGACCGGGCCGGCCGTTGACCGTCCGCTCCAGGAGCACCAGCCCGGGAACCTTCTCCGCGAAGTGGACCAGGTACTGGGCGACGCGCTCGCCGCCCTCCACCGGGCGCAGGGCCGCCCCGGCCAGGCCGCCGCCGTCGGTGATCATCGCGGCCTCCGGGTCGAGCAGGCCGACCAGGGCCTCGATGTCCTTGACCTCCCACGCCTCCTTGAAGTCCCGCACCAGACCGGCCTGCTCCGCCGAGGGACCCGTTTCGGCCCGCGCGTCGCGAAGGCGCCGGCGGGCCGAAGAGGCCAGCTGCCGGCAGGCCGGGGCGCTCCGGCCGATGATGCCGGCGACCTCGGCGAAGGGGTAGCGGAAGACATCGTGCAGGATGAACGCCACCCGCTCGGCCGGTGTCATCGACTCCAGCACGACGAGGAACGCCATGTTCACGGACTCGTCCAGGGTGACCCGGTCCGCGGGGTCCGCCGGTGCGTCCCCGGCGCCCGCGGCGCGCCCGCCGATCCACTCGGTACGGTCGGGCAGCGGCTCGGGTATCCACTCGCCGACGTAGCGCTCGCGCCTGACCCGCGCCGAACCGAGCACGTCCAGGCATACGCGGCTGGCCACCGTCGTCAGCCAGGCCCCGGGGGACTCGATGGCCTCCTGCTGACTCCGTGACATCGCGTACCAGCGGGCGTATGCCTCCTGCACGGCGTCCTCCGCCTCGGCCAGCGAGCCCAGCAGCCGGTAGGCGAGGTTGATCAGCTGGCGGCGCTCGCCGATGACCGCGCTCAGGCTCGGATCCGACCGCGCCTCGGACCGCTCGTCGCCCGGCTCGGATGGTGTGCTCATGATCGTGACCGTCCCTGGTTCCCGTAGTCCATGTCAGCTACCGGTGGTTCGACGGAACAGCACCTGGGAATGTGAGGCGGACACGCCCCTCACGTTCGCAGGTGCCAAGGCGTCGGGGCGGGCCGCCGCCATTGATCCGGCCGATGGAGGGTACGCGCGGTGGACCCCACGAAAGGACGACGCGTGTCCCCACAGCCCAAGAACATCTTCGTACTCGGTCTCGACGAGGCGAACCTGCCGACACTGAACGCCGTGCCGGACGCCGACACCTACCGCTTCCACCCCCTGCTGACCATCGAGGAGCTGCAAGGGGGTGAGGTGTCGGTCTCCGACCTGATGGGCCGGGCCCGCGCGATCCTCGACGCACACGAGGGCAGCATCGACGCGATCGTCGGCTACTGGGACTTCCCCGTCAGCACGCTCGTCCCGATGCTCGGCAGCGAGTACGGCACCCGCACCACCAGCCTCGAATCCGTCGTCAAGTGCGAGCACAAGTACTGGAGCCGGCTGGAACAGCAGAAGGTCATCGACGCCTACCCCCCCTTCGGCCGGGTGGACCTCGGCAGCGCCGACCCGCAGCCGCCCGAAGGGGTGAGCTTTCCCATGTGGCTCAAGCCGGCCCTCGCCTACTCCTCCGAGCTCGCGTACGGCGTCAAGGACATGGCGGAGTTCCGTACCGCCGTCGACACGATCCGAGAGGGCATCGGCCGGGTCGGCAGGCCCTTCGACGCGGTGCTCGATCTGCTCGACCTGCCCCCCGAGATGGAGGGCGTGGGCGGACAGGTCTGTCTCGCCGAGGAAGCCATGACCGGCATCCAGGTCGCCGTGGAGGGCTACGCGAACAACGGCGACGTCACGGTCTACGGGGTGCTCGACTCGATCAACTACCCCGGCTCGTCCTCCTTCCTGCGCCACCAGTACCCGAGCACCCTGCCGCCCTCCGTGATCCACCAGCTGCACGAGGTGAGCGAGCGGACCATCCGGCAGATCGGCATGGACGCGGCGACCTTCAGCATCGAGTACTTCTACGACCCGCAGACCGAAAAGATCAGTCTGCTGGAGATCAACCCCCGGCACTCCCAGTCCCACGCGGAGCTGTTCCACTACGTCGACGGCGTCCCCAACCATCACCGGATGATCCGCCTCGCACTGGGCGAGGACCCCGTGACACCCAGCGGGAAGGGCCCCTACCGCCTGGCCGCCAAGTGGTACTACCGCTGGTTCGGCGAGGGAACCGTGCACGAGGTGCCCACCCCTGAGAGGATCGCGGCCATCGAACGCGACATACCGGGCGTACGCATCGACGTCGTGCCGTCCGAGGGGCAGAAGCTCTCCACCGTCCCCGGGCAGGACAGCTACAGCTACGAGATCGCCCACATCTTCACCGGAGCGGACGACGAGGAAGGACTGCGGCGCAAGTACGACCAGTGCGTCGCCGCCCTGGGCCTCACCTTCGACGAGACCGCACCGGGCGGCCGCGACGTCAAGTCGTCGTGAACAGGGCCGGCAAGCAGAAAGGAGCAGAGCACAGGTATGCGACACGTCGACCGACTGCCGTACGCGGTGCAGCAAGAGGACCACGTCACCATCACCATGTCGGACGGGGTCCGGCTGTCGGCGAGGATCTGGCGGCCCACCACATCCGACCGGCAACCGGTCCCCGCGATCCTGGAGGCCGTTCCCTACCGGAAGAACGACCTGACCTCCACCCGCGACGCCATCCACCACCCCTACATCGCAGGCCACGGCTACGCCTGCGCGCGCGTAGACCTGCGGGGGACCGGCGAATCCGAGGGCGTCCTGCTGGACGAGTACCTGGAACAGGAACAGCGTGACGCCGAGGAGGTGCTCGCCTGGCTCGCCGCGCAGCCCTGGTGCGACGGCACCACCGGAATGATGGGCATCTCCTGGGGAGGCTTCGCCGCCCTCCAGGTCGCCGCCCGCCGGCCCCCGAGCCTCGGCGCCATCGTCATCGCGTCCTTCACCGACGACCGGTACGCCGACGACATGCACTACGTCGGCGGCGCCATGCTCTCCGACAACCTGGCCGAGGCGGGCACCATGTTCGCCTACTCCACCTGCCCGCCCGACCCGGCCGCCGTCGGCGAGAGCTGGCGCGGCATGTGGCACGAACGGCTGGACTCCGCGCGCCCCTGGGTCCTCGAGTGGCTGCGCCACCAGGAACGCGACGACTACTGGCGCCACGCCTCGCTCAGTGAGGACTACGGGGCGCTGCGCTGTCCCGTGCTCGCCTCAAGCGGCTGGGCCGACGGGTACTCCAACGCCGTCACCCGCCTCCTGAGCCGCGTCGACGTACCGCGCAAGGGCCTGATCGGGCCCTGGTCGCACAAACTGCCCCACCTCGGCGAGCCGGGACCGGCCATCGGCTACCTCCAGGAGGTCGTCCGCTGGTGGGACCACTGGCTCAAGGGCGTCGAGAACGGCGTCATGGAAGGGCCCATGATCCAGGCATGGATGCAGGAGAGCGTGCCGCCCTCCACCTCGTACCAGGAACGCCCCGGCCGCTGGGTCGGGGAGCCGAGCTGGCCGTCCCCGCACATCGATGAGGTGGTCCATCCGCTGCGGGACCACCGCATCGTGTGCGGCGCCGGCGAGCAGGCGGAAGCCGGGGGAGGGCAGGCGGCGGAACGCGTCCACACCGTCCAGTCGCCCCTGTCCGTCGGGCAGTTCGCCGGGAAGTGGGCGTCGTACAACGCCCCGCCGGACCTGCCCTACGACCAGCGGGAGGAGGACGGCGGTTCGCTCGTCTTCGAGACCGAGCCGCTCGCGGACCGCGTGGAGATCCTCGGCGCGCCCTCCGTGGACCTGCTGGTGTCCGCGTCCAGGGAGTCCGCCCAGGTCGCCGTGCGGCTGTCCGACGTGGCGCCCGACGGCCGCGCCACCCGGGTCACCTACGGGGTGCTCAACCTCGCCCACCGCTCGGGCACCGGCCGGCCCGAGCCGCTGGAGCCCGGCGAGAAGTACCGCGTCCGGGTCCCCCTCAACGGCGTCGCCCAGGTCTTCCCGGCGGGCCACCGCATCCGCCTGTCGCTCTCCACCTCGTACTGGCCGCTGGTCTGGCCGGTCGCCGCACCGGCCTGCTTGAGCGTCCACGAGAGCGGCAGCGGCCTCACGCTGCCGATCCGCCCGGCCGAGGCCCCCGACGAGATGCCGCGGGTGCCCTTCGGTGAGCCCGAGGGGTGCGAGCCCCCCGAGGTCACCCAGCTGACCGAACCCGAACAGGCGTGGACCGTGTCGAGGAACCTCGTCGACTACCACTCCGCGCTCGACATCGTGAAGGACCGGGGACTCCAGCGGTTCGAGGAGAACGGCATCGAGGTGGGGCTGCGCGCCTGCGAGAAGTACACGTCCGTCGCGGACGACTTCGGGTCGGTGCGCGGCGAGTCCGCCTGGACCATGCGGTTCCGGCGCCCGGACTGGGACGTACGCGTGGAGACCCGCACCATCCTGACCTCGGACGACACCGCCTTCCACGTGGACGCCACCCTGGACGGTTACGAGAACGGCCGCCGGGTCTTCTCCCGCACCTGGAACGAGAGCGTGCCGCGCTGCGGAGTCTGAGCGCTAACCGGCCGGGGGAGTCTGACGTCGTTCCAGCATCAGGATGGTGGCGTCGTCGCTCAGCCTGTCGTGCTGGGACTCCCGGATGGTGTGGATGAGCTGCCGGAGGGCTTCCGAGGCGGGCTCTCCGGCAGCGGTGGCCCGGATGACGGAGGCCGTGAAGCGGTTCGGCCCGAACTGGATGCCGTCCGCCATGCGGGCCTCGGTCACACCGTCCGTGTAGAGCAGGATGCGGTCGCCCGGCTGCAAGGGCACCTCGTGCACGACCCGCTCCGTCCGGGAGATCGTGCCGGGGGTGCCCATGGGGGGGTTCGCTGGGGCGGTCGAGGGCGTTGTCCAGTACGCGCTGGTCCCGGATCAGCAGGGGCGGCGGGTGGCCGCAGTTGACCCAGCTCAGGATTCCGCTGGACACGTCCAGTTGCAGCGCGATGCCGGTGCGGAACTGGTCGGGCAGCCACTCGGACAGGACGTCGTCGACGGTCTTGACGAGCTCCCGCAGCCCCGACCCGTTGCGGCGGGCACTGCGGCAGCCGGCCATGGCGATGGCGCTGGTCATCCCCGAGGCGAGATTGTGGCCCATCGCGTCGAGGATCACGGCGTGCAGCGTGGACTCCGTCAGCGAGTGGTCGAAGGCGTCCCCGCCGAGCTCGTAGGCCGGTTCCAGAACCGCCGTGGACAGCGCGCGGTCCTCGCCCGCCGCACGCGGCGGTAAGGGCCCGCAGCATTTCCGCGGGCAGCGTCATGGCCTCGGTGCGGGCCCGCTGCACGAAGCGGTCACTGAACGCGCGTTTCGACGTGATGGCCATCGCGAGGATGGACGCGAGACTGTTGCACCGCTCCAGCCGCGTCTTGTCCAGCGCTTCCATCTGGACACCGATGACGCCCAGCCGCTCCACCCCGTCCACGAGCGGAAGCCATGCGATGAGCGTGTCGGTGTCGGTGGTCTCGATGCGCAGTGCCGGGGAGCGGAGTCAGGCGTTGCTGCTGGAGGTCGACGAGGTAGACCACGACCCGCCGCAGCCCCAGCAGCGCGGCGTACCCGTTGACCAGCACGGGCAGATTGGTCGGCGCGGTGGCGTGCACCTGAGCCAGGAAGCCGTGCAGAAGCTGCTCGCCGTCACTGGTGGGGGAGCGCGTCGTGGGGCACCACCCGTCCGGCGGAGGTGTGCGCGCTGCGACAAGCCAACCGCCCGAGGGTCTGTCGGTGCCAGTTCGGGCCGCCATTCGGATGATCCGGCCTTGTGCGGTCGTGCGAGCGCGGGGAGTGCCCGCGCATGCCGGTGCGATTGCCGGGCAGACGGGGCGAGAAAAGTGTTCCGTCTTGTGAGGAGGACCGCCGTGCTGTTGGCTCATCCCGTAGTGCTGTGGGGGCTGGTCAGGGAATACGAGGCGCTGAAACTGCTGCACGGCGAGGACGGCAGCGCGGTGGCCCGCCGGCGGATGGACGACGTGGCGTACTCGCTGTGCCTCTCGACGGGCACCCAGGATGTCGACGCCGCACTCATAGCGGCCCGTTACCAGTTGCCGGGGGCACGCATCGAGGACGACTCCGTCCTGGCCGAGTGAACGCACGACACGTGAAAAGGAGGGGTCGGCCGGGAATTCCCGGCCGACCCCTCCTTTTCACGTGCGGGCTCTTGCGTACGAAATGATCAGACGCGGCGGTGGCCGTGGTAGTAGCCGCCGATCTGCTCGTGATATCCCGGGTCGTCGGTGTGCTTTTCCTTGTCGAATTCGGGCGAATTCTTGATCTGGTCCTTGGTGAGGTCGACGAAAATCTTGCGCTCGTCCGGGTCGACGCTGCGCACGGTGCCGGCCGGCAGCAGGACGTGCTTGCCGAAGATCCAGACACCGGTGTCCACCACCAGGTACGAGGAGTCGACTTCGTCCGAGTGCTTGTCGACCTTGCCGATGCTCCCGTCGGCGGCCTCGACCTTGAATCCGATCAGGTCGGCTCCCGCGGTGTGGCCTGCGGTCGGCTGGTAGCCCCAGATGTTGTCACTCATGAAACGGCTCCTTCGTCGAGACTTCGTTTTTCTCGTAACTCCGCGTGCCCGGCGTGCCGGGCGCTACACACAAAAGCGAGAAAATGAATGGGGCTGGGTCACGACGTGCACGTCGTGACCCAGCCCCAATTATGTGAAGCTGTGGAACTCAATTACCAGCGATACCAGCGGCCGCGCTTTCCGCCGCCGCTCGTCGGGCGTACGACGAAGCCGAGCAGCCACACCACGAGGACAGCAATGGCTATCCACCACAGAGCCTTCAGGGCAAAGCCGGCCCCGAAGAGAATGAGAGCGAGCAGAAGAACCAGAATGATGGGAACCATGGGTATCAACCTCCGAAGCTTCACATGCCCCGGCCTCCGGTCTGTATTCCCGGAGAGTTCATGACTTTCTTGCGGAAGGCCGGGAAGGTGATCTCACCGCCCTGTTGTGGCGGGCGGACAGCACGTGGAACACCCATAGTGGAAAAGGACCCCCACGCCGAAGGAGACCCACCATGACCCGAGCACTCGCGCTCGTCTGCACCCTCTCGCCGTCCCCGAAGCCGTCGAGCAGCCAGCTCCTGGCCGACCAGATCCTGGCCGAGCTCTCCGACCTGGGTGTGCGGGGGGAAACCGTGCGGATCGCCGACCACGACGTCCGGCCGGGCGTCGCCCCGGACATGGGGGACGGGGACGAGTGGCCCCAGCTGCGCGAGAAGGTGCTGGCGGCGGACATCCTGCTGATCGCCACCCCGATCTGGCTCGGGCATCCGTCGAGCCTGTGCCAGCGCGTACTGGAGCGGCTGGACGCCGACATCTCCGAAACCGATGACGGGGGACGCCAGTTGCCCTATGGCAAGGTCGGCATGGTCGCTGTCGTCGGCAACGAGGACGGGGCGCACAAGGTGAGCGCCGACGTCTTCCAGGGCCTCAACGACCTGGGCTTCACCCTGGCCCCCGGAGCGGTGAGCTACTGGGTCGGAGAGGCCCAGCACGGGACCGACTACCAGGACCTGGAGGAGACACCGGAGGCCGTCAGGTCCACCACCCACCAGATGGCCGTCAACGCCGCCCACCTCGCCCGGGTCCTCGGCGACGCGCCCTACCCGCCGCGCTGACAGGACCCCCCGTTTCCCCTCTCTCCCCGCCGCCGCTGCCGTGTCAGAGACCGGCGGCGGCACGGCATTTGTCCGCAGGGGGTGTGGAACGCATGGCTCCGGGTAGTCGCAGCTTCGCGCAGGCGAAGCAGGCGCTGTCCGACGGAAGGGGAATGATCGCGATGTCGATATCCGTATCTGTGCAGGTACCGGGGACCACAACAGGTGCGCCGGCGGAACTCCCGGAGATCGCTGATCCACTGAAGGTGGCGCCCAAGGACGCCCGCGCCCTCAGCAAACTGTTCTTCGACCGGCTGCAGATTCTCGAAGAAGGCACGGCGGAGTACCAGTACGCCCGCAACACCCTGATCGAGATGAACCTCACCCTGGTCCATTTCGCGGCCGCCCGGTACCGCAACCGCGGCAACGGCCAGATGGAAGACATCATCCAGGTGGGAACCATCGGGCTGATCAAGGCCATCGACCGCTTCGAGCTCACCCGGGAAGTCGAGTTCACCTCGTTCGCGATCCCCTACATCGTGGGGGAGATCAAGCGTTTCTTCCGGGACACGACATGGTCCGTCCACGTACCGAGGCGTCTCCAGGAACTGAGGGTCACCCTCGCCAAGGCCAAGGAGGAACTGGCCACCACACAGGGCCGGGAAGCCACCGTCGCCGAGCTCGCCGAACGGCTCGGCATCAGCGACGAGGAGGTCATCGAGGGCCTCGTCGCCTCCAACGGCTACACCGCGCACTCGCTGGACGTGCCCCTCGACGGAGCGGAGACCGACAGCCCCAGCGGGGTGAGCCGCACCCACGCGGACATCACCGGCGAGTGCGACCCGGGCATCGAACTGGTCGAAAACCTGCACGCCCTGGCGCCCCTGCTCGGGACACTGGACGACAGGGAGCGCGCCATCGTCGAGATGCGCTTCGGGCAGGAGATGACGCAGTCCCAGATAGGTGAACGGCTGGGCTTGTCCCAGATGCACGTCTCACGTCTCATCGCCCGCATACTCGGAAGGCTCCGCGAAGGCATTCTCACCGAGGACTAGGGCCTCGGGCCTGGTTCCAAGCCAGGCCCCGGCACCCACCCCACGGTCTCATCGGACGCGCGAGGTGCGTTCGGACGACCCGTCTTCGTCCTCGTCGTCGTCCGAACCGGGCACGTGGACGTCCGTGACGGTGATGTTGGTCTCGACGACTTCGAGACCGGTCATCGTCTCGACCGCGTCCGTGACGTGCGTACGGATGTTGCGGGCGACCTCCAGGATGGGGATGCCGTAGTCGACGACGATGTCGACATCGACGGCGGTCTGCTTCTCGCCGACCTCCACCTTGACGCCCCGCCCCGGGTCGTCGGAGCCGGAGACCTTGTCCTTGACGGCACCCAGTGCGCGCGAAGGGACCTTGCCGACGGAATGGACACCGTCCGTCTCCCTCACCGCGATGCCGGCGATGGTGGAGACCACGTTGTCCGCGATCGTGGTCGTCCCTCGGGCAGAAGTGCCGCTTTCCAGCCGGGAGCCGCTGACGCTTTCGCTGGTCGCCATGAGTTCCTCACACGGAGCTTGTCGGGGGGGGAGAGGGGAGAGAGGGGGCCTGTCCGGGCGGAACACCTTCCGCCCCGTTCCGCCCTCTCTCCCACTGTCCTCCGGCTCCCGGCCACCCGCCATTCGGGTGGCCGGCGCCAGGAGGGGCCCCGGCGGCTCCGCATCGCTCCGGCTGCGCGAGTCCACCCTCCCGCTGTTCGCGCACCTGGCCGAACTCGTCGGCCGCGACCGGGACGAGAACGCGGAACGCGGGACCGGCACCTCGTACGAGGCCGCTCCGCCACCGGCCGTCCCCGCGGAGGTGACGCGTTCGGTGCCGGTGATGGCGTCGATGGCGCTCCTGCTCGTCACCTGGGCAGGGATGTTCGGCGCGCTGTTCGTGGCCACGTTCTTCCTGCAGCGGCGGCTCGGCCCCGACCCGCTCACCACCGGTCTGCGCGTCCTCCCGCTGACCGCGCTCATGATCATCGGAGCGCCGGCCGCCGCGGCCGGGGTCCGCAGATTCGGGCCGCGCCGCACCGCCGTCGCGGGACAGGCGGGCGTCGTCCTCGCCGTCGTCGGCCTCTCCCGGCTGTCTCCGGCCAGTTCCTGGCCGGAGACCGGCGCGCTCTTCGCGGTGCTGGGCGCCGGTTTCGCCGCCGCGCTGGTCACCTCCACCGGCACCGTCGTCGGCGACGCGCCACGCGGGTACGCCGGTGTCATCGGCGGACTCAAACAGACGGCCATGAACGTGGGTCCGACCCTTGGGATCGCCGTCGTCGCCGGCCTGATGCCCCTTGCCTCCTCCGCCGGCGCGGCCCCGGCGGAAGCCGCCCGGGCCATGTCGGGCTCCGCCATGGGCCAGGCGCTGGCGGTGGCGGCCCTCGCCGCGCTCGGCCTGGTCCCGGCCTCGGCGCTGCCCCGCCGGTGACGTCG
This sequence comes from Streptomyces sp. A1277, assembly GCF_004795015.1. GTDB lineage: Bacteria > Actinomycetota > Actinomycetes > Streptomycetales > Streptomycetaceae > Streptomyces. Next base: position 166,395 of record NZ_SSBI01000002.1, on the reverse strand, counting down.
CCCGAACGCGCGGTGTCCGGGGCGGGGCCGCGGGCCCGCCGGGCCCGTACCCCGCCCGCGCGGGACCGGCATCGCGCGGACGGACCCGCCGCGCCCCGCGAAACGCTCGCGTCGTCGGCAGGGACGTGCGCCAGTACGCTGCCAGAAGATCGCGGCCCGTGGACGAGGAGCAGCCGATGGACCTCCGCTTGAGGACGATCAGCCGGGACGAACACACGGCGTTCATCGACGGCCTGCCGTCGGCGAGCCATATGCAGGTTCCGTCCTGGGGCGGGGTGAAACCCGACTGGCGGGCGGAGAGCCTCGGATGGGTCGACGGCGAGGACCGCGTCATCGGCGCGGCTCTGGTGCTGTACCGCCCGCTGCCGAAGCTCAGGCGCTACCTCGCCTACCTGCCCGAGGGCCCGGTCATCGACTGGTACGACGACGAGCTGGGCCGGTGGCTGAAACCGCTGCTGGGCCACCTCAAGGCGCAGGGCGTGTTCAGCGTCAGGATGGGGCCGCCCGTCGTCGCACGGCGCTGGGACGCGGCCACGGTGAAGGACGCGATCGCCGACCCCCGGGCCCACCGGCTGGGCGAGGTCGAACCCACCACCCAAAACCCCCGCGCCTTCGCCCTCGTGGACCGCTTGCGCTCCCTGGGCTGGCAGCAGTCCGGCGGCGACAGCGAGGACGGATTCGCCGCCGGACAGCCGCGCTACGTCTTCCAGCTCTCCCTCGCCGACCGCTCCCTGGACGACATCCAGCGCGGATTCAACCAGCTGTGGCGCCGCAACGTCAGGAAGGCCGAGAAGGCCGGCGTCAAGGTCGTCCAGGGCGACTACGCCGACCTCGACACCTTCTACGCGCTCTACACCGAGACCGCCGCCCGGGACCGGTTCACCCCCCGCCCGCCGGAGTACTTCCAGCGCATGTGGAAGGCCCTGACCGCCGAGAACCCCGACCGCATGCGGCTCTACCTCGCCGAGCACGACGGGGAGGTACTGGCCGCCGCCACCATGCTCACCGTCGGGCAGCACGTCTGGTACTCCTACGGCGCCTCCACCAGCCGAAAGCGCGAGGTCCAGCCCAACAACGCCATCCAGTGGCAGATGATCCGCGACGCCCACGCCATGGGCGCGCGCGTCTACGACTTCCGCGGCACGACCGACACGCTGGACGAGAGCAACCACCTGCTCGGTCTGCTCCGCTTCAAGGTCGGCACCGGCGGGGAGGCGGCCGAGTACGTGGGGGAGTGGGACTACCCGCTCAACAAGGTCCTGCACAAGGCGTTCAACCTCTACATGGCGCGGCGCTGAGACCTGGGGCCCCCGGGGCGCGGCGTCAGGAGCGCCGCTCCTGCTCGTCGTCCTCGACGGGGCCCATCGCCTCCAAGGGCCGGACCGCCGGGCCTTGGAGGACCGTGCCGTCGACGGCGAAGCGCGAGCCGTGGCACGGGCACTCCCACGCGGTCTCCGCCTCGTTGAAGGCCACCAGACAACCCAGGTGGGTGCAGCGCGCGGACACCGCCCGCACCGTGCCGTCCGGATCGCGGTAGACAGCGCAACGACGCCCCTTCACCCGCACCACCGCGCCCGTACCCGGCGGGACCTGGCCGACCGAGTCCAGGTGGGTCACGCGCAGCCGGTCGCCGACGAAGTGCTTCGCCACCTCCGCCTGCGCGCTCAGCAGCGACGGCGCCTCACGCAGCGCACTCGCCAGGCGCCGCGGGTCGTAGAGGCCGGCCCACGGCAGCGCGGGACCGGACTTCGTGATCAGCGAGGTCAGGAGGCGGCCGGCGAGGACGCCGGCGGTCATGCCCCAGCCGCCGAAGCCGGTGGCCACATAGGTGTGACGGGCGCCGGCGTGGAACGGCCCGATGAGAGGGACCGTGTCGCTGGGGTCGTTGTCCTGCGCCGCCCACCGGTAGGCGGTCGGGCCCACCGCGAACCGCTCGTGCATCCACGCATCCAGCCGCCGGAACCCCTCCCCGGCATCCCCGGTGCCCGGCGTGAAACTCTCCCCGGTCACGATCAGCAGCCGCCGACCGTCGTCGAGCGGAGTGGAGCGCACTGAACGCTTCCCCTCGTCCTCCGTGATGTACATGCCTTTCGGCGCCAGGTCCGACGGGATCGGCGCGGCGACGACCAGCTCCCGACGGGGCGAGAGCCGGGCGAACAGCATCGCGCGGTCGAAGACCGGGTAATGCGTGGCGACGACCACGTCCCGCGCCGTCACCGTCCGCCCGGCCTCGGTCGTCACCCGGCACGGCGTGCCCTCCGACAGACCGGTGACCCGGCTGCGCTCGAAGACGCGGCCACCTCGCGCCAGCAGGTCCCCGGCCAGCGCCAGCAGGTATTTGCGCGGGTGGAACTGCGCCTGGCCGGTCACCCGGACCGCCCCGCCGACCGCGAACGGCAGCTCCGTCTCCGTGACGTACGCGGCATCGAGTCCCGCCTCGGCGGCGGCGCGCGCCTCCGCCTCGACCGCGTGGCGCGACGACGCCCCGGCCGCGTAGGTGTAAGCGCTCACCCGCTCCAGGTCGCACGCGATCCGCAGCTCCTCGACGATCGCCGCCACCCTGTCCACCGCGTCCTGCTGCGACGCCGCGTACAGCCTGGCCGCCTCCGCACCCCTGGTCCCCCGCAGCCTGTCGTAGACCAGGGACTGGAGCGCGGACACCTTGGCCGTGGTGTAGCCGGTGACCCCGGAGGCGATGCGGTCGGCCTCCAGCACGGCGACGCTGCGCCCGGCCCGGGCCAGCTCCCACGCGGTGCTGAGGCCGGCGATGCCACCGCCGACCACGGCGACGTCCACCTCGATGTCCTCGGTCAACGGCGTGTGCTCCGGCGCGTCGGTGCTCTCCATCCAGAAGGACTCGTCCTGCCCGGGAAGGGGGCGCGGATCACTCATGATGTGCTCTCCCAGTCGTTCCGGGCCGATGGGCCCGCTGCTTCTTCGTGCTCCGGCCTTCGACGGCCGCGTGCCTTCCTGGCGGCACCCCATGACGCACACCACGGACCGAACGTGCCCTGCGTCATACGGGCACCGCGCGGCGGCGCAGTAGTCTGCACGGCGATCCAGCACCCGAGGGGACGCGCCGATGCCCGCAGACCTTGCCCCGCTCATCTCCGCCACCACCCAGTGGCTGACCCGCGCGTTCCCCGCGGGCGGCGGCGCGCTCACCGCGGCCCTGGCCGAGGCGCAGGCCCGCCAGGCCGTCACCGTCGCCACGTGGCTGCGCTACCCCACGGACCTGGACGCCGCCCTGGTGGCCCTGGTCGGCCCCGGTGGCTCGGCACGCCTCGACGCGCTCACAGGGGCCCGCGGCCACGTGGCGGCCGATCCGCAGGACCTGGCCTGGCGGAGCTGGGTGGACGAGGTCGTCGCCAGCTGGGCCGCCCACCTGCTCACCGCGCCCGACGCGGCCGAAGAGGCGGTCCGGGCTCTCGAAATGAGCGAGCACACCTGCGCCGGCCCCGCCGAGTTCCGCCGGCTGACCGAACCGAGCCCCCACGACCTGGCGGCCACGGCACTGCTGCGCCACCCCGACCTGCTGGAGCCGATAGCCCGCCTCCACCACGCCGGCCTGCTGGACCGGCTGCGCCTCGGCCCGGCCCGCGCCTGCTGACCGCCGTGTGCGGCCACGGGGAAGGTCAGCCCTTGCCGCGGCCGGTCAGAAGATCGCGGGCCCGGTCGACCAGCCCGGCACCGGGGCCGAGGATCTTGTTGCCGGGCGGGGTGTCGGGTGCGGAGGGGTGCGGACGGGTCGGGGCGGTCTTCTTCGCCGCACGGACCTTCTCCCCCAGCTCGTCCAGCGCCTCGGGAGAGCAGGCCGCCGCGAGCAGCGGGAACAGCCGGCCCTCCTCGTCGCGCACGTGCTCGCTGACCTCCAGCTTCAGCTTCGCCACCAGGTGGTCGAACTGTGGGTCGTCCGCTGGCAGACCCTCCAGGTCCTTGAGGTGCTGCTCCACCTGCGCGTGGTCGGCCAGCTCCTTGTCCGCCATGTCGTCGCCGTCGTCCACGAACCTGCGCACGGCCGGGTAGAGGTGCATCTCCTCCGCCACGGAATGGCGGACCAGCTCGATGGTCAGCTCGTCGGCCAGCTTCCTGCGCTGCTCGTCGCCGACCGGCTGCGCCTCGATCTTGGCGAACAGTTCGTCGACCTCGCGGTGGTCGGTGGTGAGCTCCGCGATCACGTTTCCGCCGTGTCCCATCGAAAGAATCCTCTCCGCTTGTGTGGTGTACATGTGTGGTGCGAGCCGAAGTCAGCTCACCGTTCCACAGGGGTACCCGCGAACCCCTCCAACACACGGAGCCACGCCTGACGCTGCGCAGCCTGGCGTAACCGCACCCGCGCCCGGGTCGCGTACGTGAGAAAACCGGCGCAACGGGTACACAGCACCCCATGGCTCACATCAAACCCCTGGCAGTGGTCACCGGCGCTTCGAGTGGCATCGGCTTCGAACTGGCCCGACAACTGGCCGAGCGCGGTTTCGACCTCGTCGTCAACGCCGAGGACCACGACCGCCTGCACGCCGCCGCCCAACAGCTGCGCGAGGCGGGCGCCGAGGTCGAAACCGTCCGGGCGGACCTGCGCGACCATGAGGAAGTCGAACGTTTCTACGCGGCGGTCGCGGCGACACGGCGGCCGGTCGCCGTGGCGGCGCTGAACGCGGGCGTCGGCCGGGGCGGGGCGTTCCTCGACACCGATCTGGCCGACGAACTGGAGATCGTGGACCTCAACGTGCGGGCCACCGTCCACCTGGCCAAACGGGTGCTGCGCGACATGGCCTCGCTCGACGCGGGCTACCTGCTCATCACCTCCTCCATCGCCTCGACGATGCCCGGTTCCTTCCAGGCCGTGTACAACGCGTCCAAGTCCTTTCTGCAGTCCTTCGCGCAGGCCCTGCAGAACGAGCTCAAGGACACCGGGATCTCGGTCACCGCACTGATGCCGGGCCCCACCGAGACGGACTTCTTCCACCGCGCGGACATGGACGACACGAAGATCGGCCGGGAGTCGAAGGACGACCCGGAGGAGGTGGCCAGGCAGGGCCTGGACGCCCTTTTCGCGGGCAAGGGCAAGGTCGTCGCCGGCTCGGTGAAGACGAAGCTCCAGGAGCTGGCCACCAAGGCCCTCCCGGACGCCGCCAAGGCCGAGGCCCACCGCAAGATGGCGGAACCGGGCTCCGTTGAGGACGGCCCCACCGGCTAGGGTCTGTCGTCGCGCGGCAGACGGGAATTCGACGACAGGGCCTAGGAACGCGGGGCGGCGCCTGTGCGGTGGATCAGTGCCGGGCTTCGGCGTCCGCAGCCATGGCCTGCCTCAGTTCCGTGGTGACGGTCCGGAGACAGGACGGGAAGTCGCTCCGCCCCCGGGCGTCGATCCACCGGCTGAACGCGCCCTGGAAGGCGACCGTGGCGATCTGGGCCACCAGTTCGGCCCTGCCGGGTTGTGCGCCGCGCCGGGCCAACGCGTCGCGGATCGCCGTGGTGACGGCGGCGAGCTTGGTGCGCTCGCGTTCCTGCAGCTCCGGACTGCCGTCGATCACGGCGCGGCGCTCCGCGGCCTGATCGACGTGGGCGACGAGCTGGGTGCCGACCCGGGAGAGGGCGCCGAGGGCCGCGGACAGCGGGGAGGCCCCCTCGTCGGCGTCGAGCAGCGCATCCGCTACCGCTACGGGCAGCTGTTCGGAGCCCGCGAACAGGACTTCACGCTTGTCGGGGAAGTAGCGAAAGTACGACCGCCGGGTGATCCCGGCGCGTTCGGCGATCTGGGTCACCGTCACGCCCTCATAACCGTGCTCCTGGAAAAGCTCCAGCGCGGCCTTCGTGAGGCGCTCCTGTGTGCCGGGGTCCCATCTCGCCATGGCCCGACCCTATCAAGTGATGTCTCGGTGTGTCATCGGTGCTAGCCTGGGTGATGACACAGTGAGACATCATTTGGTTCGGGGCACGTGTCGCCCGGACCGGCGTAAGGAGTACGCATGACACCGGACACGAGGACCGATGAGGTGTGGATTCTGGGAGCCACGGGCCGGATCGGCCGCGCGGTCGCCTCCCGACTGGCCGCCAGGGGCATCGATCCGGTCCTGGTCGGGCGGGACCGCGAGCGCCTGCGCGAAGCCGCGGCGGCACTCGGCCGGGACGGCGAGCCGAGGACCGTGCAGGCCGACACGGCGCAGCGCATCGCCGCCCGGATCAGCGAGGAGCGGCCCAAGGTGGTCGTCAACACCATCGGCGACTACGCCGCGACGGCCGCACCGATCGCCCGCGCCTGCATGCCGGGAGGCCACTACGTGGATCTGGCCGCCGACCTGGCTGCCGTCCCCCGGCTGCTCGGCCTGCACCAGGACGCGACGGCCGCCGGCAGCACACTGGTGACCGGTGCGGGTTTCGGCGTCCTGGCGACCGAGGCCGTGGTGGTGAAACTGTGCGAGGGCCGGCCCGCCCCGCGTGAGGTGAGGGTCGACGCGCTCGCCTCGGTCGCCATGGAAGCCGGAGTCGTCGGTGCGGCCTTCGCGGCCACCTCCGTCGACGTGCTGACCACCGGCGGACGCCGCTACCGCGACGGCCGGCTGGTGAGGACCCGGCTCGACGCGGGCCCGCTCACCCACACCCTCCCGGACGGGCAGACGGCGAGGTCGGCCGGCCTCCCCTCGGGCGAGCTGCTGGCCGCCCGACGGGCCAGCGGGGCGCCTTCCGTCAACGCGACCTCCGCCCTCGCCCCCACTGCGCCCGCCGTGCGGGCCGCGCTTCCCGTGCTCGGGGCCCTCCTGTCCGTCCCCGGCCTGCGGCGTCTCGCCGTCAGCCGGATGGCCGGAATGCGCATGAAGGCCGCCCCGATGCCCCGGCGGCACTCCTGGGGGCACGCCGTCATCACCTGGCCAGACGGCACCAGCCGCGAGGGCTGGCTGCGCGCCGGTGACGGCATGGACTACACGGCCGATGTCGCCACCGAGGCCGCCGTGCGGCTGGCGCGGGGGGAAGGCCGGCCCGGTGCGTACACGCCGGCCGCCGCGTTCGGCCCGGACCTCGCCACTGCTGCCGGCGGCGACCTCATTCTCGACTGAAACCTCAGCCGAAGGTGAAGCCGAGGTGGAGGATGAGGTGTGCTCGCGGCCGTCCGGCCGGCGGCGGGGCATGACCTGCGTGCCCCTGGACTCTTGTGTCAGCCACCCACGCCCCGCGCGCCGACGAGCGGCCATGCCTCTATGTCGCGGTAGCGGATCTGCCCCTGGCTGCGCCCCGCGTTGCTGCCCACCAGGTGCAGTCGCTCGGCGGGCCACGCACGGCCGCGGAATCCTTCGAGCCGCGCGGCGATCTCCGCGGCCGACGTGTGATCGCCCCGGCGGACACGGGCCAGGGTCAGGTGGGGGCGCAGCGGCCGGTCCTCCAGGAGGACGCCGCAGTCCTTGACCGCGGTCCTGACGTCGGCGGCGAGCAGATGCAGGGCGTCGAGGTCTCCGGCGATCCCGCTCCACGCCACCCGCTCGTCGAACGTTCCGCCGCCGTGCAGCGACAGGCGGGGAGAGCGGTGGACCGTCGCGAGGTCCGCGAGCGGCGGGCGGAGCAGGGGCACGGTCTGCGCCGGGAGTTCGCCGAGGAACGCCAGGGTGATGTGCCAGTCCTCGACGCGGTTCCACCGCACGTGGGGGTGCGTGTCGTAAACGGGGCGCAGCTCCTGCGCCAGCTCTTCCTTCGCCGTGTCGGGCGGGGCGAGGGCGATGAACACGCGAACGGTCGCGGGCGGGTTCTGTTCGTTCACCCGGCATTCGTATCGCATGCGGTCCCGGACGCCTCGGCCGGGCAGGCGTCACCGCCACGCGGGCCCTCACGCACGGTGACGGAAATGGCCATGGATTCAGGGCGGGGCGCGCGCCCGGCGCACGGGAGCGCGACGCGATCAGCGTGTGCCCGAGGGCGTGGGGGCGTACGCCGGCGGTTATCCGGATTTGCGCGGGTCGTATTTAGCGAAACCCGAACAATCGGGACATGGGGTGGCTGGATATTTCCGAAGGAACGGGCTTGGCATATGTCCCGGGCCGGCCTTCGTGCACGTGGCGACGGTGCGGGCCCATAAGTAATGGGCTGAATTTGTCTCTTTGGCTGTCGAGGGTCCTCTATGGTGATTGGCGTGAACGGGCGAAGCCGGGAGGCCCGGCTCGGCCATCGGCGTTCCGCCGGTAACCCGAGACGTAACGTATCTCCGCCCGCGTGGCCGAGAGCGTGACGGAAGGGGCGGGCGGATCGGCGGTGGGCTGCGGTAAATCCGTGCGGCGGGCCCGTATCTGTCTGAAGAACATGTCGTGGCATGCGTGAAACAAGTGGGGGACGGTCGTGGCCAATCCTTTCGATGACGAGTCGGGGCGGTTTGTGACGCTGGTGAATGGCGAGGGTCAGTACTCGCTGTGGCCCGCGCACATCGAGATCCCGGGCGGCTGGAGCGTCGGCGGTCCGGAGGGGTCGCGGCAGGAGTGTCTCGACGCGATCGAGGCCGCGTGGACCGACATGCGGCCCGCCGGGCTGGTGCGGGCGATGGAGGCCGACGCCGGGTAGGCGGGCTGAGGGGCTGTCGGGGGCCGGCGGACCGCCCGTCCAGGGCCGGTCTTGCTGCTCCCGTGTGATCCGATCGGTAGCGCTCCGATCTGAGCAAAAGTGATCAGGCGGGAGCGGAAATCGGTCGCGCACCTCGACCGAAAATGTTCATGTTGCCGTCATATGGCTTTCCTGAATCATTGATGGACTGCCCAGAGGTGTGTCCTCAGTACGCGAAGACAGCGGAGTTTCATCCCGCACACCGGAACCGGTAGGGACTCCGTCGGCACCCGCTGCCTGGGCGCCGATGCCTCTCTTCGCTTTCACCCGCCCGTTGTCGGCGAAGGACGCCACACCGGCATGTCCGGCTTCGTCCTGCCCGCTTCGTCCCCCCGAAAACTCTCCCCAAAGGTGTGTCCCGGCATGCGCGAAAACGACTCTGTCTCCTCGGAATCGGTTCCCGAAGAGTTCTTCGGGACGACCACCGCCCAACAGGGCGTCTGGTACGGGCAACTGGTCGACCCCGGCAGCCCCAAATACAACGTCGGTGAATGCTTCGAGATCCGGGGCGACCTCGACGAGACGTTATTCGCCGCAGCGGTCGACCGGGCCGCCGACCTGTGCGACAGCCTGAACGTCGAGTTCGTCACGGAGGGCGACACCGTCCGCCAGCGCGTCGTTCGCCGCCCCCGGGCCGGCGCCGGCCGGCTTCGTACCGTGGACCTGTCCAGCGCAGCCGACCCCGCCGCCGAGGTCGAGCGCTATCTCGCCGACGACATGGCGTCCGCCGACACACTCGACCGCCCGCAGCACCACTTCGCGCTGCTGCGCGCCGGCAGCCGGCTCCACTACTGGTACGTGCGCTTCCACCACATAGCCGTGGACGGCCTCGGCGGCGCCGTCTTCACCCGCACCGTGGCCGACCTCTACGGGCGCGCGGTCCGGGGCGAGGACCCCGCCGAAGCCGCCTTGCCCGCCGCACCCCTGCGTGAGCTCGTCGCCGACGAGACGGCCTACCGCGGCTCCGACCGCTACGAGGCCGACCGCGCCTACTGGACCGGCAAGTTCGCCGACCTGGCACCCGGCAGCGCCGCCGACACCGCCGAGGACGTGCACAGCGGCAGGACGCTCATCCGCCGCCGCACCGACGCCCCCACGACGGACGGGCGCGACGGAGCGGACGTACGGCTGCACACCGGCGAGTCACTGCCCGTCAGCGTCCTCGACGGGCTGCGCCGGCTCGCCTCCGCCCACCGCACCACCTGGAGCGCGGTCATGGTGAGCGCGGTCGCCGCCTACACCGCCAGGGTCACCGGAACCCGCGAGGTCACCGTGGGTCTGGCCTCCAACGGCCGGCACGGCGGACTGCGGCACATCGTCGGCATGACCTCCAACATCCTGCCGCTGCGCCTGACCCTCACCGCCGACATGACCGTCGGCGCCCTCGTCCGCGAGGTCGCCGCCGAGATGCGCGGCGCCCTGCGCCACCGCCGTTTCTCGCGCGAACAACTCGCCCGTGAACTGAACATGAGCGACGACGCGTCCCGCCTCACCGGCGTCGTCGTCAACATCATGGGCTACGACTACGACCTCGACTTCGCCGGTGTCCCGGCCCCCTCCCGGGTACTGTCCATCGGCCCGGTGGACGACGTGTCGCTCTTCGTCTCCGAACGGGCCGAGGGCAAGGGGCCGCTGATCGGCTTCGACGCCAACCCCGAGCTCTACCGCCCCGAGGACGTACAGCTGCACGAACGGGCCGTCGTCTCCTTCGTGTCGGCCCTGGCCGACGCCGACCCCGGCCTCCCCCTGCGTGACCTGCCCCTCCTGGACGAGCCCGCCGCCCGGGCCATGCTCGCGCAGGGACGCGGCACCGCCCTGCCCGCACAGACCCTGGACACGGCCCTGCCGGACGCGTTCCGCGCGCAGGTGCGCCGGACCCCGGACGCCCCGGCCGTGGTGGACGGCGCCCTCACCCTCACGTACCGGCAGCTGGACCGCGCCGCCGACGACCTCGCGGGCACCCTGACCGGCTGGGGCGTCGCGGCCGAGGACGGAGTCGGCATCCTCCTGGGACGCTCGGTCGCCGTGCTCACCGCCACCCTCGGCGCGGTCGCCGCCGGCGCGGCCTATGTGCCGATGGACGCCGACTGGCCCGCCGAACGGCTCGACCGCGTCGCGGAAGCAGCCCGCGTCCGCGCCCTGGTCGCCGACGAGTCGACCGCCCGCTCACCCTGGGTGCGCGAGGCGGCCGCCGCCGGCCTGCCGCTCGTCGTCGTGGACGCCCGCGGCCGGGTACTGAACGGGGCCCCGCCCCGGCCGGGGCCGCTGCCCCGGGCCGACAGACCCGACCGGCTCGCGTACGTCATGTTCACCTCGGGCTCCACCGGCCTGCCCAAGGGAGTCGGCGTCACCCACGCCGAGATCCTCGCACTGGCCGCCGACCGCACCTGGGCCGAAGGCGTGTGCGACGCGGTGCTGATGCACTCCGCATACGTCTTCGACGCGTCCACCTTCGAGATCTGGGCGCCCCTCCTGAACGGCGGCCGCGTGGTCGTCGCACCCGCCGGTGTCCTGGAGGCACGCGTCCTCCACACCATGGTGGACCGGCACGGCGTCACCGCGCTGTTCCTGACGACGGCCCTGTTCAACGTGCTGGCCGAGGCGGACCCGGCGGTGTTCTCCGGGCTGCGCCTGGTCGCCGCCGGCGGGGAGGCCGCGACCCCCGACCTGATGCAGCGGGCCGCCGCCGCCTCGCCCCGCACGGCCGTCCTCCATGTGTACGGGCCCACCGAGACCACCACCTTCGCCGCCCGCCACCCCGTCACCGCCGGCAGCACCGGTGTGCCGCCCATCGGCCGGGCGCTGGACGGCATGAGCCTGTACGTCCTGGACGACACCCTCGGCATGGTGCCGCCCGGCGTCGTGGGGGAGTTGTACGTGAGCGGCCACGGCGTCGCCCGCGGCTACCAGGGCCGGGCCGCGCTGACCGCCGGCCGCTTCGTCGCCGACCCGTACGGCCCGCCCGGCTCACGCATGTACCGCACCGGCGACCTGGTGCGCTGGAACGCCGGGGGCGACATCGAGTACGTGGGGCGGGCGGACGGCCAGATCAAGCTGCGCGGATTCCGCATCGAGCCCGCGGAGACCGAGCACGTCCTGCTCTGCGACCCGGACGTGCACGGCGCCTGTGTCGTCGTCCGCGAGGACACGCCCGGCGACCGCCGGCTCGTCGCCTATGTGGTGCCCGCGCCCGGCGCCCGCCCGGACACCGCCGCCCTGGCCCGCCGGGTCGGCCGCGCGCTGCCCGCGTACATGGTGCCCTCCGCGTTCGTGGCGCTCGACGCCCTGCCCCTGAACCCCAACGGCAAGGTCGACCGCCGCACCCTGCCCGCGCCCCGTACCGCCACCGGCGCCGGCCGGGCCCCGCGCACCGCGTACGAGGAGGTCCTGGCCGGGCTGTTCGCCGATGTCCTCGGGGTGCCCGCGGTCGGCGTCGACGACAGCTTCTTCGCCCTGGGCGGCCACTCGCTGCTCGCCACCCGCCTCACCGGCCGGATCCGCGCGGCCCTGGGCGTCGAACTCGCCCTCGGCACGCTCTTCGACCACCCCACCGTCGCCTCCCTCGCCGCCGTCCTGGACACCACCGGCCCGGCCCGGCCCGTCCTCGCACCGCAGCCGAGACCCGACGTGCTCCCGCTGTCCTTCGCGCAGCAGCGCCTCTGGTTCCTCAACCGGGCCGAGGGCCCCGGCGACACGTACAACGTGCCGCTCGTCCTCGAACTCGACGGCCCCCTGGACACCGACGCGTTGCGCGGCGCCCTGGCCGACGTGGTCGCCCGGCACGAGAGCCTGCGCACCGTCTTCGCCGAACACGACGGCGTCCCCCACCAGCACATCATCGACGCGGACGCCGCCGCCTCACTCGTCCCCCTCCCCGTCGAACACCCCCCGGCCGACGAGACCGCCGACGCCTGGACGAGGGAGGCGGTACGCCGCCTGAGCACCGCCCCCTTCGACCTCACCGAGGACGCCGCCCTCCGCGCCCACCTGCTCCGCCCGGGGCCCGACCACCACGTCCTGGTCCTCGTCCTGCACCACATCGTCGCCGACGGCTGGTCCCTCGCCCCGCTCAGCCGCGACCTCTGCGCCGCTTACCGGGCAAGGACCGAGGGCACGGGCACGCCCGACTGGGCGCCGCTGCGGGTGCAGTACGCCGACTACACCCTGTGGCAGCGCCGGCTGCTCGGCGAGGACGGGGATCCGGAAGGCCCGGCGGCCCGCCAACTCGCCTTCTGGAAGAAAGCGTTGGACGGCAGCCCCGACCTGCTCCAGCTGCCCCTGGACCGGCCCCGCCCGGCCGTGCCCAGCCACCGGGGCGCCTCCGCCCCCTTCGAACTGCCCGCCCCCGCGCACGCCGCGCTCGTCCGGCTCGCGCGCGACGCCGGCTGCACCCCGTTCATGGTGCTCCAGGCAGCCCTCGCCGTGACGCTCCACGCCCATGGCGCGGGCACCGACATCCCGCTCGGCACGGCGGTGGCCGGGCGCACCGACGAGGTCCTGGACGATCTCATCGGCTTCTTCGTCAACACCGTGGTCCTGCGCACCGACCTCTCCGGCGACCCGACGTTCCGCGAACTCCTCGACCGGATCAAGCAGTTCGACATCGAGGCCCTCGGACACAGCGACCTCCCGTTCGAGCGGGTCGTGGAGGCCGTCAACCCGGAGCGGTCCGGCGACCACCACCCGCTCTTCCAGACGATGCTGGTCCTCCAGAACCAGGAGCGGGCCGAACCGGCCCTGCCCGGCGTCACCGTCCGCGACCGGTCCCGGCACCGCGGAGGCAGCAAGTTCGACCTGACCTTCTCCCTGACCGAAACCGCAGAGGCCACGGGGAACACCGACGCCCCCGGCGCCGGAGGCATCGGCGGCTACCTGGAGTACGCCACCGACCTCTTCGACGCCGCCACCGCCCGCGCCCTGTGCGCCCGCTTCACCCGCATCCTCACCCTGGCTGTCGCCGAACCCGGCCGCGCCCTCAGCGGCCTGGACCCGCTCACCCCCGACGAGCGGGACGACCTCCTCGCCCGGGGACGCGGCGCTCGCGGGCCGCTGCCGGCGCCGACCGCCCCCGAAGCGGTCCGGGAACAGGCCCGGCGCACGCCCGACGCCGTCGCCGTGCGCGACGCGCACACCCACCTCAGCTACGCGGAACTCGACGCCCGGGCCGACGCCCTCGCCCACGTGCTGCGCGAGCGCGGCGCGGGCCGCGAGAGCAGGGTCGCCATCGCCGCGCCGCCCTCCGCGCACACCGTCGTCGCCATGCTGGCCGTGCTGCGGGCCGGCGCCGCCTACCTGCCCGTCGACCCGCGGTACCCGCACGCCCGCATCCGCCACATGCTGGACGACGCCCGTCCCGTCCTCCTCCTCACCACCGAGGAGGCGCACGCGGACCTGCCCGCCCACGACATCCCGTGGCTCGCCCTCGAAGGCCCGGCACCGCGGGCCGCGCACCCGGTCGCGCCGCTCCCGGCCGCACCCCGCCCGGCGGACCCCGCGTACGTCATCTACACCTCCGGCTCCACCGGCCGCCCCAAGGGCGTGGTCGTGCCGCACGCCGCCCTCGCCAACCACATGGCCTGGATGGCACGGCACCTGGCGATCACCCCGCAGGACCGCGTCCTCGCCCGCACCTCCACCAGCTTCGACGCGTCCGTGTGGGAGCTGTGGCTGCCCCTGATGAACGGCGCCGAAGTGTGCGTGCTGCCGCCCGGGGCCAACACGGAGCCCGGCACGCTGGTCTCCTGGATGAGCCGGTTCGGCGTGACCGTCGCCCAGTTCGTCCCCTCCCACCTGGGCCTCGTCCTGTCCGAGGCGGCCCACGCCGCGCCCCTGCCCGGGCTGCGCGCCGTCCTGTGCGGCGGCGAACCGTTGCCGCGCGCCCTGGCGGAGGAAACGGCCACGCTGTGGCGGGCTCAGGTGCACAACCTCTACGGCCCGACCGAGGCCACCATCGACGCGACCGCCCACCGCGTCCCCGCCACCGCAGACACCCCGTACGACACGGTGCCGATCGGCCGCCCCGTCGACATCATGCGCGCCTACGTCCTGGACGACCGGCTGCGGCCCGTACCGCCCGGGGTCACCGGTGAGCTCTACCTCTCGGGCCCCAACCTCGCCCGAGGCTACCTGGGCCGTCCCGCCCTGACCGCCGCGCGCTTCGTCGCCGATCCGTTCGACGGCACCGGCGCCCGTATGTACCGCACCGGCGACCTCGTCCGGTGGAACCGGGACGGCCTGCTCGACTACGTCTCCCGCGCCGACGACCAGGTCAAACTGCGAGGTTTCCGCATAGAGTTGGGCGAGATCGAGGCCGCCCTGCTGGCGCGGCCCGGGGTCACGGCCGCCTGCGCGCTGATCCGGGAGGACATACCCGGCGAGCGCCGCCTCGTCGCCTACGCCGTCACCACCGACCCCGGCCGCCGCCCCGCCGCCCTGCGCGACGCCCTCGCCGAGACGCTGCCGCACTACATGGTGCCCACCGCCGTCGTCGTCCTGGACGAACTGCCGCTCCTGCCCAACGGCAAGGCGGACCGGCGGGCCCTTCCCCCGCCCGAGGCGGACGTCGAGACCGCCGTCGACGCGGCGGGACAGCGGCACTCCCCGCGCGAGGACCTGCTCGCCGGAATCTTCGCCGATGTGCTGCGACGCCCGGGCGCCGGCCCGCACGACAGCTTCTTCGACCTCGGCGGGCACTCGCTCCTCGCCATGCGCGTCGTCAGCCGCGTCCGCGCGGTCCTCGGCGCCGACATCGCCGTACGCACCCTGTTCGAGCACCCCACCGTCGCCGGACTCGCCCGGGTCCTCGACACCCAGGGGCGCTCCCGCCCGCCGGTGCTGCCCGCCACCGACCGGCCCGACCCGCTGCCCCTGTCCTACGCACAGCAGCGGCTCTGGTTCCTGAACCGGCTCGAAGGCCCCAGCTCCTCCTACAACATCCCGCTCGTCCTGGACATCGACGGTCCCCTGGACACCGACGCCCTGCGCGCCGCGCTACGGGACGTCGTGGAGCGGCACGAGGCGCTGCGCACCGTCTTCCCCGAACGCGACGGCGTGCCGCACCAGTCGGTCCTGCCCGCCGAAGCCGTCACCCCCCGCCTGCCGGTGCTCAGCACGGCCCCCGCCGACCTGGAAGCGGTCGTCCTGGACGCCGTGAGCGAGCCGTTCGACGTGCTCACCGACCCGCCGCTGCGCGCCCTGCTCCTGCGCACCGCACCCGGCCGCCACGTCCTCGTGCTCGTCCTGCACCACATCGCGGGCGACGGCTGGTCCCTCGCCCCGCTCGCCCGTCACCTCGGCGACGCCTACCGGGCCCGGCTCTCCGGCCGCGAGCCCGAGGCCGGCGGCCCGCTCCAGTACGCCGACTACACCCTGTGGCAGCACACCGTCCTGGGCGACGCGGACGCCCCCGGAAGCGTGCTGCGCGAACAGCTCGACCACTGGCACACCGCGCTGGCCGGCCTGCCCGGGCTGATCGACCTGCCGCTGGACCGGCCGCGCCCCGTCACCACCGACCCCTCGGGTGCCGTCCACAGCTTCGACGTACCGCCCGAACTGCATGCTCAACTCCTGCGCGTGGCGAGGGAGTCGGGCAGCACGTTGTTCATGGTGCTCCAGGCGGCGGTGGCCACCCTGCTGCACCGGCACGGCGCGGGCGACGACATCCCGCTCGGCACCCCTGTCGCCGGCCGCACGGACGAGGCGCTGGAGGACCTGGTCGGCTTCTTCGTCAACACCCTGGTCCTGCGAACCGACCTCTCCGGCAACCCGGCCTTCGGTGAACTACTCGCCCGTGTAAGGGAGTTCGACCTCTCCGCCTACGCGCATCAGGACGTGCCGTTCGAGCGGCTGGTCGAGAGCGTGAACCCGGTCCGGGCGCGCAACCACCACCCCCTGTTCCAGACCATGCTGGTCCTGCAGAACCAGGAGGCGGTCCGCCCCGACCTGCCGGGCCTCACCGTCGAGGACCGGCTCGTCCACAACGGCCTGAGCAAGTTCGACCTGACCTTCGCGTTCGGCGAGGAGCGCGGCGGCGGCCTGACCGCCGGGATCGAGTACGCCACCGCGCTCTTCGACCGCGCCACCGTCGAAGCCCTCGCGGACCGCCTGCTCAGGCTCCTCGGCCAGGTGGCGGCCGACCCCGCCCTGCCGCTGACCGACTACGACCTGCTGACGCCGGACGAACACGCCCGTGTCACCCACTGGGGCACCGGCCGCGACCTGCCCGCCCCCGCCCCGCAGACCACCCTGCCCGCGCTCTTCGCCGCGCAGGCACACCGCACACCGGACGCCGTGGCCGTGGCGGACGGGGGCAGCTGCCTCACCTACACCGCACTCGACCGCGTCTCCGCCGCACTCGCGCAGGCCCTGGCCGGCCTGGGCGCCGGCCCCGAGACCGGCGTCGGTGTACTGCTCGCCCGGTCGCCGGCCGTCGTGGCGGTGTCCCTCGGCGCCGTCCGCGCGGCCGCCGCGTACGTCCCGATGGACGCGCGCTGGCCCCGGGAACGGCTCGGACAGGTCGCCGACGTGGCGGACGTGCGGGTCCTCGTCGTGGACGAGGCGGCCGCCGCGTCCGCCTGGGTGGAGGAGACCGGCCGCCGGATTCCGGTCGTGGTCGTGGACCGGGCCGGCCGCATCCTGCGCGGCGCGCCCCCGGCCCCCGGCCGCCCCGCCGCCGTGCCGGGGCCCGACAGCCTCGCGTACGTCATGTTCACCTCCGGCTCGACCGGCCTGCCCAAGGGCGTCGGCGTCACCCACGCCGACGTGGCGGCGCTGACGGAGGACTCCGCCTGGCGGGACGGCGCGGCCGACGCGGTCCTGCTGCACTCCGCGTACGTCTTCGACGCCTCCACCTTCGAGATGTGGGCCCCGCTCCTGCACGGCGGCAAGGTCGTCGTCGCACCGGACGGCGTCCTGGAGGCGCGGGCCCTGCGCGACACCGTCCGCGAGCACGCGGTGACCGCCGTCTTCCTGACGACGGCCCTGCTCAACGTGATCGCGGACACCGACCCCGGCGCGTTCGCCGGTCTCCGCCTCGTCTGTGCCGGCGGCGAACTGGCTTCACCGGACGCCATGCAGCGGGTCGCCGGCGCCGCGCCCGGCGTACGCGTCCTGCACGTGTACGGGCCCACCGAGACCACCACCTTCGCCACCCGCTACGACGTGGCCGCCGACCTGCCGTCGGGACCGCCGCCCATCGGGCGCCCCCTGGACGGCATGCGGCTGTACGTCCTCGACGACTCCCTGGGCCCGGTCCCCGCCGGGGTCACGGGCGAGCTGTACCTCGCGGGGCGCGGCGTCGCCCGCGGCTACACCGGCCTGCCGGCACTGACCGCCACCCGGTTCGTCGCCGACCCGTTCGACCCGGCGGGCGGGCGCATGTACCGCACCGGCGACCTCGTCCGGTGGACCCGCGACGGGCAGATCGCCTACGTCTCGCGCGCCGACAGCCAGGTGAAACTGCGCGGCTACCGCATCGAACCCGGCGAGATCGAAGCCGTGCTGGCCTGCTGCGAGGGCGTCGCCGATTCCTTCACCGTCGTCCGGGAGGACGTCCCGGGCGACCGGCGGCTCGTCGCCTACGTGGTGCCCGCCGACGCGGCACGCCCCGAGCCCGCCGACCTCGCCGAAGCCGTCGCCCGGTCCCTGCCCGCCTACATGGTGCCCTCCGCGTTCGTCCTGCTCGACGCCCTGCCGCTGACCGTCAACGGCAAGGTGGACCGGCGCGCCCTGCCCGCACCCGAGCACCGGGCCGCGCCGCGCGGGCGCGCCGCCCGCACCGCGCGCGAGGAGATCCTGTGCGGGCTCTTCGCCGATGTGCTCGGCATTCAGGAGGCGGGCGTCGAGGACGACTTCTTCGCGCTCGGCGGCCACTCCCTGCTCGCCACCCGGCTCGTCGCCCGCATCCGTACCGCGCTCGCCGTCGAGGTCCAGGTCAAGGCCGTCTTCGAGCACCCCACGCCCGCCGCGCTCGCCGCCACACTGAACGGAGCCGAAGCGGCCGGCAAGGCCCTGGAGCGCGCCCGGCACCGGCCCGATCCGCTGCCGCTGTCCTTCGCGCAGCAGCGGCTGTGGTTCCTCAACCGGTTCGAGGGGCCCAGCGCCAC
Source organism: Streptomyces sp. A1277 (assembly GCF_004795015.1). GTDB lineage: Bacteria > Actinomycetota > Actinomycetes > Streptomycetales > Streptomycetaceae > Streptomyces. Next base: position 147,712 of record NZ_SSBI01000002.1, on the reverse strand, counting down.
GTACAACGTGCCGCTGGTGCTGCGCCTGGACGGTCCGCTCGACGCGAAGGCCCTGGAGCGCGCCCTCGCGGACGTCGTGGAACGCCACGAGAGTCTGCGCACCGTCTTCCCCGAGACCGGCGGTGTGCCGCGCCAGCTCGTCCTCGGCTCCGACGGCGCCGACCTCGACCTGACCCCTCGGGACACCGACCCGGCCCGCCTGGACGAGGTGCTGACCGCCGAAGTGGCGCACGCCTTCGACGTGCGCACCGACCTGCCGGTACGGGCCCGGCTGCTCGGGCTCGGCGCCGAGTCCCACGTCCTCGTCCTCCTCGTCCACCACATAGCCGGAGACGGCTGGTCGCTCGCCCCACTGGCCCGCGACCTCGGTGACGCCTACCGCGCCCGCATGCGGGGCGAGGAGCCCGCCTGGCGAGAACTCCGCGTCCAGTACGCCGACTACACCCTGTGGCAGCGCGCCCTCCTCGGTGACGAGGACGACCCCGCCTCCCGGGCCGCCCGTCAGCTGGACTTCTGGCGGACCGCCCTGGCGGACGCCCCCGGCCTGCTCGCCCTGCCCCTGGACCGGCCGCGCCCCGCCGTCATGACGTACCGCGGGGACGCCTTCGCCTTCCCCGTCGACGCGGACACGCACCTGGCCCTCGCGGAGCTGGCCCGCGCCCGGGGATGCAGCCTCTTCATGGTGCTCCAGGCGGCCCTGTCGGTCCTGCTCTCCCGGCACGGGGCCGGCGAGGACATCCCGCTCGGCACCGCCGTCGCGGGGCGCACCGATGAGGCCCTGGACGATCTGGTGGGCTTCTTCGTCAACACGCTCGTCCTGCGCGCCGACCTGTCGGGCGATCCCACCTTCACCGAAGTGCTCGACCGTGTACGGGCGTTCGACCTGGCCGCCTACGCTCATCAGGACGTGCCGTTCGAACGGCTGGTGGACGTCCTCAGCCCGGCCCGGGCGCAGGACCATCACCCGCTCTTCCAGACCATGATCGTCCTCCAGAACCAGGCGGACACCACGCTCGGCCTGGACGGCCTCACCGCGACCGAGCAGCCCGTGCACACCGGCATCAGCAAGTTCGACCTCACCTTCACCTTCACCGAGACCCGCGACGAGGCGGGCCGGCCCGCCGGTCTCGACGGGGTCCTGGAGTTCTCCACCGAGCTCTTCACCCTCACCACCGCGCACGCGCTGGCCGCGCGCCTGACCCGCCTGCTCTCCTCGCTCGCCGCCGACCCCGACGGGCGCGTCCGCACCGCCGTGTTCCTGGACGCGGACGAACTGAGGGCTCTGGAGCAGGCCGCCCCGGGCCCGGTCCGGCCGGTGCACGCCCGCACGGCCCCCGAGGCGTTCTGCGCCCAGGCCGCCAGGACACCCGAGCGGATCGCCGTCCGGGCCGGGACGCGGCGGCTCACCTTCGGCGAGCTGGACGCCCTCTCCGACGACCTGGCCGGGTACCTGCACGAGCGGGGCATCGGCCGCGGCGACCTCGTCGCCCTCGCCGCCGAGGGCACCGCCGACCAGGTCGTCGCGACGCTGGCGGTCGCCAAGGCCGGGGCGGCCTGCCTGCCCATCGACCTGGACTACCCCGAGGCACGCGTCGCCCACATGCTGGACGACGCCCGCCCGGCGCTGTTCCTCGTCCACGGCATCGCCCGCGCCGCCCGGTTCACCACCGTGCCCCTCCTCGCGCTCGACGACCGCACGGCCTGGGCCACCGGGCGTTCCGCGCCACCCCTGGCCGCGCCGGAGCCGGACGACGCGGCGTACGTCATCTACACCTCGGGCTCCACCGGCCGGCCCAAGGGCGTCGTCGCCACCCACGCGTCACTGACCAACCACATGGCCTGGATGGCCGGCCACCTCGCCCTCACCGACGAGGACCGCATCCTCGCGCGCACCTCACCGAGCTTCGACGCCTCCGTCTGGGAGACCTGGCTGCCGCTGCTGCACGGCGGCGCGACCTGCCCCGTACCGCCCGCGCTCAACCACGACCCGGCCGGCCTGCTGGCCCGGATGCGCGAGGAGGGCGTGACCATCGCCCAGTTCGTGCCCTCGCACCTCTCCCTGCTGCTCACCGAGACCGGCCCCGACGACGCGCCCACCACCCTGCGGGCCGTCGCCTGCGGCGGCGAACCCCTGACCCGGGCCCTGGCCGCACGCGCCGGCCGGGCCTGGCGCGCCGGCGTGCACAACCTCTACGGGCCGACCGAGACCACCATCGACGCCACCGCCCACCAACTGTGCGCCGGGGAAGCGGACAGCGCGGCGGGGGAGGGCGGCGTCCCCCTCGGCCGCCCCGTCGACAACACCCGCGCCTACGTCCTGGACGCCGCGCTCCGGCCGGTCCCGCCGGGGGTCACCGGCGAACTCCACATCGCGGGCGACGGCCTCGCCCGCGGCTACCTGGGCCGCCCCGGCCTGACCGCGACCCGGTTCGTCGCCGACCCCTTCGGCCCGGCCGGCAGCCGCATGTACCGCACCGGCGACCTCGTCCGGCGGGACACCGAGGGACTGCTCCACTACGTCTCCCGCGCCGACGACCAGGTCAAGCTGCACGGCTTCCGCATCGAACTCGGCGAGATCGAGGCCGCCCTCACCGCCGTCGACGGCATCACCGCCGCCTGCGCGCTCGTCCGCGAGGACCGGCCCGGCGAGCGGCGCCTGGTCGCCTACACCGTGGGCGGCGCCGCGCTCACCGACGGCGAACTGCGCAGCCGGCTGACGGCGTCGCTGCCGCCCTACATGGTGCCCGCCGCCTTCGTGGCCCTGGACGCGCTGCCGCTCCTGCCGAACGGCAAGACGGACCGCGCGGCTCTGCCCGCCCCGGCACTCCCCGAGGCCGGCCGCCCCGGCAGGCAGCCGCGCACCGCACCGGAACGCGTCCTGTGCGACGCCTTCGCCTCCGTACTGCGCGCCCCCGCCGTCCGCGCCGACGACGACTTCTTCGCGCTCGGCGGCGACAGCATCCTCTCCATCCAGCTCGTCAGCCGTGTACGGGAAGCAGGGCTCGGCGTCACACCCCGCGACGTATTCGTCCACCGCACCCCCGAGGCCATCGCGGCCGTCGCCGCCCCGCTCGACGGCCACACCACCGAACCGGCCGGCCACGGCACCGGCGAGATGGAGCCGACACCCATCGCCGCCTGGCTCCTGGAACGCCCCGGCACCACGGACGGCTACAACCAGTCCGGCGTGCTCAGCACCCCCGCGGGAGCCGACGAGGACACCCTCGTCGCGGCCCTCCAACTCCTGGCAGACCACCACGACATGCTCCGTCTGCGGGTCACCCGCACCGCCGGCGGCGACCCGGTGCTCGAAACGCTGCCGCCCGGCACCGTGCCGGCCCGGCGCCGCCTCACCCGCGTCGACATCACCGGGCTCGACGCCGACGCCGTCCGCGCCGTCCTCACCGAGGCGGGCGAACGGGCCCGCAGGCGCCTGCGGCCCTCCGCCGGGTCCGTGTTCGAAGCCGTCTGGGGGGATGCCGGGCCCCGGGCACGCGGCCGGCTGCTCCTGGTCGTGCACCACCTGGCCGTCGACGCGGTCTCCTGGCGCATCCTCGCCGAGGACCTGGCCCACGCCTGGCAGGCGGCCACCCGGGCGACGGACGCCGGGACGGTACCCGATCCGGCCACCGCGCTGCCCGCCGCGACCACCTCCTACCGGCGCTGGGCGCAGCTTATCGCCGCCGAGGCGAACGGCACCGCCCGGCAGGCCGAACTCCCGCTCTGGGAGGAGGCCCTGAAGACGCCGGACCCGCAGCTCGGCTACCGGCCGCTCGACCCGTACCTGGACACCGCCGACGGGACGCGCACCCTCGTCGCCCATCTGCCCGCCACCTGGACGAAGCCCCTGCTCACCGCCGTCCCCGGCGCCTTCCACGCCGGAGTCGACGACATCCTGCTCACCGGACTCGCCCTCGCCGTCAGCGCCTGGCGGGCCCAGCGCCCCTCCGGTCCCCGGCCGGACACCGCCGTCCTGCTCGATCTGGAGAGCCACGGCCGCGAACAGATCGCCGACCACATCGACCTGTCCCGCACCGTCGGCTGGTTCACCAGCCTCCACCCGGTCCGGCTGGACCCGGGGCCGCTCGACGGGCGCGACCCGGCACGCTTCGGCGCCGCGCTCGTTGAACGTGCAGTGAAGCGTGTCAAGGAGCAGCTGCGCGGAGTCCCCGACCACGGCGTCGGCTACGGCATGCTGCGCCACCTCAACCCCGCGACCGGCCCCCGGCTGGCCGCCGCCGCGCCCCAGATCGGCTTCAACTACCTGGGCCGGTACGCCGCACCGGGGGAGGCGGCGGGCGACTGGGACGTTCTGCTCGACGCGGGCGGGCCGCGGAGCCAGGACCCGGACATGCCGGTCCACCACGTCCTCGACATCAACGCGCACACCGAGGACCTGCCGGACGGGCCCCGTCTGGTAGTCCGCTGGACCTGGCCCAGCGACCTCCTCAAGGAGGAGGACGTGGGCGCCCTGGCCGAAGCCTTCACGCGCGCCCTGCGCGCGATCGCCGAGCACGTCGAACGGCCCGGAGCAGGCGGCTACACGCCGTCCGACCTCCCCCTGGTCTCGCTCAACCAGAACCAGATCGACCGACTGCAGAACAAGTGGGGTGGACGCAAGTGAACGGGTTCCAATTGGAGGACGTACTCCCGCTGACGCCGCTGCAGGCCGGCATGTACTTCCACGCGCTCTACGACTCCCACGCCGTGGACGTCTACACCGCGCAGTTCGTCTTCGACATCGAGGGCCCGGTCGACGTCCCCGCCCTGCGCGCCGCCATCGGCGGCCTGCTGCGCCGCCACGCCAACCTGCGCGTCGGCTTCCTCCACGAGGACCTGGACGAGCCCGTGCAGGCGGTCGCGGCCGAGGTCCCCGTCCCTCTGGAGGAACTGGACCTGACCGGCCCGGACGACGCGGACCCGGACACCGACACCGCCTCGGAGGGACTGACCGCCTTCCTCGCCGAGGACCGCACCCGCCGCTTCGACCTGGCGACCCCGCCCCTGATGCGGTTCACCCTCGTACGCACCGCCCCGGCGCGCCACCGCCTGGTCATGACCAGCCACCACATCCTCTTCGACGGCTGGTCGCTGCCCCTGCTCGTACGGGAGCTGTTCGAGCTGTACGCGTCCCGCGGCGACGACAGCGCCCTGCCGCGCGTCACCCCCTACCGCGCCTATCTCGTATGGCTCTCCCAGCAGGACCGCGCCACCGCCCTCGAAGCCTGGTCCACCGCACTGGCCGGGATCGAGACGCCGACCCTCCTCGCCGGTCCGGGCGGCGCGGAAGGCCCCGGCTCCGCCGAACTGCCCGAAACGCTCGTCCTCGACCTGGACGCGGCCACGACGCACCGCCTGGCCGAAACGGCCCGCGCCCACCGCCTCACCCTCAACACCCTGGTCCAGGGCGCCTGGGGGCTGCTGCTCGGCCACCTCACCGGCCGGTCCGACGTGGTGTTCGGCGCCACCGTCTCCGGGCGCCCGCCGGAGATCCCCGGCATCGAGTCCATGGTCGGCCTCTTCATCAACACCGTGCCCGTCCGGCTGAGCCCCGCACCCGGCGAGACCCTGGCCGCGCTCCTGACCCGGCTCCAGGAGGAGCAGGGCCGGCTGCTGGGCAGCCAGCACGTCGGCCTGAGCGACATCCGGGGCGTCACCGACCTGGACGAACTCTTCGACACGCTGGTCGTGTTCGAGAACTACCCGATGGACGACGAGGCCCTGCGCACCGCCCAGCGCGGACTGCCCGGGCTCACCGTCACCGGATTCAGCGGCACGGACGCCGCCCACTACCCCCTCACCCTCACCGTCGCCCCCGGGGACACCCTGAGGATCACCTTCGGCTACCGGGCCGCCGTGCTCGACCGGCAGGAGGTGGCCCACACCGTCTCGCGCATGCGGCACCTGCTGACGGCGATGGCCCAGGGCCTCGACGGCCGCGCCGACACCGCGCCCCTCCTGCTCGACGGCGAACGCGAGCACCTGATCGCCCAGGGGACGGGCGCCGGCCTCCCCGGCGGCACGACAGCCGTGAGCATTCCGCGGGCCGTCGCCGAGCGCGCCCGGCGCCACCCGGACGCGGTGGCCGTCTCGGGGGCGGGCGAGCAGCTGACGTACGGGCAGCTCGACGGCCTCGCGGACGACCTCGCCGGCGCCCTGACCGGGCTCGGGACCGGTGCGGAGGACGGCGTCGGCATCCTCGTCGCCCGCTCGGCCGCCACGGTCACCGCCTCGCTCGCCGCCCTGCGCGCGGGCGCCGCCTACGTCCCGCTCGACCCGCGCTGGCCCACCGAGCGCCTCAACCGGGTCACCGAGGTCGTTCCCCTGCGCGTCCTCGTCGTCGACGAGACGACCGGCACCCTCCCCTGGGTCCGCCAACTCGGCCCGGAGACCGCCGTGCTGACCGTGGACGCGGCGGGCCGGGCCCTGGCCGGGGGACCGGCCGCACCGGGCGCGCTCCCGGAGGCCGCAGGCGGCCGCCGGCTCGCGTACGTGATGTTCACCTCCGGCTCCACCGGCCTGCCCAAGGGCGTCGGCGTCACACACGCCGACGTGAGCGCCCTGGCGGCCCACCGGGGCTGGGGCGACGGCGCCGCCGACGCCGTCCTGCTGCACTCCGCGTACGTCTTCGACGCCTCCACCTTCGAGATCTGGGCCCCGCTCCTCAACGGCGGCCGTGTCGTCGTGGCACCCGAAGGACCGCTCCAGCCCTTCGTGCTCCGGGACCTCGTCGCCCGGCACGGGGTCACCGCCGCCTTCCTGACGACGGCCCTGTTCAACGTCCTGGCCGACACCGACCCGGGCTGCCTCGGCCAACTGCGCCTCGTCGCCGCCGGAGGCGAGGCCGCCGCCCCCGGCGTCATGCAGCGCCTGGCCGCCGACCACCCCGAAACCACCGTCCTGCACGTCTACGGACCCACCGAGACCACCACCTTCGCCACCGCCCACCACGTACGCCCCGACGACGCCCCGGGCGCCGCCGCCCCCATCGGGCGCCCGCTCGACGGCATGCGCGCCTACGTCCTGGACGCCGCGCTGCGGCCCGTGCCCCCCGGAGCCGAGGGCGAGCTGTACCTCGCGGGCCCCGGGGTCGCGCGCGGCTACCTGGGCCGGCCAGGACTCACCGCCACCCGCTTCGTCGCCGACCCCTTCGACCGGGCGGGCGGCCGGATGTACCGCACCGGCGACCTGGTGCGGCGCGGCGACGACGGCAGCCTGCGGTACGTGGCGCGGGCCGACCAGCAGATCAAACTGCGCGGCCACCGCATCGAACCCGCCGAGATCGAGACGGTCCTACGCGACCACCCGGCCGTGCGCGCCGCCTGCGTCCTCGTACGCGAGGACCTGCCCGGCGACCGCACCCTCACCGCCTACGTCGTCCCCGCGGCCGGCGAGGCCCCCGACCCGGGACTGCTCGCCGCCCACGTCGGCCGCCTGCTGCCCGCCTACATGGTCCCGGCCGTCATCCAGCCCCTCGACGCGCTGCCCCTGACCCCCAACGGCAAGATCGACCGGGCCGCCCTGCCCGCCCCCACCGGGCCCCGCACGGCCGCCGGACGGGCGCCGCGCAGCGCCATGGAGGAGATCCTCGCCGGGCTGTTCGCCGACGTGCTCGGCGTGGACCGCGTCGGCACCGACGACAGCTTCTTCGCGCTCGGCGGCCACTCCCTGCTCGCCACCCGCCTCGTGGGCCGCATCCGCACCGCCCTGCACACCGAGACCGACATCCGCACCCTCTTCGAACACCCCACCGTCGCCGCGCTCGCCACCGCCCTGGAGGGCGCGGACGGCACCACCCGCCCCGCCCTCGTCCCGCAGCCGCGCCCCGCCACGCTCCCACTGTCGTACGCCCAGCAGCGCCTGTGGTTCCTGCACCGGCTCGACGGCCCCTCCGCCACGTACAACATCCCCCTCGCCGTACGCATCGACGGACCGCTCGACGCCGACGCGATGTGTCAGGCCGTCGCCGATATCATCGGCCGGCACGCCGCCCTGCGCACCGTCTTCCCCGAGGGCGACGACGGACCGCACCAGCAGATCACCGCACCCGCCGACGTCCTCGTCCCGTTCGCGATGGAGGCCGTCGACGAGGCCAAACTCCGCCACCGGGTCGCGGCCGCCACCGCCGAACCGATCGACATCGAGCGCAGCCTCCCCCTCCGGGCGACCCTGCTGCGGCTGGCCCCCGACGCCCACGTCCTGATCCTCGTGGTCCACCACATCGCCGCCGACGGCACCTCCCTGGCCCCCCTCGCCCACGACCTGGGCGCCGCCTACCGGGCCCGCATCCGCGGCGAGGAACCCGCATGGGCGCCGCTGCCCGTCGACTACGCCGACCACACACTGTGGCAGCGCGACCTGCTCGGTGACGAACAGGACGACGACAGCCTCGTCTGCCGTCAGCTCGCCCACTGGAAGCACGCGCTGGACGGGCTGCCGGAAGCGATCGAGCTGCCCTGGGACCGGCCGCGCCCGGCCACCTCCCGGCACACCGGAGCCACCCTCGGCTTCTCCGTCGACCTCGCCACCGCCCGCCAGGTCACGGAGCTGGCCCGCACCTGCGGATGCAGCGTCTTCATGGTGCTCCAGGCCGCCCTGGCGACCGTCCTGTGCCGGCACGGCGCCGGTGACGACATCCCCCTGGGCACCGCCGTCGCCGGGCGCACCGACGAAGCGGCCAACGGCCTCGTCGGCTTCTTCGTCAACACCCTCGTGCTGCGCACCGACCTCAGCGGCGACCCCACCTTCCGCGAACTCCTCGGCCGCGTCAGGGAATTCGACCTCGCCGCGTACGCACACCAGGATGTCCCCTTCGAGCGCCTCGTCGAACTCCTCAACCCCGCGCGCGCCCAGAGCCACCACCCGCTCTTCCAGACCATGCTGGTCCTCCAGAACCAGGCGTCCGCCGCCGTCGACCTGCCCGGTCTCACCGTCTCCGCGGTACCCGCCGAAGCCGAAGTCAGCAAGTTCGACCTGTCGTTCGCCTTCACCGAGACCTACGACGAGAGCGGCGCCCTCGACGGCATGCGGGCCACCGTCGACTACGCCACGGAACTCTTCGACGCGCCGACGGTCCACGGCCTCGCCGACCGGCTCGTCCTGCTGCTCGCCACCGTCACCGCCGACCCGGACCGCCCGGTGCACGCGTACGACCTGCTCACACCGGCCGAGCACCGCCGCCTGGCAGCGCTCGGCACCGGTCCCGCCGACGACCTGCCCGCCGCGACCGTCCCCGCGCTCTTCGAGGAGTGGGTCCGGCGCACCCCCGACGCCCCGGCCGTCCGCGACGCGCACACCACTCTCACCTACGGTGAACTCGACGCACGCGCCGACGTCCTCGCCCGGCACCTCGCCGACCGGGGCGTCGGCCCCGAGGACCGGGTCGCCGTCGCCCTGCCCCGCACCCACCACCTCGTCGTGGCCCTGCTCGCCGTCCTCAAGACCGGCGCCGCCTACGTGCCGCTGGACCCCGACTACCCGGCCAAGCGCCTGTCCTACATGCTCGACGACGCGAGCCCGCGCCTGCTCCTCACCACCCCCGGGATCCACGACCGCCTCCCCGCGAACGCGGTGCCGCACCTGTATACCGACGACCTCGCCACCGACGACCTCGCCACCGACGACCTCGCCACCGACGACCTCGCCACCGACGACCGCATCCCCAGGCGTGCCCCGGCCCCCGCTCACCCGGCCAACCCGGCGTACGTCATCTACACCTCCGGCTCCACCGGCCGCCCCAAGGGCGTCGTCGTCACCCACCGCGGCGTCCGGGCCATGGCCAGGACCCAGAGCGAGCGGCTGCGCGTCGGGCCCGGCAGCCGGGTGCTGCACATGGCGTCGGTCAGCTTCGACGCCGCGTTCTGGGAGCTGTGCATGGGCCTGCTCTCCGGGGCCTGCCTGGAGATCGCCGAACGCGACGCCCTGCTGCCCGGCCCCGCCCTGGCCGGCCTCGTAAGCGAACGGGGAGTCACCCACCTCACGATCCCGCCCGCCGCGCTCGCCGTGATGCCGCCGGGCTCCCTGCCCACCGGCCTCACCATGGTGCTCGCCGGCGAGGCGTGCCCGCCCGCCCTGGTCCACGCCTGGGCCGAGGACCGCTCCCTCGTCAACGCCTACGGTCCGACGGAGACCACCGTCTGCGCCACCATGAGCGCGTTCCAGCACGCGGACGGGCCGCTCGCCCCCGACCGCACCGTCCCCATCGGCGCCCCCGTCGACGGCACCCGCGTCCACGTCCTGGACGACCGGCTGGCCTCCGTACCGCCCGGCGTCGTCGGCGAGCTGTACGTCTCCGGCGAAGGAGTCGCCCGCGGCTACCTCGGCCGGGCCGGCCTGACCGCGTCCCGCTTCGTCGCCGACCCCTTCGACCGTGCGGGCGGCCGGATGTACCGCACCGGCGACCTGGTGCGGTGGACGACGGACGGCCGCCTCCTGTACGTCTCCCGCGTGGACGACCAGGTCAAGCTCCGCGGCTTCCGCATCGAACTCGGCGAGATCGAGGCGGCGCTCACCGCCCTGCCCGGCGTGGCCGCGGCATGCGTCACCGTCCGCGAGGACCGGCCCGGCGACCGCCGCCTCGTCGCGTACACCGTCGCCGACGAGGACACGTCCGACCCGGACTGGGCCGAGCTGCGCGCCCACCTCGCCGCCGTCCTGCCCGACCACATGGTCCCCGCCGCCCACGTCTGCCTCGACGCCCTGCCGGTGACGCCCAACGGCAAGACCGACCGGCGTGCGCTGCCCGCCCCCGGCAACCCGGTGGCGGCCGGCGGGCGGGCTCCGCGCACCGCCCGTGAACGCGACCTGTGCGAGGTGTTCGCCCAGACGCTGGGCCTGCCCGAAGTCGGCGTCACGGACGACTTCTTCGCCCTGGGCGGCCACTCCCTGCTCGCTGTGACCCTGGCCCGCCGGATCGGGGAGCGGTGCGGCCGGCGGCCCTCGCTGCGGGCCCTGTTCGCGACGCCCACCGTCGAGGGCGTCGACCGCCTGCTGGGCCGCGCGCCGGGGGAGGAGGAGCAGGAGGACGCGCCCGCCCCGGCCCTCGCCGCCGAGGTCGCGCTCGCCCCCGACATCACCGGTGCCGGCCGGAGCCTCGCCCAGCCGGATGCCCAGCGCCGGCCCGCACGCCCCTCCACCCGGCCCCTGCTCACCGGGGCCTCCGGCTTCCTCGGCGCGTTCCTCCTGCGCGACCTCATCGAGGCCACGGACGGCCCCGTCGACTGCCTCGTACGGGCCACGAGCCCCGACAGCGCGGCGCAGCGGCTGCGGGCCAACCTGGAGCACTACGGCCTGTGGCGCCCCCGGTACGCGGACCTGATCCACCCCGTCCCGGGCGACCTCGGAGCCCCCGGTCTCGGACTCGCACCGGACGAACGGACGGCCCTCGCCCGCCGCCTCGGGCCCATCCTGCACAACGGGGCGCGCGTCAACTTCGCCGCCCCGTACGGTGATCTGCGCGCCCCGAATGTGGCCGGCACCGAGGAGCTGCTGCGCCTCCTCGCCGACTCCGCCTCGCCCGGGATGCACTACGTCTCCACCACCGGTGTGTACGCCCCGACGCGCGGCACCGACCCCGCCCCCCTCACCGAGGCGTCCCCGACCGGCCCGGCGGCCGACCTGCCCGACGGGTACGCCCAGAGCAAGTGGGTCGCCGAACAACTCGTGGGCCTCGCCCGTGACCGGGGACTACCGGTGACCGTCCACCGCCCCGGCCGCATCAGCGGTGACACCGCCACCGGCGCCTGCCAGGACCGCGACCTGCTGTGGCAGCTCATCAAGGGCTGCCTCCAGGCGTGCGCGGTGCCCGACCTGCCCTACGGGACGACCGACTGGGTGCCCGTGGACTACGTCAGCGCCGCGGTCGTCGCGCTCAGCGCGTCCGGCGGGGCCGATGCGGAGACCTACCACTACACCAACCCGGACGCGCCGGCCCTGGACCGCGTCTTCCAGGTGGCGGCCGGCCTCGGCTACGAGCTGCGCACCGTGCCCCCCGCGGAGTGGCGGGCCCGCGTGGCGGAGCACCCCGACAACGCCGCGCAGCTGTTCCTCGGCGACGACGGACAGGCCGGGAACGACGAGGCGGACCACCGCCGCTTCAACTCCAGCCGCACGGCCGAGGCCGCCGAAGCGGCGGGCGTTCGCCAACAGCCCCTCACCGACGACGTCCTGAGCCGCTACCTGACGTACTTCCAGGTCTCGGGCTTTCTGCCGACCCCCGGAGCGCGGCCCACGTCCTAGCCGGGGGTGCGCCGACCGACACGAGGCGATGGGAGTACAACCATCCATGCCCCTCGGAGGTCACAACAAGTGGGAGCAAACCACTCCTGAACACGCAAGGGGGAAATATGCGAAGCATGCGTAATGTCGCATCCGCCGGGGCACTGACCACCCTGATGGTGGGAGCGACCGCCGCGTTCGGCACGACCGCCTCCGCGGCGCCCAACGTCACACCGCAGAGTGTCTGCGGGAACGCCTACAAGACCGTGAACTCGGCCGCCGTCGGCTCCCTCGGCACGATCTACCTGACGTACAACGCCTCGAACGGCAAGAACTGTGTGGTGACCATCCGGTCCAACCCGGGCACCGCTCAGGACATGTCCGCGTCCATCTACATCCCCGACACCGACGCCTGGGCGGACGACACAGGGAAGTTCACGTCGTACGCGGGCCCGGCCTACGCCTACGGCAAGGGCCACTGCGTGAGCTGGAGCGGCCACATCGCCAACGTGTACGTGTCGGTGGATAACTCCAACTGCGCCTCCCTCAAGGAGAATCGGGTCCTCGAAGTCCGCTGACCCGCACCCCACACCGGACCCGTGCCCGGCACCCCCCGGGCACGGGTCCGGCATGCACGGGACGGCCGGTTCGAGGACTGACCGGCGCCGGGGCTACGACAGTGCCTAGACAGGCGGGTTGAGCTTGCGGAAGTACGTCCAGCTGGTCTCGTTCGGCTCGCTCCACCGTTCCGGCGCGTGGGCGAATTCCGGGTGGTGGGCGGAGATGTAGGCGCGGGTGCGTTCGGGGACCTCGGCGTACGAGCCCAGCTTCCGGCCCCGGCAGTGGAAGGTGAGGCCGCCGGGCGCCTGGCCCCGGGCCATCCACGGCAGCCACGGGGACATCCGCGTCCACGACATGGTGGCAGGGACGCTGGGCGCCGATCCGGCCAGATCGGCACGGTCGGCGAAGAACTGGAAGAGCTCCAGGGCCTTGTACGTGTCCCCGGCCGAGTGGACGGGGTAATCGGCCACGGGCAGCGGCGAGGGGTAGGCCAGCGGGATTTCCAGGCTGAAGCACACCTGCGGGCCCAGGTCGGTCGTCGGGACCGGGAAGGGGCGCCACCTCTGGTTGGCGGGGTCGTTCCAGACATGCACCACCGGCAGGCCGTTCCAGGTCTCCAGGATCTTCCGGGTGCCGGGGTTCAGGTAGAAGGCCGCTTCGCGGGTGAGCAGCTGATAGGCGTCCGGACCCGCCTCGGCGTCCTGGACGAGGCGGGCGACGTTGAGCCCCTCGAAGCCCAAGACCCGCTCGTAGGGCTGGCCGGGAGCCCATGCGTACACATCACCCGACCACCAGTACGTGACCTCCTCGCCGTCGAGGGAGGCCCGGGTGCGGGCGAGGGAACGGAGCAGCTCAGAGGGTGTCGTCATGCCAAGCACTCTGCGCGAGCGCCGGTCCGGCCGGGCGCGAAACCCTGCCACCAGGACCGAAACGGCCGAAAACCACCGCTGCGCGGGCCGCCCGGACCGGGCATCCCCGTACTTCACGAAGGCCGGTGCGTGCCTGATCTACACGACCTGCCAGCAGATGTACCCGGGCTCCTCGTTCATCTCGCAGATCACCTCCGGCGACGAGACACCGGGGACACGAAGTACGCCACCTGGTACTCGGCGTGCGACGGCGTCATCCTCCCGTACACCAGCACCCGGCTGGACGGCGCCACGAACAACAACGTGGTCTGCCAGAACCACATCGGGTACTTGGCCGGCACGGTCGTGCTGGGCCAGGTCGCGCGCTTCATCGCCTCCTGACCCACCCCACCCGACACCGAAAGGCCCGGCCCCCGGCATGCGCCACGCCGGGGGCCGGACGCGTCAGGCGCTCTGGCGGGAATCGCGAACGCCCCGCCCCGCACGCGCGTGGGCCGATGCCAGCACCGCCATCGCCGAGGTGGCCGCGGCGGCGACGGCGAAGCCCCCGCGCGCCCCGTACACGTCCACCGCGTGCCTCGCCATCGCCGCCGCACCGGCCGACCCCGCGGCGCTCGCGGAGTTCAGCCTGATGAACGCCTGGGTCAGCGCGGCCGGGCCGACCGATGCCGTGGTGAGCACCGAGGAGAGGACCAGGATCGGCGGGACCGCCAGGCCGGTGGCGGCGAGTGCGAGACCCATCCCCGGAAGGGAGCTTGCGGTGAGCACCGGCAGGCAGCCCACCGCCAACCCGATGGCCGCGAAGGCCAGTTGCGTCTGCGGTGCACCGCGCCATCGGCGCAGACCGTAGAGCCAGCCGGCCAGCAGACCGGCGCAGTTCGACACCGCGTAGAGCGGCGCGGCTGCCTGCGCCGCCCCGTGCTCCACCGCGAAGCCCGTCACCGAGACCTGCATCGCACCGAAGTGCACTGCGGCCCGACCAGTGCCTCGGTGACGGCGAAGCAACCGGTCACGAGACCGGCCACGGTATAGGAGCCGGTGCGGTCGTGCACCAGCCAGACGATGCCGAGGCTCGTCATGGCGATGCCCGTGCGGCCCGCGATGGCGGTGAGGAAGAAGGCTGCGGCACCGGGGGTGCGGAGCAGCGCGCGATAGGTCGACGACGACACGGCGCGTCCCTTTCGCTGCCCGGCGGGGTGGACCACATGGGGTCGTCGGCGTCCTGATGTGCCGACCCGTGGTCATCGCCTGGAACCGTCCAGTGTCGGCGTGGAGCGGGGACGCGCACCCCACGCCGGTTCCGTCACCGAGCAGTGGTCTGCCGAAATGGTTCGGACAGGAGACCCGGAAAGAAGATCCGGATCTCGGATCCGGACCCGAGGTCCGGTGTGAGCTTCGGATCCGAGGTCCGGTGTGAGCTTCGGATCCGAGGTCCGGGTGTGAGCTTCGGAACTCGGATCCGGGCCTGAAAGCAGCCCGAGCCCAGGCTCTCCGGGCGGACCGCGTCCAGCCCCGCCGGCCCGTGCGCGGCAGCGGCGAGAACGGTCCGCCCCGGATTCCTACGACGGTGCGGGCGCCCCCGGGTGGCCTGGCCTCAGGCCCGGCCGCGCCGGCGCCGCACCGCGGTGAAGCCCAGCGCGCCCGCTCCCGTCGCGACGAGGCCCGCCGCGGCCACCGCGGCCACCGAGACGCCGCCGCTCCCGGTCCGGGCCAGTTGCGCGGTCATGCCGGACGGCGTCGCGGTGGCGGCCGCCCCGGCGGTCGTCGGAAGGGGAGAGGCCGAACCGGCGGACGTCGTCGAGGTGGCCGACGGAGTCGGCGTCGCGGTGCCGGTCGCCGACGCTGCCTTCACCGTGACCGACGCCGGCGGTCCGCAGCTGGTGGTACCCCTGAACGGGATGGATCCCTCGTTGACGATCGCGCAGGGGCTTACGGTGGTCTTTCCGACCGGTGCGTCCTTCCGGTAGGTCACGCGGACCTTGGCGGACGTGCTGCTGTGGGCCGCGAGGGAGGCGTCCTTGCCGATGACGTCGAAGCCGTAGACGTCCGGCTCGGCGCTGGAAGCGACCGGCTTGAGCGTCGTCCACTTCCCCGAGCGCTGTACCTGCACCGTGGTGTGGCGGTTGGTGAACAGCACGTCGGTGACGTTCTCGTACGCCGACGCCGTCGGGTTGGTGACCGTGGCCCGGAAGGTGACACCGGGCCCGCCCGCGACGGCGGTGGCAGGCACACCAAACAGCCGGGTGCTCAGTCCGTGGACCTGAACGGTGTCCACATCGGTGTCGTTGGCGGCGCCCGAGACACCGTAGGAGATCATGGTCGTCAGCTTCAGGCGGTTGGTGCCGCCGTTGCTGTCGCCGTCGTGGGGACTCCCCATGGGGAGACCGAGGCGCAGCTGTACCGTCCGCGACTTGCCGGCCGCCAGCGGGAACGTCTCGGGCAGTTCGCCGGAGAACTCCGCGTCGTCGTAGGTCAACGGCACCGTTTTCCACGCCGTTCCGTCCAGCCGGTACTGCAGGCTGAGGGCGTTCGGCGGGAGACCGCTGCCGCCGTCGATGCGGTAGATCAGCCGGGCGGCGGACGTGTCGTACGCTCCGGTGTTGGAAGCCGTGGTGGTGAAGCCGACCGGCAGGCCCCCCAGCCCGATCTCCGCCGGTGCGGCAGTGGACACGGAGAGCGCCGGCGGCATGGTGTCCGTCGGCACGGCCATGGCGGCAGGGGCCAGGACGGCTCCGGCGGCGGCCAGAAGGAGCCCGGCTCCCGTGGCCACGACGGACGAGCGCAGTGTGCGTGCAGTGGTGTTCAACGTTTCCCCCGTGAATGCTCGTGCGGCGCGGCCGATTGCCGCGTCCGATGACGGTGAGTGGTCGTGCCCGCCGCCTCACACAGTTGGACAGGCGGTCCGGCCTTCGAGTTGTGCCCTCCTTTGCGACGGTTCTGTGACGGAGTGGTCTTGGACGCGTACGGTCGGCAGCCGTCCTCGGCAACGGGGCCGCAGGCGGTTGCGCGGCCGCCTACTGCCGCTCTCTGTCGCCGCTCTCTGTCGCCGCTTTCCGCCGCCGCTTTCCGCCGCCGCGCGTCACCGCGTAGGCCGGCCGTTCCGCGTCAGAGGCGGTCCACGTCCACGACGGCCTGAGCGAAGGCGGCGGGCGCCTCTTGCGGCAGGTTGTGGCCGATGCCCGCCAGCGTTCGGTGGTCGTACGGGCCTGTGAACTGGTGACGGTACGAAGCCCCGTCATCCGTAGGGGCGAACGGATCCCGCTCCGCGTCGAGCGTGATGGTGGGGACGGCGATGGTCGGCATCGTGAACAGCACCCGCTCGTAGCGGTCGTAGCGGCGCTCGCCGTCCGCGAGGCCGAGCCGCCAGCGGTAGTTGTGGATCACGATGTCCGCGTAGTCGGGGTTCTCGAAGGCTGCGGCCGTGCGCGCGAAGGTGGCGTCGTCGAAGTCCCAGGTGGGGGACACGGTGTCCCAGACCAGCCGGCACAGCTCGGGCCGGGTCCTGTCGTCCTTCATGGCGCTGCGCCCCCGCTCGGTGGCGAAGTAGTACTGATACCACCACGTGTGCTCGGCCTCCGGGGCCAGAGGAGTCTTCTGGGCCTCGACGTTGGTGATGAGGTATCCGCTGACCGATACGAGCGCCTTGACGCGCTCGGGCCACAGCACCGCCATGATGTCGGCCGTGCGCGATCCCCAGTCGAAGCCGGCCAGCACGGCCTTCTCGATCTTCAGCGCGTCCATCAGGGCGATGATGTCGAGGGCGACCGCCGACTGCTGGGCGTTGCGGAAGGTGCGGGAGGACAGGAAACGCGTCGTGCCGTGACCGCGCAGGTAGGGGACGATCACCCGGTACCCCCGGGCGGCGAGCAGAGGCGCGACGTCGACGTAGCTGTGGATGTCATAGGGCCAGCCGTGCAGGCAGATGACCACGGGGCCGTGCGCCGGTCCGGCCTCGGCGTAGCCGACGTTCAGCAGACCGGCCCTGATGCGCTTCAGCTCGCCGAAGGAGGTGTGGCCCCCGGGAGCCGTCGCGGGCACCGTCGGCGCCGGTGCTCCGTCTCCCGTGCGAGGAGCGGCCGATGCGGTGGGCGCTGTGGAGAGCCCGGCGGCCACGGAAGCAGCGGCCGCGTCGGTGCCGAGACCGACGGCCTTGCCGAAGGTACGCCTGTTGATCAAGTGGAGCCTCCTGTGCGGGTGGACGGCCGCAACGCGTGTGCGTGGGCGCCGGGGTGGGTGGGGTACGGGGGAGGGGAGCCCCGGGCTCGGGCGCCCCGAAGGGTGCTGCCCGTCCGTCAGACCATGGGGCTGACGGGCCGCTCGTCGCCGACGAGGGCGCGGCCGTATATCTCCCGGGCCAGGCCGGGGTTGAGCGTGGGGTGCCGGGCCGAGGTCTCCGGGTCGCGCCAGTGGCGCTGGATGAGACTGGCCTGCGAGAAGCTGCTCGCACCGCTCACCGTGAGCAGCAACTGCACCGCCTGACGCAGGCAGGTGGAGGCATGCCCCACGTCCATGCGCACCCGGGCCCGGTCCAGCAGGGGGCGGCCTCGGACGATTCCGCCGCCGCGTCGACCGCGGAGGCGGAACGCATGAGGTGGAGGGAGGCGGAGTCGATCAGGATGCTCGCATCGGCGAGCGCGGCCTGGACGCTGGGGGAGTCGGCCAGGCGGCGGTGGAGGGACATGTCGATGGTCAGCGCACCGACCGGGATGAGGGCGAGTCCGGGCCCCGACAGGTCGCCGTCGGACCCAGGCGCTGGACGGGCAGGCCAGGGCCGTCTCGGCCAGGACGTCGACGCACGCGGTGAGGGGCAGCTCGTACCCGCCGAGGCTCCGCGGCACGTCGAGCCGGAACAAGCCTGCCTCGCGCAGCGCCCGCGCGGCCTCGGGCGTCAGCCTGCTCTCCCGCTCGGCGGCGTCGGCGTTCCGGCGCAGGACGGGGGCGATCGCGCGGGCGGATGCGACAAGCGGGTGGGCCGGGGCGCCGAACCGCGGGTCCTGCCGGGGAACTAACCGATTCATGATCGCTCCAGGAAGCTGAAACGGACCGAAAACATATTCGGACCCATGGGTCCACTTAGTGTTCAGAGCGTAAACGGACCCCGGCAGCGCGAAGTTCCCCGCCGCGCGAGAAATTCCGACCGGCTCGGCAACCGGCTCCGAATAGGCGGGGGCGAGGGCCGTTTCGGCGCCGGGTACGGGCACAATGGGCGGGTGAGTTCCGCAGAGACGAGTCCCGGCCCCGGCGCGTCGGCCACGCCCTTGCGCAGGGCCGACGCCCGCCGCAACCACGAGCGGGTCTTCGCGGCGGCGCTCGACGTCTTCCAGGAATCCGGCCTCCAGGGCACCGTTCCGCAGATCGCCGAACGGGCCGAGGTGGGCAAGGCGACCGTCTACCGCAGCTACCCCACCAAGGAAGACCTCGTGGCGGCTGCCGTCAACCACCGGCTGACGGAGCTGGAGCGGGCGACCGCCGTCGCGTTGCAAGAGGCCGACCCCTACCGGGCGTTCGCCGATTACGTGCTCCGCCTCTTCGAGGCTCTCGCCGGTGACCGGCTGCTGTCGGAGGTGCTCGCCGACGCCGGCGTCCGCAACGGCTCCGGCCTGCTGATCCAACTGTCGGAATTGATGGAAGCCGCCAAGGCCACCGGAAAGGTCCGGGCCGACGCCTCGGTGCTCGATCTGCGCATCGTGCTCTGCGGCCTCGCCGTCCAGCTGATCAGGATCGCCGACCGGGACCCCGCGCTCTGGCGCCGGTACGGCGAACTGACCCTCCAGGCACTGCGCCCCTGACCACATCGGGGCGGCGGCCGGACCGGCGGCCCCACCCGGCCGAGGACCGGCGTCAGTCCTTCAGGCCGTAGAAGCGCATGGCCGAATTCGGGACGAAGCCGATCCGCGGATACACCGGCGCGCCCGCGGCGGTCGCGTGCAGCGTGGCCCGGGTCAGGCCGGTGGCCCGGGCACCCTCGTACAGCGCCTTGCGCGTCACCGCCTCCCCGTACCCCCGGCGTTCCCACTCCGGATCGGTGGCGACGAGCACGACGAAGAGCCGCCCCTCAGCCTCCACCGTGGCGGCACACGTCACGGGCACGCCCTGGCGCAGCCCCAGGTAGGCGTGCACGCCGCTCTTCCAGAGTGAGGACCCCGCGATCCCGTCACGGCCCGCCTCCAGAGGAAACCCGTAGGCGCGCGAGTTGAGGTCCGCGTAGGCGAGCAGCTG
Organism: Streptomyces sp. A1277; assembly: GCF_004795015.1. GTDB lineage: Bacteria > Actinomycetota > Actinomycetes > Streptomycetales > Streptomycetaceae > Streptomyces. Next base: position 127,847 of record NZ_SSBI01000002.1, on the reverse strand, counting down.
CTCGTCACTGCTCACCCGGACGAACTCCAGCTCGGGGTGGGCCGGTTCGGGAAGCGGGAACAGGTTTCCGGCCATGCCCGTGCCGGGAAAGGCGTACGCGAGACCTGCCCGCTCGGCCGCCTCGTCCAGCGCCGTGCGTCCCTCCTCGTGGAGGAGCCCCTCGAAGACCCACAGGAAACCGGGCTGCCTCTTCGCCCGCATGATGTCCGCCGCCTGCCCCATACGCTGCCCGACGAGCTGGGCATCCGCCCCGACGTCGGTCAGGGTGACGCAGTTCCAGAAGGCGAAGCCGCAGTCGGCCCACCGGACAGCGATCCCGGGCAGGTCCCGTACATCCGCGTCCGCATCCCGGTCGAGCACCATGGCCCGCCAGGCCACGGCGAGTTGTTCCATCGATTCGACCGACTCCGCGAGAACCGTCACCACAACTCCCGAAATGTATTGAGCGCACGAAGAGCCGGCCGGATGCGGCCTGATGCCCGTTGTCGCTGGGATCATAGGTTCCGACCAGGGGGTCGCGGGGCGATTCTGTGGACGTGTGCACCTTTCGAGGGCATGCCGAGTGGCGCATGAGGAAGGACGAGACATGAGCGAGGCCGCCGGCCGGGGCATCGACGTGGACGAGGGTGTCGGGCGGACCGCCCTGATGGTGGCCGCGGCGCGCGCCATCGAGTCCGGCCGCCCCGACGCCCTGGCCCGTGACACCTATGCCGAACACTTCGTACGCGCGTCCGAGGTCAGTGCGGACTGGCCCGTTCACCCCGGTCAGGTGCCCGGGGGAGACGCCGACCCGTTGTGGGGCAGGCTGGGCCGCTTCTTCGCGCTGCGCACCCGGGTGTTCGACGACTTCCTGCTGGACCGGGCGGAGGCGGGAACCCGGCAGGCCGTCATCCTGGGCGCCGGGCTCGACGCCCGCGCCTTCCGGCTGGCGTGGCCGCCCGGCTGCACCGTCTTCGAGATCGACCGGGCGGAGGTCCTCGCCTTCAAACGGACCGTGCTGGACGCGTTGGGCGCCGTACCGTCGGCCGTACGGCACCCGCTCGCAGCGGATCTGCGCCACGGCTGGGTCGAGCGGCTGACCGCGGCCGGGTTCGATCCGCGGACGCCCACGAGCTGGGTGGCCGAAGGGCTGCTCCCGTACCTGCCGCCCGCCGCGGAACGCGCCCTGATCGACACCGTCGTCGCACACAGCGCGGCGGGGAGCGCCCTGGCCTACGAGGTGAAGCACGGTATGCAGCCGGCCGCGACCGCCGACTACCCCCTGCACACCCTCGTACGCGAACGGATCGGGGTCGACCTGTCCGCTCTGTTCAACCCCGAACCCCGACCCGACTCGACCGCCGCCCTCACCGCCCGGGGATGGGCCACGACCGTCCGCACACCGTTCGACTTCACCAGGCAGTACGGCCGCGGCCCTCTTCCACAGCCCACCAACGACACACTGGCCGCCAACCAGTGGGTCTTCGCATCCACACCGGCAGGACACTGATGCACGTCGACGAACCGGGCGCGCCACCCGTCAGGAACACCGTGCCGGCTGCCTGACTCCGCGCTCGTGCCCACGCCGCGTACCGGGCTACTCGCGAACCCGCGCGTCCACCGAGGGCTCCACGTGTTCCTCGGCGCTCTCCTTGTCCGCCCCCAGCCCGGCCAGCAGGCGCAGCCCGTCCTCGGCGGGGCTGCCGGCGGCCGCGGACAGCACCAGCATCTCGCGGCCCGGGGCGTCGGGAAGCACGAAATTCTCCTGGTGCAGCTCCAGCAGCCCGACCAGCGGGTGCCGATACACCTTGCGTCCATGCGTGCGGGCACGGACGTCAGCACGGGCCCACAGGCGGCGGAAGCGATCACTCCCCATGGCCAGCGCACCGATCAGCGAGGCCAGGCGCGTGTCCTCCGGATACTTGCCGGCGGCCAGCCGCAAATGCCCGACCGCGTCTAGCGTGCACTGCTCCCACTCCGCGTACAGACCGCGATCGGTCTCCTCGAGGAAGAGGTGCCGGGCGGTGTTCAGCCCCGGCATCGACCGGCCGTACAGCAGCCCGGCGAGACGGTTTCCGGCGAGTACGTCCATACGGTGGTCCATGATCATCGCGGGTGCGTCGGTCACCAGATCGAGGACCCGCAGCAACTCCGGCCGGACCCGGCCGCCGGGTGTCTTCGCACGCCGGCGGCGTTGCCGGGCCAGCCGGTAGAGGTGCTCCCGCTCGATCTCGTCAAGGCCGAGGACGCGGGCGAGTGCGTCGAGGACCTGCTCGGAGGGCTGGGTCGCCCGGCCCTGCTCCAGGCGTACGTAGTAGTCGACGCTGACCCCCGACAGGTGCGCGACCTCCTCGCGGCGCAGGCCGTCCACCCTTCGGCGGCTGTCGACGGCGATGCCGGCGGAGGCCGGTTCGACCCGGGAGCGCCGGGTCCGCAGGAAGCCCGCTAGATCGTCCATGCCCCCAAGTATGGCCTCGGCAGCGCCCCGGGAAGGTGGCCCTGCCGGTACCAGGAAGACCCGTCCTACGGAAGAAGCGTCCCTGAACGCCGCACGGAGCAGCCCCCAGGATCGGGAGCAGCCGATCCCGAGGAGTTCCCCATGAAGACGCTCATCGTCCACGCCCACCCCGAGCCGGAGTCGCTGAACGGTTCGCTGAAGGATCTCGCGGTGTCCACCCTGGAGGCAGCCGGGCACGAGGTGCGGGTGAGCGACCTGTACGCGATGGACTGGAAGGCGGTCGTCGACGCCACGGACTACGGCCCCGACGCCTCGAACCCACTGAAGGCGGCCCGCGACTCCGGCCGCGCCTTCGACGCCGGGACGCTCACCGCGGACGTACGCGGCGAGCAGGAGAAGCTGCTGTGGGCCGACACCGTCATCTTCCAGTTCCCCCTGTGGTGGTACGCGATGCCCGCGATCCTGAAGGGCTGGGTGGACCGGGTGTTCACCTACCGCTTCGCGTACGGCGTCGGCGAGCACAGCGACACCAAGTACGGCGAGCGCTACGGCGAAGGCACCCTCGCGGGCAGGAGGGCTCTGCTGTCGGTGACCATCGGCGGCCCGGAACCGCACTACTCCGCCCGCGGCATCAACGGCCCCATCGAGGACCTGCTGTTCCCGATCCAGCACGGCGTCCTCCACTACCCGGGCCTCGAAGTACTGCCGCCTTTCGTGCTGTACGGCGCCGACCGGATGACCGCCGAGGAGTACTCGGAGGCGGCCAAGGCGTGGGAACGGCGCCTCCTCACCGTGGAGACGACCGATCCGATCCCGTTCCGCCGGCAGAACTCCGGCGACTACGTCATCCCCTCCCTGCACCTCAAGGAGGGCGTGGAGCCGGCCGGCCGCACCGGCTTCGGGCTGCACGTGCGCGGATGACCGGCGGCGGGGGAGTGGGCGGCACTGGCATCGGCGTCCATGGTGCTGAGAGAGCCGTCGACGTCCCGAGTCCTGCTGGTGGACGATGACGATCGCCCGGCCCGCGACCTGCACGTGGAGACGTACAAGCACTGGAGAAGATCCTCGCCGACAGCCGCGCCCGTGCCATCGGCGTCTCCGATTTCCGGATCCCCCGCCTGCGGCGGCTCATGGAGCACACCGACGTCGTTCCGGCCGTCAACCAGGTCGAACTGCGCCCCGGCCTCCAGCAGGCGGAACTGCGTGCCTTCCACGCCGAACACCGCATCGCCACCGAGGCGTGGAGCCACGCTGGCCCAGGGCGCGGTGCTCGGGGACGAGGCGGTCACCGCCATCGCTCAGGCCAACGGCGTAACCCCGGCACAGGTCGTGCCGCGGGGGCACCTGCAGACGGGCAACATCGTGATCCAGCAGACCCGGCCAGAACTCCTCGCCCGGCACCTCGCCGGTGGCGACCAGGGTGCCCTGTGCGTTGGGGATGCGCACGTACTCGGCCTGGCAGGTGCTCATGAACTCGCGGTTCCGGCAGTGCGACTGGAAGCCGTTGCGGCAATGCGCACACGTGTTGTCCGAGGTCGCGAACGAGCCGACCACGAACTGCCCGGGCCGCACCGCGGTCACCTCCGATCCGACCTCCTCCACGAAGCCGACGTACTCGTGCTCGTGCCCCATCGGATGCGGGCCGTCGATCGGCTCCGCACCGCGATACGGCCACAGGTCCGAACCGCACACACAGGTCACGGCCGTCCGGACGACCGCGTCGGTCGGCTTGATGATTGATCTTGGCTTCTGCCGCGTTCTCCAGGCGCACATCGCCGGGAGCGTGGATCACTGCTCCGCGCATGAGAGAAATTCCTTACCTACGGTGGCGGCCGGTGACACAGATGCCGTGTCATCGACGGCCGCGGAATGCGGTTACGGGCCCGGTACGGGCGGCAGGAGCGCGCCGCGCCCCGGGCCGGCGCTCCGACCACCCCGAAGGAGCAGCCGCGGTGCGCCACGTCATCCAGGAAACCGCTCCGCCACCACCGGAGCGAGTTACGGACAAAGGGTGTACTGGCAGTACATCGCTCAGCGGCCGCACGCGCCGTACGGTCGAAACATGGACAACCGTGATGAGGTCCGCGAATTCCTGACCTCGCGGCGCGCCAGGGTCAGCCCCGAACAGGCCGGACTGCCCGATGGACGCTGGACGCGACCACCGCGGGCCCGGTCGTTCGTACGCAACGGCCGCATGGACATCGTGGCCGTGAACCCGCTCGGCCGCGCCTTCCACCGCGAGGTCTACGCGACCCCCGCCAACCAGGAGAACCTCGCACGATTCCCATTCCTCGACCCCGCCTCGCGGCGCTTCTACCCCGACTGGGACCTGTTCGCCGACGTGGCCGTCGCCATCCTGCGGACCGAGGCCGGCCGCAACCCGTACGACAAGGACCTGCACGACCTCGTCGGTGAGCTGTCCACCCGCAGCGAGGAGTTGCGCACCCGGTGGGGCGCCCACAACGTCCGCCGCCACGGCACCGGCAGGAAGCGCTTCCACCACGACGTCGTCGGGGATCTCACGCTCGCCTTCGAGGGCCTTGAGATGGCCGCCGAACCCGGACTGACCATGACCATCTACGCCGCCGAGCCCGGTTCGGCCTCCGAGGAGTCGCTGCGCCTGCTCGCCTCCTGGGCGGCGACCCACGAAGGCCCGTCGCCCGCCCAGCAGTCCACGACGGGCTGACTCGGCCGAAGGTGCCCGTCGTTACCACCCGTAACAGGGCACCCGCGGCGCCCCAGGCCCGTGCGGCACAGTAGGGGCATGCCCACGTACGAGTCGATGCCCTTCCACCTCCTGACCGAGCGGCTGGTACTGCGGCCGTGGGACGAGGCGGACGCCGCCGAGTTCAGCGCCCTGCTTTCCGAACGCGGCAAGGGGACGCCCACGGTCGAGCACATCCGGACGTCCATCACGGAACTGCTCACCGCGACCGAGAAGACCGGAATCGCCCTGCTGCCCATCCAGCGCCGCGACGAGGGCGACTTCATCGGCTACTGCGGGCTGATCATCGGCCGCTCCACCCTGGAGGAGCCCGAAATCGCCTACGAGCTGTTCCAGCGCGTGCACGGGCGCGGCTACGCCACCGAGGCGGCCGCCGCAGTGCTCGAAGCCGCTGCCGCGACCGGGCGCACACGCCTCTGGTCGACCGTCGGCACCTGGAACACACCCTCGCTCCGCGTCCTGGAGAAGCTAGGCTTCGAACGGGACCGCGTGTCCACCGAGGACAGCGGCGAAGTCGCCTGGCTCACACGGTCATTGCCCTGACACGGAGGTGCGGAGCCCACCGAAGGCAGGCTCCGCACCTCCGCGCGCGTCAGAGGGGGGTCATTGCCGGCGCTTGTGCGCGAACACCCACCGGTTCCCCTCCAGCGCGTCGTTCGGCTCGGGGAGCGGGCCGCGTCCGTGCTCGCGGGTGAAGTCGAACGGGGCGCGCATCGAGGTGGACCACCCCCTGGCCGTGAGGTCGCCCGCCGAGTCGGGCCGTGGTCCCTTGTCGAAGAGGTGGAGCAGGTCGATGCCGATCTCCTCCCGCGTCGCCGTGTAGATCGCACTGTCCCGGTACGCCAGCAGATCCGTCTCCAGCTTGGCCTCGAAGGCCAGTGCGCTGCCCTCTGCGGTCAACCGGTCCACGGCGTCGATGAGATACGTCTCGACAGGGCTCGGCAGGTAGAAGAGCAGTCCCTCGGCCAGCCAGACGCTCGGCGCGGCCGGATCGAAGCCCGCCGACGTCAGCGCGGTGACCCAGTCGGCCCGCAGATCCACCGGAACGGGCACCCGCTTCACCTTCGGGGCGGCCGACAGGCCCGTGAGCACCCGGTGCTTGAAGTCGAGCACACCCGCCCGGTCGATCTCGAAGACCGCGCAGTCGGACGCCCAGTCCAGCCGGAAGGCGCGCGTGTCCAACCCCGCGCCCAGCAGGACCACTTGGCGGGCGCCCGCACCGACGGCCCCGAGGAGGAAGTCGTCCAGGACCCTGGTGCGCAGGCCGAAGTAGCGGGCGAACCGCCCCCACAACGCGTTGCGGTCCCCGTCCGGCACCTGCTCGATGCGCACCGGCCAGTCCGCGCACGCCGGCGCCGCGCGCACGAAGTGCTCCGCGTAGACATCCTGAGCCAGGCTGTCGTTCCGGCCGGTCTCGATCGCCCGTGCCGCGGCCACCAGGAGCGCGGTCAGACCAACGCCCTCGTCCACGCCTCCCGCATCCGGGTTCCGCGGCGCCGAGCCGCCGGCCACGTCCGCGCCCTCGTCGCCGCTCGGGTGCGGCGAGTCCGTGGTGCTGATTGCGTCGTTCATCGGCTTCTTCCCTCCGGGAGCAGGACGGGTTTGACCACGCGGCCCGCGTCGCAGTCGCGTTCGGCCTCGTTGATGTCGGCCAGTGGGTACGTACGGATCAGCTGGTCGAAGGGGAAGCGGCCGGCCCGCCACAACCCGGTCAGCACGGGTATCAGCAGCCCGGGGACGGCGTCCCCTTCGCAGATGTGGCGGATGCTGCGGCCCCGGTCCAGCGTGCCCGGTTCGAGCGGCAGCGGGGTGTGCAGCCGTGCCACCAGACCGAGGCTGCCGGTTGGGCGCAGGGCTCGGAGCGCGTCGTTGATGAGCGGGGGCGACGCCGTCGTGTCCAGCGCGTACTGCGCGCCGCCGTCGGTCAGCCGCCGGATCCGCTCGGGCAGCCCTGCCGCGTCGGCGTGCAGCGCGACCGCGCCGAACCGTTCGGCCAGCGCGAGCCGTTGCGGGTGCCGGTCCACGGCCACGGCCGACGCACCGCAGGCACCGGCCGCCATCACGGCGGCCAGCCCCACCGCCCCCGCGCCGAGGACCACCAACGAGTCACCGGGTCCGGCACCGAAGGTGTTCAGCACGGCCCCCGCCCCGGTGAGGAAGCCGCAGCCGAGCGGCCCGAGCAGTTCGACGGGCAGCGCGGGGTCGACCCGGACGGCGTTGCGGGCCGGGACGAGCGCGTACTCGGCGAACGAGGACTGGCCGAACCACCGCGGGGCCAGCGCCTGGCCGGTCGCGTCGGTCAGCCGGGGCGCGTCCTCCTTGCGGCCCCCGAAGAGGTTGAGCGAGGCGAAGGAGTCGCAGTACGCGGGGGCAGCGCCCCGGCAGTTGCGGCAGTGCCCGCAGGAGTCGAAGCTCAGCACGACGTGGTCGCCGACGCCGACCGACGTGTCCGGGCCGCCGCCCGTCCGCACCACGACCCCGGCCCCCTCGTGACCGAGCACCGCGGGCAACGGGCTCCGGCCGGCCGATCGCCGGACCGCCAGGTCGGTCCGGCACATCCCGCAGCCCGCGACCTCGACCAGGATCTCGCCAACTGCGGGTTCCGTGTTCAGGGCCACCTCCTCGACCGCGAAGGGGTCCTCGTACGAGCGCAGCACGGCCGCCCGGAAACGCGTCGTCATGCTTCCTCCGGGCGGTGGACGACGAACGGCCGCAGGTTGCCGTACAGCCCCCACGGTCCGCCCGCGACGCCGACACCGCTGTTCCTGACGCCGGCGAACGGCTGGGCGAGGGACAGCTCGGCATGATGGTTGATCCAGGCCGTACCGCACTCGAGCCGGTCGGCGACCGCCTCGGCCCGGTCGGGATCGGTGCCCCACACGGAGCCGCCCAGCCCGAACCCGGTGCCGTTGGCCGCCTCCACGGCTTCGTCGAGGCTCCGGTACGGCAGCACGGGCAGGACAGGACCGAACTGCTCACCGGTCACCACCGCACTGCCGGGGGAGACGTCGGTGAGGATCGTGGGAGCGAAGAAGTGGCCCGGGCCGTCCAGCCGGTGGCCGCCGGCCGCCGCCCGGGCACCGTCCGCCACGGCCTGCCGCGTGACCTGCTCGACCCGGGCCAGCTGGGGCGCGTTGCTGACCGGGCCCAGCCGGGTGTCCGGGTCCAGCCCGTTCCCCACGACCACCGCCTTCGCCCGCTGGGCGAGCGCTTCGACCACGTCGGTGTGGAGCCGGGCGGGGACGTACACCCGCTTGACCGCCATGCAGACCTGCCCGCAGTTGCGGAAGGCGGCCCAGAACAACCGGTCCGCGATCCGCTCCACATCGACGTCGTCCAGCAGGACGGCGGCGTCGTTGCCGCCGAGCTCCAGGGTGACCCGGGCGAGCGACGCGGCCGCCCCTGCGGCGACGGCCCGTCCGGTGGGCACCGAGCCGGTGAAGGTGACGTGCCGGATGCCCGGGTGGGACACGAGACCGGCACCGAGCGGTTCACGGCCGGTGACGACGGTCAGCACGTCCTCGGGCAGGGCGGTGGCGAGGACGGAACCCAGCAGCCGGGTGGCGAGAGGGGTGAACGGGGACGGTTTGAGTACGACGGTGTTGCCCGCAGCGAGGGCGGGAGCGAACTTCGCCGCCGCGAGCTGGAGGGGAAAGTTCCACGGCACGATCGCGGCGACCGGACCGAGCGGACGCCAGCGGATCTCGCTGCGCACGGGCCGGCCGTCGCTGATCCGCCGTGTCCTTGGGACCAGGGCCGCGAAGTAGCGCAGCCGGGCTGCCGTACGCGCGATCTCCGCGTACGACTCGGCCAGCGGCTTGCCCTGTTCCCGGGTGAGCAGCCGGGCGAGGTCGTCGCCCGCCGCCTCCACGGCCTCGGCCGCCCGGAGCAGCGCACCGGTCCGCGCGGCGGCGTCGGCGCGCCAGCCGTGCCAGGCCCGGTGGGCCCGGTCGACCACGGCGTCCAGCTCCTGCGGCCGCTGGTCGGGGGCCTCGTCGACGGTCTCCCCGGTGGCCGGGTCGAGGACGGGAAAGTGCGCGGTCCCGCGTCCGGGTGCGCGGCCCGGACCAGCCGGATGGGATGTCGGCATGCCGGCGGTCAGCCGACGACGGGGAGGCCGGCCGAGTGCTCCCGGGCCTGCCGGTCCATCTCCGCCCGGAAGGCGGCCACCAGATGGGGCTGAATCCTTCCTGCGTTGCGGTCGCCGCCCTCGCAGACCGCTCCGCGTACGCCCACGATGTCCGTGCCGATCCGGGTCAGCGGAGCGAGGTCGGCCTGTTTGACACTGCCCGCGAGGGCGGCGAGCAGACCGGACCCGTGGGCCAGCCGCACGAACTCGGCACAGACGTCCGGCGGAACATGGTCGAACAGTCGCGTCCCGTCCTTGATGGCGGTGTCGAGCATGGCCGCGTCGGCACCGGACCGGGCGGCGATGTCGGGGAGGGCGAGCGGGTTGACGCAGCCGATGCGGTGGGCGTCGGCATATCCCGACGCGACGACGAGCGCTTCGGGCCGGTGGTCCTTCACCGCCCGGACGACCGCGCGCATGACCTCGATGCCCTGGTCGGGCGTGGTGCACCCGTAGAGGCCGACCTTGATGTACGTGGCTCCGGAGACGACCGCGCCGAGCGCCGCCTGGGCCACCGTGCCGGGCTTGTACGGGACATCGCCCACGGTCGCGGACACCGGCTTGTCGGCCGGGACCGCGTCACGGATCTCTCTGATGACCCAGGGAAAGTTGGCGCCGAGCGATCCCTCGTCGGGCTTCTTCACGTCGACGATGTCGAGATACTCCGCCGCCTTCGCGCAGTCGAGGGCTTCTTCGACGCTGTCCGGAGAGATGAGAAGCAACACCTTGAGCTCCTTCCGCCGCAGGTCCGCCTGACCGAAGGGCAGGGGTGCGGATCACCTGATTCACGTGCGGTGCGCTCATCATTTCCACTGCCCATGGGCGCCGGTAGGGCGTGCGAAGCCCCTGTGGAGCACTTGCCCCCCAGGCAATGCGCCGCGCGCCCCGGCGCGAACGGGCCCACCGATCAAAGACGGGCCCCCTTTGGGAGAGGCGTCTCCCCGCGCCCCGCGTGGGATCATCCGTCCATGAGCGGCGACCTGGAAGTAAGCGCGTTGGCGGTCAACATCACGATCCCGGAGGCGCTCCGGTGGACGGACACCCGACGCGGCGCGACCTTTCAGCTGACCACCCTCAACGTCCGGCTCCTCCCCGACGGTCACCTCGCCGCGAAGGCATACGGCCGGCCGGTGGAAGGCGGCCGGGGCGCGTACGTCTCGTTCCCGGTGCCGGACCGGCCCGAACTGGCGGCCCTGGTTGCCGCAGCCGCCGGCCGCGCCGGTGAGATGTGGGCCGGCCACCGGGGTCTCGGCTGACCGCCACGGCCCTTTCGCACCGCGCTCGCGCGGTACGAAAGGGCCGGCGGTGTCAGCGCTCCAGTGAGAACGTCTGAGCCGGCGAACCGTCGCACTGCTGCTGCGACAGCCGGGCCCCGTTGGCGGTGGAAGCGCCCTCCACGGACAGGCACTTGCCGCTGTTGCGGGCGATGAAGCGGTACCGGCCCGTCGCGCCGGAGGGCTCCGCCCGCCACTGCTGGTTGGAGCCGCCCACGTACGACCACAGGTGTACCCGGATGCCCGCGGCGGTGGCGCCGGGGCCGCCGTCGACGTCCCAGACCTTGCCGTTGTGCCGGTTGACGACCTGGTAGGTGCCGTCCCCGGCCGGCCGGAACTGCCAGCTCTGGTTGGCCCCGTCGCCGCAGCTCCACTGCTGCAGCGCGGTCCCGTCGGCGGTTCCCCAGTCGGCGGCGTCGAGGCAGGCGCCGCTGTTGCCGTTCTTGACCCGGTACCAGGCGGCCGAGTCGATGGAACCGTCACCGGGCGGCTCCGTGGTCCCGCCGTCGGTGCCGTTCCACACGAAGGTGGCGACCGCGCCGGCGGGCAGGGTGTAGACGAGCGACCTTCCGTTGTCGGTCAGCGAGAACCGCTGGGCGCCGGACGCCGTGTTGACGACGTACGCGGCACGGGTGCCGTCGGGGTTCTGGAAGGCGACGTTCTCCACACCACCGTTGCCCTGGCTGGTGGAGCCGACGCGGGTGGCGCCGGGCTTGACGAACTTGCTGACGTGGCCGAGCACGTAGTACTCGGCGTTGCGCGTGACGTTGCCGTTCGCGATCTCCACGACTCCGTTGCAGCGGTCCGCGCAACCACCCTGGTGGGGGCCGCCGTTCTGGTCGAGGGCGAGATTCCAGTCGACGACGGTCTCGCCGCCGTTGCGCATGTTCTGTACGACGAGGTTCTCGGCGTGCCACTTGAGGGTGTCGGCGAACGTGGCGGACCGGTTGTCGCTCTCGGTGCCGGAGCACTCGGTGAAGAAGACCCGCTTCCCGGCGTTGACGACCTGCTGCTGGGCCGAGGGGGCGCCGCCGTAGCAGTGGAAGGCCGCGCCGATCACCCGGCTGATGCCCGGTGTCCCGTTGAAGACGTCGAGCGGGTAGTCGGGGTGGTCCCAGTTGTGGTCGAAGGCCAGGAGGTTCGTGGGCAGGCCCGCCGCGGTCAGGGTGCGGTCGAGCACCTTGAAGAAGTCGGCCTGCTGGGACGCCGTCATGGTCATCGACGGGTAACTCGCGGCGAACTCGGGTTCGTTCTGGACGGTGAGGTCGGTCAGGGTGATGCCCTGCTGTCCGTACGCCCTGATCGCCTTGACCAGGTAGTCGGCGTACGCCTGATAGCTCTCGGTCTTGAGGCTGCCGCCGTTGAGGGCGTTGTTGGTCTTCATCCAGGCGGGCGGCGTCCAGGGGGTGCCCATGAAGCGGATGGCGGAGTTGACCGAGGTGGCCTGCTTCAGGACCGGGATGATCTCGGTCTTGTCCCGGTCGATGGAGAAGGAGCCGGGGGTGTCCTCGTAGGTGTAGAGGCTGTTGTCGGCGTTGAAGTCGCTGCTGCCGAGCGGCTGGCGCAGATAGCTGAGGCCGATGCCGTCGCCGGCGGTGGAGAACAGCGAGTTCATCAGGGCGTTGCGCTTGTCCTGCGCGAGGCCCTGGATGAGGCGGGCCGAGGCGCCGGTGACGGAGGCGCCCGCCCCGGTGAACCGCTGGCCCTTGTCGTTGCCGTCGATCCGGATGTCGACGCTCTGCGGTGAGCCCGTGAAGGCGACGGCGCCCTCGGCGGAGAGCTTCTTCGCGCCATCGGGCGTGGTGACCCATACCTGTGCCGTGGGGTCGGCGGCCTGAGCGGCCGTGCCGCTGCCGGCCAGGCCGACGGCCGCGACGGCCATCGCCAGGGCGGCGCCTGCGGCGCGCGCCCGTGGGCGCGGGGGACTGTCGTGGGACATGTGCGGCTCTCCTTCGGTCATGCCTGGGGGGAGGTGCGGCTGCGGCGACATGAAAGCACACTCACTAAGTGGTTAGTAAGTGGTCGGTACGGCTTTGCTGCACGGCGCTCCCGGGCTCGCGACGGCCCCCAGGTCAGCGCCCCGGACGCACCGCCCGCCCCGCGTCACGGCCGGTCTAAGCTGGGCCGGTGAGCAACCAGTCAGCGGGCAGGTCCGGCCGAGCGGCCAGGCCCCGCACGCCCCGAAGCCCGGAAGCCCAGCAGCGGCAGCGGGACATCCTGCACATCGCGATGGACACCTTCGCCGCCCGTGGCTACAACAACGCCTCACTCGCCGAGATCGCCGACCGGGCCGGGCTGACCCAGGCCGGTGTCCTGCACTACTTCCGGTCCAAGTCGCTCCTGCTCACCAGCGTCCTCGAACTCCGCGACCAGTCGGACATCGAGCAGCTGGGCCCCGACCGCCCGCACGGCCTCGCCTTCCTGCGCCACCTGGTCGACACCGCACTCCGCAACGCCGAACGCGAAGGGATCGTCCGCCTCTACGCCGTGCTGTCGGCGGAGTCCGTGACGGACGACCACCCGGCGCAGGACTACTTCCGCGACCGCTACGACGGGCTGCGGACCTTCGTCGCCGACGCCCTGCGCGAGGCGTGCGAACTCCCCGACGAGGACACCGAGAAGGCCGAGAACGCCGCCAATGCCGTCATCGCCGTCATGGACGGCCTGCAAGTGCAGTGGCTCCTCGCGCCCGATTCGGTGGACATGGCCGCCTCGACCGATCTCGTGGTAACCGCCCTGCTGACGGCGCTCGCCCCCCACCGCTTCGGCCCGGACGGCCGGAGCACGCCGGGCGGCTAGGCCCTGGCGTCACATTCCCGTCTGCCGTGCGACGCCATGTACGCACTCTCGCCGCGCCGGGCCCGGACCCAAGTGCATCCAGTACGAGGGTCTGGGCCCGGCACGCCGAGGAGTGGGGTCTCCCCTGTTCGAGCGAAGCCGAGAACTCGGGGAAGCACCTGACGCCGCACGGCCCGTCCTCCGGGCGAACGACGGGAATGTGACGACAGGCCCCAGCACCACGATGCACGCTTGTGCGATCTTCGACCCCGCGTCTCACCTCAACCGCACCGGCGTGTAGCTCAGCAGTCAGAGCACCGGGCTCTGGTCCCGGAGGGCGCAAGGGCAGAACCTGCCACGTCGGCTCATGAACGCCAACCACGCACGCGCCGAGCGGGAGTTCCCCGCAGGGGCCGACGGCTCCGCCGCCTATCCCGAAGCCATGCCGGCCCGGGCCTTCCTGACCGCACACACCCACCACGACGCCGGCACACGCGAACGCGCCGAACGCCGCGTGGCCCGCTGGCGGGCCGTGCTCGCCGGCATGGCGGACGGTAATCTGACGATCGGCTCCCGCACCCCCGTCGCCGGGCTGCCCGCCTGGGTGACACCGGACGTCATCAGGGGCGGATTCGCCACGTCCGAGGCGAGCGCCGGAGGCCCGCTCCAGCCGTACCAGCACGAGCTCGCGGCCCACGCCGGGGTGCTGCCCGCCGAACGCCGGGCCCTGTTCGCGCACTGCCTGACCGAGGCGGGCCTCGCGCGGCTGTACGCGATGCTCGACAGCGGCCGCTACGAGATCACCGCGCCCGAGGAAGCCGCCCTGCTGACCGTGGCCTGGCTGGCGCGCCCAGGACACGGCCGGCGCGCTCGAACTCGTAGAGACCCTGGCCCCCTTCGCCGACCGCCTGCGCTTGACACCCCGCCCGGCCGCCCTGCCCGCACCGACGGCCCGCGCCGTCCACCGGCGCACGGTGGGGGAGGCCGGCGCGACGCTGGCCCGCCGCCGCCCCAACACCGCGATCGAGACCCAGCGCGAGGCACTCACCGTCTGGCAGCCCTTCACCGACGAACTGCTCACCCACTGGCTGGAAACGGCGGGCCCCGGCCCCGTACTGGACCGAGCACCCGACGACGCCTGGAAGGAACGCGGCGCGACGCTCCTGCGACGCTACCGGGAACTCGCCGCGAACCACACCCTGTGCACCGCACACCGCGACCCGAAGGAGAACGCGGGTATTCTGCGCTGCGCCCTCGAAGAGACCGTCGCCGGCCGCCCGCTCGCGCCCCGGCAGCTCGGCCTGCTGCGGCACGCCGTGGAATCGATGGTCCGCAAGCGAGGCCGCCCCGGGTCCGCCGGGCACACCGAACTGCGCACCCGGCAGGCGGCCCAGGCCGCCCAGCCCTCGCACCACGCCTTCGCCCAGCTGGTCCTGCACCGCCTCCCCGCCCTCGCACAGCACACCGGTGCGGCCGACACCGCACCGCTGACCGCCGCCGTCTCACCCCACGAGGCGCAGCGCACCGGGCTGCCCGCGGGCGCGGTGGTCCCGGCCCCCGTCCGGCACGTGGTTGAGAACGCGTTGAGCGCTCCGCTCGGCACCCTCGTGGAACGCGGCGTCGTCCCCTCCGCCGAAGTCCTGGCCGAGCTGGTCCCGCAGCTGGTCGCCTCGACCGGCGCGCAGTCCTACCGGGACGAGGCCCTGTGCACCTTGACGGCCGCGCACTACCGGGCCTTCCGCAACCGCCGCTCGCTGCTCCTGCTCGACCTCGCCCGGCAGGTGCGGGCGGACGAACTGCCGTGGGTCCGCGCGACGGCCGCGTACCGTACGGCCGACGGCCGGCACCCCGCGCGCACCGCACTGACCGAACTCGGCGAACTCGGCGAACTCGGCGAACTCGGCGAACTGGCCGTGCAGGCATTCCCGGGCACGCTCCTGCCCAACCCACTGATTCGTGAACTCGGCTTGCTGGCACGGCAGGCCGAGGTCGACGCGCCGTTCGTCGAGGAGCTGGCCGCCGACACCTTCACCCCAAGTTCGCCGCCGCCGCCGGGATCGCGGCGGGACTGCTCGAAGGCACCCTGTACGAGCGCTATTACGGCATCGACTACGCGGCGGTCCGCGGTCTCGCGACCACGGAGGCGGGCGAATCGCGGGCCCGGACCGCGCCGGGCTTCGCGAAGCTGTGCGCCGAGCGTGCCGGCCAGGTCCGGGGCGGCAACGGCTGGTCCCTGAGCGCGAGTGGGGTGATGATCGAGCAGGCGCAGATCCTCACCACGCACAACCTGGCCACTCTGGTCAGCCGCGTCGGCATCAGGCCGCAGCCCGGCTGGGAGCACCTGGCGGGAGTCTGCTTCCGTACCGTGTGCAAGCGGACGGCCCGCGTCCAGGGCAGCCCGAGCCCACTGGGCACGATCAAGGACGCGGCATACGCCTGGCGCCAGACGGTGTTCCACCTCTCGCTGTGCACCCCCGCGGAGCAGGCCCGGGCGATCACCCGCCTGGACGAGGAGGCGGCCCGGCACCCCGGCCACGTCTCGTCCCCGCCCTGACCGGCCTGCGGCAGACCGCGGCCGGCGGCGCGCCGGACACCGGCGAGGGGCGGCTCTTCCTCGGCTGGAGCACGGAGCGCCACTGGCTCCGCCCGGCCCGGCCGGACCTGCCCGCCTGACCAAGACGAGCCTGTCGGTTGGCGCCACGCGTTCGTGCGTTCCAGTGAATTGCGGGCGGGAAGCGATCCGTTCTGCCGCGAATGCCCGTTACCCGTGGGGTGCGAGCGCACCCACGCACACGACGAGCAAGGGTGTGAGGCAGGCGATGACGGACATGGATCGCAGGAGCATTCTGCAACTGACCTCGGCGGCGACCATCGCCGGGGGACTGGTGGTCGGGGCCGGCGGGGCAGCCCAAGCGGCACGCAGGGCCGCTGACCGCCGGATCACCCTGAAGGGCAGGCGTACCGGCGCGAACATCCCGGACGTGCTCACCACCGGCGTCCCGTACTTCGTCAGGTACGACCTGTCGGACGCGGAGGGCCGCAGCGTCGGCACCGAGAACGCGCACTGTCTGCCCGTGACCGTGGGTACGGACGGCTCGTACGTCATGGCGACACTGGTCCTGAGCCTGGACGACGGCATGATCACCGCGGCCACCGCCTTCCAGCGGCCGCTTCCCGCCGTGACCGAGCTGCCGGTCGGCTCGCCCCGGTGGACCCACGAGTTCGCGATCACCGGCGGCACCCGGAGCTACGTGGGTGCGGCGGGTTCGATCACGATCGAGCACCCGACCCGGGACGAGGACGTGCTCACCATCGACCTGACCGACGCCACGCAGTAGCAGGCCGGCCCTACGCACCCGTGGCCTGTCACACGGAGAACCGCGTGACAGGCCACGGGGCTGCGTGCCGCCCGTTCAGGACCGAACCCCGGCAGGGGCGCGTGCAGTGGCTGGGTCCAGCGGTCGGGGATCGCGTCCAGCCCGTAGTACGCCCCGCCGAGGCCGCCGGCCACCGCGGCGACGGTGTCCGTGTCACCGCCGAGGTCGACGGCCGCGCGTACGGCCTCCTCGAAGCGGGTGGTGGTGCGCAGCGCCGGCTGACCTGGAAGTGGACCGCGGCGGCGAGGTCCCAGGGCATGCCGTGGGTGAGGGCGTCTTCGGTCCGCAGCCGATGTCCTTGGGTTCCGCGGCCGTCCACCGCTGGAACCGGTCGAAGACGTCCGGCACATCCAGTTGGTCTCGCTCCGGCAGGGAGTCCGCGACCAGGACGGCCGTCTGGCCGCCCAGGGCATCACCCACCGCCGCGCCGACGACCGCCCCAACGGATGACGGTCGCGCCGGGCTACCGGGCCAGTTCGCGTGAGGCGCCCAGGGCCGTGACGGCGGACGGCGAGACCGGGGCGCCGTTCTCGTCGACGACGAAGCACCGGTCGGCGTCGCCGTCGAAGGCGAACCCGAGATCGGCGCCCTCGGCGCGCACACGGGCCTGCAGATCTCCGAACTGTTCACGCGCGGCCTCGTCGCCGCACGGACTTCCCGGTCGGCGCCGGCACGACCGGTGGGTTGCCCCGCGCGTCAGCGGCGGGGCGCGGGCCCCATCGAGGCGCGGGGCACGAACTGCGCCGGTGGCAGCCGCACATGATCGGCGACCCCCTCGGCGACCCCCTCGGCGACCCCCTCGGCGACCCCCTTGGCGACGACCGCGTCCAGAACATGGGCGGCCGCCTCCCCCCAGCCCCGCGCGTCCGCGCGGGCGGAGGCGAGCGGCGGGTAGCTGTACCGCGTCAGGGGAGCGTCGTCGTAGCCGACCAGCGACAGCTGATCGGGCACCCGGGCACCCAGCTCCTGGGCGACGGAGAGCCCGGCCGTGGCGGCGAGGTCGTTGCCGTAGACGATCGCGGTCGGCGGCTTCGCGGACCCCAGCAGTTGCCTGGTGGCCTGCGCACCGCCCTCGGGCGTGAATCCCCCGGGCAGCTCGGGCGCCTCGGGCGGGCCGAGTTCGCGCAGAGTCTGCTCCCACGCGGTCCGGCGCCGGTGGGCGTGCAGCAGTTCCTGCGGCCCCTCGGCGTGGGCGATGAGCCGGTGACCCAGCTCCGCGAGGTGCCGGACGGCCGCCGTGTAGGCCGGCTCGTCGTCCGGACTCACCGCGGGCAGCCCTCCGCCCCACTCCGGCTGACCGACCACGACGGCCGGCAGACCGAGCTCCCGCAGAAGCGCGGGGCGCGGATCGTCGCGGCGCAGGTCGGTCAGGAGGACACCGTCCACCTGTTTCTGAGCGGTCAGCCGCCGGTAGACGCCCTGCTCCTGTTCCGGAGTGGTCACGTGCACCATGAGCCTAAGTGGCGGCCGCGGTGGCGACCGCTGTGGCTGCCGTGCCCCGCGGCGTGTCCGCCGCCCCGCTCCGCCCCCGGGCATCGGCTTGCGCGGGGATCCGGGCCCGTGCCCGGGCGAGCAGGGCCGCCGGATCGGGATCCGCCTGAAGGGAGGTGAGGACCAGCTGCCACCACTGTTCCAGCCGCTCCCGCCAGCCCCACTTGCCCGGCATCTCATCGGTCAGCGTGCAGTGTCCGTAGAACCCGCATACGAGCGCCACGGCCGCCGCCGAAGGCGCGACCCCCTCCGCGAGTTCACCTCGCGTGCGGGCTTGGGCGAGGAGCCGGGTGGCGGCCAGGGCCCAGGCGCCGAACGGCGTGGGTACGGGCGCCTCGATGGCGCGGCGCTCCGCCCACAGCCGCGCGCCGGCCCGCGCCAGGACGTCTTCGCTGAGCGACTGCGCGACGCCGAAGCTGAGGGCGACCAGCTTCTCCAGGGGAGGGACGCCCGGCGCGGCGTAGGCGGCGACGAGCTGCGGCCAGGTGGCGAACTGCTCACGGACCACGGCCAGCGCGAGCTTTTCCTTGCTGGAGTAGTGGAAGTAAATCGCTCCGCTGGTCTTTCCCGAGTGGTCACTTATGTCGTTGACACTCGTTCCCGCATATCCGCGTTCGACAAATAGGTGTGCCGCTGATTCCAGCAACAGTTTGCGGGTTGCGCGCGCCCTGTCCTGCACTTGTTCCACCTTCGCTCAAACGTGCTAGCGCTGCGACACAGGCGTTCATTCCACTCCTCCGTTGAGGGTGTAGTCGCATCGCGCGAAGATCCTATTATTCCTTGCCTGGCGGGCGGGTGGGCGGCTCGGTGCAATCTGACCTTATGTCGGAAGAAACGTTTCTGAAGGGGTGGGCAATCCGCCCCCGATCGAAGCGGTGATGGACTGGAAAACTCTCCCCACCAGTCATGTTGGCCGATCTTCGGTGGTCGCTCCCCGCCCTTTCGCGGGTCGCTCCAGGACCCGGCCGGCTGCGCCCGGAATCTTTCAATGCACTCGAATTGGTGATTGCGGAAATTGAAGGCGGCAAATTAACGTAACCACCATGATGTTTCGGATGGGCCGGTTTTGTAGGCCCATGTCCGTCACGGCGTGATCAGCGGTATCGAGCTGGTCGCAGCAGCCGCAGGGCAGCACCCGCATCCGATTCCACCCCTCACGCGTGCCTCCGGGGCACCCGTCTGCGCCCCTACCCCCAACCGGTCGGCGCAGCCTCCGAGAACGGCAGTTACATGACAGCTGATCGAATCTTTTCCTGGTCCCCGTCCGCCATCGTCTTCGACTGCGACGGCACCCTGATGGACACGGAACGACACTGGCAGGAGGCCCGCAACATCACCTTCCGGATCTTCGGGCTCAAACCGCCCGCCGGATTCGCCGAGCGCGCCAAGGGCGTGCACTACACCGAGTGCGGCGCGCTCATGGCCCAGGAGACCGGGAAACCGGACCTCGTGGACGACCTCGCCGACACGCTGCTGACCACCTTCACCGCATTGGTCGAACAGGACCCGGTCACCATGCCGGGCGCCGCCGCACTGGTCCGGCTGGCTGCCCGCCACCGCCCTCTCGCGGTGGCGAGCAACTGCCCCCGCGCCATGGTGGAATCGTGCCTCGACCGCGCCGGACTCCTCACCTGCTTCGAGCACGTCGTGGTCGCGGGCGACGACGTACGGCCGAAACCGGAGCCGGACGTCTACAGAGCGGCCGCCCGCCTCTGCGGCGTGCCGCCCGAGGAGGCCCTGGCCGTGGAGGACTCGCTGACCGGCATGGAGTCGGCCCGCCGGGCGGGCCTGCGCGTGATCGGCATCGGAACGCGTCCGCCGGGCCCGGACGCCGAGCAGGCCGACCTCTGGGTCACGAGCCTCGCCGACGCCGAACTGCTGACCTGGGCCCGCAGCCGGCTCGGCGCCTAGGGTCTGTCCCGCCGTCTGCGCGCAATGGTGCCTGGGCCGACCGGGCCCGCCCCGGGGCCGGGGGCGTACGTACGGTCAGTCGCCGGCGAGGTGGGGCGCCAGCGACCGCACCGTTTCGGCGGCCGAGTCGAAGAACAGCGCAACGCCCACCGCCCCGGGGTCCGGGACACCGGTCGCCCGCTCGCCCAGGTAGCTCGCCCGCCCCATGCGCGCCGCCTGGGACGCCGTCTCCCGCACTCCCCGCCACGCTCCTTCGGCAGCCGTCGCCAGCGCGGCGGCGGGCGGTTCGCCCTGAGCCTCCCGGAGGGCTGCGGCCGCCGGAGCCAGGGCGTCGACCAGTGTCTTGTCCCCGGGCGAGGCGTCACCCACTCGGCGGATGGCGGCCAGCCCCTCGGCGGCGCCCGTGGCGAGCGCGTCGGTCGTCAGCCCGGGCTCCGCGCCGGCGGCCCGGCCCAACGCCTGGAACAGCAGGCCGAACAGAGGACCGCTCGTTCCGCCCACCTCGTCGAGAAAGGCAGTGGCCATGGCGCCGAGACACTCCGCCGGACCGGCCGACTCCGCCGCCCGGTCGAGCAGCAGACCGGCGGCCCGGACCCCGGCGGCGAGGTTGGCACCGAAGTCGCCGTCGCCCGCCTGCTGGTCGAGAGCGGTCAGTTCCGCTTCGGTGGCGTACACCGAAGCGGCGAAGCGCTCTGCCCATCCGCGGGTCTGTGCGCCGTCGAGAGCGTTGCTCGTCATGGGCCCTCCTCGTGCTTCCGGTCCAGGGGCGCCGGGAGCCCGGCCCGCCGGCCGCTCACCACCGCAGAGCCGGGGTGTGGACCGGCGCATCGTAAAAGTTCAGCGTGGCCTCATCGGCGACCATGAGAGTGAGGGAGAAACCCCGCATGTCCAGTGCCGTCACGTAGTCACCGACCAGTTGCCGGGCGAGCCGCACCCCCCGGGCGTCGAGCACCCGGCCCAGTTCCCCGAAGATGCCGTAGAGCTCGAGGGACGTGACCGAGCCGAGCCCGTTGACGAGAGCCACAACCGGCTCTTCGGGCCCGGGCCGCAACGCGTCCAGCAGGGCGCCCGTCATCTCCTCCACCAGGTCGCCCACCCGCCCCTGGCTCCGGGTGCGGGCGGCGCGCTCCCCGTGGATGCCGACGCCGTACTCCAGCTCACCGTCCGGCAGCCCGAACGCGGGCTCACCGGTGGCCGGCGAGTGATGGGCGGCGGAGGCGACGGCGAGCGTGCGGCACCGTCCCGCCAGGGCGGTGCCGAGCTCCGCCAGCTCCTCGTGCGCCATTCCGGTGTCCGCGGCCGCGCCCAGGACCTTTTCCAGCAGCACCGTGGCTCCCGTACCGCGGCGTCCGGCGGCGATGTCCGCGGAGTCGGTGGCGAGGTCGTCGTCGACCAGGACCCGCGAACAGGCGATTCCCGCGTCGGCGAGCCGTTCAGCCGCGATACCGAAATTGATCCGGTCACCGGTGTAGTTCTTGACGATGTGCAGAACGCCTTCGGGCCGTGCCACCGCGAGCGAGGCCCGGAAGATCTGCCGGTTGTGCGGAGAGGCGAAGACCCTCCCGGGGCAGGCGGCGTCCAGCATGCCCGCACCCACGTATCCGGCATGCAGAGGCTCGTGCCCGGACCCACCACCCGACAGCAGACCTACCCGCCGTTCGGGAGCCGTGTGCCGGGCGGTGACGAATCCGTCGGAGGAGTCGTACCGGACGAGATCCGCATGTGCGCGGGCGAAGCCGGGCAGCGCGTCGGAAACGAGTTCACCGGTGCCGTTCTCGAAGTACCTGGCCATATGCCGCACCCATCCCGTCCCTGGCGGTGGAGCCGTACGAGCCGACCCCGGACGATACGTACATGGTGCGGGTAACGGTCCGCATGCGGCAACTCGCGCTACGTGCGCCGCACCGGCGACCCCGTCACCCCCGCCGCTCCCGGCTCGGCGACCACACACGCCGAAAGCAGCCCCTCGAACCATGCGCCGGGCGAGAGTTCGCACCCTTCGACCGGCGGCGCCGCCCGACACCGGCGCCCACGCTGAACCGAGTAGCCGTCTGTCCGGCATCCACGGAGCTCCGCCGGCCCCGGAGGCGGTACTCGCCGAACCGGCGGCAACGCCGACCGCGAACTCCTCGCATACGCCGATGCCAACGCGACACGGTCCCGACGGCACACCGTGGCGCCACCGAGAGGCGGGAGCGGGCACGGGAGATGCCCCTCGCGCCCACCGATACCGGCCCCCTACCGCGCTGCGGCGAAGCGCGCCATGTGCTCGTCGCCGAGCCGCAGGCGGTGTGCCGCAAGTGCTTCCTCGACCTGACCCACCCGGCTCGCGCCGACGATGGGATCGATGCCCTGGTGCATCAGCCATGCCAGGACCACTTGGTTCCTCGTGGCCGAGAGCTCGCCGGCGGCGTCGTCCAGGGCCGCGAGCACCCGGGCGGTACCCGGATGGTCGTAGGTGGACGGCAGCGGCTTGTCGGCGCGCACGTACGAACCCCACATCAGCGAGCTGTACGACCACACGGAAAGCCCCTCCGACCGTGCGAGGTCCAGGTCGTCGGCGGTGAGCAGACGGTGCCCGCCCTCCGCGAGAGGGGTGAGCGGGCGGGGCTGAACGAGTGAGTGACGCAGTTGCAGGGCGCTCCACGGCTCCACACCCCGCTCCCGCGCCAGCGCCCGGCCGCGCTCGACCCGCCAGGCGGCATGGTTCGCCGCCCCGACCCGCACGGCCACGCCCTTCACGGCCAACTCGCCGAAGGCACCGACCGTTTCCTCCAGCGGCACACCACGGTCCTCCGCGTGCGCCCAGAGCAGATCGACGTGATCAACGCCCAGGCGGCTCAGACTCCCCTCCACACCGTCGTGAACGGCGCGCGCCGAAAGTCCTTCGGCGGTTTCCGGCGCGTGCGCGACGAGCGGGTTGTGCCGGACCTTCGTGGCGATGCGCACGGTGTCGCGCACGCCCGGGCGGGCTCGCAGCCAGGCACCGATCACGTGCTCGCTGGCGCCGCCCACACCGCCGGGGTCGTTCCAGAAGGAGTAGCAGTTGGCGGTGTCGAGCCACACACCACCACCCGCGACGAACGAGTCGAGGACCGCGAAGGCAAGGTCGGGAGCGACGCGGGTGCCGAAGTCCATGGTTCCCAGGACGACCTGGGGGCCTGTGATGTCCATGCCGCCCATACTCGGATGTGAAGCGCACTCGAGGTCAAGCGATCCCGCGCCGGACGGATTTTCCGCCTTCCCGGCCCGGCTCCGAACGGACGCGACCCCGGTCATTGCGAGGGCGCGGTGCCGCCCGGCCCTTGAGCGAGCCTGCGCAGGTGGGGGCCGTAGTCCGGGTCGGCGAGTGCCGCGGCGAACTGAGCGGTGAGGTATGCCCGAGGGTTGCCGGTGTCGTACCACTGGCCCCGGATGACCTGCCCGTACACGGCTTGGGTGCGCGCGTACGCGTTGATCGCGTCGGTCAGGTAGATCTCGCCGGTGCGGTGTTCGTACCACCGCTCCGTCTGCCGGCGCAGTTCGTCGATGATGCCCGGGGTGACGACGTACCCGCCGATCGCCGCGTACGCGGAGGGAGCGTCCGCCGGCTCCGGCTTCTCGACGAGGCCGGTGATGCGCAGGAGTCCCCGGCCCAGGTCCTCCCGGACCACGGGCACGCCGTAACGCTGCGAGTCGCCGGGGTCCACCGGCATCAGGGCGAGCACCGGGCACCCGGTGGCCTCGTAAGCCTGGATCAGCTGCTGCGCGCGCGGCGTCCTGGCCACGAACACGTCATCCGGCCAGAGGACGAGCTTCGGCTCGTCGCCGGTGTTCCGAGCGGCGTTGAGCACCGGGGTTCCATTGCCGTACGGCCCGTGCTGGTCGAGGTAGGTGATGTGCCCGAGCCGGGACAGCTCACCGACTTCCTCCACGGCGTCGGCGTACTCGGTCTTGCCGTCGGCGCGCAGCCGTGCGACCAGCGCGGGGTTGGGGCGGACCCCGTCCTCGTCGGCGCACGCCCGCATCGACGCCCCGGTCCGCGCCGCGACCACGCATGCGTGAGCGAAGCGACGAAGGACGATCCGCTGAAGGCGGCTGTCCGACTGGGCGAAGAGGGCCGACCGGGTCCGCGAGCGGAGCTTGAACGAGGAAGGGCCTGGCCGCCGAGGACCGGCGCGGCACTTTCCTCGGAATCGTAAGCACCTACCGAATCCGAGGGCTCGGGCGCACAGCGGGCCCTACGGCGCGCGTTTCGGGGGCGGGCCCCGCGCCTAGAATGAGGCGACACCGGGGATACCGGCTGCCTGCCGGCGGCTGACAGGGGACAGGAGCGCGGCTGTGGCGGCACGGGCCGTAGGGGCGGATCGGTACGAGGAACCGTCCGGTGACGTGCTCGGCCGTGCGGCCGAAGCCTTCGGACTGCTCGCCGCTCCCGCGCGCCTGCACATCGTGTGGATCCTCGCTCAGGGGGAGTGCGACGTCAGCGGCCTGGCCGAACGCGTCGGCGGCGCGCTGCCCGCCGTCAGCCAGCACCTGACCAAGCTCAAGCTCGCGGGCCTGGTGGGGTCCCGCCGCGAGGGCCGCAGGCAGGTGTACTTCGCCGACGACCCGCATGTCGTGGCTGTCGTGCGCCTGATGATCGGACAGCCCGCCGAGCCGGAGGACACGCCGGTGCGCCGGCTGCACGGGGCCGGTGCCTGAGCGGCGCGCGGCTCGACCGACCCGACCCGCTCGACCCGCCCGCCCGGCTCGGCCGGTGAGCTCCGCGCCCCTGCCCGGCGAGGCGGCTCACGGCCTGACGTCACTACAGGTACTGCGAACGCTGCACACGTCACCGCGGGGACTGACCGAGGACGACGCGGCGGTTCGTCTCGGTTTGCACGGCCCCAACACACTGCCCGCGTCCCGGGCCCCACGGTGGCCCGTACGACTGGCGCGTGCCGCACGCGACCCGTTCACGGGCGTACTGCTGGCCCTCGGCCTGGTCTCCGCCGCCGTCGCGTCCTGGGGCACGGCCGCCGTGATCGTCACGCTCGTCGCCGTCAGCTGCGTCCTGCGCGCGCACGGAGAACACCGGGCCGAACGGGCCATGGCCCACCTCCGGGACATGGTCGCCACCACCGTGAGCGTGCAGCGGCGGCCGGAACCGGGACGCGGACCCCGGGTACGAGAAGTGCCTGCCGGCGACCTCGTACCGGGAGATGTCGTCCGGCTGGGGCCCGGAGACCTGGTCCCCGCCGACGTACGGCTGCTGCGCGCGCACCACCTGGCCGTCGACCAGTCGGCGCTGACCGGGGAATCGGCGCCCGTGTCCAAGGATGCCCGCGACGTGCCGGACGATGACACGTCCTTCGCGCGCAGGGACCTCTGCTTCCAGGGCAGCACGGTCGTCGCAGGCAGCGCCGCGGGCGTCGTCGTCGCCACCGCGGCGGACACCCGGTTCGCCACCGCGCATCTCCCGTCGGGCCCGCGCCCGCCGAGCGCCTTCGACCGCTCGGTGCACGGCATCGCCTGGGCGCTGATCCGCTTCATGCTGCTCACCCCACCGCTGGTACTCATGGCGAACGCGGCACTGCGCGGCCGCGGCCTGGAGACGCTGCCGTTCGCGATGGCGGTGGCCGTGGGGCTGACGCCCGAGATGCTTCCCGTGGTCGTCACGACCTGCCTGACGCGGGGCGCCGCCCTGCTGGCGCGCAGCCATGAAGTGATCGTCCGCAGCCCGCAGGCGTTGCACAACCTCGGTGCCATGGACGTGCTCTGCCTGGACAAGACGGGCACGCTCACGCAGGACCGCCCCCGGGTCCTCGGCGCCGTCGACTCCCAGGGACGCACGGCCCCCGCCGCGCTGGCCTGGGCGACGGTCAACGCGTGGTGGACCCTGCAACTCGCCGACCTGCCCGCTCCGGACGCACTCGACGCGGCCCTCCTGGACGCCGGCGGCCTGGACGAGGCCATGGCCCACGAACCGGTGGCCGTCGTCCCCTTCGACTCCGCGCGCAGGCTCTCCACGGCCGTCGTCCATGCCCCCGACGTTCTCGGACGCCACATCCTGGTCGTCAAGGGCGCGGTCGAATCCGTACTCCAACGATGTGCCCTGGCTGAGGCGGAGCGGGAAAGGCTGCTCGACGATGCCGCGCGGCTGGCGGCCACGGGAGTACGCCTCCTCGCCGTCGCGACCGGCGAACGAGAGGCGCGCCACAGCCCTTACGGACCGGCCGACGAGCGGGACCTGACATTCCGGGGCTTCGTCACCTTCCATGACGCCCTCGCGCCCAGTGCCGCCGAGGCGCTCGCCCGTTTCGCCGACCACAAGGTCGACATCAAGGTCCTTACGGGGGACCATCCCGCCACAGCCGCTCGCGCCTGCCGCGACCTGGGCCTGGAGCCGGGCGAGGTGGTCGACGCGGGGAGCCTCGACACGCTCGACGACGGGCAGCTGACCGCACTGGCCGGCCGCGCCACGGTGTTCGCCCGCTGCGGACCCGAGGACAAGGCACGGGTGGTGGCCGCGCTGCGCGAGCACGGCCGCACAGTCGGCTTCCTCGGCGACGGAGTCAACGACCTGCCGGCACTGCGCACCGCCGACGTCGGGATCTGCCCGGTGAGCGGTGTGGGCATGGTGCGCGAGAGCGCGGACGTCGTCCTCGCGGACAAGAACCTCACGGCCATCGGCGACGCGATCACCGCGGGCCGTCTCGCGGGCGGCAACATCGCCTCGTACCTGCGCATCACCCTCTCGTCGAACCTGGGCAACGTGATCGCGATGCTCACCGCGGGGGTGCTCCTGCCGTTCCTGCCCATGCTTCCGGCCCAGGTCCTGGTGCAGAACCTCTGCTTCGACGCGGCCCAGCTCGCCCTCGCCCACGACCGCCCGGCGCCCCGCCTCCTGGCACGCCCCACAGCCCTGCGCCCCGCACCGTTCCTCCGTACGATCACCGGCTTCGGCCTGCTCGGCGCGCTGGCCGACCTGGCCACCTTCGTGACGCTGGCCGCGACGGCGTCCGCCGCCCACGACGAGGGCGCGTTCCACTCGGGCTGGTTCACGGAGAACCTGCTCACCCAAGCCCTGGTAATGGTCCTGCTGCGTACCGGAACCCGGCCGGCGCCCAACCCCCTGCGCATCGCCGCCGCGGCACTGGCGGCCGTGGGCATCGCCCTCCCGCTCACCGCCCTCGGAGCACGGCTCGGCCTGGAGCCGCTGCCGGTGTCCTCCTACCTGCTGTTGGCAGCCGTACTGACCGCATACGGTGCGGCCCTGAGGCTCCTGACGCGACACGGGCCCCGGAGCGATCACCTGGACGCCCCCAGTCCTTCGCTGTAGGGGGCCCGCGGCCGCTGGCTCTTCCAGGAGCCCCGGGAACGGCCGGTCATGGGGCGGGGCTCCCCAGCTCACCCGAGGCTTGTACAGTTGCGCAATATGGCAATCGACATCGGTACGTGTGGATCCTGAACGCGCGCCGCCGGTGGCAACGACGACGGAATGGGGTGGCGTGTTGCTCCGCAACGGCCTGGAACCGTGGCACCTGCTCATCGTGGCGCTCGTGATCATCATGGTGTTCGGTTCGAAGAAGCTTCCCGACATGGCGCGCTCTCTGGGCAAGTCGGCCCGCATCCTCAAGAGCGAGGCCAAGGCCATGAAGGCTGAAGCGGTAGCCGGCCCGGCCGCGCCGGAGCAGCCGTAGGCGACGGCTCGGCCCCCTCATGAGGCCGCTTCCGCCGGCCGGTGAGCCGGGCCCGTCGGGGCTTCTCTCTTGACATGCCCAGTGCAAGCTATGATGCTGAGCATCAGTTCTTACATCGATGTAATCGTTCTGGTGTCGACGGCCTGGGCTGCCCCGCGGCCTCCTCCGATGCAGCCCGGGCCGGGCTTCCGTCCGCGTGTGACGGCCGGTGGCCGAAGCGGAGACGAACCGATGGATCGGGATGATGAAGCTCGCTCGCCACGTTTCCGGTTGTGCCGCCTTCGCACTGTCATGCCTCCTGGCCGTGGCGCTGTCCTTGTCCGCCGCGGGGCCCGCAGCGGCGGGCCGGACCACGCACCGTGCGGCGGATCCCAGCGTGCTGCGCGTCGGGTCCACCTACATCTCGGTCGAGTCGGCCGGCGGGGGCATCGCTGTGCGCCAGGCATCGTCGACGGCGGGCCTGGCGGGGGCGCCCGCCAGGCAGGTGTGGTCGGACACGCGGGACCGCGGCGAGATCTGGGCCTCGGAGATCGTGCGGGACGGGGGCCGCTACCACATCTACTTCTCCGCCGGCCGCGCATCGGCACACCGGATGTACGTCATCAGCTCCGCAAGCGCGGACAGCGGCTACACGGCAGAGACGAAGCTGGCCCTGCCCGACGACAAGTGGGCCATCGACGGCACGATGTTCACCTTCGGCGGCACGCGCTGGTTCGTCTGGTCCGGCTGGGCGGGCGACACCAACGTCGAGCAGAACCTCTACATCGCCCGGATGAGCTCCCCGACGGCGCCGACCGGTGCGCGGTACGTGATCTCGCAGCCGCGAGAGAGCTGGGAGCGGGTGGTCGGCAACCCGTTCATCAACGAGGCCCCCGAAGCGATCAGGGATCCCGACGGACAGCTGCACATCGTCTATTCCGCCAACGGGAGCTGGAGCGACCAGTACTGCTTGGCCGATCTGAGGCTGCGGGCAGGGGGAGACCCGACCTACGTGTGGGACTGGTACAAGTCGAACGGCTGCCTGTTCGGCTCCAACCGCGCCACGATGATGCCGGGTTGGGACCCGACTCTGCAGGTCGACGGACCCGGGCACCACACCTTCGTCCTGCTCGACGGCGACATCGCCACCAGCCCGCCCGCCGGCCCGACGTTCCCCTTGATGTTCCACGCCGTCCCGAAGGGAACGCCGTACTCCTGGGCGAACCGGTACTGGTACACCGGCACATTCTGCTGGTGGGGCAACACCACCTACAGCCGGGCCAACGTCCCGGGTCCGAACACCGACTCGGGCTGGAGCCTGAAATTCTTCGAGTAGACCGCTCCGCGGGGCCGGTGGTGAGGTCGCCGATTGCCCGCCTATCGGCCTGCCGGCCAAGCCGGCCGACATGACTGACCTCAGGGCCTTCGCATGGCCGGCGGCCCCGATCAGGACCGAGCGGCTCGTCCTGCGGGCGTCCGAAGCCCGGGACCGCGCGGCGGCCATCGAGCTCAACGCCTCGCCGGAGGTCAACGCGTACCTCGGCGGCCCCCGACCGCGTGCCGAGCTCGAACGCGGGATGCCCGAGGTGCCCGGGCAGCGTCCCGGCTTCTTCGTGATCGAGGTCGGTGGATCGGCGATCGGCACCCTCATGCTCGATCCGCACGCCGAGCGACCGGGACACATCCGCCCGGACGTCGCAAGGACCGAGCTCGGCTACCTGTTTCTGCCGCAGGCATGGGGACACGGTTACGCCACCGAGGCGTGCGCGGCGGCACTCGACTGGTTCGCCGGGGCATGCCCCGGCGAAGCGGTGGTCCTCCGCACCCAGTCCGCCAACAAGCGCTCGATGCGCCTCGCGGCGAGGCTGGGGTTCACCGAGGTGGAACGGTACGAGGATTTCGGCGCCGAACAGTGGTTCGGCGTGTGGACTTCGGCGCCGTCGCCCGCCTGAGCACGTGTCTCGACGGGCGTATGCGCGCGGCCCGGCCGGATCATACAAAGCCCGGAGCTCCACGTGCCGCTCCCCGCCCGAAGGGGTGGATGATCCGGGAAAACCGGGATGCATGCGGTCAGTTGAGGCCAGGATGTGCCCATGAGCGAAGAAAGTGCAGTACCGGCCGAGAGGCCGGTAGTGGTGAGGTTGCCCGTGGAGCCGGTCGAGTCCGCGGTGGAGGCCGACGCCCTGGACGCGGCGGTGCGCAGCACCGGGATCGCCGTACGGGGCCCGTTGTTCGGGGTGGCCACGCAGACGGGGGGTGAGCGATGGCGGGTGTTCATCGCCGTCACTCACGGCTGCCCGCAGCAGGCGCGTGACGAGTTGAACTCGGCGTTGTGGTTCCGGGCGAAGGACGCGGCGAAGGACCGGGCGGAGCGCAGGGCGCTGCTGGCGGCAGTCGCGCGGCTGGAGGCGGAAAACGTCACCGACCTCACCGTGCTCGACACGCGCTACCGCGTGGTGCGCGCCGACGAGTACGCGAACCTGGACACGCACGGCGGCCTGGAGACACCGCGGCCCACCGACCCCGAGCCTCTGACCCGCGATTGGAGCCATGTCTCCAATCGCCCAAAGGTCGATGACGGCCTGGTCCTGGACCCGGACGCACCGCTTTCTCCCATGCAGGCCAGTGAGCGGCTGGCCATGCGCTCCCTGGCCTACTCCGGGGCCAGATTCCCCAAGGCCATGCTGCGGGATTCGGCGCGGGCCTTGAGGACCCACCCCGACATCTTCCTCATGCCGACCGCGTTCACGATCGTGGAGCGCTCGGGCGACGGGCCGTGGTCGGTCGGCAGCCGCCTGCACACGACCCCCCACGAGGCACGGCGGGCACTGGACTCCTCGCTCACCTGGATGAGCCCACGCGAGCGCGGGCTGATTCCGCTTGAGGCCGGGGGTGATGTCGATGCGCGCAGCCTCGTCGCGGAGGGCGGCCGTACCGGCGCCGAGGCCGCGGAGCTGACGGCGCTCGTACGGGCCTCGGACGAACTCCGTGCGGGCCGGCTCAACCAGATCGAGGTCCACGGCACCGCCTTCCGGATCGTCCGAACCCGCCGCCTGGTGCGCTGGGGCCCGGACGGACCGGAGAGCGCGCGCCCGTCCGATGTCAGCATGACGACCCCCATGGCCCTCCACCCGCGCCTCGACGAGGACGGTGTCGTGCACTTCAGCGATTCCAGGCAGGAGGAGGCCGCCTCGTGACTGTGTGAAGGGGCGGATCAGCGTGGGGGCCGTTCTCGCCGAGATGAGGCAGCGGAAGGAGCGGGCGCGCAGGAGGCGTGCCGGCGCGGCGCCCTCGCTGTACCAGGATCTTGGTGGGCTGTCGGCGACAAGGGGCCGAGCCCACGCAGGTGTGACGGAGTGAGTGCTCACTCATTGACGGAGTGAGCACTCACTCCGTTCGCTCGCGGTCATGGATGCACCCAAGGAGAACCAGACCACGCGACGCCGCGCCCCCGCCATGTCCCCAAAGGAGCGGCGCGCGATGATCGTCCGGACTGCCATCCCGCTGATCGCCGAGTGCGGCGCGGCGGTCACGACCGCGAAGATCGCCCGCGCCGCGGGCATCGGTGAGGGCACGATCTTCCGGGTCTTCGCCGACAAGGACGAGCTGTTGCAGGCGTGCATGGCCGAGGCGCTCTCACCCGAGCACGCGGTCCGCGAGCTCGACGCGATCGACGTGTCACAGCCGCTGCCCGAGCGGCTCGCGGAGGCGGCCGAGGCGCTGCAGGCGCACATGTCCAGGATGGGTGCGATCGCCGGCTGGCTGGGGCACCGTGGTGGCAAGCACCCCGGCACGGTGCGCGGCGCGGGCCGCAACGAGTCGACGGCCCGTATCCGCGCGGCCCTCGTGGAACTGCTGGAGCCCGAGAGGGCCGCCCTGCGCCGGCCGCCGGAGCAGATCGCGGCCCTCTTCTTCGGGCTGCTCTTCACCCAGCCGCGTACGGAGGACGAACCCGACCTGACCCCGCAGGAGCTGGTGGAGGTCTTCCTGTACGGGGCGCTCTCGGGAGCGCCCGACTGAGCGCGCGCAGAGGGCGCTCAGGGGTTGCGGCCCTGGCCGTGTCGGCGCCCGTCCTGGTGTGGCTGGTCGCGGACCCGCTGCTGGAGCACCGGCTGCGGATAGCCGACGGTGAGCAGGCGCTCGGCATCGGCGCCGTGCCCGTGGCGGTCGTCGCACTGCTCGTCTCGCTCGCCGGCTGGGGACTGCCGGCCGCCCTGGAGAGGTTCGGGGTACGGCGCGCCCGCGCCATGTGGACCGGAGTGGCCGGCGTCGTACTGGCCGTTTCCTTCCTGCCGTCCATCGGCGACGGCATGGACGGCGGCACCCGGGTCTCCCGCACCCGACAGCGAGGCGGACTCAGGGGGGAGTGAGGTGGTCGGCCTGGGCGGCCAGGTCGGGGTGTGCACTGGTCAGATGAAGCCGGGCGGCGGCCAGGGGTGCGAGGAGGTCGGCGGGGTCGTCGTGGGCGAGGGCCGCGTGGAGCTCGCCGACAGGGTGACGGGCGGCGGGGGGAAGGTCGGTGAGCGCGATGATCTGACCGGCCAGACGGCGCAGGTCGGCCGCGTGGTGGCGGGCCCAGGTGGCGGAGTTGCGGTCGGCGGCCCGGGCCTGGCGGGTGGCTCGGACGCGCTGCTCGCCGGTGGTCCCGGCCGGGCCGGGGCGGCCCCGCAGGTAGCGGCGCTCGGCGGCCTGCCGGCTGGCGACACCGAGGGGAGGGGCGAGGTCGGCCCAGCTGGCTCCCGCGTCGCGTGCCGTTTCGATCAGGCCGGTCTCCCATCCGGCGAGCTGTTCGCGCACCTGTCGCAGCAGCGACAAGGAGGCCAGTGCCTGTTCCGGGCCGGGACCAGGAGCACCGGGAGGCTCGTGCTGGGCTTCGCGCAGAGCATCGTCAATGGCTTGCAGGGCCGCCGCGGCGGCGAGGAACGATGCCGGGCTGTGAGCGCCGACGCTGGGCGACGACGGCTGGTCGGCCGGGGTCACGGGTGCCTCCCTCGGGATGTCATCACACAGACGACACTGAACTTGTCATCCAATGGATGACATGTTACAACGATGTCAGCGAGGCGCATTGGCAGTAACTGCCTGAACCTACTGGAGGTGTTTCACCATGTTGATGCGCACTGACCCCTTCCGTGAGCTGGACCGGCTGGCGCAGCAGCTGATGGGCCCGGGCACCTGGTCGAGGCCGTCGGCGATGCCGATGGACGCCTACCGCGAGGGCGACGAGTACGTGGTGGCCTTCGACCTGCCCGGCGTCGCCGCAGACGCGATCGACATCGACGTCGAGCGGAACATGCTCACGGTCAAGGCCGAGCGCCGGCCGGTGGCGAAGGCCGACGACGTACAGATGGAGCTGTCCGAGCGGCCGCTGGGCGTCTTCTCCCGTCAGATCGTGCTCGCCGACACCCTCGACACGGAGCACATCCAGGCCCACTACGACGCGGGCGTGCTCACCGTACGCATCCCGATCGCCGAGCGCGCCAAGCCCCGCAAGATCTCCATCGGCGTCGGCGCCGGCCGCCAGGAGATCCCCGGCTGACGCCGGCCGTACGGGTGCGGAGGACGGGCGCCTGATCTCCCCTCGCCGCCCTCCGCACCCCAGTGGGCAGTCCGA
This sequence comes from Streptomyces sp. A1277, assembly GCF_004795015.1. Classification (GTDB taxonomy): domain Bacteria; phylum Actinomycetota; class Actinomycetes; order Streptomycetales; family Streptomycetaceae; genus Streptomyces. The sequence continues at coordinate 94,468 of NZ_SSBI01000002.1, read as the reverse complement.
GGAGCAAGGGGGCCGCCAGGATGACTCCGCCACGCGAAGCGTTCCTCGGCCACGTGAAGGAATACGGCGAACACTGCGCATGCGGCACTCCGGAGGAGGAAGGCCGAGCGCGGAGCACGCGTGGTATTCGCCCTTCTCGGTGTGGTCCGCACCCAACCTGCGGCGCATCCAGCCGGAGGAATTGGCCCGGGCCCTCCCGAACCCGCTGCCGCCGGAGCGGTTCGGCGGCAGCCTCGTACACCTGAGCCCGGCTCGCCTCGGGAGGCGGGGCTACGATCCGGGCGGGCCGGCGCCTCGATCGAAGGCGTCACCGGACCGCGAACCGAACGTCAGCGCCGTGCCATCCACGGTTCCGAACCCACAGGTGACGACCTGCTGGGACAGTTCCTGGCCCAGCTCTCCATCGGCTACGACCAACTCCTCGGCCGCCCCGGCCGCTTGGTCCTGATCCCGCCGCCACACACCGCAACCACCCACCCTGACTCAGCGAAAGGCATACACCGCAGTGACCACCGACGTGCGCGCACCGCTCGGGTACCAGCAGCCGTACGGGACGGCGTACGAGCAGATGCTGGAGAAGGTCCGCTACGAAGGCGCCTACCCCACCCGCGAGAGAGCCGAGGAAGCCGTTCGCCTGGTCCTCGAAGGACTGGGACGCCAGCTGACCGGCGACGAACGCGTCGATCTGGCCGCCTGCCTGCCCCTGGAGGCCGCCCGGGCCCTGACCGCGCAGATACCCAGCCCCCAGCCGATGACCGGCTGGACCTTCGTCAAAGACCTCGCCACCCGCTCCGGCGCCTCCCTGGCCACCACCCGCTGGGACACCGGCTCCGTCTTCGCGGCCGTCGCCACGTGCGCCGGCCCCGACCTGATCACCCGCATCCTCCACCAACTGCCCACCGGCTACGCGCTGCTGTTCGGCCGCGCCGAACTCACCCCGGCCGCGTAAGCGGGCGACAGGGGTCGCACCAGGGACAGCCCCGGCCTCCCTCCGGCATGACCCCGCCAGGTGAAGTCCCCGGTCGTCGGATCGGGGACTTCACCTGGGCCGGTCACCGTCACCAGAAGCCGTCCGAGAGCCACAGCTGGGCGGCCTCGTCCCACCGGTCTTGGAGCGCTCGCTCACACACCGGCGCCCGCTTCGTCAGCCGCCGCCGCGGCTTACTCGCCTTGCTCCGCCGGACATGCCCGTCAGCAGCTGTTGTCGATGAGGTACCACGGGACCGGGGCGACCGGGGTCACACGGGAACGCTACCGCTTCGTGCGGCGGGGCGAGGCTCGCTGGATGTCCGCGCCCGAGCCGACGTGCCGCTTGGTTTCTTCGGGGCCGTGCCAATCTACGCCGTCGGCGATCGGGGGCCCGCCGCGCGGTCAGCCCGCCTGGCCCATGTCCGGCCTACGTGCCGGTCTCGGGCTGGTTGCCGGAGGCACCCCCGGGCGTCAGCGCGAAAGCGAGCCAGGCGAGGGCGCAGAGGCCACTCGACAGCAGCAGGGACCACCCCGTGCCGGTGCTCGCGGTGGCGCCCATGAGAGCCACACCGAAGGTGGCGCCGATCTGGCGTACGGCGTTGAGCAGACCGCCGACCGAGCCGGCCGTGCCGGGCGGGGCGGCGCCGATGACGGCCGCCACGAGGGCCGGCAGGATGAACGAGATGCCGAAACCGGTGAGCAGCAGGCCCGCCGCGAGCCAGATGTAGGCGCCTTCGGCGAACACCGTGCCCGCCAGCACCGAGCCCCCGGCCGTCAGGAGCGCCAAGCCGGCGAGAATCGGGGGCCGCGAGCCGACGCGGGTGACGATCCTGCCGGTCAGCGGCGGATTCGCGGCGAAGGGCACGGTCAGCGGCAGGAACGCCAGGCCCGTTTCCAGGGCACTGAGGTGACGTTCGCGCTGCAAGAGCAGGGGCAGCACGAACAGTGCGCCGGACAGGGCGAAGTTGGTGACCGCGCCCGCCAGCAGCCCGGCCCGCACCGGTGCCGACCGCAGCAGCGTCCGGTTCACCACCGGGGTCGGGCTGCGTCGTTCGAGCACGGTGAACACCGTCACCGCGATGCCCAGCCCGCCCGCCGACCACACGGTGTGGTCCCATGCGCCCGCGCCGGCGGCGATCAGGACATCCGTAAGCAGTGCCAGCACCGCGACAGCCGCGGCCTGGGCCGGCCAGTCGACACGGTGGGCGCCGGGCGGGCAGCGCACCGCCCGCCCGCGGGCCAGGGCCAGCACGACCAGCCCCAGAGGCACGTTGACCAGGAACACGGCCCGCCATCCGGCTGCCCCCACCAGGGCGCCACCGGCGATCGGACCGGCGGCGACGGCCGCTCCGCTGACCGCGGCCCACACCGAGATCGCGCGGGCGCGCGCCGCGGGCTGAGGATAGAGACGGGCGATCAGTGCCATCGAGGCCGGAACGCAGGCAGCCGCTGCCGCGCCGGACACCGCCCGCAGGAGCAACAGCACACCGAGGTTCGGCGCCAGGGCGCTGAGCAGGGACGCGAGCGTGAACACGGCCGTGCCGGACCGGAAGACCCGGTCGGCACCGAACCGGTCTGCCCCCGCTCCCGCCGACAACAGCAGCGCCGCGAACACCACGGTGTACCCGGTCGTGGCCCACTGCAGGCCGGCCATCGACGTATGCAGCGACGCGGCGAGGTCCGGTTCGGCGACGGACAGGACGGTGGTGTCGAGGAGCACCATGAAGTAGCCCAGCGACACGCCGGTCAGCGCGACTGCGCTCCTCGCCGGGGACAGTGAGGGCGGCGTCGGCACCACGGCAGGATCTACAGCGGACATGGAAGAGGAAGCCTCCGGTGAGCAGCCAGTTCGGGCACGACGCCCACCATCCGTCCGGCGAGGCAGGGCGCTCCACCGGCGCAGCCGCACACCGCGTTCGGAATTTCCGAACGCGCGCACGGTGTTGGGCGCTTACGTGGAACTACGCCAACTCGCCACCTTCGAGGCCGTGATCCGTCATCGGACGGTCACGGAGGCCGCCGTCGCCCTCGGCCTTGCCCCCTCCTCCGTCTCGCAGCAGATCCGCACACTTGAAACCGCCCTCGCTGTCGCCTTGTTCACCCGTGGCCCCAAAGGCATGGAACTGACTCCCGCCGGGGAACGCCTGCGCGGTTGGGCACGTACGCTGCTCGACACCGCCGAACGAGCCGTCCACGATGTCCGCGGTGAGTGCCGACGGTTACGGCTCGGTGCCCTGGAGACCCTTGCGGGCTCCCACGTTCCCCTTGTCCTGGCCCGACTGGCCGAACGTCGCCCCGACGTCACGGTCGACGTGCGCTCCGACCGCACTCGCCATGGGCTCTTCACCGATGTCGCGGACGGGCACCTCGACGCGGCCCTCCTCCTGGACGCAGGGGAAGCCCTCGGCGGGCTCGGCTTCCCCGCGCCCGCCGAACCTCTCGCCTTCGTCGACCTCGACCCCGTGCCCCTGGCCCTCGTCGCGGCCCCGACCCACGCCCTGGCTGCCCGTCCCGCACTGAACCGTGCCGACCTCGATGGTGAACGCCTCTTGGTCAACGTCCCGGAATGCTCATTCTGGCTGGCCGGACAGCACCTCCTCGGCTCCGGACCCCGACGCGTCCGAGCCGGTGGCGTCCCCGTGATGCGATCCTGGGCCGAACACGGCCTCGGCGTCACTCTGCTGCCCCGCTTCGCCGTCGCCGACAGCCTGCGTGCCGGCACCCTCGTTGAACTCGCCCTTCCCGTGCCCGACCTCAGCCTGCGCCTCGTGTGGCGCAAAGACCGGGAGAACCTGCCTGAACTGCGCGACGTCCTCTATGCAGCCGCCCGTCCCTGAACGGCGCTGGCGCTTCAAACGCCACCTGGTCGGCCAGGGCACTCGCGGGACCGGGGAGAAGCGTGGTCATGGCTGTCCCAACGGGGCACGTCCGGGCCGGGAAACCTGCCCCTCCCTCCGAGGCGCACGACGGCGGACCGGCGCGTCCGGTTCTGAGAGCCGGCCACGAGGAGCGTCGGGCCATCGACCGGGCCCCGCAGGGAGGCGGGCCGCCGGGCAGTTGGCACCCGTTGTCAGACGGGCTCCTCGACGGGGTGTTCCTCGACGGCGCGGGAATCGGTGAGGCTCAGCGCACCGCCGGCCGCGATCAGTCCGACGAGGACGGCGAGCAGTGCGTAGGTGATCCGTTCGCCGTGGAAGAAGGACGCGACGAGGTCGCTGCTCCAGATGCCGGCGGGGAGCCGGGTGGTGACCAGTGCGGCGATCAGGGTGCCGACGACCGCGGTGCCGACGCTGGAGCCGACCTCCTGCGCGGTGTCGTTCAGGGCGGCACCGATCGAGGTGCGGTTGCTCGGCATCGCGTCGACGAGGGCGACCGCGCAGATCGTCATCACGGTGCGCAGACCCACGGTCATGAGCACCATGCAGACCGCGATGACGGCGTAACCGTGCGCGACGCCCCAGGAAAGACCGGCCAGCGAGCCGGCCAGGCAGGCAGCGCCGACCAGGCAGGCGATGCGGTGGCCGAAGCGGCGGGCGAGCCACTCGGACAGGGGAGTGGCCATGAGCATGGTCACGATGATCGGCAGGTTGGCCAGGCCGGCCCGGACCGGGCTCCACCCGTAGGCGTACTGGAAGTGCAGGATCAGCCCGAACATCACGCTCGCCATCGCGATGGACGTCCCGACCTGCGCGATGGCGGCGCCGCGGACGGTGCCGTTGGAGAAGAGCCGCAGATCCAGCATGGGGGCTGCGCTGCGCCGCTCGTGCCGGACGAACGTGAACGCGGCCGCGAGGGCGCCCACGATCGACGCCAGGGTGATCGCGGAGAGCCATCCGTGCTCGACACCGCTGGTCAGCGAGTAGCAGGCAAGCCCGATGGCGGCGACGCTCAGGACGGCGCCCGGTACGTCGAGCGCGTCCTTGGTGAGATCCTCGGGCCGGTCGGCCGGGACGCCGAGCCGGACGCCGATGCACGCGATCAACGCGATCGGGGCGTTGACGATCAGCAGCCACTCCCAGCGCACATGGGCCAGCGCCGTGCCGCCGAGCAGCGGGCCGAGGACGAAGCCGGACATGCCGACGACGATCATGACGGTCATGGCACGCATCCGCAGGGCCTTGTCGTCGAACAGGCGGAAGACCAGCGAGTTCGTGATCGGGGCCATCGCGGCGGCGGCTATGCCGAGTGCGGCCCGCAGGGCGATGAGCTCGCCCGCGGTGCTGACGAGGACGACGCAGAGGCTGAGCGCCCCGAACACCGCGAGCCCGATCAGCAGCATCCGGCGGCGGCCGAGCCGGTCGGCCATCGATCCGGCGGTGAGCAACAGGCCGCCGAAGGTCAGCGAGTAGGCGCCGGTGACCCACTGCAGCGCGGTCGTCCCGCTGCCGAGGTCGCGGCCGATCGTGGGCAGCGCGATCGACAGCAGCGTGTTGTCGACCATCTCGACGAAGAAGGCCAGGCAGAGGGCGGCCAAGGGGATCCACGCCGCGCGCAGGGAGGGGTAGAGGTGGTGCCGGGATTCGGGTGGGGCAGTGGTCATGACGCGGTCCTTCCGATCGAACGGCGTTCGGCTATCGAACGGCGTACGATGAGCTAAGATAGAACAACGTTCGATAAGATGCAAAGAGGTGGAGGGCGAATCCATGGCACACGTGCAGAGGCGCACCAGCGGGGGACGCCGACGCGCTTCGCACTCGATGGAGTCCGTGCTCACCGAAGCGGTGGCGCTGCTCGACGAGGCGGGGGCGCCGGCGCTGACGTTCCGGGCGCTCGCGCAGCGCCTCGGTGGCGGCGTCGCCAGCATCTACTGGTACGTCGCGAGCAAGGACGAACTGCTCGACCGCGCCACGGACCACGTGGTGGGCACAGTGCTGGCCGACGTCGAGAAACTCCCGCGCGGCGCCGACCCCATCGACGACCTGCGCGTGATGGCCATGACGCTGTTCGACGCCGTTGTCCAACGCCCCTGGCTCGGCGCCTACTTCATGCGCAACACCGACGTCCAGAGCAACTCCCTGCGCCTGTACGACAAGCTCGGCCAGCAGACGCTCCGCCTGGACCTCACCGCCCGCCAACGGTTCCACGCCGTCTCCGCGATCATCGGGGTCGTCGTCGGCTCCGCCGTCGACATGGGGCAGGAACCGCCGCAGGAGGTCCTCGACGGAGCCGTGGACCGCGACGAGTACCTCGGCCGCTTCGCCCGGACCTGGCGGGAGCTCGATCCCGGTGACTTCCCGTTCGTGCACGAGATCGTCGAGGAGTTCGACGGCCACGACGATGTCGACCAGTTCCGCTCCGCGCTGGAGCTGACCCTGACAGGTCTCCGTCTGCAAGCAGGGGCGTGAACCGGCCGAGGACCGCACATGCAACGGCTCGCCGCGGCCGGTGAACCTCATACGGGGACGCCGCGGCACTAGCTCCGGAAGAATTCGACACGAGGCGTCGCAGCAGTTCGACGCAGCGTGTCGCCTGCCGAGTACCGGATCTGCCGGGCCCCGGTGAAGCCCGGTTCGCGCAGGGTGCCGAAGTGCCGGTGCGGGCGACGGCTCGGCCGTCCTGCGGACGGGACCGCTACAGCTCGGCCAGACGTCGAAACACGGCGCCTGCCTTGCCCGGTGCCTCCCCGTCCAGCACCGAGGTGGAGTACCGCCAACGCGATCAAGTCGCGAGGCGGCAGGGTCCGGCTCCGCAGCAGATCCGTGGAAGGGCCGGCCAGCAGGAAGGCAAGGGCGTTCGCCGGCAGTTGGCGAAGGGCCCGGCCGGTGACGGCCCGGAAGCGGTCCGGTGCGAGCGGGGCACCGGCATCCGCGGCGGGTGCGGGCGGCGCGCCGAGTGCTGCGAGGCGCCGCTGCAGCCGTCCGGCGGCGGAGGCGTTGCCCGTCACGGCCAGCGCCAGTGTGACGAAGGTGACGGCCTGTACGCCACCGGCCGGTCCCGGGGGCATCAACCGAAGCCGGGATGCCGCACATGAAATACAGAGACCGCTTGCAGTCCTCATCGCGGGCAGGGCCGGGGCTCCGTTTTTTGAGGCACCACTGCGGACTGCGCGCCTCTGGGCAGCGGCTCCGCGCGAGTGCGAAGGCTGCCACCTGACACTTGGCGCCGATCGCCTCGTGGCCGGCGCCGTCTTGACGCCGCTGTCTCAGCGGGCGCTGGTCGTCTCCCTCCCGGCTTTCGTTACGACACCCCGTGACCGGCTTCAGGCGGCGTGCTTCGCCGGTCGCTTGCAGGGGCGGTCGCCCAGCGGCAACCGACACACCCGCAGATCGAAACGTCTTCCTCAGTAGTAGTCGTGCATCAGCACGGACGCCCACTCCGGTTGCCGGATGTTGCCGCGCGGGCCGAACTTCCGCACATACGGTTTCAAGTCGAGCACCGGAGTCCCGGCCGCAGCGTCAAGTCCGCTGACGTGGACGTCCAGGCCCGACACCGAGGTGATCCGGCAGCGTGAAACGCCGAGCCTGTTGGGTCGACGCCGACTGCGTTGAGCGAAAATCCCGACCAGGGCTCCGTCCTGCCCGCCCGGCACGGGGCGGGCGCCCCGGTCGATCTCCAGGCTGTCGACCTGGTCGAAGAAGAACACCACTTCAAGGTGGGAGAACCCGTCCAGGCCGAAGAGAGCCTCGGGGCCGAACATCGACGAGTCCAGCCGCATGATGGCATTCTCGCGGCCCCACCCGGACTCACGCACTTCCTCGCGTCCACCCACTACGCGGGCGATCGGCCGTGATTCAACAAGCCCTGCCCCGTCCTCGCTACCCACCGTAACCCTCCAGTCTCAGTCGCACGCGAAAGCCTGAAGCCTGTCACAGTCACGCGTCAGGGGCAGGAGCAGAAACAACTACTAACCAGCTACAGCCCGGTTGCGGCAGCTCCGGACCGGCATGCGGACGTCGAGGGTTGCGCCTGGGAGGTCGGCGGGCGCCGGACGCCCGCGTCGGCAGGCGGATGGGGACACGTACGGGTGTCGCTCGGAGTGAGCCCGATCGAGACAGGACCACCACTTCCGTGAAGGCCAACTCGGCGTAAAATCAGGGACGGTGGCTGGGCAGGAGAATCAGGAGCCCGCGTGGAGATTGTCGTTTTCGCTCTGTGCGCCGCTGCCGCGTACGGACTCTTCCTGAAGCTTCGAACCGTGCACCACACCCGGAAGCTCCCCGAGCCATCCATCAGCATGGGCCGGCTGGACATCTACCAGAAGCAGGCGCTCCAGGAGATTTGCCGAACATCCCGAAGCCTCGGTGTCCCGGTCCGTCTGGGGCCCTACTTCGAGGAGCGGAACTGGAACCGCGCAGAGGCCCTGCTCGTCCTCGCGGAGCCCGTCAAACACAAACTCGTACGCATCGAGGGCTGGCGGTTCGGTTCCTACGCGCTTACCCGCAAGGGATGGCGCGAGTACCGGAAGCACTTCATGTGGACAGGGAGCATTGACGAATCGATGCATATAACGGCATCAGCTGGCGGCTTCGCTGCAGTCAACGTCAACAGCCCCCACGGGGTGGCCCAGAGCAGCGGGCGTGACAGCAGCGCCGACCTGTCCGGCATCTCGTATCACCAACTGGCCACTGCCCTCAGAGCCGACTCGGAGAGTGCCCAGCCCGAGGAGGCGGTCAGGGCGCGGGAGTATGCCGAAGACCTGACGGACGCGGCCGGTGCACAGGACACCGACCGGGCCGACCGCGTTCTCGCCCGCGTCAACGCCCTCCTCGCCACTGCGAGTTCCGCCTTCGCTCTCACCAGGGACCTGTTGCCCCACGGCGACTGAGCCCGGACCAGAGTGACGGAGGCGCAACCGGCCCCCGGTCGCCGGTGCGGGCGAGCGTGAGTGTGTCGGCCTGCGGGCGTTCCCGATATTCGAGAGCCGAGCGTCCCCACTCTCGCCTGCCTTTGACCGGGCGCTGTTGCACTGAGCACGGTTACCCCCGCAATTCGGCCACAAACAAGTTTGCCGAAGCGCCGAAAACAAATCCCCCGACTGGCCAGCAATTTAACCTGAATGTGATCTATATCACATGTATGACCGGTTGCTCCGTCAAATGGACGGCGGTCTAGTGGAGTTGTTGGCGCGCATGATCTGCCGCGAGAGCGGCGCCGCGCGGACGTCAGTGGCTGCGGATTCGCCATGTGCAATCTTCTTCCGATGGAGGAAAGCATGGAAATAAAGACCGCCGAGATAGGCAGCAGTATCATCGCGGGTGTCGGCGAGAAATTATCCGACTGTAATCCGGACGAAGTGCGTCGTCTTCTCCGGGAGAACGGATGGGTGTATTTCACGGGCTTCGACCCGACACTGGAGGAGTACCGGGCATTCACGCAGAGGTTCGGGAAGTGTGCTACCCCCCGCTCCATCGTCTACCCTCCGGGCGGTGTCGCCCTCGGCTTTCACGCCGAGGACTCCTACAATCCCTGGCGCCCGGACGCCCTGTGGTTCCTCTGCCTGCACGCCGGCAGTGACGGAGGGGCGCCGACCGGTGTCGTGGACGGCGTGTCACTGCTGGAATGTCTGAGCGACGAGTGGCGCTCCTTCGCCCTGGACAACGACCTGTGCTTCCACCGCTCGTGGCCCCGCGAGCAGTGGCGTAAGGCGGCCGGAGGCGATGACCCCGCCGAAATCAGCGCCTTCCTGGGCACACTGCCGCAGTTCGAGTTCGACTTCTCGCAGGACGGCACCCTGCACACCAGGTACACGACTCCGATCGCGGTGACCACGCGAGCCGGTGCGCGGAGTCTGAGCAACACCGCTCTCCACGCGGTGACCGACCCCGAGTACTACGGCATGAAACTCGCGACCGGTGAGCCCGTGCCGCAGGGGTTCCTCGACGCGGTGGAGAAGCTGGCGCTGGAGCGCGAGATCCCGCTCGGCTGGTCCGACGGCGACATGGTCGTGATCGACAACTACCGGCTCATGCACCGTCGTGGCGAGTTCCACGGGAGCGGCCGGGAGCTGCGGGTCGTGCACGGCGAGGAGTTCTTCGGGACCCCGCTGCCCACCGCCCACACGCCGGCGGCGATGGCCATGAAGGAAGCGGTGCAGGGTGAGGAAGACCTGCGCTGAACGGCCGGCTCGACCACGGGGTATTCGATGACTGCTTCCACTCGGACGACGGACGGGCGGGTCGGGTACGAGAAGTACTCACTTGCCGGCAACACCTTCCTCATCGTGGACGAGACCCGCACCCCTCTCCCCGACGACGCGACCCGGTCGTCCTTCGCCCGATGGGTCCTGGACCCCTTCTTCGGAGTGGGGGGTGCGGACAACGTCCTGTACCTGGCACACGCCCCGGACGGCGCCGCTCTCACGTTCCGCATCTTCGAACAGGACGGCAGCGAGACCCTTTCCTGCGGGAACGGCCTTCTGTCCGCCGGGCATTACGCCGCACGGTCCTTGCGGGAAGCGCGGGAACCCGGCGGCGAGGGACGGGCGTGGACGTTCCTGACGGAAATCCCCCGTGGGCGCCCGCGACAGGTCCGGGTGGGAGAAGGGGCCGAGAACGGGCACATGTGGGTGAACGTCGGAGCACCCCGCGCGGTCCCTGAGACGTTGTACCGCCCAGGGGCCGGCTTACCCGGGCACGTGCCGTCCGCAAGACCGGGCGACCCGGCGGAACACCAGAGTCTCCTGGAAGTGGAACTCGCCGTCGACCGCCCGCCCCGGAATTGCCTGCCGGATACGGGAGTTCCGTGGCCCGATCGGCTGTCGGGACACCTGGTCTTCACCGGTGAGCCCCATCTGGTCCTCGTCAGCGCACATGGCGCACCCGCGCTCGGGAAGGAATTGTTCGCCCGCGCCCCCACACCCGAATCCATCGACCTGATGGAATTCCTCGGGGCCCGGATAAACCTGCGCTACAAGGAAGCCTTTCCCGAAGGCGTCCACGTCAACTTCGTCGACCTCGGCGGGAGCACCCCCCGCTACCGCACCTGGGAGCGGGCCATCAACCAGGAGACGCTCGCCTGCGGCACCGGTGCGCTCGCGTGCGCCCATGTCCTCCTCGCACGCCACCTCGTGCCCGACGGCCCGGTCACCTTGCAGCCCCACCGCGCGAACTGGCACAGGCCCGGCACCCACCTTCGCGTCACCCCGGGCCCGGACGGCCTCGTACTGGACGGCCGGCCGGCACACATCTGCTCCGGAACCGTGCCGAGTCGGCAGGACCTCCCCCCACGGCAGGAGATACCCCAGTGACCACCTCGCATCCGGGCGGCGACACCGTCCTCGCCCGGCCCCCGCTCCGGGCGCACCCCGTGCACGCACTCCAGAACGCCGGTGTGGACGTGCGCCCGCTTCCCCTTGCCTCCCACCACGACCCACAGGGCCTGCGGCGGGCGGTGCGGCAGCACTCGGTCCCCCAACTGTTCCGCGGTCTGGCCGAGGACTGGCCCGCGATGCGCACCTGGCAGCCGGAACGCCTGCGCGAGCGCTACGGGCACCACCGTGTGCGCGCTCTGATGAACCTGCCGGGGGACGGCGTGCTCTTCCCCCAGGACCAGCAGCGCTACGAACGGGATCTGAGCTTCGCCGCTTTCCTGGACGCCATGGCGCATGCGAAGCAGGACGCGCCCTGCTACCTCGCGTACCAACGCGCGGGAGACCTCCTCGACCTGTCCGAATGCGAATTCGGCGCACTGCTCGGCCCGGCCGACACCGACGAACCGGACACCCGCGCCTGGATCGGCTCGGCGGGTACCCGCTCGATGCTGCACGCGGACCTCAAGGACAACCTGTTCTGCCAGCTTGCCGGGGAGAAGCAGGTGACCCTGCTCTCCTGGCGGGACAGCGCGGCCGCCTACCCCTTCCCCGACAATCTGGTCAACAGCCAGATCGACGTCTGTGCGCCGGATCTGGCCGCACACCCCAAACTGCGCGACGCCACCTTCTACAGCGGCGTCGTGCGACCGGGGGACATCGTGTACATCCCCCGCGGCTGCTGGCACGACATCCGGGCGCTGACCCCCTCCGTCTCGGTCAACCACTGGTTCGGCCCGGCACAGCCGCTCGCCGAGTACCTCGTACTGCTGGCCAGGCTCGGCCCGCGCTACTGGGCCAGGACCGGTACCGACTTCGTCCGGCACGGCGTCCTGGGACGCCGTGAGGAGACCCGCTTCTTCTTCTCGCCCCCCTCGACCGGCAAGCGGCTGTACCAGGCGCTGCGCACCGGCAACTTCTCCCACGACAACGACCCCTCCACCTGAGGACGGCCATGGTCAACGGAAACCCCCCACTGCCCCCCGCGCGCCTTCCCGGCGTGGACGAAGGCTTCGAGCAGCGCCTCATCGACGGCATCCGGCCGATCGCCGAGCTGTTCCTGGCCTCGTGCCTGCACCATCTCTTCGCCTCCGGCGTCTACGACGCGCTGAACACAGCGGACGGGCCACGTGACATCGAGGCCCTGGCCGAAGACCTGGACCTGGACGCCGAACGTCTCACGGGCCTGCTGCTCTTCCTGGCGAACGAGGGTGTCCTCACCGTCCGGGACGGCCGTGCGACGCTGGGCGCGAAGGCCCACTCCTACGCCGAGTTCCGCAGCTGGTACACCTTCTTCGTCGGCGGCTACGCGGGCACCGTCGGGCAGATCGGCCAAGCACTGCGCCACGGCGCGCCGTTCTGCACACGCGAGGGACGCGACGTCGGCACCGGCAGTTGCGAGATAGCCCACTACGACGGCATGCCGATGATGCACACCCTGCTCACGGACGCCGGTCTCGAACCCGCCTGCCTCCTCGACCTCGGATGCGGCGACGCCCAGTACCTCATCGACCTGTGCCGGCGGATGCCCGGCGCCACCGCGTGGGGGGCGGAGCCGGACCCGGACGCCTTCGAGCAGGCCCGGACGAACATCGAGGCAGAAGGGCTCGGCGACCGGATCACGCTGGTGAACGCCTCCGCCGAGAGCTTCCTGGCCGATCCGCCGTCCGGATGTTCGCCCGACACCATCGTCTTCGGCTACGTCCTTCAGGAGGTGCTCGGCCAGCAGGGCGAAAAGACCGTCCTGCAGATGCTGCGCTCCCTGGTGCGCGCCTTTCCCGACATCGACATCGTCGTCATCGAGGTCGACCAGAAGGTCACCGAGCCCTCGGTGATGCGCCACGGGCTCGCCCGCAACTTCTGGAACCTGTACTACCTGCTCCACGTCTTCACCAACCAGCACCTGGAGACCCGCCCCTTCTGGGAGGACCTGTTCGAACGGGCCGGCCTGGAGTGCCGGGCGGCGGTCACGACACCGGCGAGCGTGGACAGCAGCGGGGTGGAGCTGGGCTACCTGCTGCGCGGACGGGAGCCGCAGGCATGAGCGCGCACCTCCGCGAGCGGATCGCCGAGTGGGTGGGCGAGCAGCACCTCGCCACCCCCGTCCAGCTGTTCTCGAACGCGTCCGTGGCCGACGCCCTGCGCCGACTCCGCGACGGCCTCGACTGCCGCATCTCCTATGCGCTCAAGGCCAACACGCATCCGCTGATGCTTCAGGCCGTCCGCGGCGTCGACGCGTACAACGTCACCAACCTCGCCCACCTGCGCACCCTGCTCCAGTTACGCGTGGAGCCGGAGCGCGTGACCTGGGTGAACCCCGTCATCGACGGACCCACCGCGCAGGCCGTGCTCGATGCCGGAGTCACCCGTTTCGTCGTCGATGACACGAGGGGGCTGCGGCTGCTGGCCTCCCTGACGGACCGCGCGCGCCTCACGCTGCGGCTGCGGCCGGCCCGAACGGGGGAGTCGGCCCGGTCGGTCGTACGGTTCGGCGCCCTGCCGGAGGAGGTCGTGGAGCTCGGCAGCCTCGCCGCCGAACGCGGTCTGGAGGTGGAGGCCCTCTCCTTCTTCGTGGGCACCGACACCGATGACCTGGCCGATGCCGTCCCCTACCGGCGTGCGCTGGAGGAGGCCGCGGAGGTCCGGGCGAAACTCGCCGCCGACGTGGGTGAGGTGCCCGTGATGAACATCGGCGGCGCCTTCCCCGGCGCGCGGCGCCGCTTCCACCACGACCACCCGGACTTCTTCCACCGGCTCCGCGAACACGCCCAGCACCTGCTGCCTCCCGGCGTCACGCTGCTGTGCGAACCGGGAAGGTACCTCGCCGAGCCCGCGTTGGCGACGCTCGCAACCGTCGTCGCCGACCGCGTGGCGGGCGGACGGCGGCTGACCCACCTCGACGTCAGCGGCTACTCCGGCCTCTTCGAGACCACCTTCATCGAAGACGGGGGAGGCAGCCTCGACGTCGTCGCCCCCGAGCGCGGTGACCCCTCCCTCACCCAGTTGGTCGGGCCGATCATGGACTCCTTCGACGTGATCAAACGGAACGCCCTGCTGCCCCCGCTCGTGGACGGCGACGCACTGCTGTTCCCGAACACCGGGGCGTATTCCTACGGTTACACCGCCGCATGCGAGGGAGTGCGGGCCCCGCACGTCGTCCCCCTGCCGGCGCACCTCGACCGCGCGCTCGCCGACACGTGGTCGGCGTGATGCCGGTGTCCGGGGAGACGAGGACCGTCGCGGTCACCGGAGGCGCCCGCGGCATCGGCGAGGCCATCACCGAGACCTTCCTCGGCCAGGGCTGCCGGGTCGCGGTCCTGGACAACGACCTCGAAGCCCTCGACCGGTGCGCGGCCCGGGACGACAGCGGCATGCTGCTCACCGTGGGGACGGACGTCGCCGACGAGGCGTCGGTGGCGGAGGCATTCGCACGGCTGGACCACGAGTGGAACGGCATCGACGTCCTGTGCAACAACGCGGGTGTCAGCATCCGGCGGGACGTCCTCGACACCTCCGCCGCCGAGTGGAACAAGGTCCTCGCAGTCAACCTGACCGGAGCGTTCCACGCCGGCCGGCAGGCAGCGCTGCGCATGCACGCCCGGGGCCGGGGCGCCATCGTCAACACCGCGTCGGTCAGCGGCCTCGTCGGTATGCCGCACTATGCCGCGTACAACGTGAGCAAGGCCGGACTGATCGAGCTGACGAGGACCATGGCCCTCGAACTGGCCCCGGCCGTGAGGGTCAACGCCGTTTGCCCGGGCTACGTCCTGACCCCCATGCAGGAAGCCGAGTACACCCCGCAGATGCTGGCGGAGTGCGCGGCCGCGATCCCCCTCGGCCGGCTCGGAACCCCGCGCGAGATCGCCGGGCTCGTCTCGTACCTCGCCTCCGACGACGCCGCGTTCATCACCGGCCAGAGCTTCGTCATCGACGGCGGTGAGAGCGCCGGCGGCCTGGCGAGCACCGTCTGAACCCCTGCCCGCCGGCCCCGCCGGACGGGCACCGCAACCTTCACCAGAGGTGACCCCATGCCCCACGAAACCGTATCCGTCCACCCCGGCACCACCGCGACCCGGACCGCCGCGGGGGCCTGTCCGGTGAACTCCTTCACCGAGTGGGACCCCCTGGAGGAGGTGGTGGTGGGCCGCCTCGACGACGCGGTCTTCCCGACGTGGCAGTCCTCCATGGCCGACACCATGCCGGAGAGCTCCTGGGAGGACCTGCGCACCCATGGCGGCTCCCCCTTCCCCGACGAGCACCTGCGGGCCGCGCGGGAGGAGTTGGAGAACCTGTGCGCGGTACTGGAGACCGAGGGCGTGCGCGTGCGGCGCCCGGACCCGGCCCCGCACGGCAGCCCGTTCACCACCCCGCGCTGGTCGAGCAAGGGGGGCCTGTACGCCGGCATGCCCAGGGACTGCCTGATGGTCGTCGGCGACACCATCGTGGAAGCCCCGATGTCCTGGCGCTGCCGGTACTTCGAGACGGACGCCTTCCGCGAGCTGATCAAGGGCTGGTTCCGGCAGGGAGCCCGCTGGATGGCCGCCCCGAAGCCGCAGCTCACCGAGGACCTGTTCACCGACGAGGGGGCCGAGGACGGGGACGGCTGGGCCGTGGGGGAGTTCGAGCCGGTCTTCGACGCGGCCGATGTCATGCGGTTCGGCCGCGACCTGGTCGTCCAGCGCAGTCACGTCACCAACGAGTTCGGGATCGAGTGGCTGCGCCGGTCGCTCGGCGACGGCTTCCGCGTCAGCCGCATCGACGTGGACGACCCGCACGCGATGCACATCGACGCCACCCTCGCCCCGCTCGCTCCGGGCAAGCTGCTGGTCAACCCCGAACGGTATGTCCCCAACCAACTGTTCGACGGATGGGACATCCTCCCCGCACCCAAGCCGGCCCTGCCCTCCGACTGGCCGATGTACTTCTGCAGCCCCTGGGTGAGCATGAACGTCCTGTCCCTTGACCCCGAGACCGTTGTGGTGGAGAGCCACGAGGAACCCCTCATCGAAGCACTCACCGCGTGGGGCTTCCGGTGCGTGCCCGTCGACTTCCGCCACGTCTACAGCTTCGGCGGCTCCTTCCACTGCGTGACGCTCGACGTCGCGCGTGCGGGCGGGTGCGGGAGCTACCTTGCCGGGGCGGAGGCCGTCCATGACTGATCCGGCCGGGCAGATGGACGTCGTACGCATCGACGGGCCCCGCCGGGCCCGGACGGTGCGCAAGCCGATGCCGCGGATCGACCGGGACTACGTACTGATCCGGGTCCTGGCCGCGCCCATGTGCAACGAGTACGTCGCCTACACCGACGGCGTCTACCTGGAGCGCAACAGGTCCGACTCGCTGGGGCACGAGATGGCAGGGGAGGTCGTGCAGGCCCCGGTCGGGTCCCCGGTCCGTGAGGGAGACCGGGTAGTCGCGTTCTGCGGCTACCCCTGTGGACGCTGCGAGCCCTGCCGGCGCGGGTTCTACGCCCACTGCGTCGCCACCGAGGACCCGCGCGGCGTCTGCGGCGGCGAGTCCGGCGAGTGCGGCTTCGCCCAGTACGCGGTCAAGCCCGGCTGGATGTGCGAACCGATCCCCGACGCGATGTCCTACGAGCACGCCGCCATGGCGTGCTGCGGGCTCGGCCCCACCTTCGGCGCCATGGAACGCCTCGGCGTCGGGCCCGGCAGCACCGTACTGATCACCGGGCTGGGCGCCGTCGGCCTCGGCGGCGTCATCAACGCCAAAGCGCGCGGCGCCACGGTGATCGCGGCCGTACGCACCCCCTACCGGGCTCAGCTGGCGCGCGAGCTCGGGGCCGACTTCGTGGTCGGACCGTCCCACAAGGAGGTCATGACGGCGACCGGGGGCCGCGGGGCCGACCACGTCATCGAGTGCTCGGGGCGGGAGGTGTACCAGCGACTCGCCCTGGACGCAGTCGCGCGCCTGGGCAGTGTGGCCTTCCTCGCGGAGCCCGGGCGCCTCACCCTGCGCGTCGACGAAGACCTGATCCAGCGCGGGGTCACCCTCCTGGGCACCCTCGACATCAACCGCAACGACGCACGCCGGCTGCTACGCCTCATCGCCTCCCTCCCGGACCAGCTGGACCGCTACATCACGCACCGCCTGCCGCTGGCCCGGGCCGCCGAGGCGTTCGAGGCACAGGCCACGTTCGAGACCGGCAAGATCGTGCTCTTCCCCCACGGAACCGAGGAGGCACGTTGACCCCCCCTTCGCTTCTGCTGGTCGGTGGCGCGGGACCCGCGCCGCTGGGCATCGATGTCGCCGTCATGGCCATCGAGCAGGCTCGCGCGCGCGGACTCGCGGTGCACCTTATCGGCCACGCCGAGGACCTCGCCGCCACCCGGGACGCCGTCGACCTGGCCGATACGGCCGAGGCCGTGGACTTCGAGGACTCCGAGGCAGCCGTCACCTGGGCTCTCGACCGCGGGCGGCGCGGCGAGGGCTTCGACGCCGTGTTCACCTGCCGCGAACTGGCCCTGCCGGCGACGGCGCGCATCGCCGAGGCCCTGGACCTGCCGGGCAACAGCCCCGAGGTGATCGACCTGATCCGCAGCAAGGCCGACTGCCGCCACCGGCTCGCCGAGGCAGGCTTCCCGCAACCGGCCTCGCACCACTGCACCTCTGCCGCCCAAGCCCGTCGCGTGCTGGACGAATCGCACGGTCCCTGGGTCGTCAAGCCCCGCGTGGGCAGCGGCAGCGAGGGAGTCAGTCTCGTGTCGTCCCCCACCGGACTGCCCGGCGCCCTCGGCCACCTCCCGCCGGAAAGCGCCCAGGACTTCCTCGTCGAAAGCTACGTCAGCGGCACCGAGTACAGCGTGGAGGGGCTCTTCCGCGGCGGTGAGCCACAGGTACTCGCGATCACCGCCAAGGAGAAGCTGCCGCCCCCGTTCTTCGTCGAGCAGGCCCACACCCTGCCGGCACCCCTTCCCCCGCCCCTGCGGCGGCAGGTGGAGGAGACCGTCACCGAGGCGCTGCGCGTCCTCGGCCTGCGCCACGGCCTCTTCCACGTCGAGCTCTGGGTGACCGACGACGGGATCGTCCTCGGCGAGGTCCACGCCCGGCTCGGCGGCGACTACATCCATCGCCTGCTGGCCCACGCCGTCGAGGGGCTGGAGATGTTCGGCGAGGTCTACGACGACTCCCTCGGCCGGGACACCCCGGCCGGCCCCCGGGGCTGCACACGTGCCGGCGCCACCAGGTACTTCAGCCCGCCCCCCGGCCGACTGCGGGAGGTACACGGATGGCACGAGGCCGCGCACCATCCGGCGGTCCTGGCCGCCGAACTCGCCGTCGCGCCGGGGGAGCGCGTCGCTGCCACCGACGAGTCCGACGGGCGCGCCGGAGCCCTGGCGGTGGGAGCCGCTGACCCCGGACAGGCGCGCGCCCTGGCGATCGAACTGGCCGACGGCGTGCGGTTCGACGTCGAACCCGAAGAGACCCCGTGACCGCGGGGAAGCCGCCCCCGAAAGCCCCTGAGCACGGCGACCGGGAGAAGGAGAAGGGGCTGTGGCACAACGACGACTTCCTGCGCCTGTGGGGCGGGGAGACGCTCTCCCAGGTCGGAAGCCAGATCTCGCTCATCGCCCTCCCCCTGACCGCCATCACCCTCCTCGACGCCGGGGCCGGCATGGTGGGTCTGCTCGCGACCGCGCAGTACGCACCCGTCCTGTTGGTCTCCCCGCTCGCCGGACACTGGTTCGACACACGCCCGTGCCGTCCGACGCTCGCTGCGACCAACTTCGGCCGCGCCCTGCTGATGGGAGTGATACCGCTCTCCTGGGCCCTCGGCTTCCTGTCGGTACCGCTCCTGCTGGCGGTCGCCTTCGCGACCGGCGCGCTCACGGCCGTCTTCGACATCGGATACGTCTCCTATCTGCCCAGACTCGTGCCTCCCCGGCAACTGACCTCGGCCAACGCGCGGTTGGAATCGACCTACTCCATCGCCGGCGCGGGCGGCCCCGGACTCGGGGGCCTCCTGGTCCAGGCGCTGGGCCCGGCCGGGGCGGTGATCGCCGACTCGGCCTCCTACCTGGTCGCCGGCGGGCTCAACCTCGGCATCCGGCACCGCGAGACCCGCCCCCCGCGGGAGAAGGGCGTCTCCCCCTGGCCCGCAGTCAGAGAGGGCATGGCCTTCCTCGCGCGACACCCGGTGCTCCGCCCGGTGCTGCTCCAGTCGGCGGCCTTCAACCTGCTGGGGCAGGTCACCTTCACCCTCTTCCTCCTGTACGGGGTTCAGTCCCTGCACCTGACCTCCGGAACGCTCGGGGTCGTGCTCTCCGTCAGCTGCCTGGGCGGACTGCTCGGCGCGGCGGTGGCCGGCCGGGTGGGCCGCAGGCTCGGGACGGGGCGCGCCATTGTCTGGTCGATGGCTGTCGGCTCGCTCTCCCTCACCGCCATCCCGGCGGCCCACGGCCGGGCGCCGGTCGCGGTGGCCGTCCTCGTCCTGGGCCTGATCGTGCACGAACTGGGGCTGGGACTCTTCAACGTGCACTCGCTGACCCTGCGGGCCCGGCTGATCCCCGCGGAACTGCTGGGGCGGGTCACCGCGGGCTGGCGACTGGTCAGCACCGGTTCCATCGCGCTGAACGGCTTGCTGGCCGGCGTGCTCGGCGAACTCCTCGGCGTGCGGACGGCACTCGCCGTCGCCACCGGAACCCTGGCCGTCAGCTGCGTCGCGTTCCTGTTCAGCTCCGTGCGCACGGTATCCGTGGAGGGCCCTGCCGAGCCGGAGGAGGACGATCCCGCCGTCTCGGGGAAGGGCCCGGCGGCGGATGCCTCCGCGGCGCCTGGGACGGTTGACGGCCCGGACGAGCTGACGGGAGGACAGCCGTGGACGCGGGGCTGACGGCGGGCACGGGCGGACCCGCGGACGCGCTGCGGCTGGCCGCCGGACACTCGCCGGCGCTTCGGGCGTGTCTCGAGGAGCACGGCGGTCAGTCCCTCGGTGCCTTCGTGCGGACCTTCGCGCCGCCCCCGCCACCATGGGCCGCACGGGCGTGCGAGGACCTGTGGCCCGTCATCGCCACGCACGTCGAGGCCCTGTACGGCGCGGAGACGGCGCGCATCGCGGTCGCTGAACTGCGGGCGGACCCCCTGGTCCCCACCTCCAACCACTTCGGCGTCGACACCTTCGCCGACTCCGTCCACGGCACCCTGCTGTTCGGGATGCGGCCCCTGCCCCACGGCCGCCCCCGCCGGACGGCGGTGATCCTGGGGTGTTCCTCGGTGAGCATGGACAATCTCACGTACCCCATGGGGCTGCTGCTCTACGAGCCGGGCGCCGGACAACCCTCCACCGTCCCCCTGCGGTTGCCGCTGTACCCGAACCGCTACCGCCGGTGGACGGTGGGGAGCGTCCCGCCGCTGACCGCCCACATGGTGGAGCGGGCCTCGCGCCGGCTGGCCGCATGCGAACGCGAGGGCCGTGTCGGCGCGGCCACGGTCCAGGCCGCTCGCGGCTTCCTGCGGGACGACCTCGGCCGGGCCGGTGTTCTGGACCTGCCCCGGCACGGGACACAGGCGGCGGCGATCAACACCGCGCTGTGGAGGCGGCTGCTGCCCGCAGGGGGCACGCGACCGGTGCAACTGGCTCTGGAAGCCGTGTGCGCTGAGTTGGCGGCCGGCGACGTGCGGCGGCCCGACAGCTTGCTGAGCCTGCTCCTCTTCGATCCCGGCGTGCGTTCCGCAGTGCTGCGTCTGCTCGACGGGCAGCCGGCCTGCTGGCGACTGGACGACCTCGACCGCCGGCTCGGACGCTCCGCAGGCGGGCAGTCCCGGGAGGGCACGGTCTTCTTCTGGGGCATGCGTGCGGACGGGCGACGGGTGCCCCTGACGCACCGCACGCGGGGCGGGCAGCCATGGCTGGAGGGCCGCGACGAACACGGTGAGGAGATGCGGCAGCCGCTCGCGCCCGAGGCCCTCGCCGAAAGTCTCGGGCAGGGGCGGCTGGTGCCGTCCCTCCTGACGTGCTTCACGGTGCTCGCCTTCGCCCGCGGACTGACCTGCGTGGGCGGCTATTACCAGGCCGGCTACCTGCCCGTCATGCGCGACGCCGTGGCGTCGGCCGTCTCGGTGGTGGACGCCTCCCTTGCGGAGCGGGTCAGCGAAGTGCCCGCCGCCGTGCACCTGGCGGGCCTCCAGTGCGCGGCGCTGGTCACCCGCACCGGCGCGAGCGGCCCGGCCGGACCGCTGGAACTCATCGCGGGCGGAGGGTTCACGCCCGCCCTGCTCGAACGGGTTCGCGACATTCCCGTGGCGACGGCACAGGCCGCGGCTCTGCTGGAGGTCCTGCCGCACGTGGTCGCACGCACGGCGCTGCCCGCTGACTGGCGGCAACGGGCCGCGGACGCGCTGCGGGCCCGGGACGACGGGCGCCTGCCCCGGCTGCGGCTCCGAGAAGGGCCGGCCCTGCCGGACCACGTACGAGAAGCGGCGAAGAAGGTATGAAGAGTGAGGAGCGAGAGACGATGGCGGACTCGGCTGACGTGGGCGCGTCACTGCGAAGCGAGGCGGTGACGGCCTTCGGCGGGCTCGACGCGGGGGAGTGGGACCGGCTCGCGGGCGAGCACTTCTACTCCACGAGCGACTGGCTGCGCTTCTGCACGGCGGAGACGGGCACGCCGGGCGACGCGGTGGTCGTGGACGACGACGCGGGGCGGTGCGCCGTCCCGGTCAGGGAACTGAGCGGCCTGCCCGCGTGGTCCACCTATCGGTGGAACGACCACCTGCGTGAGGCGGGGCTGCCCCTCCTCGCCCCCGACGGACTGCTCGTGGGCTCATCGGAAGGCTTCCAGACCCATGTGCTCCGGAGCGGAGACCGCTCCCCGGACCGTCTGGAGCGCCTGGTCGGGCGGCTGCGCGAGGTCAGCGGCAGCGGCCCGGGGAACGCGCGTTCCTGCGTGGGAATGTATCTGACCACCCGGGACGTCAGGGAGCTGCGGGACGCAGGAGTCCCCGCCGCGCCCGTGCTGCTGGACGCGGATGCGTGGATACCCGTGCCCGAGGAGGGCTGGGACGCCTGGCTGGAGACCTTTCCCCGCAAGAGGCGGCGCAACATCCGGCACGAGGAGAAGGTCTTCCGCGAATCCGGGCTGCGCATCAGCCACCTGCCTCTCGCCGACTGCTGGCACACCCTCGGCGCATCGGCGGCGTCCACCCTCGCCAAATACGGGCACAGCACGACTCCGGAGACGGAGATGGTGTCGATGCGGCGCGCAGTGGACATTCTGGGGGACAAGGCCAGGGTGGCGGTGTGCCACCGGCCCGACGACGCCGCGCGCCCCGTCGGGTTCTGCATCTACTACGAGTCGGCGGGCAAGGTCCTCATCCGCTGGGTCGGCTTCGACAACGACCGCCTGAGCGGCCTGGAGGAGTACTTCAATGTGCTCTTCTATACGCAGGTGCGGCGCGCGCCGGACCTGCGGACGCGCTGGATCCACGCCGGAGCCACCACCCAGGCGGCCAAGGCCCTGCGAGGCGCCGAACTGCACCCGTTGTGGATGCTGGACCTCACGGCCGGCAGCCCGCTCGCCCGGGCGGCCGACGAGGTCCGCGCGTACAACCGCCGCTTTCTGGAACGCTTTCTCGACGATCCGCGCACCGCCGGCGCCCTTAGCCCGATCGAGGACTGGGAGGCATTCTGCTGACTTCGGCCCCGGCCCTCCTCACCCGTCGCACGTCTGTGCCGTTCCATCACTCCCGGCCATGATCGACACGGCCGCGCACGGCCGGTAGAAAGGTTACGGCCGACGAGCGAGGAGACGCATGGAACCCTTGGCGCAACGTGAACTCTTCACCGGTCCCGGTGCCGGTGTCGAGGACCCGGGAGCACTGCTGCCCGCGTACCTCGACTGGTTCCGGGACACGCTGCGACGCAAATGCGACGGACTGCCGCAGGAGGTGCTGAGAGCCCCTGTGGTTCCCCTCGGGTGGTCGCCGCTGGGCCTCGTGCAGCACCTCAGCTGGGTGGAGCGGCGCTGGATGCGGTGGGGGTTCGCCGCGGAGGACGTCCCGCCCTATCCGCAGGGTGGGGAGCAGGCCGAGTGGCACGTGCCCGAGGAGCTGGCGGTCGCCGAGGTGTGGGCACGTTTCGAGCGGGAGGCGGCGGCGAGCCGCGCCCTGTCCGCAGGCGTCGGGCTGCACACGCCGGCCAGGACCGGCGGACGCTTCCCCGAAGGCGGGAAACCGCCCGTGCTGGGGCGCATCCTCTTCCACTTGTTCCAGGAGTACGCCCGTCACATCGGCCACCTCGACGTGGCGCGGGAACTCATCGACGGCGAAACGGGGGAGTAGCCGCAGGCACCTGACGGTACGGAGGCACCGGTCCGCCGGACAGCGAACCGCCCAGGACACCGGCGCCGTCGGCGTGGCCTGGTGGCCGGCGTCGGTTCCGGCAGGACCACCGAAGTCGCCCACGCGGCCCCTTGCGCGATGCACACCCGGCCGCACCTTTCAACCTCAGATTCTTCTCAGATTCGGAACGAGCCGAACGAATTTTGAATCCCGGTTCCCTCTTGCGTTTCTGATCTATTCCTTGACGATACGCTTGCCGCTCCATACGGTCTGCTCATGCCAACTTTGAAGTGCTGGGAGACGGCGTCGTGACCATTGGACGATCGGCGCCGACGCTCGGCACGGCCGGCGTCCTGCTCGCGGCAGGGCTTGCCACGGTCGGTCTGACGGCCTGCTCCGGGGCATCCGGTTCGGCGAAGGGCCATTCCTCGATCCCTGCCTCGGGGGCCACGCACTCGTCGCCCGGCAAGAGCCTGGATGACACGGCCAGGCCAGCCGTGGCCCTCGTCGACCAGCACACACCCAGCGGCTACGGGACGTCTTCCGTCGCATCCGGATATGACTGGGCCCAAGCGTCCGGCCAGAAGATTTCTGAATCGCTGGCGGGTGACCATCTGTTCCAGGTCGCGTGCTCCGGCAGTGGTGCCATCTCGTTCCATCTGTCCCTGCTGAAGGGGGGCAGTCAAGAAAAGGTGGAATGCGGAGCGAAAGCCAAAACTGTTTCGTTCGACGGAAAATTCGTTGCCGTCATCGACGGGAACGAGTCGAACAGTGGCGCCTACGCATGGCGAATCCTAGGTCGTACCTGACAGTCCCGCCCTGCGTGGTGGGTGGTCGCGGTGTGATTCCACCGCGACCCGTGCGTTGTTTGAGCATGCCGGGAATCAGTAAACCTCTTCTGCGTCTGGGCGAAGCACGGCTGAACCTCGGCTCCGCGGGAGTGACGTTGGTGCCACGGATCTACCGGGCACGGGGGGAAGGTCATGGGATCTGACGTGATGCCGTCCGGGTGTGGCACCGTTCGCGTGCTGGACGTGGTGCGCGATGTGGTGGCGCAGGTCGCCCCGGAGGAGCTGCCGGTCGTCGCAGGGATGTCCCACATCGAAGACGGGGCTGTACTACGGCGCCTGGAACGAGGGGGCAAGGGACGCCGGGTTCCGCTCGGGTTCGGTCTGGGGGAGGTGGTGGTGATGGCGGCGCCGGTGGTCTGGCTGGTGGTGGATCAGACGGCCCGGCAGCTGGGGAGCGCCGCCGCGGACAGCACGACCGTTGGACTTCGGTCGCTGGTGCGGTATCGATCAGCTGAGTCTGTTGCAATCGTCCTGCGCCTGGCGGCCCGGCCTGATTCCCCGCTGGACCGACCTGCACCTCATACTCGACTTCGCGGCGATCACCAACACCATCGCCGCGGTTGCCGTGGCTGCGGCTGTTTCGGCCGTCCGTCGAGCGCCCGTGTTCCAGCGGCGGCGCAAAGTCGTCCCGACCTCACCCGGGGTCGCAGGACCCCAGCCGGCGGCCCCCTGCGCATCGTCTTCACCGAGGGCCCGGGCCGGTACGTCTCGGGTGGGGCTCCCTGGGATCGGGAGACGTGGGGTACACCCGTGGTGCCTCCCTCAACCTCCACGAACCCGGCGCCGTCCGAGCTCTGCTCGAAGCGGCGTCGACCCGGGGAGCAGCCGGGGGAGCGGCGAGCGGTGGATCGACGGCTGGTCCCTGCTGGAGGCGGCAGCCCCGCCCGGGCGGGGGCCACTGGCCTCGCGGGCCCGAAAGAGTGACGCCCTCCCCGGCGTTACCACCGCGGGGACACAGCGTGCACCGAACCGGCCACCCACGCAGATGACCCAGTGGCACCTCGTCACCGGTCCGGCGCCGCCCAGGACGGATGACGGGAGGCCGCAACCGTCTTCCAGAAGTTCCTGAAGGCGGCGCGGTCGTATGGCCCACGGGCGGGGCCTTCACGCGCCCTCAGGTCGCCGAAGGGCACCGGGCCGCGTACACAGAGGGGATGGGCGACGAACAGCGAACCTGGCACCCCGGAGAGATCGTCCCTGAGAGCGGCATCTACGAGTGCGACTGCGGGGCGGGCCACCACTGGAGCACGGACGTGAAGGGCCACCGCTTCCCACCACTGCCGGCCGGCTGCCCAGGGGGCGCGTGGGCGCTGAAGACAGACGCTCACCCGGACACCTGATGTGCCGCTGAGACCGCCCCTTGAGCCGATGCCCACCCCGGCCCCGAGAGAACTTCCTGCACCCCGGGCCCGCCAGGCGCTGCCCTGGATGGCCGCGTCGCAGTTGCTCTCGCTTACCGGCCCCCCGTCCAGCCCCCGGCGGGCCCGGCAGGCGGTCCTGGCGGCCGGCGGCAGCCGCGACCACATCCAGCGCACCCTCACTGTCAGTCCTCGACGGCATTGCCGCGATCTTCCGCAGTGGTCTTCCGCCGCCGCGGGTTCTTGCCGCTACCCCACGACCGCGACGCCCGGCCGGATGGCCTCTACGAAACCGGCGCCCCGTCGCCGTAGGTCACCGCCCCCCGGCGCTGCACTGACCGGAAGCGGGGCAGGGGCTGACCCAGCGCTAAGAAGGGGCGTCCTTCTCGGGTGGCCGGTGACGCCGAAGCGAAGTGTGCTCTTCGTAGGGCTGCGGGTCGGGATAGGTGATCAGCTCCAGCGAGCTGCCCCACGGTGTGCGCGTGTAGACCATGCGGTTGCGTGGCCCGGCCTCCGGGCCCGGCAGCGGGTGCGGTCCGGACAGAGCGCGCCCGCCCGCCGCTTCGACACCGGCGACGGCGCGGTCGAGGTCGTCGACGTAGACGGCGAGGTGTTGCCAGCCGAAGTCGCAGGGGAGCGCCGCATCCCGCTGCCGCGGTCCGTCGAACTCGAAGAGTTCCAGGCCCGGCCCGTAGGGGAGGGCGAGCATCCGGATCGCCCACTGCCGGCTGCCGGGCGGTACGCCCAGCCGCTGTTCCAGCCCGGTGCCGCTGTTCGGCCCGTCCTCGCGGCGCAGCGTGTCGTAAAGCACCTCGGCCCCCAGGGCGCGGACGAAGAAGTCGGTCGCCGCGTCGAGGTCGGGGACGGTGACCCCGACATGGTCGATGCCGCGGCAGGCGGAGTCCTGTGCCACGGGCTCAGGAGGCGGCGTCGGACGGGCGCAGGCGGCGCAGGGGCTGTTCGAGTTCGCGCTGGTAGAAGTCGATGAACCCGTCGGGGTCGGGGCCGGCGTTCTGCAGCACCAGCCGGTCGAACCCGGCGTCGACGTACCGCTGGACCGCTGCCACGTATCGCTTCGGGTCGGGGCCGCAGGCGAACTTCTCCAAAATGTCCTCCTCGCGCACGGTGGCGGTGGCCGCATCGAAGTTGACCGGGTTGGGAAGTTCACTCATCACCTTCCACCCGGTCAGCGCCCACCGCGACGTCCTCAACACCTCGCGCGCGGCCGTCCGCTCGTCCGGTGCCCACGCCATGGGCACCTCCGCGTACCCGGGCCCTGAACCACCGGCGCCCCGGTAGTGCCGGACGATCGAGGCTTTGTCCTCCGTGGCGAACAGACCGTCGCCGAGTTCCGCGGCGATCCGTGCCGAGCGGGGGCCGCTCGCGGCGACGGCAATGAGCGGAGATTCCTCGGGCAGATCGAACACCCGGGCATCCGCCAGCCGCAGGTGCTTGCCCTCGTACGAGCGGTAGCCGCCACGCCACAGCAGACGGATGATCTCCAGCGCTTCACGGAGCATCTCGTGCCGCTCGCGCACAGTGTCGGGGAAGCCGCGCCCCACGACGTGCTCGTTGAGTCTTTCGCCGGAGCCGACGCCCAGGACGAAACGGCCGTCGGAGACCAGGGCAAGGGTCGCCGCGGCCTGCGCGATGATCGCCGGATGGTAACGGATGGTCGGACACGTCACTCCGGTCACCAGCGCGACGCGTTCCGTCTTGGCGGCGATCGCACCCAGCACCGTCCAGGTGAAGGAGGAGTGCCCTTGGACGTCGAGCCACGGGTGGTAGTGGTCGCTCATCTCGACGAAGTCGAAACCCGCCGCCTCCGCACGGATTGCCTGTCGGACCAGCTCTTGCGGACCGAAGGCCTCCGAGGCCAGCTTGTAGCCAATCTTCATACGCCGACCCTGTCACCCGGCCGACCGGAGCTGGGCGAACACCACCGGGGCGGTCTTCCACCTCCATCCGAATGGCCGTTCAGCCGGCACCGGCCGACGGACAGCAACACGGCCGCCACAGGGCGCACAGCGCCGAGCCGGTCGCCGGGACAGTCACCTGCGAGGAGAGCGGCATCGAGAAGGGCGTCGGCACCCGGTCGCTTCTCGGGTGCGGTGCGGTGCGCCGTGCGCGGCTGAGGCGCGAGGTGCGGCAGTGGCCCGGCCGGGCAGGAAGAAGCGGTCGTTGTCGAGTCTGCAGCGTCATCCGCTCCGAGGTGTGCCCCTGGTCGGGCTCGGTGTACCGCAGCACCCCCTGGCAGTTCTGCACACCTGCGGAGACCAGGTGGTGGATCGCCCGGCGCAGCAGTACCAACCGGCGGTCCGTGTCAGCCTCTGCTCCGGCCGGGCGACCCGGGCCCCGCTCTTCCTGCACCCCGAGCTCGCGCACTCGCTGGTCCGCGCGGCGCAGCGGGCAACCGGCTTCGCCCTGCGAGGCGCCGCCCGCCATGCATGCGGCAGCGCAGGTCACGCGGTGACGTTGGCACTGTCGCCGCCGGTGGCCGCGAAGCTGGTGCCGCTGACCATCCGCGCTTCCTCCGAGGCGAGGAACACCACCAGCGGGGCCACGTCCTCCGGCTCGACCCACGGCACGCCGAGAGGAAGCTTCCGCCGCTGCGCGTCCGCCGCGGTCCGCCCGTCCTTCTCGACATCCCCGGTGGGCTCGTTGCCACCGGTGCGGATGATCTGCGCGTACCGGCCCTCGTGCCGGGTCAGCTTCGTGTCGATCAGCCCAGGGATCACGGCGTTGACCGTGATCCCGTACCGCCCGAGATCCACAGCAGCCGACTTCATCAGCCCGATCAGCCCCCACTTCGACGCCGAGTAGCCGGCGCCGTCGAGGGTGCCGTGCTGGCCCTGTGTGGAAGAGGTCAAGATGATCCGCCCACCACCGCGCTCGACCAGCAGCGGCGCGGCGATCCGGAGCACGTTGGCGGTGCCGGTGAGGTTGATGTCGATCTGGTCGTGCCACAGCTCGTCGCTCATCTCCAGCAGCGAGGCGAAGCCCTGCACGCCCGCATTCGCGAACACGACGTCGACGCCGCCGAAGCGGTCAGCGACCTCAGCGAACCCGTCGCGGACGGCCGCTTTGTCCCGCTGGTCGAAAACGACCGGAAGCCACTCGGCACCCGCCTCCTCCACGAGCCTCCCGGTCTCAGCGAGATCTTCGACGGTTGCGGGCTCGTACTCCATCGCCGAACTCGCGAGCGCTGCGATATCGGCCCCAGCCACCCGGTACCCGGCCCTGGCGAACGCAACAGCGGTGGCGCGCCCAATCCCCCGCGCCGCGCCCGTCACAACCACAACTCGACTGACGCTCACAGATCTCTCCTTCGCTTCTCGGTCGGTACCGTGATCCGGGATCCTCCGTCCAGCTTGACGGCTCGTGCAGGCATGCGCCCGTCACCGCCGCATTAGACGGCATCCGCCCCTGGTCCTACGTACGCGCCCCGCTACGCCACCCACTCCACGCGAAGGGCACGCAGACCGGAACGCCTCGGAGGACCAGGAACACGAGGTTGCGCCAAGGGGTTGCGCCGGTCTTGGAGGACCATAACCACAGTGGTGCAGCGTCCTGTTCCTTCGACGGATGCACCAGATCCCGCATTTGGGGCAGTTAGCACCGGGCACCGTGCTTCTGGCCTCTGTGTGTACCGCCTCGTCGTTCACGGCGACGGACAGCACCGTCACGTCGGCGATCGACGGGAACAGCAGCTCCTCCAGACGGAGGACCATTCTTCCACGGCCGAACTGTCAGCTACACCGCCCCCGGTACCGGCCGGTTCAGGCAACTTCCCCAGGGCCCGCTCGCCTCAAGCCCGTCACTCAGCGTGCACGCTCCACGGGAAGTGAGCCAGAACCACTACTCGTGGACAAAGCCAATAGGTAGAGACACGGCCTGGGCCATGTTGTGGAAGCGGTGCACGATGGGGTCGACCGCGTACCAATCGAAAGAAGCCTCGTGGTTGACCCTGTGCTCAAGCGCGGCCTGCGCCGTCTCCGCTCTGTTAAGTCGCAGCAGCCGTCCGATGCGTGCCCCGCCGAGTTCGCTGACTGGCGGGAGAGGATCGCTGAGACCTTGGACGCGTTGACCCCCGTGCTGGTCTTCGAGGAGGACAGGGCCAAGGCCAGAGCGGAGGCAGCAGGAGCACGGGAACAGGCCGCAGACGTTCGACGCCGGGCTGGGATCAGGGCTGGCGAGCGCTGATACTGCGGGCGGTCATCCAGATGGTGAGGTCGCGGGCGATGTCGTCCATGCTGGTCGAGGTGGTGACCTCGTGCTTGTTGCGGATGGTGTCACGGCGAACGATCTCGTAGCCCTTCGTCCAGGACACTCAGTGAGGCGAACCAGACAGTGCCGTCCTCGTCCGGCGGGACGACCACAAGGGTGTTGTCGGAGTTGTTGGGGTCGCTGACCAGCATGAACAGCGCGTCCTCGGATAGGCCGTCGATGCGGTCTCCCTCCTCACTCAGCTGCGTACCCGCCTGGACCTTCTGGCCGTCGGGCGCGCCCCCTCACGGCCCTCCGCATCGTCGCTGCGCTCGAATACCCCATCGCCGAGGCCGCCGAAATCGCCGCCCGTGCGCCTGCGCCGACGACCGTCCCTGGACGCCAGCACCATCGCCACCGCACTCGGCCTCACCGAAAACCGACGCCCGCACCCGCTTCCGCCGCTACTGGCCGAGGAGGCGTTCAACCTGCTCGTGCCGCACGTCGACGGCTGGGTACTCGCCACCGCCCTGGCCGACGTCGCCTCCGGTGCCGGCCACGACGAGGAGGCCGCGGTGCTGCTCGTCGGCCGCATCCGGGTCGACCACTGTTGCGACGGCCCGTGGTGCTGTCGCGGTCTCGGTCCCGATACGGTGCTCGGCCTGATCGCGACGATCCGCGAGCGCCAGGGCCACATCGATGAGGCCATCGCCCTGCTCCGCCGCCGCCAGATCACCTCGGTCAACAGCTGCGACCAACTCGCCGACCTGCTGGCCCGGCACGACCGGATCGAGGAACTGCGCGCCTACGCTGCGGCGATCGACGGTAACGAAAACGCCGTTCGCCGGCTGTCGGAGCTGCTGGAGGAGGATGGCGACGTGAAGGGCGCTATCGCCGTATACGGGCAGGCCGACGGCTCCGCAGCCTGGACCCGAACGCGGCGTACGAGCTCACGAGACTCCTGGCCCGACACGGACGGGGCGGGGAAGCGATCGCCGTGATGCGTGCCCAGGCCGACGCCCACCACGGCGACGACCGGATTTTTCACGCCTTCTCCGATCTGTGCCTCGACCAGGGGCGCCCGGCCGACGCCCTGGCCCACCTCGACGCCCTCGACGCCCAGCGCGGAGGGCGAGCGAGAGTGGGAGCTGTACTGGATGCGGTTGCCGCTGATTGCCGCCGCAGTGGGGCCGACGAGGCGGTTGAACGGGCCCGAGCCCACCCCGAAGGCAACACCTGGTATGCGGCGGAGCACATTGCACACCTCCTCGCCGGCGCCGGACGCACCGAGGAAGCCGTTACTCTCCTCCAGCAGCACGACCACAGGAACAGCCATGACCTCGCCGGCTACCTCATCGACCTCGGCCGCGTTGAGGTGGCCCTGGCGATCCTCCTCCACGCAAACCCCCGCCACCGCTCGTGCCGACGACACACTTGTGGTCCGACGAGCCACCCTTCTGAAGTCCTGACCGGATACGGGCGATGACGGCCCATCACCCGATTGTTGGCGGGACAGCCTTGCAGTTGACGGCGGCCAGTGCTGGGGGCCGCCGTCCCGGGTGGACATACGGGCTTCGTATCGGCGGCGCCGCAATCTCCCCCAGCCCGTCGGGAACGAGTTCGTACTCAAGATCGATATGAGCATTCACCGGTCGCTACGTAGAAGCTGTGCCGACATGTGAAGCGGCCCCTGGGGCCGAGCCGGTGAGGGCGTGTGCACGCGATGTGCCAGAAGTCGCGCGCAAACCGACACCGCACCGAATGCTCTCCGACCTGATGGCCGCGGTACATCGGGGGTACACGGCCCGGCATGGCACCGAAGACCGAACGCATCCAGTTCCTGCGGGCCGCACGGCAGCTCCACCGCGCCCGCTCCTTCTACGCTGTGGGCGCTCTGCTGTGGGCGGGGTCCGCCGCCTGGACCAGCTGGCAGGCACCGGGAAGCCGTCAGATGTGGGTTTCCGCCCTCCTCCTGGCCGTCTTCATCGGTCTCCTCGCCACCGCCGCGCTGTCCTTGCGGCGTCTCACGGCCCACACCACGCGCCCGCCCGTACATCACGCCGCTCCGCGCAAGGCGGCGAACACCCGCCATGCCCACGCCTGAGGCCCCCGCCGGGGAAGGCCAGGCCGCTGGCGGGTGGGGCGCGCGGCTTCGGAGGCGAAGCCCATGTCTGCGGCGGCGAGGGCCGGGTACACGGGCTTCACTTCCTACGAAAGAGGTTCATCATGCTCGGCATAGTCGCGGCGGTACTGTTCTTCATTTCGTTTTTGATCAATGCCGCAGACCTCAGCACCAACGACGTGTTCTCTTCGACGAACGTGATGCTGCTGGGGCTGACCGCTCTGGCCCTGCACGTGGCCGGAATAGGCAGCGGCTGGGCCCGCAGCAGGCGCTGAGCCCCCGCGCCGGGCCGACTCGTACCTCGCGCGTGCCCGCTTGTCATCCGTCGGAGCCGCCTTGTCCGGCAAGCACAGCACAAGTCTCGTCGCAACCGGCGGCTTCACCAGCACAGTGGAGGCCCTGGGCCACCTCACCCTCAAGTGGCCTGGAGGCAGCCTCCTACGAACTACAACGAGCTCACCGAGATGGGCGCCACCGCACGCGGCGCGGGTTCCAGCCGCGCCGCACGCTCCAGTTGGAACGGGACGCGGCACAGCTGGCGGCGGTCCGCATCGCCAGTGGCAGGTGCCCGCAGAGCGCCGACACCGAGTCGGCGGCGTCCGGATCGTCGTCGGCCCGGCCGTCGTCGACCATGACACGCAACAAGGCGGTGGACTCCCCTCCGCTGCACATCCCGAGCTCCACGTGCCGCACATCGGCCGGTCCGGCCAGGTGACGACGGCTGGCCGCCACGATCAGCCTTCGCCTCTCCACTGGAAGCAACAGCCTGATCTGCGTTTCGTCGCACGCATCGTCCAGGATCACTACTCAGCGTCGGCGTGCCACGGTGGCGTGGCAGAGGGCCAGCCGTTCGTCGCTGTCCAGCCAGTACGTCCGGGTTTCTTCGACGCCTCAGGCATCCAGCAGGCGCGTCACCGAGTCCTCAACGGCCAGCGGCCGGTCCTCGAGGGGCCGCGCATCTCAAGGAAGGAGGCGCCGTCCGGAAAGGGCCCAAGGCACTTCTCGACCCACTGGACCGCCGGCGCCGTCTTGCTGCACCCCAGTACCCCGGTGCATCCGGTGGCCATGACCACCGGGTGCACCGGAGGCGTGCCTCCGCTCTACTGCCGGGACTTGTGCATGCCCCCGGTTCGCCGCACAACGAGAGCCCGGAGCCGGGCGGGCTCGAGCGCGCGCCACGAAATCCGGCACGTCTCGCGGCAGCATGGCCGGACGTGTCGCCATCAGCGCAGGCCCGGCGGTGGCAGGGCGGTCCGCCCGTGCGGCGTGCAACATACTCATCCGACTCGTTCTCCCCCAACCAAAGCCCAATGCGCGAGTGCCGTGACCGTCCCGCTGCGGCCGGTTCGCCTCCGGCTTCCGGACCGGACGCCGCCATAGCGACGACCACGCCTGACCGCCCCCTTTTTTTGTCTCGCTCATCGAGTTCGAGCCTGGGGGCATCGTGGCAACCCCGAGTCCGGGTCACCCACCACCACATCAACCGGCCGCCGACTCCCCGGTCAGGCTGCCGGGGCGGTCAGGACGGTCTTAGCCGCTAGCCGGAGATTCCTGATCATCGGATTCGGGTCGCCCTTGCGGCTGACCAGGACGACCCGGCTGGGAGGAGCGCCCTCGATCGGGACGGTGACGAGGTTGGGACGCAGTGAGCTACGCCGATCGCCGACCGGTAGCACGGCGATCGCCCTGCCACTCGCGACGAGTTCGAGCTTGTCCTCGTAGCTCTCGATCGGCGGCACACCGGCCCCGAGGATCCGGTAGGACGTCCAGTCCGCGGTCTCGAACGCGCACGGAGCCGCTTCCTCGCCGGCCAGTTCTTCTGCGGTCACCGACGCGCGGTCCGCCAGGGGATGGCCGCGCGGGACAACGAGCATCCGGGGCTCCTCATACAGCGGCGTGGTGGACACATCGTCGGTGGCGAGCGGCAGCGGGGCCCGCGCGATCAGGGCGTCGACGCGCTTGTCGGACAGGGCCCTGACGTTGTGGCAGCTCAGATGCTGGGTGGTGATCTCGGCGTCGGGGTAACGGCGGCGCAGCTCCTGTACGGCGTCGGTGATCACCAGGTCTTCGACGTAGCCGATGGCGATTCGTTCGGCCTGGGCTTGTTCACGCACGGCCTGCTGGGCCTGGCGGGCGACCTGCAGCAGAGCTTGGGCCTGGGGGAGGAACGTCTGTCCTGCCGACGTGAGCCGGGTGCCCTGGGGTGTGCGGTCCAGCAGGCGTGCGCCGAGATGATTCTCAAGCCGTTGGATCTGGCGGCTCAGCGCCGGCTGGGCCACGTGCAAGTCGGCGGCGGCCCGGCCGAAGTGCTGGTGCTCCGCCACCACGGTGAAGTAGCGCACCAGCCGCAGTTCCAGGTCCTGTCCGAGGTCGTTCACTTTTCCAGCGTACGCCGTCATGCCGTTTCGGAATGATCGGGTTTCCGAACCGGTCTTGGACGGCCATGCCCTCCTGGGCCTTGACTGAGGGAGCAACGTTTCCCCGGGAAAGCGACAGGTGCGATGAAGGCGATCCAGTTCCACGAAGCAGGCGGGCCGGAAGTTCTGCAGTACGACGAGGTGCCGGCTCCCGAGATCGGCCCGGGCGAGGTGCTCGTCCGGGTCCACGCGGCGGGCATCAACCCGCCGGACTGGTACCTGCGTGAGGGGATGAAGGTCATGCCGGCCGAGATGAGGCCGGCGCTGGAGTTCCCCCTGATCCCCGGAACGGACATGTCGGGCGTGGTCCAGGCGGTCGCCCCGGACGTGTCGGGGTTCGCAGTCGGTGACGAGGTCTTCGGCATGCTGCGGTTCCCCGGATTCGACGGCCGGACGTACGCCGAGTACGTGGCCGCGCCGGCTTCGGACCTGGCGCACAAGCCGGCCGTGATTGACCACGTGCAGGCGGCTGGGGCGCCGATGGCCGTGCTCACGGCCTGGCAGTACCTGGTTGATCTCGGCCACGACGTGCCGTCTCCTTTCACCGGCCAGGTGCACCAGCCGGTGCCGATCACGCCAGGAATGACCGTGCTGGTCAATGGCGCCGCGGGTGGAGTGGGACACTTCGCGGTGCAGCTGGCGAAATGGAAGGGTGCACACGTCATCGCGGTAGCCTCGGGCCGGCACGAGCAGTTCCTGCGCAAGCTAGGCGCCGATGAGTTCATCGACTACACCACGACGCAAGCCACAGATGTGGTCAGCGGCGTCGACCTGGTTATCGACACCGTCGGTGGCCCGGACAGCTCACGCTTCCTGACCGTGCTCAAGCGCGGCGGCACCATGCTTCCGGTGTTCTTCGCCCAGTACGACCCGGAAGAGACGGCGCGTCTGGGCATCACAGTCTCGAACATTCAGGTGCGTTCCAACGGCCCCCAGCTCGCCGAGATCGGGCGCCTGTTCGGCGAGGGCAAGCTGCAGGTCGGGGTGGACAGCACCTACCCGCTGCCCGAGGCGGGCAGCGCACACACGCGAGCCACGCAGGGCCACCTCCAAGGCAAGCTCGTGCTGACGGTGGTCTCGTGATCGCCGAACTCCAGCAGGCGGTGGCGAACTACGCCCACGCCCTGGACGAGCTCAATGTGTCCGAGCTGGAAGCGATCCTGACCAAGACACCACCTGGATCTTCACGATGCCCGGACAGAGAGTGCTCGGTCCGGTCGCCGGACGCGCGGCGGTGCTCGACTTCATCCGTGACGGGCACACAACCCGGACCGGAAGGGTGCGTCACCGTCTACCTTCGCCCGGCCAACCCCGCCGCCCACACCGACATGTCGTTCAGCTGGTCGGTTCACGCGCTGGTCGTATGACTCCACCAGCAGGCGGCCGGTAGGCGGACCCTGCTGGCCCCGCTCCGCGAGGGCGCCGGAATGGTGGGCGTCCGAAGGCGTATGAGGTGCCTTCGGACGCCCACCCCGAATCTGCCGGATCACCCTGGTGGCACGGGGCGGCCCATCGCCGCTCCCTGACGGACCGATCAAGCACCGCGTCCGACCGCCGCCCACCCCAGTCGGGGGTTGTTGCAGTGGAGTGGGCGGCCTGGGGGTCCGATGGCCGGTTGGCCGACCGCGGTGGTCGCTCTCCCCGGTTGCGGGGTGGGGCCCCGGCCGCCGTGACTTCAGCCCTCACTGATGTCAGTAGGTAGTGATGTGAGAGTGTCGGTGGATGCTGACTTCAGTTGATGCTCATGTGGTCCGGGCGCTGGGAGATCCGCTCCGCCTGAAGATCGTGACCTTGCTGGCGCGCGAGACGCTGTGCACGACGCACCTGGTCGAGGAGACGGGAGCCAGGCAGACCAACCTGTCCAACCATTTGAAGGTGCTGCGCGAGGCCGGGGTCGTGGATACCGAGCCGTGCGGCCGCTTCACCTACTACAAGCTGCGCTCGGAGGTCCTGGCCGGCCTGTCCGAGCAGTTCGCCGCGCTGGCCGACTCGGCCCGAACCGCCGGCGAGAACAAGAGGGCCTGCCCGTGACTTCCACCGAATCCACCACTACCCGGGCCCTTCAGGCCGGCGGTGACAACTCGATCGTCAAGAGGCTCTCCACCCTCGATCGCTATCTTGCGGTGTGGATCCTGCTGGCGATGGCCGTAGGTCTGGCGTTGGGCCGCCTCGTTCCGGGGATGAACGGCGCGCTCGCGAAGATCGAGATCGGCGGGATCTCCCTGCCGATCGCACTCGGCCTGCTGGTCATGATGTATCCGGTCCTGGCCAAGGTCCGCTACGACCGGCTCGGCCGCGTGGCCGGCGACCGCAAACTGATGGTGTCCTCGCTGGTCATCAACTGGGTCGTCGGCCCCGCAGTGATGTTCGCTCTGGCCTGGATCTTCCTGCCGGACCTGCCTGAGTACCGCAGCGGCCTGATCATCGTGGGCCTCGCCCGCTGCATCGCCATGGTCATCATCTGGAACGACCTCGCCTGCGGCGATCGCGAGGCCGCAGCCGTCCTCGTCGCCCTCAACTCCATGTTCCAGGTCATCGCCTTCGGCCTGCTGGGCTGGTTCTACCTGGACCTGCTGCCGCGCTGGATGAACCTCGGCGACGGCCAGGGCCTGGACGTGTCCGTGTGGCACATCGCGCTGAACGTAGTCATTTTCCTCGGTATCCCACTGTTGGCCGGATTCCTGACCCGCCGCATCGGCGAGCGGACGATGGGCCGTGGGAACTACGAAGCGAAGTTCCTGCCGAAGATCGGCCCCTGGGCGCTGTACGGGCTGCTCTTCACGATCGTCATCCTCTTCGCCCTGCAGGGGAAGACGATCACCTCGCAGCCTCTGGACGTCGTACGGATCGCGCTGCCGCTGCTGGTGTACTTCGCGGTCATGTTCTTCGGGGCCTTCCTCCTCGGAAAGGGCCTGGGCCTCGCGTACGACCGCACTACGACCCTCGCGTTCACAGCGGCGGGCAACAACTTCGAGCTGGCCATCGCCGTCGCCGTCGCGACGTTCGGCGTCACCTCCGGGCAGGCGCTCTCGGGTGTTGTCGGGCCGCTGATCGAGGTGCCGGTCCTGATCGGCCTCGTGTACGTCGCGCTCGCCTGGCGCAAGAGGTTCGAGCCCGGGGCGGTGGAGACTCCCGGCAGGGACCACTGAAGGGAGGGGATTTGCCGCGTCGGCCGGCCCCAGGCATTCGCCCGCGCCCTGGGACCGGCCGGGCGACAGCCCCTGCGTGGCATAAACCAGCAGATCAGTTGATCCGTGCGGGAAGCGCGCATCCAACATGAACGCTGCACCAGCGGGCTCCCGTGCCCGGACTGCGGCGCTTCGTTGATGACGACCACCCCACGGAACTCACCCTCATCGTCGACACCCCGGCCGGGCCGCATGTGCGCCGTATACCTCCGGATCCCTCCGGCGCTTCCGCTGCCGCCCGGTGTAGAGCCGGGTGTCGCAGCGGAGCTGGCCATTCACCGGGCAGCGTCGTCCACATGGGGCTGCCGGACTTCGACTCCGGGCCCACCTACGCGGTCAAGGGGCCCGGCCGACGCGAGCAGGCAGCCCGGCTTCTCCTGTCCGGAGGCCACGGCGCGGACCTGCGGAGCAAGCGCCGCACGGTGCGGCCCAAGGACGACGTCGGCGAGCGTTCACGGCTCCAGAGGAATGCGGCCAAAGCCCTCACGGCCGGCAGGTGTTCTACCGTGCCGACGGCGCAGCCATGGCTGAGCGGCTCTCGGCGCTCCAGGCGTACGTAGCGGTCTGCTGCCCGCCCGGCGCCGCCTGCTGCAGCCGGGCGGCCCGGCCCGAGCTCAGCTGTCGACGGAAGTCGCGCGGAGGTCGAGCATGGCGGACATGGCAGCCACGACGGAGGGTGCGACCTGGTAGTAGACCCAGGTCCCGCGCCGCTCCGAGGTCAGGAGCCCGGCCTCGCGGAGCTTCTTCAGGTGGTGGGAGACGGTCGGCTGGGAGACGCCGACGTCCTGGATGTCGCACACGCACGCCTCTCCTCCCGGATGCGAGGCGATCTTGGAGAACAGGCGCAGCCGCACCGGGTCGGAGAGCGCCTTGAACATCGCGGCCATCCGTTCCGCGTCCGGCACGGACAGCTCCCCGGCGGTTATGGGCGGGCAGCACGGCGCGACCGCTTCCGGGTTCAGGACCGGCAGCTCAACGACCTCAGACTTCGGCATCTGTCTATATTGACAGTCCTCGATACTGATGGCAAGGTCCGGACATAGACAGCAATCGAAACAGCGGCCCGGACCTGCCGCCTCTTCCTGGAGGGCATCACCGCCATGACCACCACCACCGAGGGCCTGCCGGTCGTCGTGATCGGCGCGGGCCCGGCCGGGCTCGCCGCCGCCGCCCACCTCGCCGAGCGCGGCCTCGTCCCGCTCGTCCTGGAAGCCGGGCCCCTCGCCGCCGGCGCCGTCCGGGAATGGGCGCACGTGCGCCTGTTCTCCACCTGGGATGAGCTCGTCGACCCGGCCGCCGAAAAGCTGCTGGCCCCCACCGGCTGGACCCGGCCCGACCCGGCGACCTACCCCTCGGGCGGGGACTGGGCCGAGCAGTACCTTCAGCCGCTCGCCGATGTGCTCGGCGACCGAGTCCGCCTCGGCGCCCGGGTCACCGGCGTCTCCCGCACCGGCCGCGACCGGATCGTGGACGCCGATCGCGACCAGCAGCCGTTCGTCGTGCACATCGCGCACGCCGGCGGCTGCGAGGAGCGGATCTTCGCCCGCTCCGTCATCGACGCCTCCGGCACCTGGACCACCCCGAGCCCGGCCGGAGCCTCCGGTCTGCCCGCCCTCGGCGAGAACGCGGCCGCCGACCGGATCACCTACAGGATCCCCGACCTCAAGGACCCGGCCGTGCGCGCCCGGTACGCAGGACGCCGCATCGCCGTGATCGGCTCCGGCGCCTCCGCCTTCACCGCCCTCGCCTACCTCGCCGACCTCGCCACGTCCGACGACGGCGCAGGCACGAAGGGCGTGTGGATCCTGCGCCGGGGCATCTCCGGCTCCACCTTCGGCGGCGGCGCCGCCGACCAACTCCCTGCGCGCGGCGCCCTGGGCCTGGCAGCCAAGGCCGCCGTCGACGAGGGCCACGCCGACGCGGTCACCGGATTCCGCACCGAAGCGATCGAACACGACACGGACGGTCGTCTCGTACTGGTCGGCGAGGACGGGCGCCGCCTGGACCCGGTCGACGAAGTCATCGTGCTGACCGGCTTCCGCCCCGACCTCAGTTTCCTCGACGAACTCCGCCTCGGCCTGGACGAACGCCTCCAGGCCCCGACCGAACTGGCCCCGCTGATCGACCCCAACCAGCACTCCTGCGGCACCGTCTACCCACACGGGCACCGCGAGCTCTCCCACCCGGAACCCGGGGTCTACCTGGTCGGCATGAAGTCCTACGGCCGTGCCCCGACCTTCCTCGCCATGACCGGCTACGAGCAGGTCCGCTCCGTCGCCGCCGCCATCGCCGGCGACCTCGAAGCCGCCGACCGCGTCGAACTCACCCTCCCCGAAACCGGGGTCTGCGGCGGTGCCGGGCTCTTTGACGGCCCCGCCGCCGCCCCGTCCGACGCCGGAGGCTGCTGCGCGACGCCGCAACCCGCCCTGGTTCAGCTCGGTGTCGGCGCACCGGCCGCTCCCGTAGCCGCGGACGAAGCACCGGCGGGCGGTTGCTGCGGCTAGAGACCGACCTCAAGGTCCCTGAGCGCGGGGCCGTGACCGGGAGGAGGACCCGGCCACGGCCCCGCTCCGCGCTGCCCGCGCTGTGCGTCACCCAGATCACCAACGCCACCGGCTGGCCCACCGGAGCGACCGTCGCGGCATTCTCCGCCGTCGCCGGCATTCGCGTCGGTCGGATCATCGACCGCCACGACCCGCGCACCTTCGAACATTCGACGCCCGTCAAGTGCACCGCCCCGCCAGAACAACTCCGTAGCAGCACCTACCACCGCTCTCCGCTGGGCGACCAGCAGGCGGGCGCCAAGTCCAACGATCACTGCGCTGGAAACCAGGGAGGCGGACAAACGGCCGTGAGGGTCCGTCAGCACGCGGCCGAGCAGGGCTCCGCCGACGGCGAGCCGCGCTCACGCACGGTGCAGAGCCGACCTCTGCGGACAACTCGGCTGCTGCCTCCGCTCCGCACCAGCAGAGGAGGACACCGGCAGCATGGAAACAGTGGTCGTGGTCATGGGCGGATCCTCGGAGGTGCGCGCCCGGTTAGGCACTGTCCGGCGGATCACGGGCGGAGCCATGAGCGGACCGCCGTGACCGTTACGGTGCCATGAAAGACGTAGGCCCTCTTGACGTAGCGGGTTGCGGCGGCTGGAGAGTTCTTGAGCCGGTCGACCGGCCGCCTCCGCCTGGACGGCACGCAGGATCCGGCCCCACGTGCTATCCGCCGACCAGCGCTGGTGTCGCCCATAGACGGTCTCCCAGCTGCCGAAACGCTCAGGTAATTCCCGCCACGAGGCCGCCGTCCATGCGGAAGTGCTCAGAGAACCTTTGGCCACGGGTATTCTCTGGCGATGTCTAATCAGTCAGTGGCGGCGGGAGTCAGTCTCGCTGGTGTGATGGCGCACTGCGGCGGAAGCCCGGTGGGCGCCGTGCAGCTTTTGGTGGGGGCGATAGCCTCGGCACCAGCGGCTCCGGAGCCCTATGATGCCCTCGCCGAGTTGTGGCAGGACCTACGCTCGGAACTGAAGGAGGGCCTCGAAGGGGACGGCTCCTTGAGCGCTGTGCTGGCGCAGGCGTACTTCTTGTTCCTCGAAGGGGACATGGACGACGCGGTGATGGCCCTTGGTTCGGTAACGGGTGTGCGGCCCGACGTGGCCTGGGGCGCTGCACCCTGGTTCGGCGATGCGCGCTTTCTCGGCGCGGTGAGTGCTGCGGCGCTGGCCGAGGCGTGTCTGCGGACGTTGGACTACGGCCACGATCTGGACACCGACGAGATGCGGAAGCGGTTCGAGCCCTGGTTCCTTGCCCTCGACGTGGTGTCCGAACGGGATCCCGTGCCGGAGTCGCTGGCCGCCATGGCCCGGCTGCCCCGGGCCTGTGGCCAGTACGAACTGTCCTTCGTGCTGTGCGACCGCGCTGATGCCGTCGATCGGGTCATGTGGACGGCAGTCGCACGAGCGGCCACCTGGCGTGTGCTGGGCGACCTGGATCAGGCTGCTGCGTCCTTCGAATGCGCCCTGCTCCTAGACCCCTCCAACTGGTCCCTCTACCTGGATCTAGCGGACGTGCGTGCCGAGCAGGGCGACTTCGCCGCAGCCGCCGGCCTCGTTGAACAGGGCCTGGAATACGAACCTCACGAAGTCACTCTGCGCGCGGCGAACGCCGCCTACCGCACACGCCTTGCCGGCTCGCCCGACGACCTGAGGGCCCTGATCACCCTGGCGCCAAAGATCGCGAACGCCACCTACCGAAACCTGCTGATCGACTACGCATGCGCAGGGCCGAAGCTGCCCCGGACACTTGTTGCCGAGGCCCACCGTATCCGTAAGAACTGAAAGGGCTGTCGCGCCAACCGGTGCCAGTCAGGATGGCCTTCCGGTTCCTAGCTCAATACCAGTGACTTAAGGGTTTTGGCTGGTAGGGTGCGGTTTCGGGAGGTGTCTGGATGCCGCGGCCTGGACAGGTCAAGCAGGAGACGGATGAGCGGTTGTCGGACCGGATTGCGGTCGGGTTGCTGACTCGTACGTTTCCGCCGGAGTTGGTGGACCGGGTGGTGGTCGAGTGCGGTCGGGCCGGACAGCGGTCCCGACTGTTGCCGCCGCGGGTGGTGGTCTACTTCGTGCTGGCGATGTGCCTGTTTTCCGGGCAGGGTTACGAGGAAGTCGCCCGGCTGCTCACGCAGGGTCTGACCTGGGCCAAACGCTGGTCGGGCTCATGGCAGGTGCCCACCACGGCAGCGATCTCGCGGGCCCGGGTCAGGCTGGGCCCGGAGCCTTTGAGGGCATTGTTCGACAAGGTCGCGCGGCCGTTGGCGACGGAGTCGACTCCGGGTGCTTGGTACGGGCGGTGGCGGCTGGTCGCAATTGACGGGACCGTCTTCGACGTGCCGGACAGCGAGGAGAACGCCGAACACTTCGGACGCCCGAAGACACACCGCACCGAGCGGTGCGCGTATCCACAAGTGCGGGTCGTGGCCCTGGCCGAGTGCGGCACCCACGCCATCACCGCCGCGGTCCTCGGGCCACGGACCCAGTCCGAACCGGCCCTGGCCCGTGAGCTGTTCGGCCGGATCGGCGAGAATGACCTGCTGATGGCCGACCGTGGATTCACCGGACTGGAGTTGTGGCGGGCCGCTGCAGCAGGCGGCGCCGACCTGCTGTGGCGGATCCGGTCCCATCAGGTCCTGCCCGTCCGTCAACAACTCCCCGACGGCTCCTACCTGTCCGAGATCGTCGCCGCGAAAGACCACCGCAAGCGCGCCGACCCCACGGTGGTGCGGGTCATCGAGTACACCCTGGACGATCCGGGCCGGCCGGCACAGGACGTTCCCTACCGACTGATTACCACCATTCTCGACCACGAGTCGGCCCCCGCGAAGGAGTTGGCAGCCCTCTATAACGAGCGCTGGGAGATCGAGACCGCCCTCGACGAGCTGAAGACCCACCAGCGCGGACCGTCCCAGATCCTGCGGTCCCGCTCACCGGGC
This sequence comes from Streptomyces sp. A1277, assembly GCF_004795015.1. Classification (GTDB taxonomy): domain Bacteria; phylum Actinomycetota; class Actinomycetes; order Streptomycetales; family Streptomycetaceae; genus Streptomyces. Next base: position 51,333 of record NZ_SSBI01000002.1, on the reverse strand, counting down.
GGGGTGGAGCAAGAAGTCTGGGGCCACCTGCTGGTCCACTACGCCATCCGCTCCCTGATGCAGGACACCGCCGACCAGGACGGCCTCGACGCCGACCGCATCTCCTTCACCCGTACCATCCGCCTTGCACGCCGACAGGTCACCGCGCAGGCGGCCTTTTCCCCCTGAGCACCCGGCCACGGCTCTCACCGAGGGCCTGCGCGAGATAGCCCGCCACCTGCTGCCCGAACGCCGTCGACGCTCCAACTCCCGCACCGTCAAACGGAATATGTCTGGCTTCGGCGTCACACGCCCCGAACACCGACACTGGCCCCAGCCCACCCGAGACCCAGCCGAAGCCGTCGCGCTCGCCCTGCCATACCGCACCGCATCCATCAACCCGCCGACCAAGGTCCTACACACCCGGGATCATTTTTAAGTCACTGGTATTGAGGTTAAAGTGGACACCCACTACCGCATCATTGAAGACCAGTAGCTATCCCCGGTGAAACGCGGTTTTCACTTCCGAGTTGACTATGCCGCCCGCCCAATCCAGTCTCAAGCTGGCGAGGGCGGCCGGCTGGTCCTCGCTTAGTACTCCAGCAGTACTTCGTGGCTTGACCTGGGGAAACGTGGAGCGGTGGGAGTGTAGCGGGCAGAGTGCTGTCATGGACGGTTTCTGTCCGCGGGTCCCTCGAAGGAGTGCCCACGGCGGCGATGTCGTCCTTGGCCGGGGGAGCCTCAGGCCGTGATAACCGAACAGGCAGCTGAGACCTGGGACCGTGACCTGGACCACCTCTTCACCACCATCGGGCACCACTTCGGACGCGTCGAACCCCGCCGCCGGATGCGGGACTACGTACGCGCGCTGCTCGCCCCGGTAGCCCGCAAGAACAGCTGGCAGCTCGCCGAACACGCCGGCTACTCCACCCCCGACGGTCTGCAGCACCTACTCTCCCGCGCCCGCTGGAGCCCCGACGACATCCGCAATGGCCTACAGACCTACGTCGCAGAACACCTCGGCCGCCCCGACGGAGTACTGATCCTCGACGACACCGGATTCTTGAAGAAGGGCACCACCTCCGCCGGTGTTCAGCGGCAATACTCCGGCACCGCAGGCCGCACCGAGAACTGCCAGATCGGCGTTTTCGCCGCCTATGCCAGCGCGGCCGGCCGCGCCCTGGTGGACCGGGAGCTCTACCTGCCCAAGTCCTGGACCGACGATCCGGACCGCTGCCGCGCGGCCAAGGTCCCCGAAGAGCGAGAGTTCGCCACCAAGAACACCCTCGCGGCGACGACCGTCCGCAGGGCACTGTCTTCCCCACTGCCGATCGCCTGGGTGACGGCGGACGCCGCTTACGGACAGGACAACCGCTTCCGCCGGATGCTGGAAGCATCCGGTGTCGGCTACGTCCTGGCCGTCCCCAAGTCCCAGTTTTCCCTGGCCGGCCCACGCATCGACATGGTCTTCGACCAGGCCCCCGACCAGGCGTGGGAACGCCGTTCCTGCGGGGCTGGCGCGAAGGGGCAGCGCGAGTACGACTGGGCAGCCGTCCAGTTACGCCCGGTAGCCGAGTACGACCACCAGGACGGTGTACTGATCCGCCGGCGGTGGGCGCTGGCACGGCGCAGCGTGAGCCGGCCGGACGAGAGCGCCTACTACCTCGGCTACGCACCGTTGGATGTCGGAGCGGACGAACTGGTGCGCGTCGCCGGCGCCCGGTGGGCGATCGAGGAGTGCTTCCAGACGGCGAAGAACGAATGCGGTCTGGACGAGTACGAGGTCCGCTCACTGTGGCAGAAGTGCGGCGACTCCTGGCAACTCACGCACCCCGAAACCCCCGCGCCCGCATTCACACGCTGAGTTGGTCGCATTGGCGCCGCCGACGCCAAGCGGTGGCCCGCCGCTGCCACTATCGCCGCCGTGGGCACTCCTTCGAGGGACCCGCGGGCAGAAACCGTCCATGACAGCACTCTGCCCGCTACACTCCCACCGCTCCACGTTTCCCCAGGTCAAGCCACGAAGGGTCATGTCCCGTGACGTGGTGTAGGTGATCACTCGGTTGTGCCGGGCAGGAGGGTGGTGGTGTCCGGATGGAGGCTGTTCATGCTCTCGGTGGAGAGGTAGCGGCGAGGGAAGGCGTTCCACTCGTCGTGGAGTTCAGCCAGGACGGCGGTGGCGAGCCGGTTGACGGCTGCGGTGTCCGGGAAGACCTGGACGACGTCGGACCGGCGCTTGATCTCCCGGTTCAGCCGTTCGAGCGGGTTGGTCGACTGGATCTTCTTCCAGTGCTGGTGAGGGAAGTCCGCGAAGGCGGTCAGGTCCTCCTTCGCGGACAGGAGCATCTCTCTGACCCTGGGGAACTGTGCGCCGAGCATGTCCGCGACGGTGTCGAGATGAGCCCGGACGGTTTCGGTGGTGGGCTGAGCGAAGAGTGTGCGGATCTCGCGGCGACCATCTCCGCGGCGCCCTTGGGGATCGCGGAGAAGACGTTGCGGACGAAGTGGACCCGGCAGCGTTGCCAGGCGGCGCCGAGCATGACCTTGCGGATGGCTTTGACCAGGCCGCTATGGCTGTCGGAGATGACCAGGCGGACCCCGCTCAGGCCGCGCTCGCGCAACGAGCGCAGGAACGTGGCCCAGAAGACTTCGGTCTCGCTGTCGCCGACCATGACGCCCAGGACCTCGCGGCCGCCGTCCTCGGTGACACCGGTGGCGATGACCACGGCCTGGGAGACGATCCGGTGGTCCACGCGGGCCTTGACGTAGGTCGCGTCGAGATACACGTAAGGGAAGCGGGTGTGGTCCAGTGGGCGGGTGCGGAACGCGTCGAGCTGTTCGTCGAGATCGCCGCAGATCCTCGAGACCTCGCTCTTCGATATACCGGTGTCCGAGCCGAGCGCCTTGACCAGGTCATCGACGCTACGGGTGGAAACGCCGTGGACGTATGCCTCCATGACGACCGCGTAGAGGGCCTGGTCGATACGGCGCCGGCGCTCCAGCAGGCTGGGGAAGAAGCTGCCGGCCCGCAGTTTCGGGATCGCGAGCTCGAGGTCGCCGGCCTGTGTGGTCACCGTCTTGTCCCGGTGCCCGTTGCGGTAGCCCGTCCGCGTGGTCGTCTGCTCGTTCCACTCGGCGCCGATGTGCGCGGTGGCCTCGGCCTCGATCAGCTCCTGCAACAACCGCTCGGCGACTTCACGCACGAGTTCAAGACCATCCGCCGAACGCAGTGACTCCAGCAGGCGAAGTAGGTCATGCTGGGACAAGGCCATCGTGTACCTCCTTGGGTCGAACTGCCCGTTCACCCAGGACAGTTACACGGTGGCCGACCTCGTTCTCAGGGAGCACTCGCAGGCAGCCGACGCACACGACGGCTCAGAGCAGGCGCACATCCCCGCCAAGATCGGCTACACCACTCCACGGGACGCCATCCGTGGGCCCCCGAGCGGCGCGCCCTGCGGTGCCTCTTCGTAGTCCGGCGCGTGCAGCGCCCCCCGGGCCAGCCCCTGGCTTTCGCGGGCCTTCACCAGTTCCCAGCCCGAAGGCCGGCGCTCCACGGAAGCTCGTCAACCACCGACTGCGGCGTCGGCGGGAGGCGCTCGGTGGGGACCTGGCCGTAGTCGACGCCGTCGACCGGCCGCACATGGCCCCGGGGGCCGGGGCGCGCATCCGGTGCGTGGAAGGGCCGGGTCGGGATGCTGGGGAGCTGGGTGATGGTCAAGGCGTCGATCCCTGTGGCTCCTGTGGATCGTGGCGTTTCCGGCTGCGCCCTGTTGGCACTGTTGCCGGGCGTGACCATTGCCTGCCTGGGGCGTTGTTGGTAGCGGAACGGGCTGGTCTATAGGGGGTGTTGATGAAGGTGGCAGGTATTCATCATGCCTACGGTGGCCGGGTGGTGTTGCGCGGTGTGGATGTGGAACTGCCGCGGGGTTCACTGGTCGGCATCGTGGGGGAGAACGGTGCGGGGAAGTCCACGCTGCTGAAGATTTTGGCCGGTGAGCTGCGGCCCGACCGGGGGGTGGTGCGGCACGAGGGCCGGTTCGGGTACTGCCCGCAGCAGGTGGTCCTCAACGACGCGTTCACCGTCCGCCAGCACCTTGAGCTGTTCAGGACGGCGTACTCGCTCCCTGATCTGTGCCGGGCCGAGGAGGTCATGGAGGTCCTGCGCTTTCGCGAGTACGCGCAGGAGCGGGTCGGAGCGCTCAGCGGGGGAACCCGGCAGAAGCTCAACCTGACCCTCGCGTTGATGCACGATCCTGATGTGCTGCTGCTTGACGAGCCCTATCAGGGCTTCGACTGGGAAACGTACGTGCGGTTTTGGGAGCTGGCCGTCCAGTTGCGTACCGCCGGCCAGTCCGTGCTGGTGGTCTCGCACCTCGCCTACGACGTGGGCCGGCTGGACGTCTTGTGGCGCCTGGAGGAAGGCGTGCTGTGCGCCGGGGCGGAGGTGGTGTCGTGAGCCCCTGGCTGGCGCGGTTCGTCATCGCTACGCGGTTCACACTGATCGAGCATGTGCGCAACCAGTTCGCCGTGGCGCTGGTGTTCCTTTTCGTGCCCCTGTGGATCTCGCTCGGGCAGTTCATGATCGTGGACGTGGGAGTGTCGTTCAGACTCTGGGCCACCGGCGAGATCCTCGTCGCCCGCGGCAACGAGCTCACTCAGATCAGCGGTGCACTGAACGCGGTGACGCTGATCGTTGGGTTCGCGATGTTCTCGGCCACCTTCAGCTCGGGAACGTTCGACCGGCGTCTGGCCATGGCCGGCTATCCCCGCCTCCAGCTGCTGCTGGCGAAGGTGTCCTCCCTCGTTCTGGCCTCGGCCGTCGTCAGTCTTTACGCCACAGCGGTCATGTGGGCGTACTGGTCGCCCCGCCAGCCCGTGCTGCTGGCCGTTTCGCTGTTCAGCGCGGCCATGACCTACGGAGCCGTGGGCGTCGCCCTGGGCACGGTGGTGCGCCGTGAGCTGGAGGGCGTCTTCCTCGTCGTGATGATCAGCGTCATCGACCTCGCGCTGCAGAACCCCATCGCCAGCAAAGGAGCCGACACCGCCTTGGTGCGTCTGCTGCCCTCCTACGGCGCTATGCAGTCCGCCTCCGCCGCCGGCTTCTCCCACTCCGTTCTCCTAAGCTGCCTGGGCGTGCAGCTGGCCTGGTTCGCCGGCGCGGCCCTCCTCAGCCTGCTCGCCTTCCGTCGGCGCACCCGGTCCGCGGTGACCGGCCAGGTCCCGTCTTCCACCCAAGGAGCACCGTGTTCGCTGCCGACTGCGCGCAGGCCGAAATTTATGACCCGCAGCTGAAAGCCGCGTACAAGACGTGCCACGATTATCTGCGGTCCACCAGGGCTGAGGAGTTCTGGTGCCTGCAGCTGATGCCCCCTGCCCTGCGTCCGGCATGCTGGGCCCTGTTCGCCGCGTACTGCCTTGCCGATGACCTGGCCGACACCACCGAGGGCGACGGTTCCCAGCGGCTGCGGGCATGGCGCGAAGCCCTGGACACCGACCTGCGGCTGGGCACCAGCCAAGACCCGGTGCGCCAGGCGGTGGTGCACACCATGTGGTGCTGGAACCTGAAGGCCGACGCCTTCGACGTCACCTTCACGGCCCTCGAGAAAGACGCCCTGCGGACCGCTCCCGGCCCGGCGACCTGGCAGCAGTGGCGGGCCCGCAGCAAGGACATCAACGTGCCCTTTCTGCTGCAGTGCCTGACACTGCTGCGACACGCCGGCCTCGACACCCCTCTCCACCTCACCCGCCTGGACGCCTACCAGCAACTGTCCGACGGCCTGTTCCTCACCGACTCGCTGACCGACCTCGCCGACGACCTCAGCCGTGGCGACATCACCCTTCCTGCGGAGGAACTGCACCGCTTCGGCACCTGCGAGACAGACCTCTCCCAACGTCGCTGGACCCCCGCCGTGCAGGCATTGATCAGCCACCTCCTGGCCACGGCCCGCACCTGGCTGGACCAGCCGGAACTGTGGACCGGTCTGCCGCCCGGCCCCGCCGTCGTCCTGCGCACAGGCTGCACTCTCTACCGCGCCCGCCTGCACGCCGCCGAAAAAGCCGGACCCGCACTGCTGCAATATGCCGCCCGCCCGGACCTCGCCGCCCGCCTGCGCGTCATCGGCCCGGGTCGACTCCTTGCAGCCACGACCTGGCACCTCTTCCCCCTCCCCGAACTGCGCACCGCACCCCCGCCCGTCCACCCGGCGCTCCCAGCGCCGCGGACCGCTCCCACCGGACTCCTGGAACCACCACAGCCCCACGCCGGTGGCGCCCGCCCCCCGGCCCTGCCCGCCAAGCGCATGCCGCGGCATGTCGCGATCATCATGGACGGCAACGGCCGCTGGGCCGGCGCACGCGGCCTCCCACGCAACGACGGCCACAAGGCCGGAGGGAAGGCGCTCATCGATGTCATGCACGGCGCCGCGGAGATCGGGCTGCCTCACCTGACCGTGTACCTGTTGTCCACCGAGAACCTGGAAAAGCGCCCGCCGCAGGAGATCAACAAGCTGTTGGCGTTCGCACGCCAACAGCTGCAGGCCGGAGACTTCCTCCGCTATGACGTACGGATTCGCTGGGCCGGACTCCCCGACGGCCTGCCGGGCGACTTCGTCGACCTCCTGCACACCAACGAAGAGGCCACCAAAGGCCGCACCGGTCTCAACGTGACGTTCTGCCTCAACTACGGCGGCCGCAGCGAACTCACCCAAGCCGCCGACTCCCTGGCCGACGCCGCACGCACCGGACAGCTCAACGGCACCAGAGTGTCAGAACACCTACTTCGCTCCCACTTGCCTTTGGGCGACCTGCCCGACGTCGACCTCCTGTGGCGTACCGGCGGCGAACAGCGCATCTCCAACTTCCTGCCCTGGCACACCGCGTACGCCGAACTGCTCTTCACGGACAAACTCTGGCCGGACATCGACCGCCGCGATTTGTGGGAGGCCATGACCGAATACACCCATCGCCACCGCCGCTACGGGGCGGTCCCCGCCCTGCAGCCTGTGGTCTCCGCCCAAGAAGCCCACAACGGCACAAGCGGCTGACAGACCACAGAGGCTCGGTTCGCGGCGCGGCAGGGACGGTCCCGGACGAACGCCCATTCGCCAGGTGATCTCTCGTGTCCTGCGAGGCTCCGCAGGAGTTCTCCGAACGAGCAGCGGTCTGCATCAAGCCGATGCCTCCCCAGTCGTACTCACAAAGGAGTCTGCCGCCATGAAACCCAGCCGCCGTACCTTCAAGCCCCTTCTCCTCACTGCCACCGTGGTCTCGACGGCTGCCGTCGGCGTGTCCTTCCTCAGCATGACCAGCCAGGCACAGACCCCGCCCGAGCACGCCGTGGCCGCCTCACAGCTGACCGCCGCCTCCCGCCTGCAGGCGGCCCCCCTGCCGCCCGCCTGCCAGGAAGCGATCTTCAAGACCAAGGAGAAGTTCCCCACCACCCGCTACGCCATTCCCGACGAACCGTGGAACGCCGCCCTGAACGCCGTGGCCAATCTGAGCGACGAAGACAAGGCCCTGCTCACCGAGTCCGCGTGCGCGACTTGGAACACGTGGGCCGTCGTCAACGGCGCCGCTGTGGCAACCGAACTCGACGACCACTACCGCAACGCCGCCGCTCCGGCGTGCAACAAGTGGGCCGTCGCCACCCTCGCGACGATCAAGAACCACGCCTCGGAGGTCCCCGCTGAGTACAAGCCGCAGGAAGAGGCGGCCAAGAGGATCTGGAAGGAAGTCGTGACCAAGCTCTCCACCGAGTCCGCCTACCCAGCCTGCCGCACGGCCTACACCAACGCCCAGGCGGGCTGGTAACCACCCGGCCCAGCGCGCCCACAGAACGTGAGAGATCGTCCCGGCCACTGCCCGGGAAGCTGAACCCGGCTGGGGAACCAGCCGGATTCAGCTGTGAGTACACCCCCATAGCAACATCAGCGGCGTTGGCCAAGCGTGCTGAGCGGAAGAGCCGGGAATGGCGCGGACGAAATTCGACTAGGGCCTGTGTGAGGTCGTGATCAATATCTGCGTTCCGCTGCCGTGCCGGGACGGATCACGGTAGAACGCCGGTGTGACGCGCCGACAGCTCAGTGACGACCAGTGGGAACTCATCCAGCCGTACTTGCCGGTCGGCGAGTACGGCCCCTACCTGGTGAAGTTGCGGGACCGGTTCGAGGGCGTGATCTGGCGATTCCGGTCCGGCGCCCGGTGGCGGGAGATGCCCGAGCAATTCGGTCCCTGGCCCACCGTCTACGGCCGTTTCCGGGTCTGGCGGGACGCAGGCGTGTTCACCGCACTGCTCGAGGGGCTGATCGTCGAGGCCGCCGGGCAGGGGAAGATTGACCTGTCACTGGTCAGCGTGGATTCCACGACCACCCGCGCGCATCACGACGCCGCCGGAATACACGTCGCCCCCGAGGTTATGGAGGCCCTGGAGAAGGTCGTGCGGGAACAGGAGCAGGCCCGACAAAAGGGGGCGGCCAAGGGGAACAGAACGGACAGGGCGACGTCGACGATCCTGGACGGGAAGAACGGCGACGCATCCGGCGAAGACGCAAAGCCCGCCTGAAGCGGGCCCTGCTCGGCCGGTCCAGAGGCGGCCTGACCTGCAAGATCCACCTCGCGTCCGACCGCAAGTGCCGCCCCCTGGCGATCGTGTTGACGGCTGGACAGGCCGCCGACAGCCCGCAGTTCCTCCCCGTCCTGAACAAGGTCCGCATCCGATTGCCCGTCGGCCGCCCACGCACCCGGCCGGACGCGGTCGCCGGCGACAAGGCATACTCCTCCCGCGCCAACCGGGCCTACCTGCGTAAGCGCAGCATCAAGGCCGTCATTCCGGAGAAGAAGGACCAGGCCACCCACCGCAAGAACCGCGGCCGCAAGGGCGGCCGGCCCGTCACCCACGACGCCGAGCTCTACAAGGACCGCAACACCGTCGAACGCATGATCAACAAACTGAAAGCCTGGCGCGGCATCGCCACCCGCTACGACAAGTCCCCCGAGAGCTACGACGCCGGACTCCACCTCCGGGCCTCCCTGATCTGGATCAACGACCTCTTACCGACGACCGAATGATCACGACCTCACACAGGCCCTAGTACTGCAACCGTGTTTGGCGTGATGGCGGTTCAGTTCAGGGGTGGTGGCCTCGTCGTTTGTAGTGGCTGATGCGTGCTCGGTGTTGTGCTTGTCGTCGCCAGTGGGACCAGTGCAGGACGTGGGTAACCGGGGGTAGGAGGCGTGCTGTGAGGTGGGCGGTCAGGCGGCGGATCTCGGGCAGGCTCAGCGGGACAAGGTGCTGTTCACCGGGTCGCGATCCCTTTTTTGAGCTCCCGCGCACGGATCGTGGTCAGGTAGGCGTGGGCTGCCATGGCGAGGGTGATGTGCCGGTACCAGGCGTGGTATTTACGGACCTGGTAGTGGTCGAGGCCGCATTCGTTCTTCGCGGTCTGGAAGCATTCCTCGATCGTCCACCGGCGGCCGGCTACGGCCAGGAGGGTGTTCAGGGTGGTGCCTTCGGGCGCGAAGCACACGCAGTAGGCGATCTCGGTGGGATCGGTGAGGCTACGGCGGGCCAGAACCCAGTGCTCGACACCCTCCTCGCGCCACGGACGGATCGGGGCCCTGGCCCAGTCGTAGACACGCTCGCCGTGGGCACCCCGGCCGCACGATCGGCGCTTCCACGCCTGCCGGGGCAGACCGGCGACCAGTTCGTCCACGGGATGGTCCATGCGTGAGGCGGTGACGACGGTATCGGTGCGGCGGGTCGCCAGCACGTGGAACACCCCGCGCTGTTCAAGCCAGTAACGCAAGCCCTTGACCTGCCCGTATGCCTCATCAGCGGTCAGCCACGCAAACGGCACCCGCGCGGCGAGTGCCCGCTCGATCATGGCCTTGGCGTGTTCGTTCTTCGTGGCGAAGGCGACCTCGTCGGGGACCGCCGCGGCGCGGCAGCGTTCACGGTCCTCGGTCCAGGACGCGGGCAGGTACAGCTCCCGGTCGATCAACATGTGACCGGCATCGGTTGCATAGGCCAGGAATGTGCCGACCTGGCTGTTCTCGACCCGGCCCGCCGTGCCGGTGTACTGACGTTGGACGCCGGCCGAGCGGATCCCCTTCTTCAGGAACCCGGTGTCGTCCACGACGAGCACCGCCTGCGGGTCACCGAGATGCTCGATCACGAACTCCCGAATGTCGTCCCGGACTTCGTCAGCGTCCCAGTCGCACGTATTGAGCAGTCGCTGCAAGCGGTCCGGCCGTTCATGCCCCGCCTGCTCGGCGACCGTCCACGCGTTCTTCCGCTCCAGCGACGACACCAGCCCGCGCATATAGGCCAATGCCGGCTCCCGGGGCTCCGAGCGTTGAAAACGGTGCACAAACCGCCCATGCACCTCCTCCAGCCCCGCCACCCACCGCCGTACGTCACCGACTCCGAGATCCCCACCCATGACAGGAACAACGACCACGGCGACACACCGTCACGCCAAACACGGTTGCAGTCCTAGGTCCGGGTGAAGAGGACGACGTCCACGATGTAGAGCCTCCAGAAGCGGGAGTAGTCGCGCCATAGCCAGGGGACGCGGTCGTTCTCCCAGGTGACCTTCAAGCCGCGGGCGGTGCCGGCGGCGCGGAGGGCTGTCGGGGAGGCTTCGTCCGAAGTGCCGCCGAGCCAGCGGCTCCTTGGGACGCCGGACCAGCCGTAGGGCGAAGTGATCAGCAGGTGGCCGCCCTCGGCGGTCTGGGAGATCAGCGTGTCCAGCAGGCGGGCAGGGTCGGGAACGAGGTCGATGAGGTTGACCGCGCAGGTGAGGTCGACGGGGTCGCGGACCAGCCGGGTCAGTCCCGATCCGACGATGAAGTCCGCGTACCGAGGGTCCCCCTCGACGGTCAGCGGACGCTCGTCGTAGAGGTCGCCCTCGCGGTAAGCGCGGTAGCTGTTGAGCGGGTGGGGTGTGAAGAGCAGGGCGCGGCGGGCGACGAGGACGGACAGGAACGACGTGTCGACGCCGACGGTGGCGCAGCCGCGTCGGGAGAGGAGGGCCGACAGACCGCCGACGCTGCTGCCGACGTCCAGGGCACTGGTGGGGGTGGTCCGGTCGAACAGGGTCGTCGCCGTGGACCACAGGTCGCGGGTGGCGTTCGCCGCCAGGAGACCGGCGATGAGCGGGTCGGTGTCCGCGTCGGTGGTGCGGTGGTCGAAGTGGGCGCCGAGGAACGCGTTCACATAGCGGTCTTCCAGCTTCATGCTGCGGTTGACGTGGCGGGGGTCGACGGCGGCGGGGGCGCGGGAGGCGAGCCAGCCGGTCATGGCGTCGGATGGTCCGTGCGCGGTGAGGGAGGTGATGACGCCGAGGTGGTCGCGCAGGTAGGCGGCGAGGTCGTCGAGGAGGACGAGTACGCCGCAGACGATGGGGTAGGCGCCGCCGCAGGCGTCGCACGTGACGACGCCTTCGACGAGTTCGTCCTCCCCGGTGTCCAGGACGGTGGCAATCCAGACGTCGGCGGTAAGGGGTGCGGTCCCGCAGTTGTCCCTGGGGCAGCGCAGCAGTGCGAGGGTGGATCGCTTCATCGGGTCGCCGTCTGCTCCTCGTGTGCGTCGCCCGCGAAGGCGTGGGGGTAGTCGCGCAGGTAGATGTCGTCGAGTGCGTCGTCGGGCAGGTCGAGGTAGGCGGTGAGGACCCGGTCGCGGGCGGCCACGAGGGCGCACAAGCAGATGAGGACGCCCAGGACGGCGAGTGCCCACAGTTCGCCGGAGGTGCGGGAGACGACGCCGCTGGCGACGGAGCCGAGCGGCATGACGACGCCGGAGAGGAACGAGGCGGCGGCGACCATCCGGTTCCGGTAGGCGGCCGGGGTGGCCAGCAGCCGGACGGTCCCGGTGTTGGTGGTGATCATGCACAGGCCGACGCCGGACAGCATCAGCAGCAGCGAGGCGGCGACGGTGAAGATCACCGGGAGGTGGAGGCCGAGGGCGCCGACGAGGCCGGTGCCGGCAAAACCGGCGCCGAGCATGGCGAAGCCGGTCAGGACGGTGCGGCGGCGGCCCAGCAGTCGGCCGCTCAGGCCGGCCAGGGAGGCGCTGCCGACGATCAGTCCGACCGCGAACGCCGATTCGACGATGCTGAGGACCCAGGTGCGGTGCGGGAAGCGCTGGGCGACCAGGACGGGCACGATCACGTTGAAGACGGGGTAGAGCGCGAAGTTGACGACCATGGTGAGCATGGCCAGGCGCCATTCGGGGCGGACGCGGCGGATGGCCCGGAAACCGGCGCGGGTGCCCGAGGCCCAGGCGGTGAAGCCACCGCCGGGCGCGGGCCGGGGGCCGGGTGCGGGGGTGCGCAGGACGACGATGAGGACGGCGGACACGCCGACCACGCCGGAGGCGGTGGCGAGGACGGCGGCGTAGCCGAGGGGGCCGATGAGCACGCCCGCCGCGATCGGTCCGGCGAAGGAGGACAGCGACATGACGGTGCTGCGGACGCGGACGGCGCTGGCGACCGAGGTGGTCTTGAGCAGACTGCGGATCGTGGACATAAGGAGCGGTTCGCGGACGCCGAGGCTGACGCCGAGCAGCATGATGCCGATGACGATGGTCCACAGTTCGTACACGCCACGGTAGGCGAGCCAGGTAAGCAGGCCGCTGACCAGTGCCGAGCCGATGAAGCAGCTCTGGATGACCCGGCCGGGCGGGAACCGGTCCCCGAGCCAGGACAGGGCGCCGCGCGAGAGGACGTCGGTGGCGACGCCGAGCGCGATCAGCACGCCGAGCAGCGCGTCGTTTCCGGTCCGGTCCAGGACCCACCAGGCCAGGGCGATCTCCACGCACCGGGTGGCGATGGTGCCGCAGAACGCGGCGGTCTGGAGGAGGGCGAAGTCCCTGATGCCGGTCCGGGGCGGTTCGAGTACGTCGCTGCTGTCAGCGGACAAGGTGGCCACCGGAGGTCGTGGGGTCGTGGAGGTGCCGGACGAGGTCGTCGTACCGTCGGGTCAGGGTGTCCTTCACCAGTTCACCGGTCGGGCTGGCGTACGGCCGCTCGTTCATGGCGGTGAGGCATCCGCCGAGGTATCCGGTCAGGTGGTCGAGGCGTTCCCGTACCCCGGTCTCACCGTCGAGGTGGCGTCGGCGTAGGGCCGAGGCAGCGGCGGCGGCGAAGTGAGCGGCGAACATGACGCCCCGGTACGTCTTGCCGGAGGTGCCGGAGGGCAGGACGTAGTCGTTGGGGGCGTCGGGGAGCTGGAGGTCGTAGACCTCGGCGATGAAGTTCAGCCAGATGTGGGCGTGTTCGTGGACGAGGGTCTCGCGCAGCGTCTCCTCGTCCCGGAACGCTCCGGGGCCGAGGTAGATGGTTTGCGGGACGAGGACGGAGGTGCTGCTGGTGCTGGCCGCCATGCGCCGGTACCGCTTGGGCAGCGTGAACAGGCTCTGCCATGCGGGCATCGACCGGACGACGAGCCCGGAGGCGTGCGCTACGTCCTCGGTCTCGGCCGGGGCGAGTTCCGTCCAGGCGATGTCGTGCACCCTGGAGGTGGCGTGGCGGTCGAAGATGCTCTTGGCGTTCTCCGGGTCGAGGCAGGCGCCGAGCGAGGTGAACGCCTCGGGTTCGGCGCTGCGGCGTACCACGGCTACGGCGGTCAGGAGCGCCTTGGGCCGGAACCCGTCGTCGTCGATGAACGGCACACCGCCGATCTCGGTGAGCAGTGCCCGATGGTCCATGTTCGTACCCCCCTGTTCCGCTCGCTCTGCGTGTGAATGCTGTTTGTGTGGGTGCTGTGCTCGATCCGCTTGTATCGCGTCGTCCCAGGGGCGTTCGGCGAGGAAGGCTTCCAGGTCGTGGGTCTTCAGCCGGAAGCGGTCGAAGTCCTTCATGTCGTCGCGGGCGGCCGGATGGCCGAGTTCTGTCAGGCGGCGGGCCAGGGACGGCAGGGTGCGGTCCCCGTACCAGCGGTTCTTGAAGTCGGTGAGGACCTCGTCGACGCGAGCTGCGGGGAGCGTGCCTTGGTTTCGCAGGTGGTCGAGGTAGGCCCGGATGTGAACGAGGGGTTCGGAGACCGCGCGGAAGGGGTGTTCCAGGCCGTGGACGAGGGCGACCTCGTCGTCGGCGAAGTCGGGGTCGTCGACGAACCGCTGGTGGACGGTTCCGTAGCCGCGCATCCCCAGGGGGTGCATCTCGGCGGCGCGGATCGCGCCCATGGAGCACAGTCCCCAGACCCGCCAGCCGGCGGTCAGGGCGTCGCGCAGCTCGCGGTGGCCGACCGAGGGGTAGCTGTGGAAGGTGCCGTCGGCGAGGAGGATGACACCGGGGCCGGGGCGGTCCGCGAGGAGCCGGTCGATGTCGCCGCGACGGGCGGGCGCGTGGACGTGGATGTCCTGCGGTACGGGTATGCCGAGACCGTGGGCGGAGGGGCCGACGAACAGGTGGGTGCGGGTCATGGGGCCACCGTTTCCCGAGGTGCGGTGCTGGTGCCGTGGGCGGCGAGGCGCCGGCCGACGCGTTGCAGGGCGGGTTGGAAGGACTCCAGCCGGGGGGCGATGACCCGGACCACGTGGAGGCCCGAAGCGGGCACCGGGGTCAGGTCGACGGTGAGCACCTGGCGTACGCCGGCCGCCCGCGCGCGGTCGAGGAGGAGGTCCAGTGCGTCGGTGAGGCTGTCCACGTCGTGGCTGTGGTCGGGCAGTTCGGCCATGGGGACGGCGCCGGCAGGGTCGCGAACGCGGCGGCGCAGTTCGGCGGTGGCCCGGACCTCGGCGTCGCGGACGGCAGCGTCGAAGTAATCGTGGCGGTCGATGATGTCGTCGCGTCCGCCGTGGATGTGCGAGAGCCGGGACTGAGCGGCTTCGGACAGGGCCCGCACGGCGGCGATGTCCCGGTTCACGTGCAGTCCGGCACCGAAGGAGATGGCTACGGGGGCGGTGTCCTCGGGTTCGAGCAGGTAGGCGTGGAAATACGGCAGACCGAAGACGTTGGGGGTGGCACGCAGGGCGACGCCGAGTCCGGCGTCCTCGGCCCGCCGCACGAGTTCGGCCGGGTGTCCGGCGAGGCTGTCAGTCCGGACGGGCAGTGAGGTGTCCCGGATCAGGTGGAAGGCGTGCACGTCACGTTCCAGGAGTTCGGCGATGCAGGGGCGATGTGAAATCTTGCCCCCTTCTAGAGCGTGTGCGCGCGTGATACCGAAACCCGCAGGCACAATCAACCACCGACACGCCGTGGCTTCGCTGCTGTCCTCAGGTCCGACTGGCCCCGAGCTGCCGTGGCTGAGGCTGCTTCGCGTGCGGGACGGTGGCCCCGTTTCGGCCGTAGGCGGCATCAGCGGCTCTGCGTCTCGGGCGGTGCTGGCCGTGACGGACAAGCGCCAAGGCAGAGGGGCTGATCTCTGTGGAGGGTTCCGCCGCCCGGCCCGAGGGGCCGTTCGGCTCCGGTGCCTCCGCACGCGGCAGTTCACCTTTCCGTTGTCCGGGGTGCCGTTCTGTGGGTGAGGTCCTAAGCGCTCAAAAATTCAGAACTGGCTGGCAGAACCGCATGCAGCACCAGCACGCGGAGGGGGGGGTACCGTCCGTACCCACGGTGCCCCTCATTCGTTCCGGCTGCCGTCCTGTCCAAGGGTCGTGGGGGCCGTGGCAGCCGTACGGCGGTCAGCTCCTGTCAGTGGCCCACTGTTCCGGTTCGCTCGGGCTGCTCTTCAGCAGGGTGCCATGGCGACGTCGGTAAGACGGTTCGTCTGGGGTGCCGAATGTCTCCGTACCGGTCCTCGTATGCTCGGGCCCGCCGGTGCCCGTACGATCTGCGGTGTCGCTTGCGCGTCGCTCGTCCGGGCCCAATGCCCACGAACGAGTCCACGCTCCCCATGAGCCTTGATGTACTGGCCGTCAAAGCCGGGTGAGGGCGGGAGAAGTGCGCGTGAGGGACTGGAGCGATTTCGAGTGGGTGGTGTGGCGCCTTGGGGTCCAGGACCCCCAGCACCTCGCGGGTGGGGGCCCCGGCCTTGCCGAGCGGACACACGCGACGATGACGGACCTGTCGGGTTCGCTGGGCTGCGTCTACGAACACTGCGTCGATACCGACACCTACCCCGACGAAACCCCGTACTACGCCTGGTGGGTCCGCCTGCCCGCAGCCGAGCACGCCCGACGGCACACCGACGGCCTCCCGCAGGCGCTCCACCCGCTGCGCGAGTACCTGACCACCCAGCTCCCCGACGGTCTGAAGTGGGAGATCACACCGGATCGCGAATACACGCTCGACCAGGCCGGCAGCAGCGCCATGCGCACCGCCTACGACGGGCTGATCGCCCCGTTCGAGCGCGCCCTGATGCCGCTGCGCCGCGACGGAGCCGATGCTCTCGATCCACGGGCGAAGGTCTGGCAGTGGGAGGAGGACCTGCTGGTCGGCACGTTCGACCTGTGGCTGTGCAACGACCCGAACCGGCTGAACACCTGGCTGGTCGTGACCGTCGGGCTATGGACCGAGCCCCACTTCTCCGACGAAGAACCCGCCCACCGTATGGGCAGCTTCGGCTTCACCCCTCACCACCCGCTGCTGCTCCTGCCCCGCCCGCCCGGGCCGGTGACCTTCACGGCCCGGGCCGAGTCCGGCCCGTTCTCCGGCAAGAACACCTCCAGGACGAAGGAGGCCGACGCCATCGGGACTGCCCACCAGTGGACCGCGACCGACCCCGACGTCCTGGCCGAGCGGGTTGCCCGCGACCTCCAACTCCTGTGGCCCCACCTCACGACCCCGAAAGCGAGCTGACGATGGTCTCGTACGCGAAGGACTCATGCTGCACCGCCATGGCCGACGCCCTCGTGCCCTTGCTGCGCCGCAGCTGCCCGGAAGGCGCTGCGGGCTACGGCGGCTCGTACCAGGTGAACCTGGATGACGAGGAAGCCGTCGAATTGGGCGGGGTGGAACTGATCCGGGCCGCGATACGTAAAGCGGCCCGGCAACTCGGCTGGAGGGTCACCACGATCGGGATGACCGGCACCCGCCACGGCACGATGGTCTGCGTCCAAGACGTACGCGAGGTACCCGAGAGGCGCCAGGCACTTCTCACCGATGCCATGAACGACCGGATGCGCACCGCCCTGCACAAGGTGTGGGGAGCGCTGGGCCCGGCCCCGGTCCAGCGCGGCTCGGTTGCCCTGATGACTCAGGAATTCCGTGCGGCCATCGCCACGAACAGCAGCGCCTGACGCCCCTCCCCGCCCCGGCCAGCTCCGATCCGTAGCTCCGCTCGCCCCGGCAGAGGGCGTGCCCGCCGCATTCGGACGCCGGGTACGGGCCCCGAGCTCTTCCACGATGTGCCCTGCGCGCTCTTCAGCCGCCACGCACCGCATGGGCCGAATCAAGGGCCACGAGCTGCACCTCGACGGCGCCCTTGCGATCAAGCCCGCCGGTCGGTCCGGGCCCAATCAGCCCACGCCGACCTCCTCGGCCCCGATGGACCCCTCGGCCAGGATCCCGTCGATGCCTTCGATCAGCCGTGAGAACTCCGTGTTCCCGAGTCCCGCACGTACACAGTCCACGACGCGGGCGGCCCATTCCACGCGCGGATGCTGGACCAGGTCGACCCCCGCCGTTTCGCCCCCTGCCTTCCCGTCGTCGGCGAGCTCCTGAAAGATGTAGGGCAGGAACCCGGCGGTCCTCCACACGCCGGGCGCGGTGTACTTTCGGTGTGCTTCCGCTGCCGCCCGCACGAGGCGTGGGGCGTTGGTCGGGTCGTACGTCGTCATCGCGGTCTCCAGTAGAGCCCACGCACTGGCCAGGTAGGGGTCCAGCCGCGGGCGCAGCCCCGGGGCGGAAGTACCGAACCGAAGCCGTACCTCTGAATTCAGCTCGGCGCGATCGATGACGTCATAAAGGTCCATGCCGCATCGCTACACCCGCGGACAGCCGGGTGCCTGAGACTCAACCGCAGCACACACCCTGTTCACCTCGATGGCGCAGTGCAGCGCGGCGAGCGCCGGCCTGCCTACAGCGCGCGGCTGCTCCCGGTCGGACGGGCGGGAACTCTGCGTCGATAGAGGCGGCCCCGGGTACCAGAGTCGGTGAACCGCTGAATGCCGGATCCAACCAGTTACTTCGTACGGGCGACACGTTGTCAGTCCCGCTCTCTACCGTCCGATTCGTCTCCCCGCGCGCCCCCAGGCCGCGCCCGACGAACGGCGGTGAACCCCTCGTGTCCCTGACCACCGGGCTGCGTAGCCCCCACTCCCCTCTGCGCCGGTTCCTGGACCGCGAGCTGTCCGCCGGACCAAGCGCCCTGCGGCAGAACTTCCGCGCCCAGCACCGCGCCGACCACATCCTGCTCCCGCCACCCGGCGTCGGCACCGAGGCCGGCACCGTCGGCACAGCGATCGACCAGCGCCTGCGCCTGGCCTTCACCGCGGCCGCCCCCGTCGACGACGCCGCCCTCATCGGGATCGAGCTCATCGGCGAGTTCGGCGCGAACGGCGTGGGCCTGCGGATGCGCGCGGTCGGCAAAGCACTCGCCGCCCGCTTGACCGCGACCGTCCGGTCCCTCGACCTGGACAACCGGACCCTGCCCATGGACCGTGCCCAGGACGAGGAGGAGGACCTGGCCCGCATGCTCATCACCGCGACCTGGTACCAGGTCCTTGCCCGCACGACCATCGGCTTCGCCTACACCCCGCTCGCCAAAGCCACCCTCAAGGACCCCGACGGCTTCACCCTCGCCCGCCTGCTGGCGCTCCCCCACCCCGACCTGGTCGACGATGTCGTCAACCAGCTCCACCACGCCGCCCGCAGCCCCCTTGAGGACCTGCGCACCCGGACCCGGCCCGAGGACTGCCACGGCGGCCCCACGTTCGCCAGCGCCTGCATCACCGCCGATGCTGACCTTGTCGTCGACGGCTTCCTCCTCGACTTCAAGAGCACCCGCCATCCGCACAACGAGATGTCCCAGCGCACCGCCTGGCAACTCACCGGCTACCTTCTTCTGGACGCCACCGACACCTACCGGATCGACACCCTCGGCCTCTACCTCACCCGCACCGGCGCCCTCACCTCCTGGCCCGTCGAGGACTTCCTCGACCTCCTCGGCACCTGCCGCCGCGACCTCACCGAACTACGCCGCCTCTTCAACGAACTCCTCACCGGCTGCCACGGCTACGCCGATGCGCCGTACCTGGCCACCCAGGAACAGGTCGACCGCATTCGGCGCCTGCTCGAACGCCTCGCCCCCGTCGCCGGGCCCGGATGCTGCCCGGTCTGCCTCCAGGCCCTGCTCGAGACCTGCTACCGCCGCACGTTCTGCACCACCCGCTGCCGCACACGGGCCCAAACCCTGCGCAACCGCGGCCTTATGCCCGGAGGCCCACGCCCCCTGCTCCCGGGCCCACGCCCAGACCTCGCCGAGAATGCGCCGTTGTGAGCCGGACGGCCTGTTCCTCGCACACGCCGGGGAACAACATGCGTCCGTACGCGTGCCGAGCGCGGGCGTTGCCGGGCAACGAGAAGCTGGTGGATGTACCCAGAAATTCGACTGGACGACGGCGGAGTTCGAGGCCTAGCGTGCGCGAACACTGTCATCCGGCCGGGATGCTGTGGTGAGCATGGTTTCGTACCGAGGGCGGGCTGCCGTCTACCACCCGGCCTCGGTGGTTGTAGGCGAAGAAGCACTGAGGGAGGCGAGCGCACATGACGAGTTTCAGTCCCGACTTCGAGGGGTCTGAACTTCCCGACTCAGCTAGATATGCCCATCTCCTGGCCCCTGAGAGCGCGATGTGCTGGTGGTGTGAGAGTCGTCCGGCCACCACCGGAGAGCACAAGTTCAAGCGAGCCAGCCTCGCGCGCCTGATGGGCAATGGCGAGATGCTGGTCTGGGCGAGTGGGAAACAGCAGCGCGAAATACGAGGGAAAGGCGGCCTCAAGCGGGATCGCTACGGTTTGGTCAAGTTCCCGAAATCGATGTGCGCGCCGTGCAATAACGAAATATCGAAGTCTTTCGATATTTCATACGACACCTACGCACAGTATGTCGAGGCGCACTTGCTGAGGACCATGCCAGGAATCAGCATGGAATCGATCTACGGATCCGAATGGCGGCAGAAGTCATTGGATCTGGCCAGGTATCATGCCAAACACTTTGGGTGCCGGATGGTCAGGGACCGCTTTCCCGTCCCACGGTCGTTGCGCGACTTCATGAACGGCGCGGAAGACATGCCAGACAGTCGCATGGTGATTATATGCACCGACTCCGTAACAAAGGCATATGGAAGCGGAATGTCGATCAGCCCGTTCGTGCCCCGGGTGTCGGCTGACGGGGCAAGATTTACCTCCTGCGTGATGGCTGCTTACATCGGCCCCATCGGCATCAGGTACGAATGGGTCGCCGACGGAATCCCGGATCAGTTTAGAGATCAGTTCTTTCATTACTCGAACCCTGTGATCAATTATTTCCGGGATGAGAAAGATGTGGTGACGGGAGAGACTCGAAAGCCGGGGGGCTTTGCGCGCTTCTTGCAATGGGTGCATAATTCTTGATGTTGCTGGAATTCTGCTGCGAAGTGTGGAATCTTGGGGTGCGCAATCTCGCATGCAGGGACTCCTTCGCTATGCCGTGCCGTCAGCGAGGGCACTCAGGCCGAGAACGCGAACAGCCTTACTCCGGCGCACGCACCGGGCTCCCCGGTCGGCCAGGAGCAGGACGTTGCAATCGGGGCCGCATCTACTGTTGCTGGCCCCAGCGGCCGGCAACGTGCTGGCGGAGGCCCAGCGGGGCGGATCCGGATGCGAAGAATTCGCACCCCGAGCCTTCCGGCCCGCGCACGTACAGGCGGGCCGACTCATAGCCGCGGCCGTGAATTCGCGGGCGTGGCGACTAACGCGGCTCGATGGAGCTACACCGAACGGCCCACGGTCCCCAAGGCGGTGACCAGCTTTCCTGCCACCAGGTGGTGGGTGAGGTCGAGGCCGCTGTCGATCATGGTGAGGACGGTGTGGTGCTGGGCGGCGGGGATGGCCGCGATCTGGAGGCCGTCGCGGTTGACTCTGATGGTCGCCGGCTTCTTTCCCGGGTGGGTCAGGGTGATGGGCCCGTCCACGGCGTCCGGCACTACCCGTGCGAGAGGGGTGGTCACGGGGCGCCCCTTCAGTAGCCGCTCAAGCGGGTTGGCCGGTGTGCTCACGTAGTCGAGGAGGTCCTCGATCTCGTACGCGTTGGCCTTGTACGCGGTGATCCAGCCGTCGATCTGCTGATCGGCGAGCCAGCTACGCAGGCCGCCGGAACTGATGCCGGCATCGGCCGCGGCGCGGCCGATCTCATGGGCCAGGCGGCGGGAGGTGATCCCGGAGGTGAGCAAGGTGATCGCCTGCTCGGTATCGACGCCGTGCCGGATGTGCCAGGCCGTGTGCGCGAACAAGCGGGGCGTGGTGGGGGTGAGCAACGGATGGGTGTTGACGAGGTTGATCAAGGCACCGGCTGTCCAGCTGATCGCGTGCTCGAAGGCCGTGCTGATGCTGCGCACGGCCTGCTCCAGCGGCCGGGGATCGAACGGCTGGCGGTCGGGCATCCAGGTGCGCGCCAGTTCCGGAATGGGGGTGCCGGAAATCCAGTCTCGGATCGCGCCGCTGATCGGCACGTCGACGGCGAGCTTCTTCTTGAAGTCCCAGCAGCCCTTCGTTTCGGGCAGTAGCAGGAGGTTGTCGAAGACGCCGCGCTCGGACAGGAAGTCCAGGGTCTGCTCCAGCGGCCACTCAGGCGGACCGAAGAAGACGCTTATCTCGTCCAGAGCGCCTGCGGGGACCGCTTGGGCGACCAGTTGCTCCGCGAGGTCTTGGGCGACGATGTCGAGCAGGAGCGCAGAGCCGATGCTGGTACCGGTGCTGGCCCAGCGTCGTGCCGAGACGGGGTCGGTGGCGTCGTAGATTGTGGCGACCCTCTGTGCGAGCGCCATCCAGCGGGCCGGGACCGTTTCGTCGGTGGCCTGCTCCATCGCGAGCAACGAGCGCACCGGTTCCAGCCGGTCGCCGGGTGCACCGAGGGTCTCAGCATGGGTCTGCAAGACGAGCCACACGAACGCGACGAAGTCGGCCGCGACATGCCCCCTCACAGCGAACAGGAGGTCATGGAAGAGGCGTAGCTGACCCTCGGCCTGTGCCAAGGCCCCCAGCGCCTCCTCGCTGAGCAGTTCAGAGGTAACGGTGAGCTGCTCGGAGTCGGGGGTGAGGATGTCGAACTCCGCCGGCCGCGGCGGGTAGGGGCGGGTGAGAATGACCCACCCCTCGCTCTCACGCCCGGCCCGCCCGGCGCGGCCGATGGCGTTCAGCAACTCCGCAGGACTGAGGCTGCGCTGACCGGCGCGCGCGTAGTCACCCTCGACCGTGTGATTGATGACGACGGTACGTACCGGGAGGTTGACGCCGTCGGTGAGGGTGGTGGTGCTGGCGATGGCCAACAGGTCTCCTTCGCGAAGCCCTTGCTCGACGGCGTGGAGGACGTCGTCGGGAAGGTCTCCGTGGTGGAAGGCCACGCCATTGCGGGCGCAGGCGACCAGGGGGTGCTGCTCGCCGAGAGTCTCGGACAGGAACTCGGTGAGCGCCGCCGCCTCGGGGCGCACATCCAGACGCTTGGCCATGGCGGCGGCAGCGCTCCTGGCGAGGGTTTTGCTGGCGACGACCATCAGGACGCTGCCAGCACGGGTCAGGGCGGCGGCGCCGGCGGCGAACACCTCGTAGTCCGCGGTGCCGCCGGTGAGCTTGGTGTTCCGGTTCCACTGCCAGGCGTCTCGGGAGGCGTAGGACCGGGTGCCGACATTGGGAGTGGTCAGACCGAAAGTGCGGCTGGCAGCGGTCGGCCGGACATCGAGCCGGGCGGCCACCGGCACATTGGCCCGGGTAGTGGAGGGGTGGTTCTTGCTCGGCCTGCGCGGGATGAGCTCGGCCTGGTCCTTGAGCAGCTGCGGGTACATAAGGCCATGCATCCGCCGGGGGCCGCGCCAGTCGTCGGTGAAGTACACCTCCTGCGCCGGCCGAGCCGGGTCCAGCCACGACGCCAGGGCGGCCCGGTTGCCGACAGCGGCCGACAGCAGCACGAGCCGGATCTCGGAGCGGGTCCGCAGGAGAGCGAGCAGGCTCTCCAGTACGAAGCCGCGCCGGCCTTGGGTGAGGTGGTGGGCCTCGTCGACGACGACGAGGCTGACGTCGTCCAGCGCTTCGCCCGGGTTGTGGCGGATCATGTGCATGAGCCGTTCCGGGGTTACGACGTCCACGTCCCCGACGAGGGACCCGCTGCCGTCGGCCAGCGGGAAGTCCGGCTGTTCGGCGACCAGCTTGCGTTGCATCAGCCGTAGCCGGCCACGCAGCGCAGCCCGCATCTCCCGGCCGAGACTGCGCATCGGCGACACGTAGACCACACGGCCGGGCTTCTGCGCCAGGTGGGAGCAGATGACCAACTGGGCCATCAGCGTCTTGCCCGCACTGGTCGGCACGCTGATCAGGCTCCGGCCTGTGCCGGGGGAGACCGGGTTTCCCCGCTCCAGGTTCAACAACTGACGCTGCGGCCGCCACAGGGTCATGACCGGCGGATCGGACACCGCGAACGTCCGGGCCACCGCATCCGGCGTTCCCTCCGGAAGCAGCGTGTACAGGCTGCTGGCGGCCATCTCGCCGCTCAGCCCGAGAAGGTGGGCCGCGACCCACCTCGCGGTCGGATCCCCGCGCCCGGCACGCCCGTCCAGCACGCTGCCCAGCAGATCCTGAGCGGCCTGCAGGCGGTCCAGATCACCGAACGAGAGAAACAGACGCAGGAGATGAACCGCCTCGACCACGGCCTCGGCGGGTCCGTACATCGTGCCCGCCAGCGGCTCGTCGTTCATCAACGCCCGCAGCTCCGCGAACTGACGGCGCCAGGCGGACAGGGCCCGGTTCAGGTCGGGACGGTCGAACGCCAGGAAAACGACACCGGCCTCCACAGCCAGCGTGTCGAGGTGCGCCGGGAGCGATGAGGCGAAGTCCACCAGGTCCTTGACCTGCCGGTAGACGGCCGTGGCGTTGGGCTCCTGCTCACACCTGCGGTACCCCGCCTGGGCGGCGAAGGCGATCCTCAACCGCTCGTCGGGAGAGTGCCGCTCGTCAGCCAGGGCCAGGTCCATCACGTGCGCACTGACCGCGAGAGCCTGCCGGGCCCGCACCGGGTCGAACCCCCGAGTCTCGGGCTCGACCGCCGCCAGACCGTGCAGAAGCCACGCAGTCGCCAGCACATCGTCCGGGATCTCCTGGTCCCCCCGGAAGGCGGCGATCTCCAGATCGGTGATGGCCGCCAGCAGTTCCTGCGCCGAGGGAAGGACGCCGCCGGGGCGGTGGTCGCCCAGGACGGTGTCGAGTACCGCCGGATCTAGAGTGCGGTCCACACGTACTCCCTCACCTCATGGGCGAAACCCTCAAGATCATCGATCGCCACCACCAAGCCCTGCAGCGCACCGGGGTGCTTGTGGGTGGTGAAGTGCTCGTGCGCGAGGTGGAAGGCATTCGTCGGGATCGCCGTGGCGTTCAGCGCGACGCTCACACCGGCACCTGCCGACTCCTCCTCATCGACCCACTGCTCGGCCAGACTGCCCACGAACTCCCGGGCGTCATCACGGAGCAGCTTGTCGCCCCAGGAGAGCATCCCCAGGTAGGTCGCCCCTTTGCTGCTGAGCTGTGTCCAGCCCTTGCGGATCACCCCACCCGGGTCATCAGACTTTCCGGTGTACTTCTTCATCTCCCACAGACGGAAGGAGAAGCCCCATGCCCCTGCACGCTCCCGGTAGACGACGAGTCCATCGCTGCCCCCGTCGTTCACGGCGGCCTTCGGCGGTCCGAGGATCTCCACAGTGCGCGCCGGATCCTCGGGCAGGTCGCGGGTCAGCAGGTACCAGAGCCATTCACCGACATACCCGGCCAGTCCATGGTTGCCTTCCTTCTTCGCGGCCGCCGCTTCGAAGACGGGCTCCGCGAAGGCCTTCACCAGGGCGTACTCCGTCCCGGTCAGTTTCGTGCCGTTCAAGGCGGCTTCGCGCCACTTTCCGTAAGACCGGGGCCGCCCGGCGGTGCGTTCCCGCATGATCTCGTCGGCGATGATCCACGCGGCGGCGGCGCGATCCCCAGTGCTCCCGCTGAGGGTCACGACGAGCTTCCAGGGGCACGTCTGATCCTCTCCCTTGGGCTCCCATTTCACCAGGTTGGCCACCCGCCCACCAACGGCCGTCGCTCGGGCCAGCGCCTGCACGGGCGAAACGTCCGTCACCCGAACCCCCTGCTCGTCCCAAACACCCTCACCGCACCCGATGCAGGGGACCGAGGCAGCCCCTCGGCCAGGTCACCCTATCGAGTGGTCAGCGGAGAGGTGGGTGCCGCAGTAGACACCCTCAAGAGGTGAGGCGGGGACCGGTAGCAGGCGACCACGACCTTGGCGTCCTACGGGCTACACCGGCGTCGGGGCGGTGGCCCGGTAGCTCTCGACCAGGCTCTCCATGCCGGTCAGGCCGGCGTCTAGGCCGAGCTGGCGGAGCCAGTTGTCGACCTGCTCCTGGCGGTCGGTGAAGCTGCGCAGGCTCAGGGCCGGCTTGGCGCGGAAGACGCCGCCGGCCGACGCCCGGGATCTCCTGCAGACCGTGGGAGGAGAGGAGTTCCTTGATGTGCCGGTCCGCGACGAGGTGGAGCTCGCGCGGCCGCGCCACCAGGGCGGTGTCGATGTCGGCGATGCGGGCGATCTCCGCGACGACCTTGGGATCGACGGCGCTCTCCAGTAGTCCGTCGAACAGGACGGCCAGGTCCGGCACCGGGTACCGGTGCGTCCACCCCTGCTTTCCGCGTCCCTCGGCGTACTGGCAGACCCGGGCGATGATGTCGATGGTGACGCTTGCGACCGGAGATATCGCCGCAGAGGCATAGGGCTCGGGAAGGTCGATCGACACGATTGCTTCGACCAGGTGCGTCTTGTCGGTGGGCTGGCCGGTGGTGGCCTGCCACACCAGCCGCGCCTTCCGGGCCTTGTTGTGCCCGAGCCGGCGGAATCCCGTGACGTAGTCAATCGCTCCGTTCCCGAGGTTGCGCAAGGCTTGGGGGAAGGCAGAGTCGTCCAGTGCCTGGGCGAAAGCGGCGACAGCCCTCTCCGACAGCGGGCGCCAGGCGCCGGCCTCTCCCATCGGGAGGTTGATGCCGGTACGCAGGATGAAGTCGGCGGTGGCCTTGCCCTCGTTGTCCCTGTCCAGGTTCGGGGACATGACGTTCTGCCCCATGGGCAGCACCCTCGCCGACGGCTCCTCCCGGACGAGCTGGAGAATCCGGTTACGGTCGGCGGTGGCATTGCGCCCGCTCAGCCGGATCGGCGCCTTCAGCTTTATCAGCACCGGCCGGGGCGCAACATCGGCGTCCACGCGGACCACCACCACGCTGCGCCCCGACCCGTCGTCGAGGGGCACGTTGAAGAAGGCCGGCTCCCAGGGCGGATCGAGAATCGTGCTGCACCCGCTGACGATCTGGTCGATCGTCGGCTGAGCGTCGACGCCGACGACCCGCTCGACGCCCGGTCCCACCTTGTCGTTGATACCGACCAGGATCATGCCACCGTAGGTGTTCGCCATCGCCGCGATGGTCTGCACCAGGCTGGAGGAGTACTCGCTCTTGTACTCCAGCGTCAGGCTCTCCACCTGGTCCGGACGCGCGGCGAGGGCACGGATGCGATCGATCGTCAGATCCGCCGCCGACGCGGCGAACAAAGAGTTGTTCATCCCCCCCATACTCCACCGATGACCCGATCTCCACACCGAGTTACCGGGTCCGGCTGGGCGCAGCAGCCCCGACCCGACGCGGTGGACCACCGCTCCACCAGCGGCTCGAACTGCGGATCCTCGACTAGAGGTTGCCCCCGCACCCGGTGCGGTGCCCCGGGCTGAGCGGCGAGTGCAGGTGGGTGGGCTCGTCTGCCCCTGCCGTATGACTGCTTCCATCTCCCCTCGCGAGGGGAGATGGAAGGACTGCCCTGGACCAGTCCGGCGCGGTCTTCGCCGCTTTCGTACCGGCCGCGCGACGCTGTCCCTGAGGGGGATGGCGCAGGTGGTCGCGGTAGGGGTCGAGGGGGGTGGGGCCGGTAGGCTGGGGCGATGCGCAGGGCCTGGGGTTCGGGCATGCGGGCGTAGCGTTTGACGGTGTTCAGGGCCACGCCAAGCAGACGGGGGCTCCGTGGCGGGATCTTTCAGAGCGGTCCGGGCCGTGGCAGGCGGTCATGAGCGGTTCGCCCGCTGGGAGGCGGACGGAACCTGGGGCCGCCTGCTCAAAGATGTCCAGGGCCCCAACGACTCCGTCGGGGCTGTGGAGTGGACGGTCTCGGACGATCCACGATCAACCGGGCCCACGAGCACGCCGCCGGCGCCCGCGAAAGGGGGCGCCGGCTGGGGACGGTGCCGAACTTGTCTCGCCGCTTGTCGAAGGCCCGCAGCTTGGGTTCGATGTTGGACAGCGGTTTGTCGAAGACCTTCTTGCCGGCCGGGGTCAGCCCGTGACCGTGGTGTGTTGCTATTGCCGGCGTCCAGGCCGAGGAAGACGCCCATGCTGCCGGTGTCGATCACCGTGCCCCCACTCACTCGGTGCCGGTGGTGGCCTGGCTTCGGGGTCGTCCTCGCGCATCCACGTTATGCAGACCTGCCGCCCGCAGATGGCCGGGCATTGCGCCCGGCCGGGCGGTGGTCGGACCTCTCATCAGCGTCTCCGACGGCACCCCTCGGGCCCGGTGACACCACCCCCCAGGTCATCCGTTCGACAGGGGGACACAGCCATGCCGGGCCCGGAGGCCGGGAGCCCGTAGCGGGACCTCAAAAAGGTAATGAGGGCAGGCCTGACCTGTCCCTCGGAGGGCGCGGGGCTACCGCGCCGTGTGGCCGAAGTCGACGCCGGCGGCCGGGAGGCCGCCCTGGCCGGGCTGGTAGGTGGTGATCGCGGTGACCGCTTCGCCGGCGGTTACGTTGGACATCGGCAAGGCATGCAGGGCGCCGTAGCTGGACGGACCGTAGGGCATGCCGACATACAGCCTGGTGCCGGTGAAGTGGATGCTCGAGCCCAGGGACTGGTTGGCGCCGGCGGTGCCGGGGAGGCCCCTCTTGCCTGCCTCCAGAAAGACGTCGTTGGCGCCGGGCGCGCCCAGGAGCGAGAAGGTGCTGATCGCGCCCGCCTTGGCCACCGTTCCGAGGGCCTCGTCCGGGACGCCGACAGCCATTTTCACGGTCGCCGTGGTGCTCACCGCGCGCGGCGCGGTGTTCACGGCTGTCACGGTGGCGCCGAAGCGGTCACCGGCCTCGGAAGTGCCCGTCACGTCATCGTCGGCAGTGCCCGACATGTACGTGTTGAGCTCGCTGTACGTGCCCGAGGAGGTGACGCGGAACGTGTGGGCCATGCCCGCGTCGACCTTGTCGACGCCGCCGATGCTCACGTCCTCGCCCGGCGAACCGACCGCGAGGATCGACTCGGTGGCGGCCACCGCGCCCGAGGGGCGGTACGGAACGAGAGCCAAGGACGCGCCGAACTGGTCACCGGGCTCGGCAGTGCCGGAGACCGTGTCCAGATCCTGGTCGAGGCCGAACAACGCGGTGGGGCGGTGCTCGGAGTTCAGCGTGTGCCTGAAGACCGCCAGGGTGCCGGCGTCGGCTTTGGACCCGACGGCCTCGCCGGGGGCGCTGATGACCATGTGGTTGGCGTCGGCGGCGACGGCGCTGCCGAAACCGTCGTCCTTCTCTGCGGTGCCCGGCACGCCCGTGCTGTCCTGGCCGAACGTGACATTGGTGGTGCCGTACGCGTAGACGGCCATGCCCGCCTTGGCGACGCTGCCGAGGGACTCGCCGGGCACGCCGATCACCACGAACGGAACGCCGGCCGCGGTCGTGCCGGCGGCGAGGGCGTGGCCCATGCGGTCGCCGCTTTCGCTGGCGGACGAGGCCAGGGAACCGGAGCCGACACCCTGCTCGAAGTGGGTGACCTTCGTCGCACCCGAGCCCAGGCCGCTCGGGGCTCCGTGCAGGATGTCGACCATGCCGGCGTCGGGCGCGGTGCCGATGTCCTCGCCCGGGGTGCCGACGACCAGGTCGGTGCAGCCGTCCTCGTCGTAGTCGACGGTGGCGAGGGATTCACCGAACCGATCGCCGGCCTCGGAAGTGCCCGGCACCCAGCCGAGGTCTTGGCTGATCTCCGCAGTGCCCTTTCCGCCGCCGTACACGACCCGGACGAGTCCCGCGTCGTTGCCGCCGCCGACGGCCGCACCGGGGTCGGCGATGGCGATGTCCTCGGTGCCGTCGCAGTTGATGTCGGTGATGCGGACCGCCCCGACCTTGGAGTTCACCCAGGAGGCCAGGTCGTCGACGCGGGCGGCGATGCCGCCGGTGTCGGTCACGGTCGCGTCGACGCCGAGGCACCCTGCTTGGTACGACTGGCTGGTCAGGGCTGCCAGCTGGTGTGTGCCGCCCGCCACCCGCACCAGCGGGCCGCCGGTGTCGCCCATGCACGCGGCCACGCCGTCCTTGCCGGTGACGGTGGCCGTGGTGGCGGTGGACGTGTCCACCGAGAACGCACCGGTGTGCAGTTTCAACGGCACCCACTCGGTACTGGTGCGGCCGTAGCCGGCGAGCTTCAGCTCCTCGCCCGCGGTGGGCGCGGTCGTAGCCATGGCGACGGGGGCGACGTTGGTGACCGGCCGGTTCAGGCGGGCCAGGACCACGTCGCGGTCGGTGCGCGGGACGAGCTCGACGACCTCGCGTACCGCGCCGTCGGTGCCGGTGAGGTCGGAGCGGCCGATGGTCGCGGTGGTCTTCCGTTGCGGCTTGCCTGCGGGCACCGCGAGACTGCTTGACGGATCGTCGGCGAAGCAACTGGCCGCGGTGAGCAACCACTCGGGATCGATGAGGGTGCCGGAGCAGGCCCTTTGAGTGTCGCCGATGAGGAGACTGGCGGTGTACGCGTAGGCATCGTCCGTCACCGGGGCACCGGCGACCGCTTGGGCCGGAGTACTGGTGAAAGCACCGACGGCGGCTGTGGCAGCCAGCAGTGCGGTGCTCCGCGCGAGGCGAAATCGTCTGGTAGGCACGTTCTCAGAACCTTCTGTGAGAGGAGACATGGTGCTGTGAGAGGTAGCGGGTGAGCGCACGCCCCGCGAGCGTGAGGGGAGTCAGCTACCGGTGGTGATCTCCACGAGAACGTGGTCACGCTGGCTCGGGTCCGTGGTCTCACCCACGCCCTGCCACTTGTTTTTTGCGATGTCGTAGGTCTCTATGTCGTCGTCGACCGTCATTTCGAGATGCGCTGTGTGGTCCTTGGTCTGCACGCCGGTGACGTTAGGGACTTCCAGTGTGAGATACCCCTTCGGGCCGGTGACCCGGAAGCAGAAGTCATCGCGGTCACGACCGATGAACCGGAGGATGTCGGGATCGCTTCCGCAATCCGTGAGCGTGATGTGCCCATCGCCTCGCTTGAGCTTGAGCCCTTGCTCCGCAAGGATTTTATCTGCTCCCGGATAGTTGAAATCCTCGACCGCGTAAGGCATTTTATCCGCACCAGCCCGCGTGACGGACGGTGCTGCACCTACGGCCTGGGCTACGCACGCGAATGCAAGGGCTCCCCCGGCAAGGGCCACGCCGATCAGGCGCACAGACTTCTTCATCGAAACTCGCTTCATGGGTGAGGCGCACTCGACTCGCAGCAGGGGCACTTGAGTTGAGCACGCGCATGACTGTCGGAAGAGGATGAACCTATCACCGGTAAACCGGCCCAGTAAAGAGCCAATAAAGCAACAGCAAATAGTCCCGGATTATGCGCCCGAAAACCCAACTGCGGTATTTGTCCGCTCAGTTGCGCCATACTCTCGCGCGCTTGTACTGTTTGCGACCCTGTCCGGGGCATCCCATTGCGCAGGGGCTAAAAGTGCTTTCGGGTGCCGCAGTTTGACGCACATTCGGGATGGTGATTCTTCGACATGAGTCGATCAGGGAGCGGAAACGGGCCACGCGCCGGTTGGACGAGACGGCGGGTGTTGACTGTATTGGCCGCATCGACGGTCATGCGCGCCACGGTCCCTGCGCAAGCAGCTCCATCGGCCGGGCTCACCGGGCTGCCGGCAGGTGCCCGGTCCCAGGCCGTCGAGGCATGGATGAACGGCGGCAGAGGAGTGCAGCGTGAGGCAGCGAAGGCACTGACCGGCACGGTTGACGACCTGCGCGCCTTTCTGGACGGAGGACTGCACCGCGCACAGGTGGAAGACGCGCGCATGGCGATCCTTAGGATGCTTTCGACTTCAGGAAAGGGAGTCGACGCGGCGGCACAGGCAGCTCTGTCCGGCACCGACCAGGACGTACTCCACTTCGTGGAGTCCGGATACAAGGCGCCGCTGCAGGACGACCGGCGCGTCGCGGTGCTGCGGGCGATGAGCGAGGGCGGCAGGGGTGTGCAGCGCGAGGGTGAGGCGGCCCTTGACGACGGAACCCCGGAAGCCCTTGAGGAGTTCTTCAAGACAGGGTGGCCCAAGGGCGAGGAAGAGGACAACCGCGTCAGGATTCTGTCCCTCATGGCCGCCGGCGGACCGGCCGTGCAGCTGGCCGGTGAGCGTGCGATGAACGGTTCGCCGCAGGACCGGGTCAAGTTCCTGGAGTCCGGGCAGCATGTGGCGCGCGCGCGCGACCAGGAGCTGCTGACGGTCACGCAGCTTGCCGAGCTCGCGGTCAAGGCCGGTGACACGGCCAAGGCCGAGTCCGAGGACGCGCAGGAAGCGGCCACCCGGGCGGAGAAGGCGACGGCTCTGGCGAAGACCGCCTCGCAGAAGGCGGCGCTGGAGGCCCAGGAAGCGAAGGGTGACGCCGACAAGGCAGGCCGCGCCGCCACCCGAGCCGCCCAGGCTGCCGAGGGTGCGGCCGCCGCAGCTCGTACGGCCATGAAGGCCTCGAACACCGCGGTGACCGCGGCACGTACCGCATCGCAGGCCGCTGCGAACGCGGCCACGGCTGCGACGCTCGCGGGCCGGGCGGCGGTCACGGCGTACCAGCGTGCGAACGCTGCGATCGCTGATGCCGGCCAGGCGGCCAACGCCCGAAAGGCAGCCGAAGCCGCGAGCAACGCGGCCAAGGGTGCCCGTACGGCCGCGACCGCGGCATTGCGGGCGGCGGACGCGAGTGCCGCGGCGGGCAAATCGGCGATCGCGGCCGCCAGCGCCGGAACGAACGCGGCAGCGGCAGCGGCAGCCGCGGTGACGGCGAGCGAGCAGTCGGGCGTCTCGGCGAGTGAGGCGGCACGCGCACGCCGGGCCGCCGCCCAGGCGCGCTCGGCGGCCGGGCAGGCCACCGCGGCCGCCGACCGCTCCCAGCGCCTTGCCGGTACGGCGGCTTCGGCCGCCCGCGAGGCTCACAGGGCGGCCAACTCATCGGCCGACCACGCGGAAGCCGCGGCCAAGGCGGCCAATGACGCGGCCGATCACGCGGGTGAGGCGGACGCGGAGGCCAAGAAGGCCACGGCACACGCGAAGGCGGCCCGCGATGCCGCCAACGTGGCCACGGACGCCGCCCTCCAGGCGGCCAACGTCCAGAAGGTGGCCCGCGAGGCCGAGCAGGTCATGCTCGAGCAGGACGAGTCGGACACCACTGAGGACGCGACGCTCCTGAAACAGATACAGGACGAGACCGCTGCCGTTGACAAGAACGCCCGGACGCAGGCCGCGCAGATGGACGCGGAGACCAAGCAGCTCATCGACGGCGCCGAGGCCAAGGCCGGTTCGGACAAGCCTGGCGCCGCCGCCCTCGCCCGTAAGGCCGCGGTGAACCTGCTCGGTAGCAGCAGTGTCTGGACCCGGCAGTCTGCGGGGCAGGCCCTGGCCGGCACCGATGACGACATGTTGATCTGGCTGGAGAGCGGTCGCGTCGAGGCGGCGGAGGCCGATGACCGGGAAGCGTTGCTGCACTTCGCGCAGATTGGCACGGCCAAGACCGCGGCCGCCGCGGAATCCGTGCTCGCCCAGGGCCACGAGGCGATCAAGGAGTACCTGACGGTCGGAATCCTCGAGACGCAGTTCGATGAATTCCGGATCCAGACCCTCCGTGTGATGGAAGGCGCGGGCCCGGGCGTGACGGCCGCCGGCAACGCGGCTATGGACGATGGTTCGGCACCAGCGCTGTGTACGTTCCTGACCTCGGGGTACCCCAAGGCGCTCGCGGACGACGAGAAGGTCGAAACCCTGCGGATCCTGGAGAACGGCGGATCCTACGTACAAGCTGCCGCGCGTAACTCCATGGCCGGTCCCGCATGGATGCGCTCGGTGTTCGTGACCCGGATCCAGTACGAGCAGGCTCAGGCGGACGAGGACACCGCCGCACACGTGGCGGCCGTCCAGGCGCAGGTCAGCCTCGCTGCGAAGGCCGCGTTCACCGCGCACCAGGACGCCAACCTCGCCTCGGAGGCGGCCGCCCGTGCACGGGGCGCTGCCGCAGAAGCCAAGGGCTACGCCGACGCGGCGGCGGCCTCGGCCAAGACGGCCGGGGAGCACGCGGACCGCGCCCGCGCCAGTTCGGAGGCTGCGGACAAGTCGGCGGAGCGGGCGGCCGCCTCAGCGCAGCGGGCCAAGTCGGCTGCCGCGACCGCGCAGAAAGCCAGCCGGGCCGCGAACTACTCGGCGAAGAAGGCCACCGCCTCCGCGGTCCAGGCCAGCAACTCAGCGGCGAGCGCCGCCTCGTCCGCGAACAAGGCCCGTGCGGCCGCGATCGCCGCCGGCGAGGACGCCGCGGCCGCCAACCAGGCAGCGCGGGAAGCCTATGCGGCCTACATAGCGAAGGATCAGGAGGAGCAGAAGGCCAAGGTGAAGAAGCTGCGTGAGGAGGCGCAGCACAACGAGGAGAACGGGTACCGTCCGCAGGACGATTCATCCAATGACGACGTCGAGTTCGACATGTATGACAATGCGGGGATTCCCGATGGTGTGCGGGACATCGTCGGCTTCTTCAGCCTGCGTGGAGCATTCGACACTGTTGCACTGACCATTCTCGGCCGCTTCGACGAAGCGAAGGAATCCCTCATGGGATTCATTGGCCCCTTTTTCACTGGACAGGTCGGTGGAGCGGTGAGTTCGGGAATCCAGATCGGCCCGGCGACACGTGTGATCGGCAGAGCAGGCGTCAGGCTCTTCGGCTGGCCTGTCGCCCTGGGGGCAACCATCGTAGACTATTTGCTCCCAAAGGGCGGCCCTGTCCGCTACATCGCACCCGGCCCGTTCAACCGTCCTACGCAGCCCCCGATCTCCTGACACGGTGATGAGATGACACGGAGAGAAAGCACCTGGAAATCGCTGCAGGGTGGCGGATTCATGAGGGCATCGACTGCCGGTTTGGGTGAAATGCTACTAGGGTGGCGATCACTGCTCCTCGGCATTTGTGGAACCTTGGCCGGCTTCATTGGAGCCATCACCAACAAGGGCCTCACGACACGCCTCACTCTCATCGCGATCGGTTGTGTATCCGTTGTACTCCTGGCGGTTTCCTGGAGATACATGAAACGTCAGCAAGATGAGAAGCAGGCTCAACGGCGCAATCAGTAGCTCCGGCCGTGCATGAAAGGGCCGCCGGGGCGGGCGGTTTCCAGGGGTTGTTGCAACACGTGGTCGTGTTGATCAGGCTGCGAGCAGTTTATGCAGGCGCTCGGCTGGGGTTTCCCAGCCGAGCGTTTTGCGTGGGCGGTCATTCAGTTCAGCAGCGACGCCGTCGAGGTGTTCGCGGGGGTGGGCGGCGAGGTCGGTGCCCTTGGGGAAGGTTCAATTTGATGTGGAAGGCACTTCCCTACAACATCGATACCTACTCTGTGCCGGCAATGTACCCGCCCATCGAGGCAAGGCTCTTCGGGAGGGGCCGGGGGCCTTTGCTGGGAGCGATGGAAGGGCTGGTGGCCCTCTGGGAAACGTCTGGATCGCCCAGGGCCCGCCGGAAGGGGCCGCAGCGCGCAGTCGCTGCGCCCCTCACCGCGCTCCGCTCTACGTCCGGCTTACGCCCCTCTCGGTAAGCGTTGCAAGCTGCTTCTGGATGAGACGGGCCCGAGGCGATCACTCGTTGTGGTGCCCCAGCACCGCTGGCGGCGCGGGCTCAGGGGCGGCCTCGGTGGTCGGGGCTGGGACCGCCCACTCCATGCCCAGCGCCGCGAGGGCGGCCAGCTGCTCCACGGTGAGCTTGTCCCGCCTCGCCTTGGTGTTGGACAGCCATACGCCCAGTCGCACCGGCACCGTCTCGCCGTCGACCACCGCGTCCACGACCGCCCCGCGCGGGACGGGCTGGCCGGTACCTTCGCGCTCCACCCACTGGGTGAGGGCTGCCAGGCCGCGCTGGAACGCGGCTTGGGCCTTGCTGCCGGCCTTCGCCGGGCCCCTGGCTGTGCGCGACGTCGCAGGGGCGGCCGACGATGCCGTTGCGCCCTGGATGCCGAGCTTGATGAGCTGGTCGCGCTGTGTGGGCAGGAGCTGCGCCCACGTGCCTGGCTCCTGTTGCCGCCAGCGCCAGGTGCCGATGTCGTCGCCGTCGAAGGTGACGCCTGGCGCGATGTCGGGGAGGTGGCCGTCGGCGTCGACGAGGTCGGCGAGGACCCGGTAGTGGCGTTGCCAGTTCAGCGGCCACGGGCAGTTCCAGTCCTCGTCGATCGCGGCGAGCTGCGCGGCTCGTTTCGCGGCCCTGTCCCGGTCCTTGCCGAGACCGTCCTTGCGGCGGAGGTTGACGAGGTGCTGCCCGATGGGCACGGACTCGGTGCCGGCCGGGTCGTCCCAGACCGCGTCTTGCCGGGGCGCGAGGTGCCCGGTGGCCCGCCGGTACGAGCGCAGGGCGGCGAGCTTGCTCTCCCAGGCTTCCTCGCCCGGCTCCCAGACCATCCCGGCCTCCGGCGCGTCGAGGAGTTCCTCGCGGTGCGGATCGAGCTCCCCGGCCCGCCGGGATTTCCGCTGTTGGTGCACCCACCTTCCAAGCGGAAAATTCTTCGTCACGCCGACTTCGACCTCGACGTCGTAGGGAACGGCGCGCAGGCCGGTGATCTCGTTCTCCTTCCGCCAGCGGAGCAGGGCCTGGTAGCCCTCCAGCCAGACCAGGGATTCCGGCCGGTAGACGCGGGTGCGCAGGAACGCGGAGATGGTGGCTGCGTCGCGGGGGCTGGAGAAGTGCAGCAGCGCGGACTCGGCTGCCGCGTCGGCGCCGTCGTGCTCCTGGCCCTCGCCGTCGCCGTCGCTCTCGCCGCCGGCGCCAACGATCTGCCCGTTCTCGTCGCGCTGGACGTGGATGGTGCGCTGGCCGCTGGTGAGTGCGCGGGAGGCCAGCTGCTCGACGAGGTGGGCGTCATGCGAGCGCAGGCCCTGGAGTACAGCGACCAGTCCGGCGTATGAAGAAGAGGCGACCATGTCGGTCGGGTCTTCGCCGGGCTCCAGGAACACCGGGACGATGATGCGGGCGACCTTGGTGGAGCCGTCGCGGTTGAGGCGGAGCGCGCGGCCGATGTTCTGGACGATCTCGACCTGGGAGCCACGGGTGTCGGCGAAGCAGATCGAGTCGACGCCCCGTGTGCCGGTGATGTCCACCCCCTCACCGAGGACGCGACAGCTGGCGAGGAAGGCGCGGTGGACTCGGTGGCCGGTGGTGTCGATGCCGTTGGCGAACTGCCGCAGGACCTCGCGCCGCTCGGTGACGAGGTGGTCGCCGCACAACCAGGCGGACCAGACGCGGTCCGGGGGTACGTGGCGGCCGGCCTCCAGCTCGTAGAACTCCGCGTCGATCGAGGAAGCGGGGAGCTGGTCGGCGGCGGCCAAGTCCTCGTCGGAGGCATCGTTGACGTACAGCTCGGCTGCGGTCTCTGGGAGCTTGTCCGCGAACGCGCGGGCTTCTTCGACTTTCTGGTGGAAGGTCATTGCGATCTCTCGGGTTCGTGTCGGTGGTGGTGAGAGTCGGTCGTGCTGGTCCAGGGGGACGGTGTTTTGGTGCTGGTCAGCGGGTGTTTGTGGGCGAGGTGATCGCTGTCATGAGGCGAGAGATTTGCGGGCGGGATCGCTGTCGTGGGGCTTTATCGCATGGGGGCTGATGCTGTCTCAGGTTCGTGAGTTCTGATGTGGTGAGGTTGGTGGGGCCGGTGTGATCGTGGGGTGGATCAGGGTGGAGGAGCTGGCCGGGGGGCCGGGCTGCCGAGGGCGTTGGTGGTGCGTCGTTTGCTGGAGCGGCAGCAGGCGGGGGAGTTGTCGACGCGGCATGTGCGTGCGGTCGCTGAGGTGGTGGGTGCTTCGGAGCGTACGGTGTGGCGCTGGCTGGAGCAGGCGAAGGCTTCCGGGCGGGTGGACGCGCCGGTCCGGCGGGGGTACGCGGTGTCGGACGAGGTGTGGGAGCTGCTGGGTGAGGCGGGGGGCAATGTCTCGGAGCTGAGGCGTCGGCTGGTGGCTGCCGGCGGGGAGGCCGACATTCCGTCGATGTCGACGTTGAGCCGGGTGATCCGCAGGGACCGTCGGGCGGGGCGGGCTTTGTTGACCGGGCGGGAGCCTGAGGTGGCGGGGCCGCGCCGGCCGGATCCCCTCAGCGAGCTGGGCCTGAACGTGGTGGCCGAGAAAGGCGTCGGTGGGCAGGTGTTTCTGCGGGAGCAGAAGCACCTGGCGCAGGTACCGGTCCTGGTCCCGGATGCTCAGGTGGTGCACACGCCTGCTGTGCGGTCGGTGCTGCGGACGGTTGCGCACGCGGCCGCGGTGGGGGCGGTGGTGTGTTTGTACGGTGACGCCGGCCAGGGCAAGACGGTCGCGTTGCAGTACGCCCTTTCCCAGTTGCCGCACCCGGCCAGGGTCCGTCGGGTCCATGTCGGTGTGCACCCGACGGTTCCGGAATTGCGCCGGGTGCTCGCGGATGCCCTGGAGCTGGGCAGGCGTCTGCCGCGTGGGGCGGGGGAGGCCGACCTGATGCTGGTGAACGCGCTACGGCAGCCCCGCGTTCTGGTACTGGACGAGGCACAGCGCCTTCCGGGGCTGGCGCTGGAGTTTCTGCGCGGGCTGTGGGACCACCCGGACACGGACACGGCGCTCGTGCTGGCGGGCGCGGGCAGCGAACGGGCGCTGCGCCGGGTGCCCGCGCTGGCCTCTCGGGTGCTGACCTGGGAGTTGGTGCCGCGCCTCAGCCCGCGCGAGGTGGCAACCGTCATGGCTGCCTTCCACCCGCTGTGGGAGGACGTCAGCGAGGACGATGTCGTGTGGGTGGACGAGCATGTGGGCCACGGCAATTTCCGGACGTGGGCGAAGCTCACCTCGCACCTGACCGCCGAGATCTACGGCAAGAGTCGTGCGGTGGTGGACCGCCGGTTGCTGGAGCGGGCCTGCGCACGGCTCATGGGGCCGCTGTGACCGGCGCCTCCGGTCCGGGAGAGGCTGGCGGCCACGAGGACGGTCCGCACGCGCGGGGAGGTCTTCCTTCTTCCTCCTTGTCGGCGCTGCGCGGTCCGGCCGTGCGCCGGCTGCTCGCTCTGCGACAGGACCAGAAACTGACGACCCGGCATGTACGGCTGATGGCTCAGTCGTTGGAAGTGACCGAGCGCACGGTGTGGCGGTGGCTTGCCGCTGCCGAGCGGGATGAGTCCGCGGCCGCGGAGCCCGGGGCGCGGGCCCAGAGTAAAGACCGCTTCTCCGTCACCCCGGAAGTGCGCCGCCTGCTGGCCTTGTGGAAGGGCAACGTCGCGGCGGTCCACCGTGAGCTGATCACTCGCGCGGCCAAGGGCGAGGGGGAGCCGCCTCCGTCGATTCCGACGCTGCACCGGGCGATCCGGCGTGATCTGACGCCGGGGGAGCGGGCGGGGCTCGCGGGTGGGGAGCGGGCGGCGCGCAAGCACGATGTGTTCCTGGCCCGGCCGCGGGGCTGGCGCAACCAGGCATGGGAGACCGACCACATGCAGGCGCCGGTGCTGGTCGATGTCGAGGGCAAGGCCCGCAGGCCGTGGATCACCTGGTTCACCGACTGCGCTACCAACGCGATCATCGGCGTCGCCGTCACGCCCGGGCATCCATCGCGGGAATCGGTACTGGCCGCGCTGCGCTCCGCGGTCCTGCGGGAAGACCCCTACGGCCCCTTCGGCGGTCTGCCCGAGAAGGTACGGGTGGACCGTGGCAAGGACTTCTTGTCTCGGACGGTGACGGCCGCGTTCGATCTGTTGGACGTGACGGTGGAGGACCTGCCCGCCTACACCCCTCACCTCAAGGGCACCGTGGAGGGGCTGAACCGGGCGGTGGAGAGCATGTTCCTGGCCGCGCTGCCCGGCTATGCCCGCCAGCCCCGCCCCGGCAAACGCGCCTCCCGCCCGAACGACGAAGTGCTGCTCGGCTTCGAGGACTTCACCACCCAGCTTCTGGCCTGGACGCTCTGGTGGAACACCGAGCACCGCCCCGCACCTCTGCGTGGCAGGACCCCGCTTGAGGCGTGGCAGGACGATCCCACCCCGCTGCGGGACGTGCCCGCGACAGATCTGTGGACGTTCACCCTGGAGGACGCCGGCACCCGCACGCTGACAACCCGCGGCATCCGCTTCAGGAAACGCGACTATGTGGGGCCGTGGATGACCGGCCAGGGCGGCATCCAGGTCCAGGTCCGTTTCATGCCTCACCATGATCACCGCATCGAGGTCTACCACGCGGCCACCGGCCGCTACCTTGGTCCCGCAGACCTGGCCGATGAGGCCACCGAGGAACAGGTCAGCGCCGTACGGAAGGTGCGGGCCGCGCGTGCCCGCCGCCTGAAGAGGGACCTTCAGGCTTCCCAGCGCGAGCGCTACGCCGCCGCCACCCAGGCCGGAGCCCCGCAGCGGCTCGGCGCACTGACCACCGCCCAGGCCGGGGCCGAACTTGCCCAGGCCACTGACACTGACCTGTCGGATCTGGCGCTGCCGGACCTCATCCCGCCGGCCGCGCCGCCGGCCGAGTGGCGCACACCTGCTTCCCTGGCCGCGCTCGCCACGCCAGGTCAGCCAGCCCCGCTCCCGTCCGTCAGTGATGACGCTTCCACCCCCGACGGCCTGGGCGGGCGGGCCGCACCTTCCACCACTGACGAAGACGGAGATGCCTCGTGACCGTGGCCACCTACCAGTACGTCGACCTGCCGGACGCCTCCGTGGTCACCACCCGTGCACTGCTGGCCGCCCGGGAGAACATCACCGACACAGTCGCCGCGCGGGCCATGATGTGCATCCACGGCGGCGCCGGCTTCGGCAAGACCCTTGCCGTCAACACGTGCCTGCGTGAACTCGAACCCAGTGAGGACGTCCGCCGGGTCACCTTCCGGGCCCGTCCCACCGCCCGCGCGGTGCGCTACGAGCTGTTCACCGCGCTTGACCTGGCCGGTGAGCCACCGCGCCACCCCAGTGAATTCGACCGTCTGCTGAAGACCTCCCTGGCCGAGCGCCCCCGCACCTTTCTGGTCGACGAGGCCCAGTGGCTCAACGGGGAGGCGTTCGAGTACTTCCGCTACCTGTGGGACGAACCGGCCACCCAGCTCGCGATCATCTTCGTCGGCGGGGAGGGCTGCCACACCGTGCTGCGCCGTGAACCGATGCTGTCCTCCCGCATTTTCATCTGGCAGCACTTCACTCGCCTTACCCCCAGCGAGGTCCTCGAGGCCATTCCCTTGTTTCATCCGGTCTGGGCCGACGCCGACCCCGACGACATCACGTTCGCCGACCAGCATGCCGCGCACGGCAATTTCCGCGCCTGGGCCCAGTTGACCGCCCACACCCGCACCGCCCTGGCCCGCACCGGCCGCCCCCGGGTGGATCAGGAGCTGCTGCGCTGGGCCTTCAGCCGCCTCGCCTGACCACCACGTCGCCATGCCGCCAGCCGTGCCACCGTCCGTCGCCGTGGTCCTCGACCCGGGCGACGACGCGGTCCACACGCACACAGCCCTGGCCGCCCACCATCCGCCGTCCGGCCGGATCACCCTGCACCCCGGCCCGGGCACCACCAGCGAAACCGGCCTCGCCCACGACCTTCTCGCCGCTCTGGGCAAACCGCCCCTGCTCCCGGGCCGTTTCCCTGCCGGCCGTCAGCCCGCCTGGGAAGCCGCTGCCTCCTGGATGACCGCCCTGCCCGTGAACCGGCTGACCGTCCTACGCGCCCACCGCCTCACCGTCGGCCGCGCGATGCGCCTGCTGCAGCTACATGGCCTCACCGGTGTCCACCTGACCCTGGTCTGCCACCGCCCGCACCTTCCCGCCGCTCTGCACCAGGCCCTGCGGACGGTCGACTACTCCGTCACCGCCGACTTCGAGGCTGCCCGCCGCCACTACTACGGCGCGACCACCACTGAGCACCTGCCTGCAGACGGATTCGCCCGGCCAGTCGACCGATGGCTCACCCTGCCCGCACTGGACCGCCTCGTCTCCTACGACAGCCCCCGCCCCTGCGCCGACCCGTGCACGCCACCGCCGATCGCCTGGCGGCACCGCCCACCGCCCGCGCCTCTCACCGCGCCCACCGCCCAGCGAATCGCCCACCGCCTGCACACGGCGACCGCACATCCTCGCCTCGCCGCAGCCGTCGCCGCCGCGCTGTTCACCGGCGCCTC
Organism: Streptomyces sp. A1277; assembly: GCF_004795015.1. Taxonomy (GTDB): domain Bacteria; phylum Actinomycetota; class Actinomycetes; order Streptomycetales; family Streptomycetaceae; genus Streptomyces. The sequence continues at coordinate 9,812 of NZ_SSBI01000002.1, read as the reverse complement.
CCTCCAACAACTCGCCACCGCCCGCCCCCGCGACTACGACACCGCCGCGGCCACGCTCGCCCTGCACGACCGCGCCCGCTACACCGACGGCTGCGCCACCCACCCCATACCGCCCTGGGCCAGCGTCTTCCTGCGGGCCGCCGTCTGCTTCACCCGGCTCGTCTCCAACGAGGACCAGGAACTGCTTGCCGCACCAGGTGACCGTGCGCACCTGCTGCGCGTGGCGGAGACGGCCAGGCTGCGCCCGCCCCAGCCGCCCGCGGCCCGCCGCAAAGGCCCGGCCGGCCGTGTGGAGTGGGACTGGCGCGAGCGGCAGGAAGCCGAGCAGTACGAAGCCATGCCGGCCAGTCGCGTCAGGCCCTCGCGACGCTGAACCCCCTGACGCATTTCGCTCGAAGGGGCAGGCTCAACCGATCGAGAAGTCGGCGAACTCGACGTCGCTGAAAGCGATGTGCAGACCGTGGGCCCGGCGGCCCCATTCGCGGAAGTAGGCGTGTCCCAGCGCGCGAGCGAGGATCACCGTCTGCTGCTGCTCGCCCGCGCCGGCATCCCGGGCGGCGAACAGCTCCCGGGCTACCTCTCCCGGCAGGTCCTGGGTGATCCACCGCACCCGCGGATCGTCAGAGGAGCCTGCAGGAGCCGCGAACCCGAATCGCGCCCTGGTATGGAAGACGAAGCCCTCCGCCTCTGCCTGGGCACGCCGCCGGGCCCGTATTCGGGGCTGCCACCGGGCCAGGACCGCTTCCTCGATCGCCTGCACCTGCAGCGGACCCGGCGGACGACGCGCTGCTGGCTTCTTCGTCACCCACCGCTGCACGGTGCGCTGCGACACCTCCAGCACGGTGGCGACCTGCCGAGTGGAACCACCGTGTGATGCCAGCAGAAACCGCAGGCGGGCCTCGGTGCTTGCAGGAACGGGCCGGGTGCGTAACGCGCGCTCCAACCCCTGCTCGATCTGTCCCACATCCGCCTCTCGAAGCGGCCAGCCGCCAGGGCAGGCATCTGCAGTCCGTCGTGTCAGTTCTCCCACGTCGCCTGCCCCTGCCTGCCCGTTCTTGCATTCTCGGGACAGCACTGGCTGCCGCAAGATATGAGCCCTTGGACGAGCACCGGCGACAAGCCGACGGCACGGGTCACGACGGAGTCGCCAGCGTCCCGGTGCTGTCCTTCGGCACGCACATGAGCCATCGATCCGTACGCGGACAGCGCCACCGCCCTGGTCGCCCGCATCTCCGGCGAGGGCGAAGAGCCGACGGCCGAGCCGGTATCCTGCCCGCGGGGCTGACGCCCTGGGCTTCGCCGACGCCCACACCGCATCCGGACACCCACACTTCCCGGACCACTGGTGGAAGGTCTTCCGGGATCGACGGACCGCTTGACGAGCACCTTGAGGATCCATCGAGCCGGGGTTGCCGTGTGGGGGCGAGGACCCGGTGCCGAGAGGACCCGTCCATGACCAAGCGCACCACCGAGCAGCAGCGCGCCCGCGAACTCCAGCGCACCGCACGCGAGCAGTGCACAGACCTCGGCTACCACGAAGCCCTCAACTGGGTACGTGATGCCGCCGAGTCGCAGGCCAAGTTTCCGGGCAAAATCGCCGTCCCTGTGCCGCACGATCACTGCGTCATGCTCTTCGAGGCGGACACGGACCCCGAGTACATCCGCAACGCGATCACGCCGCTTTCCGCAGCCGAAGTCGAGCTCCGTAATGAACTCCTCCAGCGGAGGAACGCTCTGATGGACGACCACACCAAGGCGGAGATCATTGCCATGATCCTCAGGAGGTGGCGCTATCCGGGCGAGAATCTCGCACGCTGGACCAAGCAGGAGCTCGCCAACGAGCTGGTGGACGGCGAGGACGGCCGCGAGCGCTACGAGGCGTACGGGCGGGTGGCACTGCGCAACGGAAAGCCAATGCCCGGCTCACGCTCCCTTTGCGGAGGCGCCGGCTGCTCCGGCCACGACAGTGCGACGCCCTGGCCGGAAACCCGCGCGCGCTTCCGCGCCCAAGGGCCCTGCGTCGACGCACAGAGCGCCCCTCGGTGACCGGCGTCGTCTTGGCGGAGGCCCGGATGACCATCCCGCGCCGCCGGTAGCCGGCCCTTGGGTATCCGCTGCAACATCCGAAGCGTGTTGCACCCCTGACCTGCACAAACGCCGACCAACGGTCGGGCTGGGCGCGTGCGATGTCCTCGACACCACCCTCGTCCAGCCGGCCTCGTCGCGGAGATCAGCGCTCACATGTCCGTCGACACCGCGGCAGGGTCTACCTGTATCCGACCCTGCGCCTGGACGTGGCTGCCGGGTTCGGCGCGGCCCGGCCGCGGCCGCAGGATGATCGACTACACCAACTCCAAGGGGCGAGGCTGCCCAGGCGCCTTCCTGACGGACCATGCGAGGTGATATCACTACCGTGAGTGATCTTGCGTGGCAGTAGGGGCCGGGGGTGGGCTGTGGCAGGGAGGCTTGAGCCGGGAAGGGATGGAGCCCGGCCGGTATTCGAGGGCTTTCCGGAGCCCAAATCGCCAGAGGTCGTCGTGCTTGCGCCGCCGACCCAGAGCGCTCCCTTGCCCACGCCTCAGGTGTACCTGCAATACATCTACGACGCTGACGACTGGGAGGACTTCACCGTCGAGTGGGTCCACCAGTTCGGTACGTGGTCTGGTCGTCCCTACGTCCGAGTTCAGCGGATGGGTGGGGCCGGCGACCGCGGAGCGGACGTCGCAGCCTGTCTCTCCGAGCAAGGCACCGCAGGCGAGTGGCACTGCTACCAGTGCAAGCACTACCTCAAGCCGCTCGGGCAATCAGACGCCTTCCCAGAGATGGTGAAGATCTTCGTCGCGAAGATCCTCGGCACGTACGAGCTGCCCACGCGCTATGTCTTCGTCGCACCAAAGATTGGCACGGGACTCGAACGACTCCTGCTCAACCCGCCCCAGCTGAAGGACGAGTTCTTCGCGGCGTGGGACGACAAGGACTCCAAGCTCGGGACCAAGCCCAAGCTCACCCCGGAGATGCGTACAGCTGTGGGCGCGCTGGCGCAGGCGACGGACTTCTCGATGTTCGAAGCCCGGAACCTCGACGAGATTCTCGAACTGCACGCTGCGACCCCCCACCACGTTAGGCGCTTCCCACAACCGCTTAAGCAGCGCCCTGCCGCCGATCCGGCCCCACCTGACCAGGCACCACACGAAGCCGTCTACGTCCGCAAGCTGCTGGACGCCTACAACGCGAAGCACGGCCTCGCCTTGGAGACGCTGCAACAGGCCCGCGACCATGCGAAAGTCAGCGGCCATCTCTTCCGCCAGCGTGCCGCCTTCTTCCACGCCGAGTCGCTGTGGCGTTTCGCGCAGGAGAGTGTCCCGGAAGCGACCTACACCGCGATCGAGACCGACCTGTACGACGCCGTGATCGAGATCGAAGACCGCGACCATGGCAGCGGCTACGCACGGCTGGAAGCCGTACTGGACGCGGCTGTCGCCCACACACCGAACCCGGCGAACATCCTCGCCCCCGTGGTGAAGGTCATCGACCTCAAGGGCATGTGCCATCGTCTGGCCAACGACGACCGGCTGACCTGGTGCAAAGAGGAGACCCCGTGACCCCCCTCAACGGCCCCGTGGAGGCCGGGATGCGCGCTCTGGTCCTCCTGGCAGAGACCTTCCCCCGCCGCCTGGACGTCGCCCAGCTCGTCTACCTGGACCACGCCATGCTCCACAGCGGCGACCTCGACCACGGCCCCGCCAGTCTCCACCCCGACCTCCCCGCCGGCCCCGGCGAGCTCGGCCTGCGCCGACGCCTCATCGAACAGGGCCTCATGGTCCTGCTACGCGCCGGCCTCGCCGACATGACGACCACCGACCACGGCTTCATGTACGAGGCCACAGACGAGGCAGCGAGCTTCCTCAACGCCCTGGAAGCTCCCTATGTCGGGCAGCTCATCGAACGGGCTGACTGGCTCACCAGCACCTACATGCATGAAGGAACGGACGTCCGCGAGGGCATGAAGCAGATCACCCAGCGCTGGTCTGACCGCATCCATGTGAGCCCCGGCGACCTCGGAGAGGACGTCCTGTGATCAGACTGACGCTCGTCCACCTGACCTTCCTCGGCATGGACAAGCCTCCGGCGGCAGTGGAATTCAGTCCCGGCCTGACGGTCATCTACGGAGCCTCGGACACGGGCAAGTCCTACGTCGAAGAGGCCGTGGACTACATGCTGGGCGCCAGCGAACTCAAGTCGATCCCGGAGGACGACGGCTACACCCGCATTCTCCTCGGCCTACGGGTGAGCGACGGTCGCAGCCTCACTCTGTCCCGCGCGATCGGCGGCGACACCATCGAGGTGTTCAACCACGATCTCCGAGAGATGCCATCGGAGCCAGCGGACGAGACTCTCAAGTTCAAGCACAACGCCAAGTCGAAGAAAAACATCTCCCGCTACCTGCTGACCGTCCTGGGAATCGACGGCCAGCGGATCCTCCAGAGCGGCCGCGGCAACGTGCTGCCGCTGAACTTTCGGGACCTCGCGCGCCTGGCCGTCGTCAACGACACACGCATGGCAGATCAGCACTCTCCGGTACTGGGCACCCGAAATCCCCTGAACGAAACCAGGGAGAAGTCGGTCTTCAAACTCCTCCTCAGCGGAGAGGAAGAGCCGGAACGCCCTGCAGCGCCAAGCAATCTGGAGAAGCAGTTCGGCAAGGGGAAGATCGCGGTCATCGACCACCTGATCGACGAGAACCGCGGAAAGCTCACGATGGAGGCAAACCAGTCGCAACTGCGGGAGCAACTCGACCGCCTGCAGGCGGCCCTCGGCGAGGTGACCACCGCCGCCGTCGAACTTGCTGAAATCCGCACCAGCCTTCTCCGTGACCGCCGGGGCCTGGAAGAAATCAACCTCGCGGCCCAGCAGCGGGGCGACGAGGTCGAGCAGCTGCTCGCACGATTCGCTCTGCTGAAAGAGCAGTACGAGTCAGACTTGGCCCGGCTCCAGATGGTCGGTGAAGCCGGAACCCTACTAGGCTACTTCCAGACCGGGACCTGCGTCTTCTGCGGCGCCGAGCCCCAACACCAGCACCCGGAGCACCACCTCGCCGAGAGCACCCAGCTGGCAGCGTCTGTATCTACCGAGACGCGTAAGACAACAGATCTGCTCAGCGACCTGCTCCTCATGATCGAGGACTTGGAAGAGCAGGCAGCGGAAATTGAATCGGCCCGTGCTGCCCGACACGAAGAGCTCACACACAACGCTGCGGAGCTCCGCGCACTCGATCAACGGATGCAACCTGTCGACACGGACGCCACCGAACTACTGAACGCCCGCTCACGGGTCGAAAACGAGCTGGCCCTGCACGCTCAGATCGAGCAGCTCGAAGACCTCAAGGCATCGCTGTCCACCGTGGCTCCCGCTCCGCCGACTGCCCGTCCCGACGGCATCCCCGCCGCCGACGTCGCCGACTTCGAGCGCATGATCCATGAGACCTTGGAAGCCTGGCATGTTCCGGGGAGCAACCGCGTCCGCTACGACCCAACGACTGCCGAGCTCTCCGTTGACGGACAGCCGCGAAAGAGCCGCGGCAGGGGCATGCGATCCATCCTCCACGCCGCCTTCGCCGTATCACTTGCGCGCCGGAACACAGCCCGCGACCTGATCCACCCGGGCTTCGTCGTGCTCGACACTCCGGTCCTCACCTACCGCCGGCCCGAAGACCCGCACGAAGACCGTCCCGAGCTGATGACCGCCGACGTCGCCGAGAACTTCTACCGCGACCTCCTGGAGAATCCGCCGGGCCAGGTCATCGTGATCGAGAACCCGACACCGCCAGCGAGCATCAGAGGGCGTGCCACCGTCCACGCATTCAGCGTGGACGGTTCGGAACGCCAAGGATTCTTCCCACCCCGAGAAAGGCAGTGAGCACCAGCCGCCCACCACGGACAGCCGGACGTGCCTCGGTCAGGCCCAGTCCACCCCCAGCTTCGTGAGGGCGGCGAGCTGGTCGGCGGTGAGCTTGTCGCGCCGGCTCTTGGTGTTCGAGACCCACACGCCCAGCCTCACCACCACCGGCTCCACCTCGCCCTCGACCGCGATCTCCTCCCCGTGGGCGCGCGGCACCGGCCGGTCCGCACCTTCCCGCTCCACCCACTGCGCAAGGGCTGCCAGGCCCCGCTGGAACGCCTGCTGCGCCTTGCTCGGCCCCTTCGCCGCACGGTCGGCTGCCGGGGCTGGTGGCGGCGCCTGGGCGGGTTCCACGCCCAGGGCGGTCAGTCGCTCTTGCTGCTCGGGCAGCAGCCGCGCCCAGGTAGCCGGCTGCTTCTGCTGCTGGAGCCACCGGCCGATGTCGTCGCCGTCCATGAGGACGCCTGGGGCGATGTCGGGCAGCTGGCCGTCAGCGTCGACCAGGTCCGCCAGGACGCGCTGGTGCCTCTGCCAGTCCAGCGGCCAGGGGCAGTTCCAGTCCTTGTCGATCGCGGCGAGCTGTGCGGCCCGGGTTGCCGCGGTGTCCTCGTCCTTGCCCAGACCGTTCTTCGTGCCCTTCCTGCGGAGGTTGGCCATGTGCTGCCCGATGGGCACCATGGCCTCGCCCTCGCCCCACACCGCGTCCTGACGCGGCGCGAGATGCCCTGTCGCCCGCCGGTACGACCGCAGTGCGGCCAGCTTGGCCTCCCAGGCTTCCTCGCCCGGGTCCCAGAGCATCCCGGCCTCCGGAGCGTCCAGCAGGGTCTTGCGGCGATCCTCCAGCTCCCCGACCCGTCGTGCCTTGCGCTGCTGGTGGACCCACCGCCCGAGGGGGAAGTCCTTGGTGACGCCGACCTCGACCTCCACGTCGTACGGGACGGCGTAGACGCCGGTGATCTCGTTCTCCGCCCGCCAGCGGATGAGGGCCTGGTAGCCCTCCAGCCACACCAGCGACTCCGGCCGGTACACCCGGGTGCGCAGGAACGCCGCGATCGTCGCCGCGTCGCGCGGGCTGGAGAAGTGGAGCAGCGCGGACTCGGCAGCGGCGTCGGTGTCGTCGCCCGGCTCCTGGTCGTCGCCCTCGCTCTCGCCGCCGGCCCCGACGATCCGCCCGTCCTCGTCACGCTGGACGTGGATCTTGCGCTTCCCGCTCGTGAGTGCGCGGGAGGCAAGCTGTTCGACCAGTCGTTCGTCATGCGAGCGCAGGCCCTGGAGGACCGCTACGAGGGGGCGGAAGCTGGCGCTGGCGACCATGTCGGTCGGGTCCTCGTTCGGCTCCAGGAACACCGGCACGATGATCCTGGCCACCTTGGTGGAGCCGTCCTTGTTGAGCCGCAGCGCCCGGCCGATGTTCTGGACGATCTCCACCTGCGAGCCGCGGGTGTCCGCGAAGCAGATCGAGTCGACTCCCCGCTCGCCGGTGATGTCGACGCCCTCCCCGAGCACGCGAACGCTGGCGAGGAAGGCACGGTGGACCCGGTGTCCGGCCGCGTCGATGCCGTTGGCGAACTGGCGGATCTTCTCGCGCCGTTCGGCGACGGTGTGGTCGCCGCACAGCCACGCCGACCACACCCGGTCCGGGGGTACGTGGCGGCCGGCCTCCAGCTCGTAGAACTCCGCGTCGATCGAGGACTTCGGCAGCTTGTCAGCGCCGGCCAGGTCTTCATCGGAGGCATCGTTGACGTACAGCTCGGCTGCCGTCTCCGGCAGCTTCTCCGCGAACGCGCGGGCCTCTTCGACCTTCTGGTGGAACGTCATGACCGTACGGAGGTTGTACGCGGCGGCGTGCTCCAGGAGCGCGGTCTGCAGGAGCGCCAGGCGCCGGCCCCGCCGCGCCTCCTCCGACTCCCCGATCGCGGGGGAGGGATCGCGGATCTCCAGCACGTCGATCTCGAACCCGGCGAGGATCTCCCGCTCGATCGCCTCGCTCAGCCCGAGCTCCGCGAGCCACGCGCCGTACGTCCCGTTCGGGTCGTCGGCCATGGTCGCGATCTCCGCCTCCTGGCCGTCCGCGCCCTTCTGAGGGCGGGCCGCGGCGAGGATGCGTGGCGTGGCGGTCAGGTACAGCCGGAAGTCCGCCGGGATGCGGGCGTTGTCGTGGATCGCCGCCCACGGACGGCCAAGATCACCAGCGGTTCCGTGGGCCTCATCCACGATCGCGAGGTGGAAGCCGTCCATGCGCTGGCCGTAGAGCCGCTCCCCGCCCGCCAGAGCGGCCTCCAGTGGCCCGCGAACCTTCCGCTGGCCCTCGGGTGCGTCGATGTCCTCGCGGTCCACGAGCGAGGCGTACGTGGCGAACACGATGACCGGCCCGTGCCCGGCCCAAAGGGCGAGCTGGATCGGGTTCGTGGTGGTGCGCACCCCGAGCGAGTTGAGGACCGCGTCGTTCTCCAGCGAGCACACCGCGACCATCGGCGCCCGGTGGCCCACCGCCCGCCACGCCTGGGCGGTCTGCGCGAGCAGGTCCAGGGTCGGGACGGTGACGAGGATCCGGCCGTCCGCGAAGCTCTCCAGCGCGCACGCGGCGGCCGTGATCGTCTTGCCCGAGCCGGTCGCTGACACGATCGTGCCCCGGGCACCCTGCGGGGGCACAGATGACCTTGCAGGGAATCCCACCCACCTACGAAACGCCGACCGCTGATCTACCTGGTGTTCCTTAAGCCGAATCGCTGACATTCTGTTCCTCCCCGAGCGCTGAATTCGTGTGGCCTTTTCAGAGGGCCGCATGCGGAATGCAGGCCGCGCCCAGGTCGTTCCAGATCGACGCACCAGCCTTGTGCCAGCCACCGGGCTTTCCGTCCTTGAAGGGCGGCTTGTCGTCCGGGTCGTAGTGACCGGCATCGAGCGTGCAGACGACGTAGTACCCATCGCTGTTGACCGTCTGCGCGGTGCACAGACCGCCGGCCTCACCCAGCGCCTCCAGCACCTGGCGGCGCACCGTGGTGTGCGGGTAGGTGGCCGGCAGTACGGCTTCCCGGACGTACCGCTCCAGCCGCACCAGGTCGGCCCGCTCACGCTGCCTCACGTCCGCGATGTGTACGGCCAGTTCAGCGGCCCCGGCCGACCGGCCGCCGCGCCGGGACCACTCCCGGTCCGCGATGCCCACCAGGGCCTCGCTCACGGCCGTCACGCCCTTGTCCCAGCCGTCCCCGAACTCCGGGCCACGCGGGCGCGGCGCCATGCCGCCCAGCTCCACGACCTCGCACTGCGCCCCTGCTACCGCCCCGGCCTCCAGCGCGGCCACCAGGTTGTCCGCCTCGCTCGCGGGCACGCCCTGCGCCTCCAGGAGCCCGAACAGCCGGAGCCGGGCTTTGACGCCCGCCGTCTGATACTGGCCCACCCGGCGGATGGAATCGCTGCTCAGCGCGGGATCGGGTCCGGTAGATTCGTGGTGACCGGTCATCTTCGGTCGTTCCTCTCGGAATTCCGGGGAGGTTCCCGGGTGGTTGGGGGTGTCCTGTGTTTCCGCCAACGGTACATGGTGCATCACTTCGATGTACTCGCTACACCAGAACTCACACGAACGAGCAACCCCTCACCTCGTAGCCAGCCTGGCCCGCGTCAGCGGGCCCAAAGCCCTGGAGGCGCGCCGGAAGGGCCGTCAGGTCGGGGAGCGGAGCGACCCGGCCTGACCCAGACTGGAGCGCAGCGGAAGCCTGGCAGCGGGACATAGTCCCGCCAGTCCGGGAGCGCAGCGGACGGACTGTCACCCCCGGTGCGCAGCACCGGGGGTGGGCGGGTGGCGAAGCCACCCGCTGGCGCTCTCGCGGAGCGGGAGCGCAACCCCCGCGCGCAGCGCGGGGGTTCGCTTGCACATCGCGCAGCGATGTGGTACCCGCGGAGCGGGTACCACA
>NZ_SSBI01000029.1 GCF_004795015.1 Streptomyces sp. A1277 | reverse complement strand
ACCTGCCGAAGCAGGCCGGGGTATCAACATATCTGGCGTTGACTTTTGGCACGCTGTTGAGTTCTCAAGGAACGGACGCTTCCTTTGTACTCACCCCTGCGGGCTTTCCTCCGGGCGCTTCCCTTCGATCTTGCGTTTCCGACTCTATCAGACTCTTTCGTGTCCGATTCCCGGTCGAAGCGGGTCGTGCCTTTTCGCTTTCCAGTTCTTCGCTTTCGCGTTTCCCTTTCCGGCGGCTCCGACTTTATCAGAAGTTCTGAGTCGGAATTCCCGCCCCCCTGCGGGAGCATCGCGACGCACGAGTGCGCGGGCTGCTTCCCGGTGAGGCGGAGACGTAAACGTACTGGAGCGGAGCGCCCCGATGCAAATCGGGGGCTCCGCTCCGGAGTTCGCGCCTGTCGGAGGGTCAGACCTCGACGACGACGGGGAGGATCATCGGGCGCCGGCGGTAGGTGTCGGAGACCCACTTGCCCACCGTGCGGCGGATCAGCTGCTGGAGCTGGTGGGGCTCCATCACGCCGTCCTGGGCCGACTTGTTGAGCGCCTCTTCGACCTTCGGCACGACCGCGGTGAACGCCGAGTCGTCGATGCCGGAGCCGCGGGCCTGGATGTGGGGACCGCCCACGATCTTGCCCGAGGTGCTGTCGACCACCAGGAACACCGAGATGATGCCCTCGTCGCCGAGGATGCGACGGTCCTTGAGGGAGGTCTCCGTGACGTCGCCGACCGAGAGGCCGTCGACGTACACGTACCCGGCCTGGACCTTGCCGACGATCTTGGCCTTGCCGTCGACGAGGTCGACCACCACGCCGTCCTCGGCGATGACGATGTGGTCCTTCGGTACCCCGGTGAGGGCGCCGAGTTCGGCGTTGGCCCGCAGGTGGCGCCACTCGCCGTGCACCGGCATCAGGTTCTTCGGCCGGCAGATGTTGTAGAAGTACAGGAGCTCGCCGGCCGAGGCGTGGCCCGAGACGTGGACCTTGGCGTTGCCCTTGTGGACGACGTTGGCGCCCCAGCGGGAGAGGCCGTTGATCACGCGGTAGACCGCGTTCTCGTTCCCGGGGATCAGCGACGACGCCAGGATGACCGTGTCGCCCTGGACGATGCGGATCTGGTGGTCGCGGTTGGCCATCCGGGACAGGGCCGCCATCGGCTCGCCCTGTGAACCGGTGCAGACGAGCACGACCTCGTCGTCCGGCAGGTCGTCCAGCGTCTTGACGTCCACCACGAGTCCCGCGGGCACCTTGAGGTACCCCAGATCACGGGCGATGCCCATGTTCCGGACCATCGAGCGCCCGACGAAGGCGACCCTGCGGCCGTACTCGTGGGCCGTGTCCAGGATCTGCTGGATGCGGTGCACATGGCTGGCGAAGCTCGCCACGATGATGCGCTTCTGCGCATTGGCGAAGACGGTGCGCAGGACGTTCTGGATGTCCCGCTCGGGCGGGACGAAGCCCGGGACCTCGGCGTTCGTGGAGTCGGAGAGCAGCAGGTCGATGCCCTCCTCGCTCAGCCGGGCGAAGGCGTGGAGGTCGGTGAGGCGGCCGTCCAGCGGGAGCTGGTCCATCTTGAAGTCACCTGTGGCGACGGCCATGCCCGCGGGCGTGCGGATGGCGACCGCGAGGGCGTCCGGGATGGAGTGGTTGACCGCGACGAACTCGCAGTCGAAGACGCCGATGCGCTCACGCTGCCCCTCCGCCACCTCAAGGGTGTACGGGCGGATGCGGTGCTCCTGGAGCTTGGCCTCGATGAGCGCGAGGGTCAGCTTGGAGCCGATGAGCGGGATGTCCGGCTTCAGGCGCAGCAGGTACGGGACACCGCCGATGTGGTCCTCGTGGCCGTGCGTGAGGACGATGCCCTCGACGTCGTCGAGGCGGTCCCGGATGGTCGTGAAGTCGGGAAGGATCAGGTCGATCCCGGGCTGCTCCTCCTCGGGGAAGAGGACGCCGCAGTCGACGATGAGCAGGCGGCCGCCGTACTCGAAGACCGTCATGTTGCGGCCGATCTCGCCGAGGCCGCCGAGCGGGGTGACCCGCAGGGCGCCCTTCGCGAGCTTCGGCGGGGTGCCGAGTTCAGGATGCGGATGACTCAAAAGACTCTCCTTACCACGCGCGCCACGTACCGCTTGGGCACGTGGCGCGCATGTCATTCGTGCACTTGCTGTTGTCTTGGGCCGTGCTGTGGCGCGGTTTTCTCCGCGTGTTCAGTTGTGACGCGTATGCAGTTGTGAAGTCGGTTGTCAGAGCTGTACCCCGCCGGCGGCGAGGTCGATCTTGAGCTGTGCCGTTTCCTGGGCGGTGAGCTCCACCAGGGGCAGGCGCAGGGGGCCGGCCGGGAGGCCCTGGAGCGTCAGCGCGGCCTTGGTGGTGATCACGCCCTGGGTGCGGAACATGCCGGTGAAGACCGGCAGCAGCTTCTGGTGGATCTCCGTGGCCTTCTGGACGTCTCCGCCGAGGTGGGCCTCGATGAGGGCCCGCAGCTCGGGAGTGACGACGTGGCCGACGACGGAGACGAGGCCGACCGCGCCGACCGACAGGAGCGGGAGGTTCAGCATGTCGTCGCCGGAGTACCAGGCGAGGCCCGATCGGGCGATGGCCCAGCTCGCGCGGCCGAGGTCGCCCTTGGCGTCCTTGTTCGCGACGATGCGCGGGTGCTCGGCCAGCCGGACGAGCGTCTCCGTGTCGATCGGCACCCCGCTGCGGCCGGGAATGTCGTAGAGCATCACCGGCAGTCCGGTGGCGTCCGCGATGGCGGTGAAGTGCCGCAGCAGGCCCTCCTGCGGGGGCTTGTTGTAGTACGGCGTCACAGCGAGGAGGCCGTGGACGCCGCTGCGCTCGGCGGTGCGGGCGAGCTCGACGCTGTGGCGGGTGTCGTTGGTCCCGATGCCGGCGACGATGTGTGCCCGGTCGCCCACTGCTTCGAGGACCGCCCTCACGAGCTGGTCTTTCTCCGCGTCGCTGGTGGTCGGTGACTCGCCGGTGGTGCCGTTGATGATCAGGCCGTCGTTGCCTGCGTCCACCAGGTGGGTGGCGAGCCGCTGCGCGCCCTCGATGTCGAGAGCGCCGTCCGCCGTGAACGGCGTGACCATAGCGGTGAGGACCCGCCCGAAGGGGGTCTGCGGAGTGGAGATCGGAGCCATGGGTAACACGCTACTCGTTGCTCGGCGCACGGTGCCCCCTCGGGGGGACAAGCAAGAGGAGCCCGGCACTGCCTGCTCGGGGGTTCAAGCAGTGCCGGGTCCGTTTGATCAGCCTAGATGAACTTCACGAAACGCCGCAATACGGACACCGCCCTATGGGGCGACACGTCCGTTTTTGTTGAAGGCTGCATGGGTGAGCGGCATGAGCCGCGCCCAGTGCGCCTCCATCTGTTCGCCGACCATCTCGATCTCCCGCTGCGGGAACGACGGCACCTTCGCCATCTCGTGTTGCGTACGCAGGCCGAGGAAGTGCATCAGCGAGCGCGCGTTGCAGGTGGCGTACATCGTGGAGAACAGGCCGACCGGGAGGACCGAGCGGGCCACCTCGCGGGCCACGCCCGCGGCCAGCATCTCCTGGTACGCGTCGTAGGACCGCCGGTAGGACTCCTCCATCGCCCGGCTGGTCAGCGCGTGCTGCTCCGGGGTGCCCTCGACGAACTCGTACTTGCCGGGGCGGCCCTGCTGGATGAGCTTGCGGGACTCTCCGGGGACGTAGAAGACCGGCTCCAGCTCCCTGTAGCGGCCCGATTCCTCGTTGTACGACCAGCCGACGCGGTGCCGCATGAACTCGCGGAACACGAAGATCGGGGCGCTGATGAAGAAGGTCATCGAGTTGTGCTCGAACGGGCTTCCGTGCCGGTCCCGCATCAGGAAGTTGATGAGCCCCTTCGAACGCTCGGGGTCCTTGGTGACCTCCTCCAGGGACTGCTCGCCGGCCGTGGAGACACGGGCTGCGAACAGTACGTCGGCGTCACCCGCGGCGGATTTCACCAGGTCAACGGTGACATCGCTGCGGAAGTGGGCCTTTGTGGGCTCGGGGGTGTCGGTCACCGACGGGTCCTTCCAATGGTGTCGCTCGGGCGGCGTCCACTTTACGGGCCGCGAACCGGGACCCCCGCCTCCGCGTCTGCCCGGTGGCTTTCTTGTGATTTCCCCGGGCGAACCGGCGATTCGGGGCACCGATCGGGCCCGCCGTACGTCTGACTCAGTAGCACCACCCGAAAGAGAATTCAAGGAGAGCCACCTCATGTTCCGCCGGCGTGAATCCGTCCCGTTCTCGTTCGTCGCCGAGGCCGACCGGTTCCGCAGTAACGTCACACCGCCTCCGCGCCCCCGCAGCACCGTCTCCGAGCGGGCCGGAAGCGTCCTGGTCGGTCTCGCCGTCGTCGGTGGACTCGTCGGGGCACTGCTGCTCGGGCTGCCCGCGCTGGCCCCCGAGAAGTCACCCGCGCACAGCCAGCAGACCGAGGCCGCGCACGCGCGCTGACCCGGACGGACCCCCTGGGGTGGTCCGGCCGGGCACCTGCTCGGTAGCCTCACCGGGCACAGCAATCGAGCGTGCTTGTGAGTGAGGATCAGTCGTGCCCCTGCCCTTCCTGACGGCCGACCGCGCGTTTGACGCGGACGCTGAGGACGTCGCGCTGCCGTTCGACGACCACGACAGCTGGCGGCGGCCCTACCGTCCCGGTCCGTGGCGGGTCGCCGCCGCGGCCGGTCTGCTGCTGCTCGCCTCGTTCATCCTGTTCGCGGGGATGATCACCGCGTTCGCCGGGGCGCTGCCCGGGGCGGGCGCGTGCTTCGCGCTCGCCCTGGCGATCATCCTGTGCGCGCTGCGGATGCTGCGCATCGGCGCCTGGGTGAGCCGGCACGGGGTGCGCCGTGTGAGCTTCTTCCGGACGACGACCGTGCCGTGGAGCGGGGCCACCGCCGTGCGTACGGTGCAGCAGCCGGTGAAGTGGCTCGGGCTCCCCCGTACGGTGCAGGGCCAGGCGCTGATCGTCGTCCGCAAGGGCGGGGACGCGGTGCCGCCGCTGCTCACCGACTCCAACGCGGATTTCCTTGCGCGGGGGGAGGCGTTTGATCGGGCCGCCGACACGATTGAGGCGTGGGGGGACGAGTACCGGCAGCGGTAGCGGTAGCGGTAGGTCGTGCGTGGCCGTCCGGCGAGTGGGGTGTCCTCAATCGCCGGACGGCTCTTTTTTGTCCTCAAACGCCGGACGGGCTGGAATGGTCGTCGGACGGGCTGGACTGTTCGCCGGACGGGCTGGAGTGGTCGCCGGGCGGGCTGGGCTTGGGTGTGGCCGCGTGCAGGGCGATTGCTCGTTGCATGGCCTTGCGGGCTCGGGGAGTGTCGCGGGCGTCCTGGTAGGCGACGGCCAGGCGGAACCAGCAGCGCCAGTCGTCGGGGGCGTCCTCGGTCTCCTCGCGGCGGCGGGCGAACACCGCGTCGGCTGAGTCCCGGTCGATCCGGCCGCTGGGCGTACGCAGCAGCTCGTCGACCGGCAGGCCGCCCTCGGCGTCCAGCTCGGCGGCCAGGGCGTTGGCCCTGCGGACGAACTGGGTGTTCTTCCACAGGAACCAGACGCCGATCGCCGGCAGGACCAGTACGGCGATCCCGAAGGTCACCGTGATGAGGGTGCCGTGCTCGATGAGCAGGACGCCGCGGCTGCCGACCAGGACGAAGTAGAAGACGAGGACGACGGCGGTGACGACGTAAGTGATCTTTGCGCGCATGGCGGGCCAGTCAGTTCAGGTCGAGGAAGTGTTCCAGGCCGAACGTGAGGCCGGGAGTGGTCACCACGCGGCGGGCGCCGAGCAGGATGCCCGGCATGAAGCTGCTGTGGTGCAGGGAGTCGTGCCGGATGGTGAGGGTCTCCCCCTCGCCGCCGAGCAGCACCTCCTGGTGGGCCAGCAGGCCGCGCAGGCGGACCGAGTGGACCGGGATGCCGTCGACGTCCGCGCCGCGCGCCCCGTCCAGTGCCGTGCTGGTGGCGTCCGGCTGGGGGGCGCAGCCCGCCTCGCGGCGGGCGTCGGCGATGAGCTGGGCGGTGCGGGCGGCGGTGCCCGAGGGGGCGTCGGCCTTGTTGGGGTGGTGGAGCTCGATGACCTCGACGGACTCGAAGTAGCGGGCCGCCTGCTGGGCGAACTTCATGGTGAGGACCGCGCCGATGGAGAAGTTCGGTGCGATGAGCACACCGGTCTCCGGGGATGCGGAGAGCCAGGTGTTGAGCTGCGCGAGCCGTTCGTCGGTCCAGCCGGTGGTGCCGACCACCGCGTGGATGCCGTGGCCGACGCAGTAGTCGAGGTTGTCCATCACCGACGCGGGGGTGGTGAGCTCGACGGCGACCTGGGCGCCGGTCTCCGCCAGGGTCTCCAGCTTGTCGCCCCGGCCGAGTGCGGCCACCAGCTCCAGGTCGTCGGCGGCCTCGACGGCTCGTACCGCCTCGGAGCCGATACGGCCGTTGGCGCCGAGAACGGCCACGCGCAGCTTGCTCATTGCTCTGCTTCCTTACGGGAGGATTTAGGCGACCGCTTCGTGGAGGCGGCCGGCCTGCTTGTCCTTGAGCGGTCCGATGACGGACAGCGAGGGGCGGTGTCCGAGGATCTCGCCCGCCACCGAGCGGACGTCGTCCGGTGTCACCTCGCCGATACGGGCCAGCATGTCGTCGACCGACATCTGCTCGCCCCAGCACAGCTCGCTCTTGCCGATGCGGTTCATCAGCGCGCCGGTGTCCTCCAGGCCGAGGACGGTGGAGCCGGAGAGCTGGCCGATGGCGCGGCCGATCTCCTCGTCGCTCAGTCCGTCCGACGCGACCCGGTCGAGCTCGTCGCGGCAGATCTTGAGGACGTCGTGCACCTGGCTGGGCCGGCAGCCCGCGTACACGCCGAACAGGCCGCAGTCCGCGAAGCCGGAGGTGTACGAGTAGACGCTGTAGGCGAGGCCGCGCTTCTCCCGTACCTCCTGGAAGAGGCGGGAGCTCATACCGCCGCCGAGGGCGGTGTTGAGGACGCCGAGGGCCCAGCGGCGCTCGTCGGTGCGGGCCAGTCCCGGCATGCCGAGGACCACGTGGGCCTGCTCGGTCTTGCGGCCCAGCACCTCGACCCGGCCGGCGGTGCGCAGGGCGCGGGAGCCCTCGCGGGGCGCGGTGGGGACGGCGTCGGTGCGGGTGAGGGCACCGGCTCGTTCGAACGCCTTGCGGACCTGGCGTACGACGGTGGCGTGGTCGATGTTGCCGGCGGCGGCCACGACCAGGCGGGTGGGGTCGTAGTGCTTCTTGTAGAAGCGGGCGATCTGGCCGCGGTTCAGGGCGTTGATCGTGTCGACCGTGCCGAGGACGGGGCGGCCGAGCGGGGTGTCGCCGAGCATCGTGTGCGCGAACAGGTCGTGCACGCAGTCGCCCGGGTCGTCCTCCGTCATCGCGATCTCTTCGAGGATCACGCCGCGTTCGGCGTCGACGTCCTCGGGGGCGATCAGCGAGCCGGTCAGCATGTCGCAGACGACGTCGATGGCCAGCGGCAGGTCCGTGTCGAGGACCCGCGCGTAGTAGCAGGTGTACTCCTTCGCCGTGAAGGCGTTCATCTCGCCGCCGACCGCGTCGATGGCGGAGGAGATGTCGAGGGCGCTGCGCTTGGCGGTGCCCTTGAAGAGGAGGTGTTCGAGGTAGTGCGTCGCGCCGTTCAGGGCGGGGGTCTCGTCGCGTGATCCGACGTTGGCCCAGATGCCGAAGGTCGCGGAGCGTACGGAGGGCAGGGTCTCGGTGACGACGCGGAGGCCGCCGGGGAGGACCGTGCGGCGCACGGTGCCGATGCCGTTGCTGCCCTTGAGGAGCGTTTGGGTACGGGCGACGGCCCGCCCCTCGGAGGAGGGGCGGGCCGTCGTCGCGGAACTACGGGACGTCACTTGTCGGTGTCGTCCTTCTTCTCGTCCTCTTCACCCTCGATGACGGGGATGAGGGAGAGCTTGCCGCGGGAGTCGATCTCGGCGATCTCGACCTGGACCTTGGCGCCGACGCCGAGCACGTCCTCGACGTTCTCCACGCGCTTGCCACCGGCGAGCTTGCGGATCTGCGAGATGTGCAGCAGGCCGTCCTTGCCCGGCATGAGCGACACGAACGCACCGAAGGTGGTGGTCTTGACGACCGTACCCAGGTAGCGCTCGCCGACCTCCGGCATGGTCGGGTTGGCGATCGCGTTGATCGTGGCGCGGGCGGCCTCGGCCTGCGAGCCCTGCTGGGCACCGATGTAGATGGTGCCGTCGTCCTCGATCGTGATGTCGGCGCCGGTGTCCTCCTGGATCTGGTTGATCATCTTGCCCTTGGGGCCGATGACCTCACCGATCTTGTCCACCGGGATCTTGACGGTGATGATCCGCGGGGCGTTCGGGGACATCTCGTCCGGGACGTCGATGGCCTCGTTCATCACGTCGAGGATGTGGAGGCGGGCGTCACGGGCCTGCTTCAGCGCGGCGGCCAGGACCGAGGCGGGGATGCCGTCGAGCTTGGTGTCGAGCTGGAGCGCGGTCACGAACTGCTTCGTACCGGCGACCTTGAAGTCCATGTCACCGAACGCGTCCTCGGCACCGAGGATGTCGGTGAGGGCGACGTAGTGGGTCTTGCCGTCGATCTCCTGGGAGATCAGGCCCATGGCGATGCCGGCGACGGCGGCCTTGAGGGGCACACCGGCGTTCAGCAGGGACATGGTGGAGGCGCAGACCGAGCCCATGGACGTCGAGCCGTTGGAGCCCAGCGCCTCGGAGACCTGGCGGATCGCGTAGGGGAACTCCTCGCGCGACGGCAGGACCGGCACGATGGCGCGCTCGGCGAGCGCTCCGTGGCCGATCTCGCGGCGCTTGGGCGAGCCCACGCGGCCGGTCTCGCCGACGGAGTACGGCGGGAAGTTGTAGTTGTGCATGTAGCGCTTGCGGGTCACCGGGGAGAGGGTGTCCAGCTGCTGCTCCATGCGGAGCATGTTGAGGGTGGTGACGCCCAGGATCTGGGTCTCGCCACGCTCGAACAGCGCCGAGCCGTGCACGCGCGGGATGGCCTCGACCTCGGCGGCGAGCGTACGGATGTCCGTGACGCCGCGGCCGTCGATGCGGACCTTGTCCTTGATGACGCGCTCGCGGACCAGCTTCTTGGTCAGCGCGCGGTAGGCACCGGAGATCTCCTTCTCGCGGCCCTCGAAGGCCGGGAGGAGCTTCTCGCCCGCGATCTCCTTGATGCGGTCGAGCTCCGCCTCGCGCTCCTGCTTGCCGGCGATGGTGAGCGCCTTGGAGAGCTCGGTGCTGACGGCCTTGGTGAGCGCCTCCAGGACGTCGTCCTGGTAGTCGAGGAAGACCGGGAACTCACCGGTGGGCTTGGCGGCCTTGGCGGCGAGGTCGGACTGGGCCTTGCAGAGCGCCTTGATGAAGGGCTTCGCGGCTTCCAGACCGGCGGCGACGACCTCTTCGGTCGGGGCCTCGGCGCCGTCCTTGACGAGCTGGATGGTCTTCTCGGTGGCCTCGGCCTCGACCATCATGATCGCGACGTCGCCGTCCTCCAGGACGCGGCCGGCGACGACCATGTCGAAGACGGCGTCCTCGAGCTCGGTGTGCGTCGGGAAGGCGACCCACTGGCCCTTGATCAGGGCGACGCGGGTGGCGCCGATCGGGCCGGAGAAGGGCAGGCCCGCCAGGATCGTGGAGGCGGAGGCGGCGTTGATCGCGACCACGTCGTACAGGTGGTCGGGGTTGAGCGCCATGATCGTCTCGACGATCTGGATCTCGTTGCGCAGGCCCTTGGTGAAGGAGGGGCGCAGCGGGCGGTCGATCAGGCGGCAGGTGAGGATCGCGTCCTCGGAGGGGCGGCCCTCCCGGCGGAAGAAGGAGCCGGGGATCTTGCCTGCGGCGTACTGCCGCTCCTCGACGTCCACCGTGAGGGGGAAGAAGTCGAGGTTGTCCTTGGGCCGCTTGGAAGCGGTGGTGGCCGACAGCACCATGGTGTCGTCGTCCAGGTACGCGACGGCGGAGCCTGCGGCCTGCTTGGCAAGGCGGCCCGTCTCGAAGCGGATGGTGCGGGTGCCGAAGGTTCCGTTGTCGATAACGGCCTCGGCGTAGTGGGTCTCGTTCTCCACTAGTGAATTCTCCATACTCGTCGTCTTTCGTCCCGGCGCCCGTGTGGCGTCGGACGGAGCGGAGAAGCGCGCCGTGTGTGCGGGGCCGGTCTTCGATCGAAGCTCCCGGGCGTTGTCCCGGGGGCCACTACCGAGGACCGGCGGCGGCCGTGGGGCGCCTCTCCTCGTCTGTTGTTGTACGTCCAGGTTACTGAGGTTGCCCCCGGTACCGCACGTACGGCAAAGGGAGCGGCCCCCTGAGTGAGGGAACCGCTCCCTTGCGCAGCGTCCTTACTTGGCGCCGCCGGCCGCACCGCGGCGGATGCCGAGGCGGTCGACGAGCGCACGGAAGCGCTGGATGTCCTTCTTGGCCAGGTACTGCAGGAGGCGGCGACGCTGGCCGACCAGGATCAGCAGACCACGGCGGGAGTGGTGGTCGTGCTTGTGCGTCTTGAGGTGCTCGGTGAGGTCCGAGATGCGGCGCGAGAGCATGGCGACCTGAACCTCGGGGGAACCGGTGTCGCCCTCCTTCTGCGCGAACTCGGTCATGATCTGCTTCTTCGTAGCGGCGTCGAGCGGCACGCGGTACTCCTCTTGGTCTTCGATGCGCCCACGAGTGCCCCTGGTCTGGTTCTCAGGGGAGCTTGGGTGACTCGGGAGCGAGGGTCCGATGAGCGCAGTTCCCAGAGCGAACCGGGAACGCGTACACAAACGGCCACAGCCAGACTACCAGCCGCCCGGACCGGCCCCGACGGGTGTCAGCCGGTGAGCGCCCTCGCGCGGGCGAAGAGGTCGAGGACGGCGAGGCAGAGCGGTACGAGGGAGAGCAGGAGCGCGCTCTCGGCCAGGTCCAGGCACCTCCCCCAGAACGGGGTCAGGCCCTTGCGCGGGACGGTCACCCCGGCGGCGGTGAGGAGTACGGCGCCCGCGACGAGGCCCGCGCACATACCGGCGGCAGGGAGGTGCGCGGCCGGACCGGCGCCGTGGGAGGTCAGGGCGAGGCCGGCGACCAGGGCGGCGAGCGCGCCGATGCCCGCCGTGAGCAGGCACAGGACCTGGGCGGTGTAGCGGAAGAGGCGGGCGCGCAGCAGGAGCGCGAGCCCCGCGGCGAGGGCGAGGAGCCGGCCCCAGGTGTCGCCGGAGCAGCCGAGTACGGCGGCGGCCGCCGTGACCAGGCCCGCGCAGCCGCCGGCCAGGCCGAGCAGCAGTTCGTGGCCGCGCCGGGCCCGGTCCGCGACGAGGCGGGCGTCGACGGGGGCGGCGCGCGGGCCGGAATCGGGGTCCGGGTCCGTATCGGCGAGGGGGTCGGCGGGGTCCGGCGGGGCGTGTCCGATGGGGAGCCGGGCGAAGCGGGCGGAGAGGCCGGGCAGGAAGGCGATGAGGCCGAGGGCGGCCGGGGCGCAGACGGCGGCGGTCCGGGTGGCGGAGGTTTCGGTGAGGATCGCGGCGAAGGCCGCCAGGGCGCCCGCGCCGGAAAGGAGGGCCGCGCCGACGAAGGGGGCGTCGCCGCGCGGGGCGAGCGCGGTCAGGACGGTGGCGGCGACCAGGACGGCGGCGCAGCCGAGCAGGAATTGCAGCCGCCCCGGTCCCCGGCCGGGGTCGGGGGCGATGAGGCCGGAGCCGGCGAGGAGGACGAGGGGCAGGGCGCCGAGGCCGAGTGCGGTGGCGGTGACGCGGTCCGCGTAGACCCGGGCGCGTACCCCCGCGACGGTGATCAGCAGCAGTCCCGCGGTGCCGGCGACGACGCCGGGCAGGCC
Organism: Streptomyces sp. A1277; assembly: GCF_004795015.1. GTDB lineage: Bacteria > Actinomycetota > Actinomycetes > Streptomycetales > Streptomycetaceae > Streptomyces. Next base: position 83,622 of record NZ_SSBI01000029.1, on the reverse strand, counting down.
GTGCATGGCGTGGTCCGGGGCGGCCTGCCACAGCACGAGGGCCGCGAGGAGGAGGAGCAGCGCGCCGGCCGCCGGGGCCGCGCCGCGCAGCAGGTCGTCGCTCCACAGGTGGCGGTCGCGCCCGGCCGAGGCGATGGCGTCCGCGACGTCGTCGAAGACGGGTGGGGGCAGCGAGGCGGCGAAGGGGCGCAGGGTGAGGAGTTCGCCGTCCAGGACGCGTTGGGCCGCGAGGGTGCGGTCGCCGTGCAGGACCGTGCCGTCGAGGCGTACGAGGTGGTAGCCGGTGGGGGCGGTGGTGGTCCGGGGTCTGCCGGTGAGGCGCAGGATCTCCGGCCAGATGTCGGCGGCGGCGATGTCCTCGGGCAGGGCGACGTCGATCCGGCTGTCGGGGGTCACGACGGTCACCCGGCAGAAACCGGTCGTTGCGGTCGGACTCACGTGTCGGGGGCCCCTGTTCGTCGCTGGTCGGCGGTGTCCGCACGATGGGCGGGCCACCCTATCGGGCGGAAAGGGGCGAAGGGTGACAGCGCATAGGATCACGGACCCTCGAAGGCCGGTCGCCGGCAGGTGAGGCACCGGTGTCCGGTGCGGCCGCGCCCGCCTTCCGCCCGTCCGCACCGAAGGATTGATGCACCGGTGAGCCAGATCGTCGTGAAGCGTCCGCCACGGGACGTGCCGCCGGAAGTTCCCTCGAAGGAAGTGTTGTTGGAGCCGCCCCCGGTGCTGCCGCGCGGGCAGCGGGAGGGGGTGCTGATGCAGCTCCTCCCGGTGCTGGGCATGGGTTCGTCGGTGGTGTTCTTCTTCTCGCCGCAGGCGCCGCCGTTCATGCGGGTCATGGGTGTGCTGATGCTGGTGTCCACGGTGGCGATGGTGGGGGCCCAGGTGGTCCGTCACCGGCGGGGGACGCAGGGGCGGACGGCGGACGTCCGGCGCGACTATCTCGCGTATCTGGCGCGGACCCGGCGCGAGGTGCGGCGGACCGCGCGGGCGCAGCGTGACGCTCTGCTCCATGTGCATCCCGCCCCGGACCAGTTGTGGTCGGTGGTCGCGGACGGCCGGCGGGTGTGGGAGCGGCGGGCGGGTGACGCGGACTTCGCTCTGGTGCGGGTCGGGCTCGGTGAGCAGGGGCTTTCGACGCCGTTGTCGGTGCCGGAGAGTGCGGCGGGTGAGCCGGAGCCGGTGTGCGCGGCGGCGGTGCGGCGGTTCGTTGGGGTGCACGGCCGGCTGGAGGGGCTGCCGTTGTGCGTCTCGCTGCGGGAGGCGTACCGGGTGCGGGTGGGGGGTCAGGAGGGGCCGGCCCGTTCGGTGGCGCGGGCGTTGCTGGCCCAGTTGGTGACGCTGCACTCGCCGCGGGACCTGGTGGTGGCGGTCGTGGCGGCGCGGGGTGCGGTGGGGTGCTGGGAGTGGGTGAAGTGGCTGCCGCACGTGCAGGTGCCGGGCGAGGTGGACGGTGCCGGTACGAGGCGGCTGTTCGCGTACGACGCGGCGGGCCTGGAGCCCTTCCTGAGCGGCCTGCTGGAGGGGCGGCCGCGCTTCGGTACGGAGGGTGCGCCGTTGCCGGACCGGCCGCATGTGGTGGTGGTCCTGGACGGGGTCCGGGCGTCGGCGGGTTCGGTGCTCGCGGCGGCGGGCGGGACGCAGGGGGTGACGGTGGTCGAGGTGGCGCCGGGTGAGCGGGAGGGGGCGCGCGGCGGTCTGTCGGTGGTGGTGCGGTCCGGTCGGCTGCGGGTGGAGAGGGGGCCGGACGAGGCGTACGAGGGGGCTCCGGACGGGCTCTCGCTGCCGGCGGCGGAGGCGTTGGCCCGGCGGCTGGCCCCGCTGCGGCCCGGCGGGCGTGAGGGTGACGAACCGCTGCTGGCCGAGCTGGACTTCACCGATCTGCTGGATCTGGGCGACGCGGGCGCGGTCGATGTGGAGCGGACCTGGCGGCCGCGCCCGGTGGCGGAGCGGCTGCGAGTGCCCATCGGGGTGGGTGAGGACGGCGGCCCGGTGGTGCTGGACCTGAAGGAGTCGGCGCTCGACGGGATGGGGCCGCACGGCCTGTGTGTGGGGGCGACCGGTTCGGGGAAGTCGGAGCTGCTGCGGACGCTGGTCCTCGGGCTGGCGGTCACCCATCCCTCCGAGACGCTGAACTTCGTGCTCGCGGACTTCAAGGGCGGTGCCACGTTCGCCGGGATGGCGGGGATGCCGCATGTGGCGGCCGTCATCACCAATCTGGCCGACGACCTCGCGCTGGTCGACCGGATGGGCGACGCGCTGCGCGGCGAGTTGCAGCGCCGCCAGGAGCTGCTGCGGGCGGCGGGCAACTTCGCCGGTGTGCACGACTACGAGAGGGCGCGGGCGGCGGGCGCGCCGCTCGAAGCGCTGGCCACGCTGGTGCTGGTCATCGACGAGTTCTCCGAACTGCTCACCGCCAGACCCGACTTCATCGACGTGTTCATCCGGATCGGCCGCATCGGCCGGTCGCTGGGCGTCCATCTGCTGCTGGCCTCGCAGCGGCTGGAGGAGGGCAGGCTGCGCGGCCTTGAGACGTATCTCTCGTACCGGATCGGGCTGCGGACGTTCTCGGCGGAGGAGTCGCGGGCTGCGCTGGGCGTGGCGGACGCGTACGAGCTGCCGCCGGTGCCCGGTTCGGGGTTCCTGAAGGCGGGGACGCGGGAGATGACGCGGTTCAAGGCGGCGTACGTCTCGGGTCCTTACCGGCCGGGCGGCTCGGCCGGCGCTGAAGGGCCGGGCGCGGCCGGGCCGGTGGCGGCTCTGTTCGACGCGCTGCCGGTGCCGGAGGCGGACGCGCCGGCCGCCGCGGTCGCTCCCCCGGCCGCCGGGGCGGACGCCCTCGCCGACACCGTGCTCGATGTGGTGGTGCGGCGCCTGGAGGGACAGGGGGTGCCCGCCCATCAGGTGTGGCTGCCGCCGCTCGACCGGGCCCCGGCGCTGGACCAGCTGCTCCCGGATCTCGCGACGGACCCGGAGCGCGGATTCACCGCCGCGGTGGACGGCGGGCCCGGCGGCCTGACCGTCCCGCTCGGGCTGGTCGACAAGCCGTTCGAGCAGCGGCGCGAGGTGCTGTACCAGGACTTCTCCGGTGCGACGGGGCACCTGCTGGTGGTCGGCGGGCCGCGGTCCGGCAAGTCGACGGTGCTGCGCACGCTGATCATGTCGTTCGCGCTCACCCACACACCGCGCGAGGTCCAGTTCTACGGGCTCGACTTCGGCGGTGGCGCGCTGGCGTCGCTCACGGGGCTGCCGCACGTGGGCCAGGTCGCCTCCCGGCTGGACCCCGAGCGGGTGCGGCGCACGGTCGCCGAGGTGGCGGGGGTGCTGCGGGGCCGCGAGGAGCTGTTCCGTGCCCGGGGCACCGGCTCCATGGCCGCGTACCGGCGCGAACGCGCCGAGGGGGAACGGCCGGGCGAGCCCTGGGGGGACGTCTTCCTGGTCATCGACGGCTGGGGCGGCTTCCGTACCGAGTACGACGAGCTGGAACCGGTCGTCACCGACATCGCCGCGCGCGGGCTGGGCTACGGGGTGCACGTGGTCCTCACGGCCGCCCGCTACCTGGAGGTGCGGGCCGCGCTGAAGGACCAGCTCCTCGGGCGGCTCGAACTGCGGCTCGGTGACGTGTCGGACTCGGAGTTCGACCGGAAGGCCGCCGCCCAGGTGCCCGCCGGGGTGCCGGGCCGGGGCCAGGTGCCCCAGGGGCTGCACTTCATGGGCGCGCTGCCGTGCGCGGGCCCGGCGGACGGTGCGGGCGGCCCGGGTGACGGCACGGCCGCGCTGGTCGAGCGGGTGCGGGCCCACTGGCCGGGTCCGGGCGCGCCCGCCGTGCGGCTGCTGCCGGCCGTACTGCCCGCCGATCAGCTGCCGAAGGGGGACGAGTTCCCCCGGCGGGGCGTCGCGATCGGGATCGCCGAGACGGATCTGGAACCGGTGTTCGCCGATTTCGACACCGATCCGTTCTTCCTGGTGTTCGGCGAGGGCGAGTCGGGGAAGACGGCTCTGCTGCGCCTGCTCGTCCGGCAGATCGCGCGCCGCCACTGCCCCGATGAGGCGAAGCTCGTCGTCGGGGACTACAGGCGGGGGCTGCTGGGCGCGCTGCCGGAGGGCCATCTGCTGGAGTACGCGCCGACTCCGGACGCGCTGCGGACCCATATGGAGGCGCTGGCCGGGGTGTTCGCGCGCCGCCGTCCGCCCGCGGACGTCACGCCGCGGCAGTTGCGGGAGCGCAGTTGGTGGACGGGGCCGCGGATCTTCGTCGTCATCGACGACTACGACCTGGTCGCGACGGGTACGGGCAGCCCGCTGGCCCCGCTGGCGGACTGCCTGCCGTTCGCCCGTGACGCGGGGGTGAGGTTCGTCGTCGCACGCAGCTCCGCGGGGGCCTCGCGGGCGATGTACGAGCCGTTCATGCAGCGCGTCAAGGAGTTGGGCGCCCAGGGGGTGGTGCTGTCGGGCGACCCGGCGGAGGGCGATCTCATCGGCGCGGTGCGCGGGCGTCCCATGCCGCCGGGGCGCGGGTACTTCGCCACCCGGCGCGGCGGCGGCCGGCTCGTCCAGACCGGCTGGCTGCCGGAGCGGGACCGGTGACCGCCGGGCGCCCCGGTGGACGGTTCACGGGCGGGCGCGGGCGGATCGGCGGACCGGGCCCCCCGGCGCCTTCGTGCCTGTACGGTGCCGTGCAGAGGCATGCACGGAAAGGAACCCTCACGATGGGCACGCAGGCGGAGAAGGACGAGCTGTACGCACTCGACATCTCGGGGGTGGAGTGGCTGAGTGCGCCGGGCACCGAGCAGGACGAGGAGCGCGTCGAGATCGCGCATCTTCCCGGCGGGGCGGTGGCCATGCGGTCCTCGCTGGACCCGGACACCGTGCTCCGGTACACGGAGGCCGAGTGGCGTGCGTTCGTCCTGGGCGCCAGGGACGGCGAGTTCGACCTGAAGTAGTCACGCCCGGGTACGCCGGAGGGGCACGTTCGGGTGAACGTGCCCCTCCGGCGCACCCGCCCGGCAGCTGTTGTTCAGTACGCCTCGGTGAACAGGCGCGAGGCTCTGAGGTCCGTGGCCCGGTAGTGGTCCTTGCCGGTCTCGATGATCCGGGCGACCTCTTCCAGCCGGCTCTTCATGTGGTCGGCCTTGTCCCGGTACTTGTGCTGGAGCGTCACGTATTCGGTGTGGGCTCGGCCCTCCCAGGTGTCGGTGACGACCTTGAGCGCGCCGTCCATCTCCTCCAGGTCCTGGCAGATGTTCCGTGACACCGCGCGGATGCGGTTCGCCACCTCCTGGACGCTCTCGTACCTGACCTTGGTGTGCGGGTCGTGCCCCATCGGGGGCCTCCTCTGATGGTGTCGGGGGGAACGGTTTCGCTTCCCTTGTCCGGGGGAACGGCGGGCGTTTCAGACGCCGTTCAGGGCGGAGGCGCTGCCCGTGGCGGCCGGCTCCCGCACCGCGCGGAAGGCGGCGCGGACCTCTTCGTCGTTGGCGTTGCTGAGGTTCCTGGTGCCGTCCACGGCGTGCAGCAGTACGCCGAGGAGGCGCCGGATCTCGTCGTGGTCCTCGTTGACGACGAGCTGGGCGGAGGTGAATCCGGAGGCGCCCGCACCGGTCCAGCCGGCTCCGACCGTCGCGAGGATGTCCGCCAGTTCCCGGGACTGCCGGGACACCGCCTCGGCGGTGTGGACGATCTTGTTCCTGGCCTGGACGACCGGATCGTCGGCAAGCGCGAATCCACCCGCGGGGCTGGTCATACGAGGGTCCTCTCTCTGGGGCCGGTCAGCCGGATCAGGCTAGCCAGTGCGCCCTTCCGTCCCCGCCCGTCCGGCGGCCCCGCCCCGGGTCCGCGGGGCGGGGCGGGCAGGGCCGCCGGGCACGTGTCGCGCGGCGCCGGCTCAGGTCGCGGGCGACGGCCGCCGCGCCCGCCACCGCGCCGGTCAGGAGGGCCGCGAGGGCCATGGCACAGACGGCGTAGCGGCGGTCGCGCCGTTGCGGGGTCTCCCCCGTCGAGAGGGGCGCGGGGTCGGGTTCCTCGGCCCCTGCGGGCGGCGCGTCGGGGTGCGGGGCGTCCTGCGGGGCGTCGTCGCCGGACAGTGCGCGGACCGGGTCGACTACACCCCATCCGACGAAGTCGTCACGGCCGTTGACGGAGCGTTCCGCGGTCTGTTCGATACGGGCGACGACCTGCGCCGCCGTCCAGCGCGGGTACTTGGCGCGCAGGAGCGCGGCGACCCCGCTGACGTACGGGGCGGAGAAGCTGGTGCCGCTCCGCGCGCAGTGGCCGTGACCGGGGACCGTGGAGACGATGTCGACGCCGGGGGCGGCGACGTCGACGAAGTGCCCGGGCCGGGAGAAGGGTGCGCGTTCGTTGTTGCGGTCTGACGCGGCGACGGCGAGGACGCCGTCGAAGGCGGCGGGGTAGGTGGGCGTACGGGTGCCGTCCGCGCCGTTGTTGCCCGCGGACGCGACGACCACGATGCCCCTGCCGACGGCCTCGGCCACCGCCCTCCCGAGGACCGAGCCGGCGGTCTGCGGCCTCACTGTCTCCTGCGAGATGTTGATGACCTGGACGTGCTGCGCGACGGCGTGGAGGATCGCCGCGGCCATCGAGGCGTCCGTGCCGTTGTCGTGCGCGTCGTTCTGGCGGACCGGGACGACGGTCGCCTCGGGCGCGAGCCCCACGAAGCCGGTGCCGGCACGGGGGCGGGCGGCGATGATGCCGGCGACCTCGGTGCCGTGGCCGACCGTGTCGGCGGTGCCGTCGCCTCCCCGCCCCAGCGTGTCGGCGCCCGCCGACGCGTCGACCGCGGTGATGAGCTGGGGGTGGGTGTCGTCCACCCCGGTGTCGATGACGGCGACCCGGACGCCCTTGCCCCGGGTGTCGTGCCACAGCTCGTCCAGGAGCACGCGCTGCAGCGACCAGGGGCGGCCCTCGAACTGCCGTTCCGCCGGGAAGGCGCACGCACCGCCGACCGGTCCGGTGGCCGCTCGCGCGGGCTGGGGCGCGGCAAGGGCCGCCAGCGCGGCGAGGCCCGCCCCCAGTCGCACGCTCATCCGGTACGCCATCCTTCCGTTCCCCTTCCGGCCGTCAGGAACCCTGCGGGCGGCGGGCGCTGTTGGTGTCGAGTCGTGGTCCGCGCGGCAGGAACTCCGACCACGCCGCCGGTACGAGGGCGGGCGTCACCTTCCCGTAGCCGAGCCGGATCTGCGCCTGGTTGACGCGGGGACGGGCGGCTGAACCGTCTGAGCCCTCCGGGACTCCTGGATCGCCTTCACCGCCGAACACGCCACCGGTCGGAGTGTCTTCCGGGCCGCCGGTGGCGCCGATCGCGGAGTGCCCGGCATCGCTGTCGCCGTTCCCCTGAACCGCGTACCGCAGTCCGGTGTCCGTCACCAGGAAGAGTGATCCGTCGGGCTGTGTCTGCCGGCCCCGCACCTGGGTGTAGAGGAGCCCGCTGCCGGGGGTGACGTACGTGCTCGTTCCGCCCGCGCCGATGGGTACCGGGTATGTGGTGCCCGCCCAGGTGCTCAGCGTGGTGCGGCCCCGGCCGTCCGCCCCGCGGAGCACGGCGCAGACGGTGTTGCGGCGCGCGGTGTCGGCCCGGGCGGCCCTGCGGGCGGGCCAGTGGACGGGCTGGCCCGCGAAGGGCACGGGATCGGGTACGAAGTCCTGGAGGCCGGCGGGGTACGCCTCGCCCGCCTGGCCGAGGGCGGCGGTCTGCGGGGAGTTGATCAGCAGCCAGGCGGTGAACTCCGAGATGTGCTGGACCCTTCCGCCGAGCACGACGTAGTACGCCGTACCTTCGCCGGTCCGGGTCCGCAGCACCGCGCCGATCCGGTTCTCGCGTGCGGACAGGTGTCCCTCGATGTGCGCGGGCGCGCCGATCCCGCCGGGGATCACCGGGAAGGCGACCGGGGCGCCGTCGTGCAGGGTGGCGAGCCAGTCGCCGGTGACGTCCTGCGGCCGGGCGCCGCCGACCAGGGCATCGGTGAGGTGGCCGAGGTCGGCGGGCCTCTCGTCGAGGCGGTACTTGGTGCCCCGGGCGTCCACCAGGTACCGGGTGCCGCGCGGGTCGCGGACGTAGAGCGTCTCGCCGCCGCTCAGCCGGTTCGCGCCCTCGGTCAGCCCGTGGTCGCGGGCGGCGAGGACGAAGGCGGCCTTCTGCACGCCGGCCCCGTCGCCGCCCGGCCGCTCGCACACCGCCCAGCGCTTGGGGGTGCCCGCGTCCTCCTGTCCGGGAAGGCGGTCGGGGGCGTACGGGATGCCGAGGACCGGTCCGCGCGTGGGCCCGCCCGCGTCGAGGACGTCGTCGGCGACCTGCACGACGCCGTAGTCGTCCGGATCGAGCAGCAGCCGGGCGGACGCGAGGTTCAGGACGGGGTGCAGCCGGGTACGGCGATGCGGGCCCCTGCCCGTGGTGAGCACCACGTAGCGGGTGGTCGACGTCTTGCCGACGATCACCTTGGCGCCGGGGCTGTCCCAGCCCTGTGGTGCGACCGGGCGGAACATGCCGTAGGCGCCGGACCCCGCGAGGAGCAGGGCCCCGGCGACGAGGCCCGGCACGACGGCGCGTAACGGGCGTGGAGCGCCCTCGTCGGAGCCGGCGGAAGAGGGCTGGAGGAACGCCGCCACGGCACGCCTCTTCGCAAATGTGTACGCGTTGAGCTCGTCCTGTCGCGTCACCATGGCCCGTCCCGCCTCCCCTGTCCGCCCGCGCCGCACCCCGGCGGGCACCTGCGCGCACACTCCGGCGGGGGCTCCCGCTGTCGGCCCTACTATGCCCGCCGGGATCGGGCGCGGCACGGGGGCCGGTACGCTGTGCCGTCCCGCCGGACACCCCGGCGGGCGGGCGTGGCGCGGGCGCGGGCCCGTACGGACGGGGGACATGCCACGATGACGGCCAGGGGTGGCGCGCGATTGAACCGGCGCGCGGGGCCGATCGGCTCTTTTCGATTGCAACAGCTGGTGTTGTTCGAAATCGCCGCCTCGGTCCTGCTGTGCGCCCGGGTCGCCGGACCCGTGCTGCTGGCCCCTGCCGCAGCGGCGGCCGCACTGCTGGTGCTGCTCGCCTCCGCGCGCCGACGCCGCCGTTCGCTGCCCGCCTGGCTGGGTACGGTCGTGGCGCTGCGGGCGAGGACCCGGCGGGCGAGGACCCGGGAGGCCGGTCCGGCGACCACCTCCGTGATCGCCCCGCCGGCCGAGTGCGACCCGGCTCTGCGCACCTGTTCGTTCACCCATCGGGACCGGCGGCCGGTCGGCATGATCGGCGACGGGACGTATCTGACGGCGGTCCTCCGGGTCGAGCCGCAGGACACGGCGTTACGGGAGGAGCGGACCGTGACGCCGTTGCCGCCGGGACTCGTGCGGGACGCGATGGAGGTGGACGGCATCCGGCTGGAGTCGGCGCAGATCGTGCAGCACACCCGGCCCGCCCCCGCCCCGCACCTGCCCGGCGATTCGGTCACCGCGCTCAACTACGCGCCCCTGCAAGCCCGAACGGGCGCTCCGGCGGTGCGCCTCACCTGGATCGCGCTGAAACTCGACCCGGAACTCTGCCCGGAAGCCGTACGGGCGCGCGGCGGCGGGCTCACGGGGGCGCAGAGGTGCCTGCTGCGCGTGGCCGAGCAGTTGACCGGGCGGCTGAGCGCGGCCGGGTTCGGCGCGACGGTGCTGACCGAACAGGAACTCGGCTCGGCCCTCGCCACCTCGGCCTGCGCCGACCCGGCGCTCCCGCTCCGGCCGGACGGGGACGCGCCGCCCGCCCGCCGCACGCGGGAGACCTCCCGCACCTGGAGCTGCGACGGCCGGTGGCACACCGCGTACTGGGTGCGCCGCTGGCCGCGTCCCGGAAGCGGCGCCTCGATGCCCCGGCTCGTCGCGCTGCTCACCTCGGTCCCCGCACTGGCCACGACCTTCAGCCTCACGCTGGAGCGGGGCGACCGGCAGGAGGTCGCCGCCGCCGGCCACCTCCGGATCAGCGCCGGCAGCGGCGAGGAACTGCGGGCCGCACGCCAGGAGTTGGAGCGCATGGCGCGCGGGGTGCAGGTTTCACTGGTGCGGCTGGACCGCGAGCAGCTGCCCGGAGTGCTCGCCACACTGCCGCTCGGCGGTACCCGCTGATGCGGGAACGGGAACGGGAGCAGGGACGGGGTCGGGAACGGGAGCGGGGGCGGCTGGGCTTCGGGCCGGTCGGGCCGCGCCGCCGGCGGTACACCATCGGGCCCGAGCAGCTGGAGTCGCTGGCCCTGCCGGTCGGTGACGACGGCGTGGTGATCGGCGTGGACGACGAGGGGCGCCCCGCCGTGCTCGGCCTCAACCGCCCCTCCCCGTACGACGTCACGCTGATCGGCGGCCTGTGGACCGCGCAGGTGCTGGCGCTGCGGGCGGCGGCGACCGGGGCGCGGATCGCGGTGGAGACGGGGCGTTCGGCAGCCTGGACGAGCCTGGCGCGGGCCGCCGGCGGCAGCGGGTGCGTCGCGTTGCACGAGGTCGGCCGGGTGCCGCCGCAGGGCGCTTCGGCCGCCTCGCCGGTCGTCGTGGTGCGGGACTGCGGGATGCGGCCACCGCGCGGGCGGGTGGCGGCCGGGCCCTGGCAGTCGGTGGTGACGCTGCTGCCGTATCTCGGCCCGGCGGCGCCGGGGCTGCTGGAGAAGGCGTCACTGGTCGGGGTCCAGCGCGTGTCTCCCGACGAAGCGGCCCGGGTCGGGCATCTCATGCACCTGCCGGCCGACGCGGTCCGGGCCCTGCCCGCCCTGCCGGAGGGGGTCACCCTCTGGTGCACGCGGCGGGAGAGCCGGTTGGTGACGACCCGGGCGACCGACGCCGAGTCGGGTCTGCTGGGCGCCGCACGCCGGATGGACTGACGGCTCGACGGCCGGCGATCCGTGGACGAGATGGTCCGATTTCCGGTTACAGATGTGCCTGTTTGACCGCTTTGACTTCCACTCTCCGTCGTACTGGGTCCACTTGTGGGCAGTACGTGACGTACGGGACAGCATTCGCGGTGCCGTACGGCCTGCCGTGGCGGGCCCCACGGCGATTAGGGTGGGTCCGGACGCGGCAGAGAACCTGTGGGCAGGCCATGTGCGTCCCAGGGGGAGAGCCGGGCGGTTCGCGTTACGGGAACGCCCCCACCCACCACGGCACAAAGGGTGCTCGACCACATCAGGAGGCAAAGTGAACGGCGAGCGGGACGAAATGCGCGGGGGCTGGGACAAGCCCGTCGACGAGTCGTCCGACGCGGAGCCCGCCGATGTGACGGGTGAGTTCACCATCGACTACACCCCGCCCGCCTGGTACACGCAGAACACGCCGGGCGACTCCTCGGGCGGCGCCGGGACACCGCCGACCCCGCCCCCGCCGCCGAGCGGGGAGCCGGTGCCGCTGCCCGCGCCGGCGGCTCGCAGCGGCTTCGACCCCCATTGGGCCCCGGCACCGCCGGACTCGTCCGACAGCGGCGACCTGGAGAGCGGCGCCACGATGCGCTTCTCGTCCGCCGCCCTGAGGCGGGAGATCGCGGACCGGGAGGCGCAGGCCGGAGCGAAGGCCGAGCCCGGCGCGGTGGACGACGGCGCGGAGAGCACCGCTCCGGCCGGTCCCGGTGCGGACGCCGCTTCTGCCTCTGACTCGGGCCCCGGCTCGGCCGGTCCCGGTGCGGACGCCGCTTCTGCCTCTGACTCCGGCCCCGGCTCGGCCGGTTCCGGTGCGGATGGCGCGGGGGCACGGGACGACGCTCCGGGGAAGGTCTTCGGCTACGAGCCGGAGGAAACCGAGGAGACCCCTGAGGCCCCTGAGGCCGGGGAGCCCTCGAAGCCGTCGGCGGAGACCGGTGCGGACTCGGTGTCGGAGGACGCCGACGAGCCCGTCGCGTCCGGCGACGCCGAGCCGGCCTCCCCTTCGGCTGCCCCGGACGCCCCCGCCGCCACGGGCGCGCTGCCCGACAACGGCCCGTCCGACAACGGCCCGGACGGCAGCGAGCCGGCCGACGACGAACCGGCCGGCTCCGCCCCGTCGAACGCCTCCCCGCACACCGCCCCGGACGCGCCCTCCCCCGGCGTACCGTCCGACAGCGCGCCGCAGAGCGCAGCGTCCTCCTCCCCCTGGACTCCCGCACCGGCGCAGGGCGGGCTCCCGCCGCTGCCGCCCGCCTTCCAGCCGGCCGCCCAGCAGCCGGACGCCGCGCAGCCCGAGGCCCCGGTTCCGGCCCCGCAGTCCGGCTACGGCTTCCCTCAGCAGCCCCAGCCGCATGCCCAGCCCCAGCCCCAGCCCCACCAGGCTCTCCCGGCCGCGAACCTCCCCGCGCAACTCCCGCACACGCCCGCCCCGCAGGCACCCCAGGCACCCCAGGCCCCGCAAGCCCCGCAAGCCCCTCAGGCCCCCCAGCCGCAAGCCGCCTGGCCGGCGCAGCCTCAGCCTCAGCAGCCGCAAGGGGGTTACGGCTTCCCGCAGGGCACCCAGCAGCCGGCCCAAGGCGCGCCGCACGCGCCGGCCGAGGGCGGCACGCCGAATCTCCCCGCCCAGGTGCAGCCGCAGCCCCACCAGCAGCACCCGCACCAGCAGCCGCAGCCGCCCCACCAGCAGCCGCAGCCCCACCAACAGCACCAGCAGCCGCCACAGCAGTTCCCGCAGGACCAGCCCGTCGACCCCCGGGCCGGCAACGCGTGGCCCACGCCGGTCACCCATGACCAGCGCGAGCGTTCGGTGCCGGGTGCTCCGCTCGGTTACACGGCGGCGGTGGAGCTCACGGCCGACCGGCTGATCCGGGGCAAGCAGAAGGCGAAGAGCAGCCGCAACCCGTCCGGCGCTTCACGCTTCAAGCTGGGCGGCAAGAAGGAGGAGCAGGAGCGGCTGCGCAAGCTCGAACTGATCCGCACCCCGGTGCTCTCCTGCTACCGGATCGCCGTGATCAGTCTCAAGGGCGGCGTCGGCAAGACCACGACGACGACCGCGCTCGGCGCGACCCTGGCCACCGAGCGGCAGGACAAGATCCTCGCCATCGACGCCAACCCGGACGCCGGCACGCTGGGCCGCCGGGTCCGCCGCGAGACCGGCGCGACCATCCGCGACCTGGTCCACGCGATCCCGCACCTCAACTCGTACATGGACATCCGCCGCTTCACCTCGCAGGCGCCGTCCGGCCTGGAGATCATCGCCAACGACGTGGACCCGGCGGTCTCGACCACCTTCAACGACGAGGACTACCGGCGCGTGATCGACGTGCTCGGCAAGCAGTACCCGATCATCCTCACGGACTCGGGCACCGGCCTGCTGTACAGCGCGATGCGCGGCGTGCTGGACCTCGCCGACCAGCTGATCATCATCTCGACGCCCTCGGTCGACGGCGCGTCGAGCGCCTCCACGACCCTGGACTGGCTGTCGGCGCACGGCTACGCCGAACTGGTGCAGCGGTCCCTCACGGTCATCTCCGGGGTCCGCGAGACCGGGAAGATGATCAAGGTGGACGACATCGTGCAGCACTTCCGTACGCGCTGCCGCGGGGTGGTCGTCGTCCCGTTCGACGAGCACCTGTCGGCCGGCGCCGAGGTCGATCTCGACATGATGCGGCCGAAGACCCGGGAGGCGTACTTCAACCTCTCCGCCCTGGTGGCCGAGGACTTCGCGCGCGCCCAGCAGCAGCAGGGGCTGTGGACGTCGGACGGCAGCACCCCGCCGCCGCAGTACGCCCCGCCGCTGCCCGGCCAGCAGATCCCCGGTCAGCCGATGCCGGGTCAGCCGATGCCCGGTCAGCAGGCCCCGGGCCAGCAGCCGTACCCGCCTCAGCAGCCGTACGCACCCCAGCAGCCCCAGCAGCCGCAATACCCCCAGCAGCCCCAGGCCCCCTACCCCGGCCACCCGTACGCACCCCAGCAGCCGGGCCACCAGGGTCACCCCGGCCACCCCGGGCACCCCGGGCAGCCCTACCCGCCGCAGCCACCGCAGCAGCAGCCGTACGGCGGTCAGCAGCCCTATCCCCCGCAGCCGGGCCCCGGCGCCGGACAGAGCTGGCAGCAGCAGCCGCCCGCGCAGGCCCAGCCGCCCGCCGCCGGACAGCCCCAGGCCCAGCCGCAACCCCACGGCGACCAGCCCGGCCACCCGGAACTGCAGGGTCCCGTCCCGCCCTCCGGATGGCAGCAGCAGCCGCCGCCAGCGCCTCAGCAGTAAGGCGTCAGAGGTCTGAACCAATGAGGGTCCGCATCGCCTCCGCGATGCGGGCCCTTTTTGGCATTCCCGCAGACCACACGCCGTTTCGGCGACCGTTGACGCGGCTCGACCACCGCTGATAGACCTTCGCATCACCAGCCGGCGAACCAGAGTTCAACCCGCCTTCTCCCTGCGAGTCATGACGCGAGGACCCTGACCATGGTCGTAAGAGTTCCACCACCCTCCGCACAGCCGCGCTCACGTCTGCGTGTGCTCCTGGCCTCCGGCGCCGCCGCCCTCGCTCTCGCAGCCGGGTCCGTCGTACCGGGCATGCCCCTCGGAGCCGCGCCCCAGCAGGCGCAGGCCGCCGACAGCGGCGACAAGACGCTGACCGTCGCGGTCGCGCAGGGCATCGACTCCCTGAGCCCGTTCCTCGCCCAGAAGCTGCTGAGCACCAGCGTGTCCCGGCTCATGTACGACTTCCTGACGAACTACGACGCCAAGGACAACCACGCCATCCCGGGCCTGGCCACCAAGTGGGAGCCGTCCGCCGACAAGCTGACGTGGACGTACACCATTCGGACCGACTCGAAGTGGTCGGACGGGCAGCAGGCCACCGCCGAGGACGCGGCCTGGACGTTCAACAAGATCATGGACGCCGAGGCGGCGGCCCAGGCCAATGGCAGCTTCGTCACCAACTTCAAGAAGGTGACCGCCCCCAGCCCCACCAAGCTGGTCATCGAGCTCAAGGAGCCGCAGGCCACCATGGCCGCGCTCGACGTGCCGATCGTGCCCAAGCACGTGTGGGAGAAGGTCAAGGACTTCGGGAAGTTCAACAACGACGAGGACTTCCCCGTCGTCGGCAACGGACCGTTCATCCTGACCGACTACAAGGTCGACCAGTACGTGAAGCTCAAGGCCAACAAGGACTTCTGGCGCGGGGCGCCGAAGTTCGACGAGGTGGTCTTCAAGACGTACAAGGACCAGGACGCGGCCGTGGCCGCCCTGCGCAAGGGCGAGGTCTCGTTCGTCGCCGGTTCGCCCGCGCTGACGCCCGCCCAGGCGAACTCGCTCAAGGGCGACGAGAACATCAAGGTCAACGAGGGCCCGGGCCGCCGGTTCTTCGCGCTGGCCGTGAACCCCGGTGCGCAGACCAAGGACCGCAAGAAGTTCGGCGACGGCAACAAGGCGCTGCTCGACCAGAAGGTCCGCCAGGCGCTCTTCCTGTCGATCGACCGCAAGACGATCATCGACAAGGTGTTCCAGGGCCACGCCGTCGAGGGCAAGGGCTACATCCCGCCGCGCTTCCCGGAGTACGCCTGGGAACCGTCCGCGAGCCAGGCCCTCGGGTACGACCCCGAGAAGGCCGGGCAGCTGCTGGACCAGGCGGGCTACAAGCTCAAGGGCGACCAGCGCGTCGGCAAGGACGGCAAGCCGCTCGACCTGCGCATCCTGTGCCACGCCACGGACCCGAACGACAAGGCGGTCAGCAAGTACCTGAAGGAGTGGTGGGGCAAGCTCGGCATCGGGCTCAAGGTCGACTGCCTCGACGACGTCTCGGTGCCCTGGTTCGCCGGTGAGTACGACCTCGCCTTCGACGGCTGGTCCGTCAACCCGGACCCGGACTTCGTCCTCGGCATCCACACCTGCGCCGCGCTGCCCGTCAAGGCCAAGCAGAGCGCGGCCACGGACGACTTCATCTGCGACAAGACCTACGACGGGCTGTACAAGAAGCAGCTCGCCGAGTACGACCCCGCCAAGCGGGCCGGCATCGTCGGGCAGATGCAGTCCTGGCTGTACGACTCCGGGTACATGAACGTCATCGCCTACCCGAACGCGGTCGAGGCTTACCGCACCGACCAGATCAAGTCGATCACGACGATGCCCGAGGCGGCCGGCAACATCTACGGCCAGGACGGCTACTGGAGCTGGTGGTCTGCCGTACCGGCGAGCGGCAGCGGCGACTCGGACGGCAGCGGCTCCGGCTCCTCCACCGGTGTGATCATCGGCATCGTGGTCGCGGTCGTGGTCCTCGCAGGTGGCGGCTTCCTGATCTCGCGGCGCCGCCGCACCACCGCGGACGATCGCGAGTAGGTTCTCGAACGGGATGAGAGGCACCGGCCGGCGCGGGCGCGGCACCAGGCCCGCGCCGGCCGGTTTCTCCAGGAACGACACGAGTAACGAGAGTTCCCCATGACAGCTGACAGCACTCCGGCGCTCGTGCAACAGGCGGACGCGGCCACGGACGGCCCGGTTCCGGCCGGCCCCGCGGCCGCACGCGGTCCACGGGCGCGCAACACCAAGGCTTATCTGAAATATGTGGCCGCCAAGATCGCGGGCGCCGTCGTCTCGCTGTTCGCGGTTCTGGTCACCAGCTTCTTCCTCTTCCGGCTCATTCCCAGCGACCCGGTCAAGCAGATGACGGGCGGCCGTCGCGTATCGGCCGAACAGCTCGAATCGCTGCGGCACCAGTTCGGTCTCGACCAGCCGATGTGGCAGCAGTTCACCAGCTACGTGAAGGACGCGCTCACCGGCGACTTCGGCACCTCCTTCGCGTACCACGCACCGGTCGTCGACAAGATCGCCGAGAAGCTGCCGGCGACGCTGCTGCTCACCGGCACCGCCTACGTCCTTTACAGCCTGCTCGGCATCTGGCTCGGGACCCGCACCGCCTGGCGCAACGGCTCCGCGAGCGACCGGTTCAACACCGCGCTCGCGCTCACCCTCTACTCAGTGCCGTCGTTCTGGCTCGGACTGCTCCTGATCATCGTCTTCTCGGTGGGCGTCGGCCCGATCCCCGGAATGTTCCCGACGGGCGGGATGTCGGCGGGCGACGGGGCGGGCGGCTTCGCGTACGTCATGGACGTCGCGCACCACATGGTGCTTCCCGTCATCACCCTGGTCGCGGTCGGCTACGCGCAGACGCTGCTGGTGATGCGTTCCTCGCTGCTGGACGAGATGGGCGGCGACTACCTGACGACCGCCCGCGCCAAGGGGCTGCGGGACGACACGGTGCGCCGCAAGCACGCCGTCCCCAACGCGATGCTGCCCACCTTCACCCTGATGTTCGTCAACCTGGGCCATGTGGTGGCGGGGCAGATCCTGGTGGAGACGGTGTTCTCCTGGCCGGGCCTCGGCTCCCTCTTCTACCAGGGCCTGAGCACCCCCGACCTGCCGCTCGTCCAAGGGCTCTTCTTCGTCTTCGCCACCGCCGTGATCCTGGCGAACACCCTTGCCGATGTGCTGTATCCGCTGCTCGATCCCCGGGTGGGCCGATGACGACGACCGATTCCACTCCGAAGCCCACGCCGAAGCCCACGCCGACTCCGACTCCGGCGCAGACCGAGCCGGTCAAGAGCGCCCGCGCGCTGGCCCGGGCCCGCAAGCGCCGCTCCCTGGCCCGCTTCTGGCGGGAGTACCGCAGGCACAGGGGCGGTATGTGGGGCCTGGGGTGCCTGGTGCTGATCGCCCTCATCGCGCTGGCCGCACCGCAGCTGGTGGGCGCCGACTCGCAGAGCGTGACCACGGCACCCGGCGGCGCGCTGGAGTCGCCGAGCGGTGAGTTCCCGCTCGGCACCGACCAGTTCGGGCGCAGCGTGCTCGCACTGCTGGTGTGGGGCGCGCGCGTCTCGCTCACCGTCGGGCTGCTCGCGGCTTTCCTCTGTGTCGCCATCGGCACGATCGTCGGGATCGTCGCCGGTCACTTCCGCGGCTGGTACTCGACCGTCCTGATGCGGGTCACCGACTGGTTCCTGGTGATGCCGACCCTGGTGCTCGCCATCGCACTGGCCACCGTGATGGACCGCTCCCTGTGGACCGTCATCATCGCGATCGGCGTCACGACCTGGCCCACCACCGCCCGTCTCGTGCGGGCGCAGACCCTCGCCGTGGAGTCCCGCCCGTACATCGAGCGCGCCCGCGCGCTGGGCGGCGGACACGGCCACATCATGATCCGGCACGTCCTGCCGAACGTGATGCCGCTGGTGCTCGCCCAGACCACGCTGGTGATCTCCAGCGCGATCCTGACGGAAGCCACCCTGGCCTTCCTCGGCCTCGGCGACCCGACCATCACCTCCTGGGGCAGCATGCTCCAGGACGCGCGCGCCGCGGGCGCCGTGAGCGCCGGCGACTGGTGGTACCTGGCCCCGCCCGGTATCGCCATCGCCCTGGTCGCCCTGGCGTTCACGCTGTGCGGCCGCGCCATCGAGTCCGTCCTCAATCCCAAGCTGGGGGTGGCCCGTTGAACACGACGAGCATCCGCAAGACGCCTCTCCTGGAGGTACGCGACCTGACGGTGACGTACGCCGGCGGGGCCCGGGCGGTCCGCGGGGTGAACCTGGAGGTCGAGGCGGGGCGCAAGCTCGGCATCGCCGGGGAGTCCGGCTGCGGGAAGTCCACACTGGCCCTGGCCCTGTTGCGGCTGCTGCCCGCCGGCACGAAGGTGAGCGGCGAGATCCTGCTGAACGGCGAGGACGTCCTCGCGATGAAGTGGGGCCAGGTCAGGGCCGTGCGCTGGGCGGGGGCCTCGATCGTCTTCCAGGGCGCCATGCACTCGCTGAACGCGGTGCACCGCATCGGGGACCAGATCGCCGAGCCGATCCTGCTGCACAAGAAGGCCACCCAGGCCGCCGCACGCGAACGGGCCGGTGAGCTGCTGGAGCAGGTGGGGCTGCCCGCCGCCCGGGCGGACGCCTATCCGCACGAGCTCTCCGGCGGGCAGCGGCAGCGCGTGATGATCGCGATGGCGCTCGCCTGCGACCCCGGTCTGATCATCGCGGACGAGCCGACGACGGCCCTGGACGTGATGATCCAGGCCCAGATCCTGCGGCTGATCGAGCAGCTGGTCTCCGAGCAGGACCTCGGCCTGATCATGATCAGCCACGACCTCGCGGTGCTGTCCGACACCTGCGACCGGCTCGCGGTGATGTACGCGGGCCGGGTCGTCGAGCAGGGTCCGGCCTCCGAGGTCTACGAGAACGCGCACCACCCGTACAGCAAGGCCCTGTCGGGCGCCTTCCCGCGCATCGGGGACCCGGCGTCCCGGTTCGCCCCGCGCGGGCTGCCCGGCGATCCGCCCGACCCGTCGGCGCTGCCGGCCGGCTGCACCTTCCACCCGCGCTGCGCGCTGGCCCTGGACTCCTGCGCCACGCAGGACCAGGAGCTGCGGGACGCCGGGCCGGGGCGGCAGGCCGCGTGCGTGCTGGTGGGTCCGGAGGGGGCCGCGGCCCCGGTCCTGCCGGGCGCCGAGGAAGCAAGGAGCACGACATGACGACCACCCCCGTGGACCTGCTCAGCGCTCAGGGGCTCCGGATCACCTTCCCCGGCCGGCACGGGGCCGAACCGGCGCGTGCGGTGGACGGGGTCGACCTGGACATCCGGCCCGGCGAGATCGTCGCCCTGGTCGGCGAGTCGGGGTGCGGCAAGACGACCCTGGCCCGTTCGCTGCTGGGTCTGGTCCCGCCGACGGCCGGTCAGGTCACGTTCGACGGCAAGCCGCTGGACTACCGCAGCCGGGCGCTCAAGGCGTACCGCAAACGGGTGCAGCTGGTGCTCCAGGACCCCAGCGGTTCGCTGAACCCGCGCCACACCGTGTACGACGCGGTGGCCGAGGGGCTGCGCATCCACGGGTACGCGGGCGACGAGCGGCAGGCGGTGCACGACGCGCTGTCGCGGGCCGGGCTGCGTCCGCCGGAGCGGTTCTTCCTGCGCTACCCGCACGAGCTGTCCGGCGGTCAGCGTCAGCGCGTCGTGATCACGGGTGCGCTGGTCCTGGAGCCGGAGCTGATCGTGGCCGATGAGCCGGTCGCCTCGCTGGACGCGTCGGTGCGCGGCGAGATCCTGGCGCTGCTGCTGCGGCTGCGCGACGAGCTGGGTCTTTCCGCGCTCGTGGTGACGCATGACCTGGGTCTGGCGTGGAACATCGCGGACCGGGTCGCGGTGATGTATCTGGGCCGCATCGTGGAGACGGGGGACGTGGAGCAGATCCTCACGGCCCCGCGCCACCCGTACACCCAGGCGCTGCTGTCCGTGCTGCCGGAGGCGGGGGGCGATCCGGTCGTGCTGACCGGTGAGCCGCCGGACCCGTCCAGGGTGCCGTCCGGCTGCCGCTTCCACGCGCGCTGCCAGGTGCTGGCCTCGGGCGAGGCGGAGCGGGCGGGCGTCGCGGACGCGTGCCGTACGCAGGACCTGCCGGTGCTGGCGGGCGGCAGCGAGACACAGGTGGCGTGCCACTGGGCCACCGCGAAGGTGGCTGCGGGGTCCTGACGGTGGCCTGCGGGTTTCCCGGTCGCACCGGCCTGGAAACCCGCAGGTCCGTCCGGGCCCGGACGGCCCCGGAAGTCAGCCCCGCTCGGCCGCGGCGACCAGCTCGCTGCACCGCTTCACGTCGGCGGCCATCGCCACGAGCAGGTCGTCGATCGTGTCGAACTTCAGCATGCCGCGTACGTACGCCAGGAAGTCCACGGCGACGTGCAGGCCGTACAGGTCGAGGCCGACGCGGTCGATCGCGTACGCCTCCACCGTCCGCTCGGTGCCGGCGAACTGCGGGTTGGTGCCGACCGAGATCGCGGCGGGCATCGCCTCGCCGTTCGCGTGCAGCCAGCCCGCGTACACGCCGTCGGCGGGGATCGCCGTGTGCGGCAGGGTCTCCACGTTGGCGGTGGGGAAGCCGAGTTCGCGGCCGCGCTGCGCGCCCCGGACGACGACGCCCTCGACGCGGTGCGGGCGGCCCAGGATCTCGGCGGCCCCGGCCACGTCCCCCTCGGCGACCAGGCGCCGGGTGAGGGTGGAGGAGAACGGCTCGCCGCCGCCCGCCTCGCCGCGCACCCGCAGGTCGATGACCTCGACGCGGTAGTCGTGGACGGCGCCCAGCTCGGTCAGCAGCTCGACGTTCCCCGCGGCCTTGTGGCCGAAACGGAAGTTGGGGCCCTCGATGACCAGGCAGGCGTGCAGCTTGTCCACGAGCACCTTCGCGATGAAGTCCGCCGGGGCGAGCTGCGAGAACTCGGTGGTGAACGGCAGGATCAGCATCGCGTCCACGCCCAGCTCCGCCATCAGCTCCGCGCGCCGGTGGTGCGGGGCGAGCAGCGGCGGGTGGCTGCCGGGGCGGACGACCTCGCTGGGGTGCGGGTCGAAGGTCACGACGACCGACGGCACACCCAGCTCGCGCGCCCGTTCGACCGCACGGCCGATGATCAGCTGGTGTCCGCGGTGCACCCCGTCGTAGGAGCCGATGGTGACGACGCTGCGTCCCCAGTCCTGGGGGATGTCCTCCAAGCCACGCCAGCGCTGCACTCTGACCGCTCCTCGCCCGAACCTGTGTACGTGGGTGTGTCTCTTACGCAGGTCTAAGACTGCCATGCTCACGCCCTGCGGCCTGCATCGGCATGGGCATCGAGCTGCCCAGGGCCTCCACCGTGCGCCGGGTGCTGGGCCCGACGACGGCCGCCCACTCCTGCGGCGCGTCGGCCAGCCACTCCAGGACCAGAGCGCCGAATCCGGCCACTTCGCGGGCGAGCGCGACCAGTCGCCGGTCGAACAGCGCGGCCCCTTCGGGGGTACGCACGAGCAGCATCCCGGTCCGGTGCACCAGGGCCCTGGTGCGGGCCGGTGACCGCCCGGCGCATCCGCTCGCGGCGGCCGTCAGCAGCGCCTCCAGCACCGCCGGGTCCGGTCCGGCCCCGCCCTGCTCGAAGTCCAGCAGCACTTCCAGCAGCTCGTCCCGGGTGGGCTGGGACGCGGGGCTGCCGGGCGAGGCGAGCACCGCCACCAGCGACCCCCGGACCGGCGCGGCCGCCGGGCGGTCCCGGAGCAGGCCGGTGAGCAGGGGCAGCAGCAGGGCGCGCGCGGCGGGCCCGTGCTCCAGCCTGCGGTCGAGGTACGCGGCGGTGTGCGCCGTGTCCGCCGGGTGGGCCTCGACATAGGTGCGTACGAGTCCGGCGGCGTGCAGCGTCAGCTCGGGCGCCTCGATACCGGCGAGGGCGCGCAGCACCTCGCCCGCACCCTGGTCCGGCCGCGCGAGCCGGTCCCGGTACGCGGCCAGCACGGCCTGCGGGTGCGTGGGCAGGGCTGCGGCGAGCGCGGCGGCGGGCACCCGCACCGCCGGCGGCCCGTCGCCGGTGAACGCGCGGACGGCCTGCGGGAGGCAGCGCTCCCGGGTCTGCGGGTCGGCCACGAGCAGGGCGAGCACCGGCCCGTGCAGCTCGCCGTCGGCCGGGCGGGCCAGCAGCGCGAGCGCGGCGCGGCGCAGCAGGTCGCGGTCCGCGTCGCGAGTCAGGTGCGGGGCGAGGAGCGTCGCGTACGAGACGGCGGCGGCCCGCCGGCCGCGCCGGTCCTCGTCCCGGGACCAACGCTCGACGGCCCGGCACAGCACGGCGGGCTCGTCCTCGGCCAGCGCGGCGAGCAGTTCCTCGGCCCGGGGGTGCCCGGCCGAGACCAGCGCGTCGGCCAGGTCGTCGGCGGCGAGGTCGCGGCGGGCGTACAGGAGGGCCTGGGCGGCGGCCGCGACGGTGGGCCGGACCGCCACGTCCGGGGAGGCGGCGAGCGGGCGCTCGTCGGTGAACCAGGCGCACAGGAGCGGCTGGAGGGTGCGCGGGTGGGCGGCCAGCCGCCGGGCGACGGCGTCCAGGAACCGCCCGTCGCCCTCGGGGCCCCCGGCTCCGGGCGGCCCGTCGGCGGGTACGAGCCGGCGGAACAGGTCCATCCGGTCCGCCTCGGGCAACCGCAGCCGCCGCCAGAACCAGGGCCCGAACTCGCCATACGCCCCGCCCGCACCCCGCACGACGCGCCCGGCCAGCAGCCGCAGCACCCCGAGGTACGGCCGGGCGTCGGGCACCCGCAACAGAGTCTCGGCAAGGAGGCGACCGGCCCACCAGCGGGCGTCGTGGAGGGCGGCCGCGTCCGGCGGGGCGGCGAGGTGCGGGGTCGCCTCCGGCGGAGCGGCGGGCAGCGGGACGGCCTCCGGTGAGACGGCGGAACCCGAAGCCGCGACCGACGACGCGGCCGAGAGCGGGGCCGCCACCGACGAAGTAGCGGAGTGCGGGGCCGCCACCGGCGAGACGGCAGACCTCGCAGCCGTCACCCGCGACCCGGCGGAACCCACACCCGACACCGACGACCCAGCGGCGTCGGCAGAGCCGGCGGGCGCGACCGGCGTGCCCGAGGCAGCACTGCCCGGAGCCGGAGCTGCACTGCCCGGAGCCGGAGCAGCCGCCACCCGCGAGCCCGCCATACCCCCGCGGCCCGACCCGTCCACCCCCGCCCCGTCCTCCCCCCGCGGCAGCCGGTCCAGCGCGTCGATCAGGTCGGCCAGGCGGTGGGCCAGCGCGGCCGTGCCCTGGCGGCGGCCCAGCAGGAGCAGGGCCTGGATCACCGGGCCGATCCGGTGCCGGGGCACGGGAAGGCTGCGCGGGGCCGCCGGACGGGCGTCCGCGGGCTCGCCCGGGCCGGACCCGCGGGGGTGCGGCACCCGGCCACCGCCCGTCCCCGGCGCCCCCGGCGCGGACCCCGCATGCCACCGGTGCACCAGCGCCCGCAGCGCCGCGTCCAGGTCGAGGTGGGCGCTCTGGATCCAGTCCCCCACCTCTTCGTGCGCGAAGCGGTAGCCGGCGCCCGCCGGGACGAGGATGCCTTCGGCGAGCACCGCCGGGGCCCAGCCGGTGCGCCAGGGGAAGATCTCCTCGAACGCGGCCCGGTCCAGCTCGCCCTGCCCGGGGCCCAGGCAGCGCCGGGCCGCCTCGTGGACCTGGCCCGCGACCCGGGCGGCCAGGCGCCGCACCTGCGTGGGCCGGGGACGGCTGCCGGCCGCGATCCGGACGGCGATGCGCAGGCACATCAGGTCCAGGTGGGCGCCGAAGACCTCCTCCGTGCCGGGGCGCCCCGGCACGTCCGGCGGCAGGGCCTCGCGTACCTCGGCCAGCAGCCGCAGGCTCAGGGGGTGGCGGTCGTGGCCCGCCGCGAGGGCGTCGGGCGGCAGGCCGAGCCGTTCCCGGGCGCGCTCGGCCTGGGCCGCCGTGAAGTCGGCGATGCGGACGGCCGGGGGCAGTCGCCGGGCGGGCCTGGCCGGCCGGTGCAGGGCCCCGGGCGGGCAGAGGGCGCCCGCCGTCTCCCAGTGCTCGGGGCGGCAGCCGACGACGAGCCGGGCGCCATTCGCCCGCAGCCAGTCGACCGTGCCCGTGGTCCAGCCGGCCAGCCGGTGGGCCAGCACGGGCGGCATCTCCTCCGGTCCGTCCAGCAGGACGAGCAGCGGCAGGCCGGTGTCCGCCGCCAGCCGTGCGACCCGCTCGGGGGTGGCGCTCGCCATGTCGCCGGGCGCGCCGGCGGCGCTGACGATGCGCCCGGCCTGCCGGAGCGCACGGGCGACGGCGTCCGCGACCGAGGTGTCGTCGGCCAGCAGGTCGGCGCCGCGCAGCCACAGGGTGGGCGCGGGCACGGGGCCGGTGGCCCGCCGCGCGGCGAGGGCGGCGAGCTCGGTGGTGCGGCCGGTGCCGGGCTCGCCGACGAGGCCGAGGACCACGGCGGGTTCCCCGGCCCCCGCCGCCGCGAACGCCTCGGACTCGGCGAGGACATCGGCCCGCTCGACCGCCTCGTGCCCGCCGCCGGGCCCGCCCGCCGAGCCCACGGACATGGCGGTGAGCTGGAGGGCCCCGGCGAGGTTGAGGTCGGGCCCGAAGCCGGGGACGGTCGTGGCGTTGCGCCGCAGCAGCTCGCCGAGCGGCCCGTCCCCCGGCTCCCCGGCCAGCGGCGTCGCGCATCCGGCGGTGGCGTGCGCGGCGCGCAGGGCGAGGCCGACGACGGCGATGACCGCCCCGCTGTCCGGATCGAGGACGGGCCCGCCCACCGCCGCACCGCCCAGCCGCAGCGCGTCGCTGCCGTCCGTGCCGAGGGCCAGCTCCAGGGCCCGGTCGATCCGGTGGGTGCGGCCGTGGGTGGTGTACGTGACCGGCGTACGGCCCAGAATCCGCGCCTCGCGCAGACCGTGCGCGGCGACCGTCACGTACGTACCGGGGTCGAGCCGCTCCCGCGTGGAGACCGGCAGCGGCCGCACGCCGAGGACGTCCGGTCCCCCGGTCGGCAGGAGGGCGAGGTCCCGTTCCGGCACGGCGGTGATGTCGGCGGCCCCGACCCGGCGGCTGCGGCCGTCCGTGCCGTGCAGCAGGAGGTACGGGAGGCCGTCGACCGCCTCGTGGCTGCTGACGACCGTCCCCCGGTCGTCCGCCACGAAACCGGTCCCCCGCGGCCGGCCGGCCGGATCGCACAGTCGTACCAGCGTCGCCCGGTCCCTACATCCCATGATCCGACGTTAGGTCGGCGATGATCGGTGTGAGGACCGATCACGGCGAAAGCGCCCCCGTCACCCCCCTGATTCACTCCGAGCGCCTGCTCGTTGGGGTGAATCAGGGACGTTCGGTGGACAGAAACCGGTGGGGGATCGTGGAGCGGGCACAGGGGCTCTGCCCGCTCCACGATGAGGGCCCGGCCGGCGGGAGACCACCGGTGAGGGATCAGCCGAAGACGGCGAGGCTCTTGGCCTTGCCCTTCTGCTCCTCGACGAGGACCAGG
The DNA here is from genome assembly GCF_004795015.1 of Streptomyces sp. A1277. Taxonomy (GTDB): domain Bacteria; phylum Actinomycetota; class Actinomycetes; order Streptomycetales; family Streptomycetaceae; genus Streptomyces. The sequence goes on along the minus strand of NZ_SSBI01000029.1, from coordinate 57,936 downwards.
AACCGCCCGTCCGGCCCGAAGACGGCGACCGGCCCCGCCGGGTGGGACGGCATGTCCAGGCGTACGCCGTTCAGCAGCAGCCTGGCCCGCTTCTCGTCCACGTCCCAGCGGGGGAACGCCGAGGCGGCGGCGTCGGCCACCGGCATCACGGTCAGCTCCTCCTGGTGCTGGTCGAGCGTGCGCGCGGCGTCCAGCCCGTACGGGCCGACGCGCGTGCGCCGCAGGGCGGTCAGGTGCCCGCCCACACCGAGGCCGGCGCCCAGGTCGCGGGCGATGGCCCGGATGTACGTACCGGAGGAGCAGACCACCGAGACGACCAGGTCGAAGACCGGGGTGCCGTCCTCGGCCACGGCCTCGCGGACGTCGTAGACCCGGAAGGACGAGACGGTCACCGGCCGGGCCGGGATCTCGAACTCCTCGCCGCCTCGCACCCGCGCGTAGGACCGCTTGCCGTCGATCTTGATGGCGCTGACCTTGGACGGCACCTGCATGATGTCGCCGGTCAGCGCGGCCACCCCCGCGTCGATGCCCTCGCGCGTGACGCCCGAGGCGTCGGTGGACGAGGTGATCTCGCCCTCCGCGTCATCCGTGACGGTGTTCTGGCCGAGCCGGATCGTACCGAGGTACTCCTTCTCGGTCAGCGCCAGATGGCCGAGGAGCTTGGTGGCCTTCTCGACGCCGAGCACGAGCACGCCGGTCGCCATCGGGTCCAGCGTGCCCGCGTGGCCGACGCGGCGGGTGCGGGCGATGCCGCGCATCTTGGCGACGACGTCGTGCGAAGTGAAGCCGGACGGCTTGTCGACAATGACCAAGCCATCCGGCGTCTTGTTCTGCGGTGTCATTCGGAGGCGGTGTCCTCGTCCTCCGGCTTGCGGTACGGGTCGGCGTCGCCGGCGTACGCGGCGCCCGAGGACGCCTCGCGCACCTTGGCGTCCGAGGCCCGTGCCCGGTCGAGGAGGTCCTCGATGGCCCGGGCGTTCTCCGGCAGCGCGTCCGCCACGAAGGTGAGCGTGGGGGTGAACTTCGTCCCCGCCGCCGAGCCGACCGCGGACCGCAGGATGCCCTTGGCGCTCTGCAGGCCGGCCGCCGCGCTCGCCCGCTCCTCGTCGTCCCCGTAGACCGTGTAGAAGACCGTGGCCTCCCGCAGGTCACCGGTGACCCTGACGTCCGTGATGGTCACGTGCGTACCCAGGCGCGGGTCCTTGATGCCACGCTGCAGTTTCTCGGCGACCACCTCCTGGATGAGGTCCGCCAGCTTCTTAGCCCGCGCGTTGTCGGCCACTGGTCCGTCTCCTTCTCGCCTTGCTCAAGCTCAATCGTCTTCGTCGCTGTGCAGCCGCCGTCGTACGGACAGCAGCTCCACTTCCGGCCGGGCGGCGACGAGGCGCTCGCACCGGTCGAGTACGTCTGTGAGGTGCCGGGTGTCCCCGGAAACCACGGCGAGGCCGATCTCGGCCCTGCGATGCAGATCCTGCCCGCCCGTCTCCGCCACGCTCACCGCGTACTTGCGCTGGAGCTCGGCGACGATCGGACGGACCAGGGAGCGCTTCTCCTTCAGCGACCGTACGTCGCCGAGAAGCAGGTCGAAGGACAGTGTCCCCACATACATGTATGCCCGGATGTCCCGCCGGTTCGGGTTCGCGCCCCGCCGGTCATCGGCGGGGACACAAGAACCGTACACGGAACGGCCGGGGCCGATCGACGGAAATACGTCCCGTCGACCGGCCCCGACTGTTGAGGTACGGGTCAGCCTCGCGGCTTCTCGCGCATCTCGTACGTCGCGATGACGTCGTCGATCTTGATGTCGTTGAAGTTTCCGAGGTTGATACCGCCCTCGAACCCTTCGCGGATCTCGGTGACGTCGTCCTTGAAGCGGCGCAGACCGGAGATGGTGAGGTTCTCCGCGACGACCTTGCCGTCGCGCAGCAGGCGCGCCTTGGTGTTGCGCTTGACCTCGCCGGACCGGACCAGCACACCGGCGATGTTGCCCAGCTTGGACGAGCGGAAGATCTCGCGGATCTCCGCCGTACCGAGCTCGACCTCTTCGTACTCCGGCTTGAGCATGCCCTTGAGGGCCGCCTCGATCTCCTCGATCGCCTGGTAGATGACCGAGTAGTACCGGACGTCCACACCCTCGCGGTCGGCCATCTGCTGCGCACGCCCGGCGGCGCGCACGTTGAAGCCGATCACGATGGCGTCGGAGCCGGTCGCCAGGTCGATGTCCGACTCGGTGACCGCACCCACACCGCGGTGCAGGACCCGGATGTCGACCTCTTCACCGACGTCGAGCTGGAGCAGCGAGGACTCGAGAGCCTCCACCGAACCGGACGCGTCGCCCTTGATGATGAGGTTGAGCTCCTGGACCAGACCGGCCTTGAGCGCCTCGTCCAGGTTCTCCAGGGAGAACCGGACACCCTTGCGGGCGAAGTTGGCGTTGCGCTCGCGGGCGGCACGCTTCTCGGCGATCTGACGGGCCGTACGGTCCTCGTCGACCACCAGGAAGTTGTCGCCGGCGCCCGGGACGTTGGTGAGACCCAGCACGAGGACGGGGGTCGAGGGACCCGCTTCCTCGACGTTCTCGCCCTTGTCGTCGAGCATCGCGCGGACACGGCCGTAGGCGTCGCCGACCACCATCGTGTCGCCGACCCGCAGGGTGCCTCGCTGGACCAGGACGGTCGCGACGGCACCGCGGCCGCGGTCGAGGTGGGACTCGATCGCGATGCCCTGCGCGTCCTGCTCCGGGTTGGCCCGCAGGTCGAGCGAGGCGTCGGCGGTGAGGACGACGGCCTCCAGCAGCTGGTCGATGTGCAGACCCTGCTTGGCGGAGATGTCGACGAACATGGTGTCGCCGCCGTACTCCTCGGCCACCAGACCGAACTCGGTGAGCTGGCCGCGCACCTTGGTCGGGTCCGCGCCCTCGACGTCGATCTTGTTGACCGCGACCACGATCGGCACGTCGGCCGCCTTGGCGTGGTTCAGCGCCTCGATCGTCTGGGGCATCACACCGTCGTTCGCCGCGACCACGAGGATCGCGATGTCGGTGGACTTCGCACCACGGGCACGCATGGCGGTGAACGCCTCGTGACCCGGGGTGTCGATGAAGGTGATCCGGCGGTCCTCGCCGTTGACCTCCGAGGAGACCTGGTAGGCACCGATGTGCTGGGTGATGCCGCCGGCCTCGCCCGCGATGACGTTCGTCTTGCGGATGGCGTCGAGGAGCCGGGTCTTACCGTGGTCGACGTGACCCATGACGGTCACGACCGGCGGACGCGGCTGCATGGCCTCGTCGCCGCCCTCGTCCTCGCCGAACTCGATGTCGAAGGACTCGAGCAGCTCGCGGTCCTCCTCCTCCGGGCTGACGATCTCCAGGACGAAGTTCATCTCGTCGGCGAGGAGCTTCAGCGTCTCGTCGGAGACGGACTGCGTGGCAGTGACCATCTCGCCGAGGTTCATCATCACGCCGACGAGCGACGCCGGGTTGGCGTTGATCTTCTCGGCGAAGTCGGTGAGCGAGGCACCGCGCGACAGCCGGACGGCCTGTCCGTTGCCGCGGGGCAGCATCACGCCGCCGACCGACGGGGCCTGCATGGCCTCGTACTCCTGGCGCCTCTGCCGCTTCGACTTGCGACCACGACGCGCGGGACCGCCGGGACGGCCGAAGGCGCCCTGCGTGCCACCACGGCCACCGGGACCGCCGGGACGGCCACCGAAACCGGGACGGCCGCCGAAGCCACCGCCACCACCGGGACGGCCCGCACCGCCACCGCCGCCACCGGGACGGCCGGCGAAACCGCCGCCACCGCCGCCGGGACCGGCCGGACGGCCTGCGAAGCCACCGCCACCGGGACGGCCTGCGCCCCCGCCGGGACGACCGCCGCCACCGGGACCGCGGCCACCGCCGGGGCCACCACCGGGACGCGGGCCGGCAGCGGGACGCTGCGGCATCATGCCCGGGTTCGGACGGTTACCACCGGGGCCACCGCCCGGACGGGGAGCCTGCGGGCGGGGCATGCCGCCCGGGGTCGGACGGGCGCCGCCCTGACCCTGCGGGCGCGGGGCGCCACCGGGGCCGCCCTGCGGACGCGGGGCGCCGGGACGCTCCTGGCCGCCACCGGGACGCGGGGCGCCGCCGGGACGGGGCGCCTGCGGACGGGACATGCCCGTCGAGCCACCGGAGGTGAAGGGGTTGTTGCCCGGACGGGGACCGGCCGGACGGGCGCCGCCGGGGCGCGGGGCGCCCTGGCCGGCGGGACGCGCGGGGCGCTCGCCGCCGCGGCCACCGTCACGCTGACCACCGTCGCGGCCGCCGCCCTGCTGACCGGCCGGAGCCGGACGGGCGGGACGGGGACCCGGGGTGGCGCCGGCGGGACGCGGTGCCTGCTGCGGCGCGGCCGGCTGGGCCGGGGCCGGAGCCGAGAACTCGGCGGCGGGCACCGGTGTGACCGGGGCGGCCTTCGGCGCGGGCTTGGGGCCCGGACGCGGGCCGGGAGCCGGTGCCGAGGGGGCGGAAGGGGTGCTGCTGGGAGCCTCGGCGGCGGCCGGCTTGGGGGCCGGGGCGCCGGGCTTCGGGGCAGCGGGACGTGCCGCAGCGGCCGGGGAGGGCGCTGCGGGCTTGGCGGGCGCGGCCTTGCGGGGCGCGCCGGGCTTGGCAGCGGACTTGCCGGCGTTGCCGCCGGGCCCCTGCAGTGCGTCAGTCAACTTGCGTACGACCGGCGCCTCGATGGTCGAGGACGCCGAACGGACGAATTCACCGAGTTCTTGGAGCTTGGCCATGACGACCTTGCTCTCAACCCCGAACTCCTTGGCGAGTTCGTATACCCGGACCTTAGCCACTTCGCTCCTTTTAGGTCCGGGTTACCGCCGGACCGTCGCTACTTCATGGGCGTACTCATCGCGTACTCATCGAGTGCTCATCGCAATCTCGACCTACTTCCAACTCGCGAGGTACCTGACCGCACGGGGACCCGTGCCGTTCATTTCTTACGGTGTCACCCGCTCGACGAACCGCTGTACCGCGGTGGGGTCGAACGGCCCCTTGGCCTTGAAGGCCCGGGGGAATGCCCGGCGGCGAACCGCCAGGTCCAGACAGTCGGGGACGGGGTGCACGTACGCACCCCGGCCGGGCAGCGTACCGCGAGGATCGGGGACGCAGGCGTCCTCGTCCACCACGATGCGCAGCAACTCGTTCTTGGCCGCCCGCTCCCGGCATCCCACACAGGTTCGTTCAGGGCAAGCGCGGGCGTGCGTCCGGCCAGACACGGTTAAGTCTACCTCCCCGCACCGACCTCACCCCTTTGGGGCAAAAATCGAACGGACGTTGTCGTGATCTCAGCGACGTGCCGACGGGATCTATTCCCTCGGCGCAGCTCGGAGCTCCGGCGCCGCTCGGAGCCCCGGCGCCGCTCGGAGCCTCAGCGCCGCTCGGAGCGCTCCCGGGCCCGCTCGGCGCGCTCGCGGTCGGCGACATCGCGCTCGGCGTCCGTCTCGGTGTCCGGGCGGATGTCGATGCGCCAGCCGGTGAGGCGGGCGGCGAGGCGGGCGTTCTGCCCCTCCTTGCCGATCGCCAGGGAGAGCTGGTAGTCCGGCACGGTCACCCGGGCGGAACGGGCACCGAGGTCAACGACCTCGACCTCGCTCACCCGGGCGGGCGACAGCGCGTTGGCGACCATCTCGGCCGGGTCGTCCGACCAGTCCACGATGTCGATCTTCTCGCCGTGCAGTTCGGCCATCACATTGCGCACCCGGCCGCCCATCGGGCCGATGCAGGCGCCCTTGGCGTTGAGCCCGGAGCGGGTGGAGCGGACCGCGATCTTGGTGCGGTGGCCGGCCTCGCGGGCGATGGCGCAGATCTCGACGGAACCGTCGGCGATCTCCGGCACCTCCAGCGCGAAGAGCTTCTTCACCAGGTTGGGGTGGGTCCGCGACAGCGTGACCGAGGGGCCGCGCACTCCCTTGGCGACGCGCACGACGTAGGTGCGCAGCCGCAGGCCGTGGGTGTACTCCTCGCCCGGCACCTGCTCCTGCACCGGCAGGATGGCCTCCAGCTTGCCGATGTCGACCAGGACGTTCTTCGGGTCCTTGCCCTGCTGGACGACGCCGGTGACGACATCGCCCTCGTGGCCCGCGTACTCGCCGAACGTGCGGTCGTCCTCGGCATCGCGCAGCCGCTGGAGGATGACCTGCTTGGCGGTGGTCGCGGCGATCCGGCCGAAGCCCGACGGGGTGTCGTCGAACTCCTTGGGCTCCTGCCCCTCCTCCAGGTCGGCCGGGTCCTCCTTGGCCCAGACCGTCACATGGCCGCGCTCGTCCAGCTCCACGCGCGCCCTGCGGTGGCTGCCGTCCGTGCGGTGGTACGCGATGAGGAGGGCCGACTCGATCGCCTCGACGAGGACGTCGAACGGGATCTCCTTGTCCTGCGCCAAGCCCCTCAGAAGCTTCACGTCGATGTCCACGGCTACGCCTCCTCTTCCTTCTTGTCCTTGCGGTTGAATTCCAGCTCCACGCGGGCCTTGGCGATCTCGGCGAAGGCGATCCGGCGGGCGGTGGGCTTGCGGCCCTTGACGCCCGGCACCTCCAGGTCGAGTCCGTCCTCGTCCACGGCCAGGATGCGGGCCACCAGCTCGCCGCCCTCGTGCAGCGTCAGCCTGGCCAGCCGGCCGGTGGCGCGCACGTAGTGGCGGTGCTCGGTCAGCGGGCGGTCGGCACCGGGGGAACTGACCTCCAGGACGTACTCGTCCTCGCCCATCGCGTCGGTCTCGTCCAGCTTCGCGGAGATCGCGCGGCTCAGTTCCGCACAGGCGTCGAGCTCGACGCCCTCCTCGGAATCCACGACGATCCGCAACACCCGGCGACGGCCGGCCCGGGACACTTCGATCTCTTCCAGCTCCAGCTGCTCGGCGCTGACGAGCGGCTCGACCAGCCCGCGCAGCCTCTCGCTCTGGGTGGTGCTCATCCGGGTGACTCCTCGGCCGCGTGTGCTGTTGTGGGGATCCTCGCGTGTCTGGTCAAAGGGTATCCGGTCGCAAGGGGTGTTGCTGTCAGCCGGTCCTCGGGGCGCGGGTACGCTCACCAAGGGTGATCACTTCCGGACAGATCCAGTCACAACAGATCCAGCCCGAAGGAGAACAAGTGCGGCGTACGGGGACGACGCGCAGGGGCGCGCTCGCGGCGACGGGCGCGCTGGCCGTCGGCGCGGTGCTGTCGGGCTGCGGAGGCGACACCGAGGACACGGGCTCGGGCCGCAAGGGCTCCGCCCACAGCGGGGCACGGACGGCGGCCGACGGGACGTCGTCGGTGCGCACGGAGAAGGCGCTGCGCACCAGCGCCTCGCGCACCACGGCGACCCTGCTCGCCGGGTACGAGCACGTGCTCAGGTCCCACCCTTCGACGGCCACCGCGCTCACCCCCCTGCGTGACACGGTCCGCGCCCACCTCAAGGCGCTCGCCCCGGAAAAGGCGCCGGCGCTCGGCATGGCCCGCTCCCGGGCCACCGAACCCGCCGCCGCGGTCAAGGAGCTGGCCGCCGCGGAGCGCGGCGCGGCCGATACCTACACCGCCCTGCTCCTGGAGGCGCCCGGGGAGCTGGCCCGGCTGCTCGCCTCGGTGGCCGCCGCCTGCTCGGCCCACGCCTACCTGCTGACCGAACTGGCCAAGGAGACCCCCGCATGAGCGACGGCACGCTGGAAGCGGCCCAGGCGGCGCTGGCCGCCGAGCACGCGGCGGTCTACGGCTACGGGGTGGCGGGCGGCCGGGTCGCCCCGGCCCGCCGGGCCGAGGCCACCGCAGCGCACCACGCCCACCGCGCCCGCCGGGACGCCCTGGTGCGCACGGTCCGGGACCTGGGCGGTGACCCGGTGGCATCCGACGCCGCGTACGCTCTGCCGTTCGCGGTGCCGGACGCGGCGGCCGCGGTGCGGCTGGCCGCCTTCCTGGAGGACCGGGTGGCGTACGTCTACTCCGATCTGGTCCGGGCCGCCGAGGGGGAACTGCGGCGCAGCGCGGCGGACGCGCTGCGCGAGGCCGCGGTGCGCGCGGTGCGCTGGCGGGGCAGCGGCGTACCCTTTCCCGGGCTCGCCGAGCGGGCCGGTACGAAGACCGGGACCAGCGCGAAGACCGAGGCCGGCGCGGCGCACTGAAGAAGGCTCTGAAAGGGAACACGGCACGTATGGGTTTTGAACCGCCGCAGCGTCTGGTGCGAGCGCTCGGCGAGTCGTACGGGGATACGGCCGCCGGCGAATGGCTCGCGGGGCTCGACGCACTGACCGAACAGGCGCTGGCCGCGACCGGGCGCGCACCGGCCGTGGAGCGGGTCGCCGCCCCCGGCGGGCGCAGCAGCCTGGTCCTGCTGGTACGGGGGTCCGACGGCACCCCGGCCGCCCTGAAGCTCGCCCCGTCCGGCGCCGCGCCCGCCCTCGAAGAGGCCGCGCTGGCGCACTGGAACGGCTGGGGCGCGGTCCGGCTGCTCGATCCCGCCGACGACGCAGGGCCCGTCGAGGGTGCGCTGCTCCTGGAACGGCTGCACCCGGAGATGTCGCTGCGTTCGCTGCCGGAGGCGAAGGCGCTGCTGGAGGCGGCCGGGACGGTGCGGCGGCTGTGGGTGGAGCCGCCGGCCGGCCACGCCTTCGAGACGGTCGCCGAGCGGACCGGGCGGCGTACGGACGCGATGCGGGCCGCCGCCGCGTCCGACTCCGCGCTGGAGCCCCTGGTCACGGCGGCGCTGGCGGCCCGTGAGGAACTGGTCGCCCACTCCCCCGAGACGCTGCTGCTGCACGGCAACTTCCGGCAGAGCAAGGTGCTCGCGGGTGAGCGGGCGCCCTGGCTGACGGTCGGGCCCGAGCCGCTGGTCGGCGAGCGGGCCTACGACCTGGCGCGGCTGGTCCGGGACCGGGTCGAGGACCTGATCGCCTCGCCCGCAGGCGCCACGACGGCTCGGCGCCGGGTCAAGAAGCTCGCGGACTCGCTGGACGTGGACCAGCGGCGGCTGCACGGCTGGACGCTGTTCCGGGCCGTGGAGTCGGGCACCCGGGCCCTTGCGGCCGGGCGCCGTCAGGAGGGCGAAGTGACGCTGGAGTTCGCGGGCTGGCTGTAGAGACCCGTTGCTACGCGTAGGGGCCCCACACGGAACGTTCCGTGTGGGGCCCCTACGCGTAAGAAGGCGGGTCAGTCCTGCTGCTCCGTCAGGCGGGCGACCGCCTCGTCCACGGTCAGCTCCTCGCGCTCGCCGGTGCGGCGGTCCTTCAGCTCCAGGACGCCTTCGGCCGAGCGGCGGCCGGCGACCAGGATCTTCGGGACGCCGATGAGCTCGGAGTCGGTGAACTTGACGCCGGGCGAGACGCCCGCGCGGTCGTCCACCAGGACCCGCAGACCGGCGGCGCCCAGCTTTTCGGAGACGTCGAGGGCCAGTTCCGTCTGGAGCGCCTTGCCCGCGGCGACCACGTGCACGTCGGCCGGGGCGACCTCGCGGGGCCAGCACAGGCCCTTGTCGTCGGCGGTCTGCTCGGCGAGGGCGGCCACCGCGCGGGAGACGCCGATGCCGTACGAGCCCATGGTGACGCGGACGGGCTTGCCCTGCTGGCCGAGCACGTCGAGCGCGAAGATGTCGGCGTACTTGCGGCCGAGCTGGAAGATGTGGCCGATCTCGATGGCGCGGTCGACCTGGAGGCCGCTGCCGCACTTGGGGCAGGGGTCGCCCGCCTCGACCACGACGACGTCGAGGTAGTCGTCCACCTCGAAGTCGCGGCCCGCGACGACGTTCTTCGCGTGCTTGCCGTCCTTGTTGGCGCCGGTGATCCAGGCGGTGCCCGCGGCGACGCGGGGGTCTGCGACGTAGCGGACCTTCTCCAGGCCCTGCGGGCCGACGTAGCCGCGTACCAGGTCGGGGCGGCCCACGAAGTCCTCGGCGGTGACCAGCTCGACCACGGCGGGCGCCAGGTGCTCGCCGAGCTTGCCGAGGTCGACCTCGCGGTCACCGGGGACGCCCACGGCGACGATCTCGCCGTCCACCTTGACCAGGAGGTTCTTCAGGGTGGCGGAGGCCGGCACGCCGAGGTGGGCGGCCAGGGTCTCGATGGTCGGGGTGTCGGGGGTGTCCAGCTCCTCGACGGCGTCCACGGCCGAGGCGTCGCCCGGGGTGGCGTTGAAGGTCACGGCCTCGGTGTTGGCCGCGTAGTCGCAGTTCGGGCAGTCCACGAAGGTGTCCTCGCCGGCGGGCGCGGGCGCCAGGAACTCCTCGGAGGCGGAGCCGCCCATGGCGCCGGAGACCGCGGAGACGATGCGGTGGTCCAGGCCGAGCCGCTCGAAGATCCGGATGTAGGCGGCGCGGTGCAGCTGGTACGCCTCCACCAGGCCCTCGTCGGTGGTGTCGAAGGAGTACGAGTCCTTCATCTGGAACTCGCGGCCGCGCAGCACACCGGCCCGGGGGCGGGCCTCGTCGCGGTACTTCGTCTGGATCTGGTACAGGATGACGGGCAGGTCCTTGTAGGACGAGCACATGTCCTTGACGACCTGGGTGAAGATCTCCTCGTGGGTGGGGCCGAGGAGGTAGTCGGCGCCCTTGCGGTCCCGCAGCCGGAACAGCAGGTCGCCGTACTCGTCGTACCGGCCGCTCGCCTCGTACGACTCCTTGGGCAGCAGCGCGGGGAGCAGGACCTCCTGGCCGCCGATGGCGTCCATCTCCTCGCGGACGACGCGGGTGATGTTCTCCAGGACCTTCTTGCCGAGCGGCAGCCAGGACCAGATTCCGGCGGCGGTGCGTCGTACGTAGCCGGCTCGGACGAGGAGCTTGTGGTTGAGCGTCTCGGCGTCCGCCGGGTCGTCGCGCAGTGTCTTGATCATCAATCGGGACATGCGCTGGACCTGGGCCATGGTGAACTCCTGCTCGGAAGGGTGATGGGCCCGAGGTTAGCGGGGCGGCCCGCGCGGGCGGAAATCCATTCCCTCACGTACGGCGCAGCGGCAGGGGCGCTCCCATGACCGCGTACGGCTTGGGGGCGCTGGGGAAGACGACCTGCCGGGCCAGGTCCTGGTAGCCGAGCGAGCGGTACAGGCCGCGTGCCGGGCTGTCCGTGTCGATGGCGGAGAGGATCGAGCGTGGCTGGGCGACGGCGTCCGTGACGGTGGTGATGAGGGTGCGCCCGATGCCCCGGTTCTGGACGTCCGGGTGGACGTGCAGTTCGGTGATCACGAAGGAGTCGTCCAGCCAGTGGGCGGAGCCGGTGGCGCGCAGATAGGGCTCGACCACGGTGGACCACCAGTGGCCGCGGTCGTTGGGCATGCCGTAGACGAAGCCGACGAGCCGGCCGTCGGGGGTCAGGGCGCCGAGCGCGCGGGCGTGCGGGTGGTCGAGGTGCCGGAGCACGATGTGGCGGCGCACCTCGATCTCCTCGGCGCCGAGGCCGAAGGCGACGGCCTGTACGGCGAGCGCCTCGTCGACGCGTGCGGCGAGGTCGATCGGCCCGACGCGGATGCCGGTGGTGCGGGGGCCGCCGCCCCCGGAAGCTGCTGCCATGGACCGACCCTACTGTCCTCGCCGCCGGCCCGGGGGCCGGTCAGAACAGCACGCTCATGAACGCGCCGGTCTCCCGGAAGCCGATGCGGCGGTACGCCTTGCGCGCGGGGGTGTTGTAGTCGTTGACGTAGAGGCTGACGATCGGGGCGACGTCGGCCAGCGCGTCCCGCACCACGGCGGCCATGCCGGTCTCGGAGAGGCCGCGGCCGCGGTACTCCGGGGCGACCCACACGCCCTGGATCTGGCATGCCTGGGGCGTGGTGGCGCCGATCTCCGCCTTGAAGACGACCTTCCCGTCCTCGATCCGGGCGAAGGAGCGGCCGGCGGCGACGAGTTCGGCGACGCGGGCCTGGTAGAGGAGGCCGCCGTCGCCGGCCAGCGGGGAGACGCCGACCTCCTCGGTGAACATGGCCACGCAGGCCGGCATGAGGACGTCCATCTCGTCCTTGCGGACGCGGCGGACGAGCGGGTCGGGTTCCACGTCGGCGGACGGGCTCTCGGTCTCCATCAGGGGCTGGTTGGCCCGGACCTCGCGGGCGGGGCCCCAGCCCGGTTCGAGGAGCCGCCAGAGCTGGGCGGTGGGCTCGGCCGGGCCGACGATCGAGGAGCAGCGGCGGCCGGCCCTGCGGGCGCGCTCGGCGAAGGCGCGCACGGCTTCGGGGCCGGCGCAGATGGGGACGAGGTTGGCGCCCGAGTAGCACAGGGAGCGCAGGTGGCCGTCGGCGTACCAGCCCCACATCTCGCCGCCGAGGCGCCAGGGGTCGAGGCCGGCGATCTGGACGCGGGACGTCACGAAGGCGTTGGTCACGGGTTCGCTCTCGAGCACCGCGAGGGCGGCGCCGAGGTCGCTGGGTTCGAGGACCCGGGTGGTGGTCTGCGTCAACACGAGGGGGCCTCACCATGCGGTCTGCTGATTTCCGCACTGTACCCGCAGAGCACGGCGGCCGCCGCCCGTGCCCGGATACGGCTTCCCGTGCACGCGGTGACGCCGCTCACGGACGGCGCCCCGCGGAGGTCGTTCCTCCGGCGGGGCGCGGTCGCGGGGTGCATGGGCTCAGCTGATGGAGACCTCGGGCTCGCCGGAGGCGATGCCGTCCTTCTCCATCTGCTCGGCGATCTTCATGGCTTCTTCGATGAGGGTCTCCACGATCTTCGACTCGGGCACGGTCTTGATGACCTCGCCCTTGACGAAGATCTGGCCCTTGCCGTTGCCGGAGGCGACGCCGAGGTCGGCCTCGCGGGCCTCGCCGGGGCCGTTGACGACACAGCCCATGACGGCGACCCGCAGCGGCACCTCCATGCCCTCAAGACCGGCGCTGACCTGGTCGGCGAGCTTGTAGACGTCGACCTGGGCGCGGCCGCAGGAGGGGCAGGAGACGATCTCCAGGCGGCGCTGCTTGAGGTTCAGCGACTCCAGGATCTGGAGCCCGACCTTGACCTCTTCGGCCGGGGGCGCGGACAGCGAGACGCGGATGGTGTCGCCGATGCCCTCGCTGAGCAGTGCGCCGAAGGCGACGGCCGACTTGATGGTGCCCTGGAAGGCGGGGCCTGCCTCGGTGACGCCGAGGTGCAGCGGGTAGTCGCACTGGGCGGCGAGCTGGCGGTAGGCGTTGACCATCACGACCGGGTCGTTGTGCTTGACCGAGATCTTGATGTCGCGGAAGTCGTGCTCCTCGAAGAGGGACGCCTCCCAGAGCGCCGACTCGACCAGGGCCTCGGGGGTCGCCTTGCCGTACTTCTTGAGCAGCCGCGCGTCCAGCGAACCGGCGTTGACGCCGATCCGGATCGGCGTGCCGGCGTCCTTCGCGGCCCGCGCGATCTCCTTGACCTTGTCGTCGAACTGCTTGATGTTGCCGGGGTTCACGCGGACCGCCGCGCAGCCGGCGTCGATCGCGGCGAACACGTACTTCGGCTGGAAGTGGATGTCCGCGATCACTGGGATCTGCGACTTCGCGGCGATGATCTTCAGGGCGTCCGCGTCGTCCTGTGTCGGGCAGGCCACGCGCACGATCTGGCAGCCGGACGCGGTCAGTTCGGCGATCTGCTGAAGCGTCGCGCCGATGTCCGACGTACGCGTGGTCGTCATCGACTGCACCGAGACCGGCGCGTCCCCGCCGACCGCCACCGAGCCGACCTGGATCTGGCGGCTGACCCGCCGTTCGGCGAGCTTGGTCGGAACGGCGGGCATTCCGAGAGAAATCGCAGTCATGCGCTGAGCATCCCCAAGGTGTGGATCGAGGTCCCGGTATCGGCGGGCTCCGGCCTTCGAGGTTACGTCACCGAGAGCGGCCGGGAGCACACCGCGTCCGGGCCCGTACGGAATGTCGGGCGGGTGGACGCGCCGTGCGCACCGGCCGTCACTCGCGGTGCGCCGGGCGGGCGGGCCGCCCCGGTCAGGTGATCTTGACCGGGTTGACCACGTCGGCGACGAGGACGAGCAGGGTGAAGCAGATGAAGACCCCGGCGACCACGTAGGCGACCGGCATCAGCTTGGCGACGTCGAACGGGCCGGGGTCGGGGCGCTTGAAGACCCGTGCCCCGTTGCGGCGCAGCGCCTCCCACAGGGCGCCCGCGATGTGGCCGCCGTCGAGCGGGAGCAGCGGCAGCATGTTGAAGAGGAACAGCGAGAGGTTGAAGCCGGCCAGCAGGAACAGCATCATCGCGATCTGGCTCTGGGCCGGGACGTCCAGCGTCATCACCTCGCCGCCGATCCGGGCCGCGCCGACGACGCCGACCGGGGAGTCGGCCGCGCGTTCGCCGTCGCTGAAGGCCGCGTCCCAGAGGGCGGGGATCTTGGACGGCAGGGCCACGATCGAGTCGACGCCGTTCTCGATCATGTCGCCCATGCGCACGACCGAGTCGCCGAAGGAGAGCGGGACGATCTCCCTGTTCGCCTCGAACCCGAGGTAGCCGGCTGTGACGTACTTCCCGGCGACCGCCTCGCCGTGGGAGTCCTTCTTCATCACGGCGTTCTTCATGAGCACCGCGTGCAGGGTCTTCTCCTGCCCGTCGCGCTCGACCGTGAGGGTGGCGGGGCCGATGGTCTCGCGGATGCGGTCGGAGAGGGTGGACCACTCGTCGATGCGCTCGCCGTCGAAGGCGACGATCTTGTCGCCCTTCTTCAGCCCGGCGGCCTGTGCGGGCGAGACGGCGTCGGACTTCTCGCAGGTGTCCCGGCCCGCGCTCTGCGGGATGACGCACTGCTGGACGCCGGCGACCTCGGTGGTGTTGGTCTGGAAGCCGAAGGCCATGGAGACGCCGAGGAAGATCGCCACGGCCAGGACCAGGTTCATGAACGGTCCGGCGAACATGACGATCATGCGCTTCCACGGCTTGCGCGTGTAGAAGAGGCGTTTCTCGTCGCCCGGTTCGAGCTCCTCGAAGGCGGCGGATCTGGCGTCCTCGATCATGCCGCGCCACGGCGAGGTGGACCGGGCCTCCAGCCGGCCGTCCGCCCCGGGCGGGAACATCCCGATCATGCGGATGTAGCCGCCGGCCGGGATGGCCTTGATGCCGTACTCGGTGTCGCCCCTCTTGCGCGACCAGATGGTCGGGCCGAAGCCGACCATGTACTGCGGGACGCGGATACCGAAGAGCTTGGCGGTGGAGAGGTGGCCGAGCTCGTGCCAGGCGATGGAGAACAGCAGACCGAACACGAAGACGGCGATGCCCACAATCGTCAACAGGATCGTCGTCATGCTCATGCGCGTGCCTCCGCAGTGGCCTTGGCCGAGAGTTCCCGGGCCCGGGTCCGCGCCCAGGTCTCCGCTTCAAGGACGTCCGCGACGGTGAGAGAAGTTCCCGAAGCGGGCGTCCCGTGTTCGGTCACCACCGCGGTGACCGTGTCCATGATGCCGTTGAAGGGCAGCCTGCCGGACAGGAACGCGTCGACGCACTCCTCGTTGGCCGCGTTGAAGACCGCGGGCGCGGTGCCGCCCAGCCCGCCCACGTGCCGGGCGAGTCCCACGGACGGGAAAGCCTCGGTGTCCAGCGGGAAGAACTCCCAGGTGGACGCCTTCGTCCAGTCGAAGACGGGGGCCGCGTCCGGGACGCGCTGCGGCCAGCCCAGACCGATGGCGATCGGTCCGCCCATGTCGGGCGGGGTGCACTGGGCGAGGGTGGAGCCGTCGCTGAACTCGACCATGGAGTGCACGTAGGACTGGGGGTGGACGACGACCTCGATGCGGTCGAAGGGGATGTCGTAGAGGAGGTGCGCCTCGATGACTTCGAGTCCCTTGTTGACCAGGGTCGCCGAGTTGACCGTGATGACCGGGCCCATGGCCCAGGTCGGGTGCGCGAGGGCCTGCTCCCGGGTGACGTCGGCGAGTTCGCTCCTGGTCCGTCCCCGGAACGGGCCGCCGGACGCGGTGACGACGAGCCGGCGCACATCGGCGCGCGTGCCGGCCGCGAGCGCCTGGAAGAGCGCCGCGTGCTCCGAGTCGACCGGAATGATCTGGCCGGGCGCGGCCAGCGCCTTGACGAGGGGGCCGCCGACGATCAGCGACTCCTTGTTGGCGAGTGCCAGGGTGCGCCCCGCCTTCAGCGCGGCCAGGGTCGGGGCGAGGCCGATGGAGCCGGTGATGCCGTTCAGCACGGTGTGGCAGTCGCTCGCGGCCAGTTCGGCGGCCGCGTCGGGCCCGGCCAGGATCTCGGGCAGCGGCTCGGCCGTCCCGTACTCCTGGCGCAGCGCCTCGCGCAGGGCCGGTACGGCCTCGGGCGAGGCGACGGCCACCGTGCGCACCTTCAGCAGGCGGGCCTGCTCGGCGAGGAGGGCGACCCGGCCGCCGGCCGCGGACAGCGCGGTGACGCGGAAGCGGTCGGGGTTGCGCAGCACCAGGTCGATGGCCTGGGTGCCGATGGACCCGGTGGAGCCGAGGATGACGAGATCCCGGCGGCCTTCCACGGCGTCGAAGACGAGGTGCGGGTCGGCGAGGGGGGCAGGGCTGTCGGTCATGGCGCCTATTGTCGCCGCTCGGTCTGTGTGCGGGGACAGGGCGTCCCGGGTAGCCCCGAGCGTGTCCTGTCCCGGTCCTCAGCCGGTGGCGCCGGCGAATGCGGCGAATGCCTCGTGGAACCCGGGGAACGTCTTGCGGACGCAGCCGGGGTCGTCGAACGTGATGCCGGGGGTGCGCAGGCCGGTGACGGCGAACGACATGACGATGCGGTGGTCGCCGTGGGTCTCGATCTCCACGGGCCGGGGCGTGCCGGGCAGGATCTCGATCCAGTCCGGTCCTGTCGTGACGGTGATGCCCATCCGCCGCAGGTTGCTCGCGCACGCCTCCAGCCGGTCGCATTCCTTGACGCGGGTGTTGCCGACGTCCTCGATGCGCACGGGCCCCGAGGCGAAGGGGGCGAGTGCGGCCAGGGTCGGCATGGTGTCGGAGATGTCGCGCATGTTGACGGTGAGGCCGCTCAGGGCGCCGGTGGAGCGGACCGTGGTGGCGCCGCCCGCCATGTGCACGTCCGCGCCCATGCGGCGCAGTACGTCGGTGAACCGCAGGTCCCCCTGGAGGGCGCCCTCGCTGAGCCCCGGGACGGTGACCTCGCGGCCGGTGAGGGCCGCCGCGGCGAAGAAGTAGCTCGCGGTGGAGGCGTCGGGTTCGACGGCGTAGGCGGTGGCGCGGTAGCCGCCGGGCGGCACGGTGAACACGCTGTCGCCGGGGCCGCCGCGGGTGACCTCGACGCCGAAGGAGCGCATCATCGCGAGGGTGATCTCGATGTAGGGCGCCGAGACTAGGTCGGTGACGGTGATCCGCAGCCCGGTCTCGGTGAGCGGTCCGAGCATCAGCAGGGCGGTGAGGTACTGGCTGGACTGCCCGGCGTCCAGGGTGAGTTCGCCGCCCTTGATGGCGGCGGCCTCGATGCGCAGCGGGTGGTGGCCCTCGGCCTGCTCGTGGCGCAGGTCGACGCCGAGGGTGCGCAGGGCCTCGGTGAGCGGGGCGAGGGGGCGGCGGCGCATCTGCGCGGAGGCGTCGAAGCGGTAGCTGCCCCGGGCGCCGGCGGCCGCGAGGGTGGGCAGGAAGCGGGCGGTGGTCGCCCCGTCGCGGCAGTAGACGTCCGCCTCGGTGGCGGCGGGCCCGGCGGGGCGGCCGGTGATGTGCCACTCCTGCGCCTCCTGCTCGACCTCGTAGCCGAGCGCGGTCAGCCCGGCGGCGAACCCCTGGGTGTCGTCCGAGCTCAGGGGGCGCAGAAGCGTGCTGCGGCCGTTCGCGGCGGCGGCCAGGAAGAGGGCGCGCGCGGTGACGGACTTGGAACCGGGGACATGGATGACGGTCACGGGCCGCCATCCTGCCGTGCCGGGCACCGCGCGGCGGGGCACGTCCAGCGACTGGACGGGCCCCGCCGCGCGGAGGGCGTCGCTTCAGCGGATCTTCCGGTGCCGGCGATCGTCCGGTGTCAGCGGATCTTCCGGTGGACGTTCTCCTCGGTGGAGGGGCCGGGGGTGGCGTCGGCGATCCAGGGGCCCTCGCCGCTCGGGTCCACCACGCCCTCCTCCAGCCAGCCGTACGTGCCGGACAGGACGCCGTCGACCACGCGCCGGTCGAGGTCGTCGGTGTTGGACCAGAGCCGGGTGAACAGTTCCTCGACCCGGATGCGGGCCTGCCGGCAGAAGGCGTCGGCGAGCTGGTACGCCTCGCGGCCGTGGTCGTCGGCGACGCGCAGGTGCTCGGCGCGGACGCAGGCGGCGCTCATCGCGAAGAGTTCCGCGCCGATGTCCACGATGCGGCCGAGGAAGCCCTGTTTGGTCTCCATCCGGCCCTGCCAGCGGGACATGGCGTAGAAGGTGGAGCGGGCGAGCTTGCGCGAGGCGCGTTCGACGTAGCGCAGGTGGGTGGCGAGGTCGGCGTGGCCGGCCGGGTGGAACTCGGCGTAGGTGCGCGGCAGCTGACCCGGGCCCGCGACGAGCTTGGGCAGCCACTTGGCGTAGAAACCGGCCGCGTTGGCGCCCGCCCTCGCCTTGGCGGAGAGCGGCTTGTCGGGGTCGATGATGTCGCCGGCGACCTTCAGATGGGCGTCGACGGCCTCGCGGGCGATCAGCAGGTGCATGATCTCCGTGGAGCCCTCGAAGATCCGGTTGATCCGCATGTCGCGGAGCATCTGCTCGGCGGGTACGGCCCGCTCGCCCCGGGCGGCGAGGGACGTGGCGGTCTCGAAGCCGCGTCCGCCGCGGATCTGGACCAGCTCGTCGGCGATGAGGCAGCCCATCTCGGAGCCGTACAGCTTGGCGAGGGCCGCCTCGATGCGGATGTCGTTGCGGTTCTCGTCCGCCATCTGCGAGGCGAGGTCGACCACGGCTTCGAGGGCGAAGGTGGTCGCGGCGATGAAGGAGATCTTGGCCCCGACGGCCTCGTGCTTGGCGACCGGCCTGCCCCACTGCTCCCGTACGGCCGACCACTCGCGGGCGATCTTCAGGCACCACTTGCCCGAGCCGACGCACATGGCGGGCAGCGAGAGCCGCCCGGTGTTGAGGGTGGTGAGCGCGATCTTGAGCCCGGCGCCCTCGGGGCCGATGCGGTTGGCGGCCGGGACGCGCACCTGGTGGAAGCGGGTGACGCCGTTCTCGATGCCGCGCAGGCCCATGAAGGCGTTGCGGTGCTCCACGGTGATGCCGGGGGCGTCCGCCTCGACCACGAACGCGGTGATGCCGCCCTGGTGGCCCTCCGACTTCGGGACCCGGGCCATGACCACCAGCAGGTCGGCGACGACCCCGTTGGTCGTCCACAGCTTGACGCCGTCCAGGACGTAGTCGTCGCCGTCCGGCACGGCGGAGGTGGCCAGCCGGGCCGGGTCGGAGCCGACGTCGGGCTCGGTGAGCAGGAACGCGGAGATGTCCGTACGGGCCAGCCGGGGCAGGAAGGTGTCCTTCTGCTCCTGGCTGCCGAAGGTCTTCAGCGGCTGCGGCACCCCGATGGACTGGTGGGCCGAGAGCAGGGCGCCGATCGCCGGGCTCGCGGAACCGGCCAGCGCGAGGGCGCGGTTGTAGTAGACCTGGGTCAGGCCGAGACCGCCGTACTTGACGTCGATCTTCATGCCGAGCGCGCCGAGTTCCTTGAGGCCGTTGATCACCTCGTCCGGAATCCTGGCCTCGCGCTCGATCAGGGCGCCGTCGACCCTGGTCTCGCAGAACTCGCGCAGCCGGGCGAGGAATTCCTCGCCGCGCCGGACGTCCTCTCCGGCGGGCAGCGGGTGCGGGTGGATCAGGTCCAGGCGGAAGCGGCCGAGGAACAGTTCCTTGGCGAAACTGGGTTTGCGCCAGTCCCGTTCCCGCGCGTCCTCGGCCACCTGGCGCGCTTCGCGTTCGGAGACCTTGGGCGTGGGCCGTTGTGCGGATGGAGCGGACATGAGGAGCTCACCTCGCCGCGTCGTCGGGTGGGTGGACCCGGCAGGCGCGCGGGCGGCGCGGGGGCCGTCCGCCGTGCGCTCCTGACCGGTTCTACTTGTCCGTATGTACCCGATTCCGGCGGGCCCCACCAGCCTCGGGGCGCCGATCGGGTCGGCCACCACTCCACTGCCCTGCGCCGCGTGCGGCACGCCGCACGCGGCGGTCCGCCGGACAGGCCCTAAAGAGCGAGGCCGGTGAGGACGAGGACGCGCTCGTAGGTGTAGTCGTCCATCGCGTACCGGACGCCCTCGCGGCCCACGCCGGACTGCTTGGCACCGCCGTACGGCATCTGGTCGGCGCGGTACGAGGGGACGTCGCCGATGATCACGCCGCCGACTTCCAGCGCGCGGTGGGCGCGGAAGGCGGCCTGGATGTCGTGGGTGAACACGCCCGCCTGGAGCCCGTACTTGGAGGAGTTGACGGCGGCGAACGCCTCGGCCTCGCCGTCCACCTTCTGCACGGACAGGACCGGTCCGAAGACCTCCTCGGCGGCCAGGGTGACGCCCTCGGGCAGCTCGGCGAGGACGGTCGGCGCGTACGTCGAGCCGTCGCGCTTCCCGCCGGCGAGCAGGCGGGCGCCGGCGGCGACGGCCTCGTCGACCCAGGACTCGACGCGCTCGGCGGCGGCCTCGTCGACCAGCGGGCCGACATCGGTGGCGGGGTCGGACGGGTCGCCGGTGACCTGGGCCCCGACCGCCGCGACGATCTTCGGCAGCAGCCGGTCGTAGACGGCCGCGTCCGCGATGACGCGCTGCACCGAGATGCAGGACTGGCCGCCCTGGTAGTTGGAGAAGGTCGCGATGCGGCTCGCGGCCCAGTCCAGGTCCTCGTCGGAGGCGTAGTCCCCGAGGACGACAGCCGCGCCGTTGCCGCCGAGTTCCAGCGTGCAGTGCTTGCGGGGCACCGAGTCCATGATCGCGTAGCCGACGGGGGCGGAGCCGGTGAAGGAGATCACGGGCAGCCGCTCGTCCTGGACGAGGGCGGGCATCCGGTCGTTGGGGACCGTCAGCACGGACCAGGAGCCGGCCGGCAGGTCCGTCTCGGCCAGCAGCTCGCCCAGCACCAGCGAGGAGAACGGGGTGGCCGGGGCGGGCTTGAGGATGATCGGGACGCCGACGGCGATGGCCGGGGCGACCTTGTGGGCGCTCAGGTTCAGCGGGAAGTTGAAGGGCGCGATGCCGAGGACGGTGCCGCGCGGGAAGCGCCGGGTCAGGCCGAGCCGGCCGGTGCCGCCGGCGTCGGTGTCCAGGCGCTGGGCCTCGCCGCTGTTGAAGCGGCGGGCCTCCTCGGAGGCGAAGCGGAAGACGGAGACGGCCCGGCCGACCTCGCCGCGCGCCCACTTGACGGGCTTGCCGTTCTCGGCGGAGATCAGCCGGGCGATCTCCTCGGTGCGCTCGGCCAGTCGGCGGGCCACGTGATCGAGGGCGGCGGCGCGGACGTGGGCCGGGGTCGCGGCGAACTCCTCGCGCACGGCGTGCGCGGCGGCCACGGCCTCCTCCACCTGGGCCTCGGTCGGCACGCCGACGGTGCCGACGAGCCGCCCGTCCCAGGGGTTGGTGACGTCGAAGCTTTCCTCGCCGGTGGCCTCGCGGCCGGCCAGCCAGAAGGCGTGGGTGGAGGTCATGGAGTCCGGCCCTTCGATGGCGTGGGGTGTTTCCGCCCCCACGGTAGGGCCGCTCGGGCCGCCCGGCGTTTGTCCGGCGTGGAGCGGTGAGGGGCCGGGATGCGCCTTATTGGCCAGGGGGTGTGGTGACCTTCAGGGCGAGCCACAGCTCCATGCGTACGTCGGGGTCGTCCAGGGAACGGCCGAGGATCTCCTCCACCCGCCGCATCCGGTAGCGCAGGGTGTGCCGGTGGACCCCGAGGTCGGCGGCGGCCGCGTCCCACTGGCCGTGGTGCGAGAGCCAGGCGCGTACGGAGGCGACCAGGTCGCCGCGGCCCTTGGCGTCGTGCTCGTACAGGGCGCGGAGCATGCCGTCCGCGAAGGCCCGCACCGCGTCGTCGGCGAGCAGCGGCAGCACGGAGCCGGTGGCCAGTTCCGCGTGCTCGACCAGGGCCCTGCCCCGGCGGCGGGCGACCGACAGGGCCTGCTCGGCCTGCTTGTACGCGACGGAGACGGCGACCGGTCCGGCCGGCGCGGACATGCCCACGACGACATCGCAGTCCTGGGCGGCGGCCGGCTCGCGCGGGGTCCGCTCCTCCTGCGCATCGGCGTAGGCGGCGCAGGCGGCCACCGCCGCTCCCCCGTCGGCGGCCAGCACCAGGAGGCGTTCGCCCTCGGGCACCATCAGCAGGGTCTCGCCGGCCCGGTAGGCGGCGGTGTCCATGGCGTCGGCCAGCTGGGCGGTGGCCGAGGGGTCGGGGGCCTCGGCGATGAGCAGCCGGAAGGGGGCGTCGAGCAGCCCGCCGTAGAGGTCTGCGGCGACGGCCCTGGCGTGGTCGGACTGGCCGGCCAGGAGCATCCGCAGCACCGCCGCGCCGAGGCGCTGCTCGGCGCCCTGGAGCGCGCGGGAGCGGGCGGTGGTGAGGGTGAGCAGGGCGACGGCCGAGTGCACGGCGTAGCGCTCGGCGGTGCCCAGGGCCGCGCCGGTGCCCACGGCCAGGGCGCCGCGTACCCGGCGGCCGGTGCCCAGGGACTGGAGTTCGACGCGGTCGTCGGTGTCGCCGACGACCATGCTGGCCGGGGCGGGGCGTTCGCGCAGGCGTTCCACGTCGGGGGTGAGCCGGGCGGCGCGGCGGGCGGCCCAGTCGGGGGCGGCGGCCACGACGGACCCGGAGGCGTCGTAGAGGGCGGCCCAGCCGTTGACGTGGGCGGCGAGGCGGGCGAGGAGTCCGGCGGGGCCGTCCCCGGCGAGCGCCGCACTCGTCAGTTCGCGCTGGGCCTCGAAGCCGGCGGTGACGGCCCGGTACTGGTCGGCGGCGATCTGGGAGGAGACGGCCTTGGCGATGGCGATGAAGGGGGTGCGGCGGGGCACTTCGAGAAGCGGCAGGCCGGCTTCCTCGGCTGCGCCGATCAGCGGCTGGGGCACCTCGTCGTAGTTGACGCCGACGGCGAAGCCGAGACCGGCGACCCCGGCGGCGGCCAGCCGTCGCACGTACCGGCCCATCGCCTCCGGGTTCTCGGCGTCGAGGTTGGTCGCGGTGACCAGCAGCAGCTCGCCGCCCTCCATATAGGGGACGGGGTCGGTCAGCTCGCTGGCGTGCGCCCAGCGCACCGGGGTGCCGAGGCGGTCCGCCCCCGCGCGCACCGTGAGTTTGAGCGCCGAGTGCTGGACGAGCGAGGCGAGCGTGGGCGGCATGGGGATGGGGGCCTTCGGACGGGGGCGATTTCGCCGTCCCGTATGAACGGCTCGGCTCGATTCTGCCAGGGTGGCGCAGTCCCTGTCACCGCTGCCACTCACCTCGCTCCCGTCCCTCCCCTCACATGTCCTGCGGCTTTCAGCCGGACAGGCGGACGAGCAGCGGCGACATGTGCTCGCCGGCGACCGTGGTCAGCGAGAGCACGGCGTGGCCGGGGGGCAGCTCGTAGGCGAGTCCGGAGGCGGACCAGCGTTCGCGCTCGACCTGGCGCACGGTGACCGCGTCCGTGGTGACGGCCTTGCCGGTGGCCATCTTGCGCAGGGCGTGCAGGGCGCGGGTGAGCGGCTGGTCCGCGAAGACACCGTGCTGGGCGACCTCGCGGACCTCCACCCACTCCTTGCCCCATGCCTCGGCGAAGCGCTTGCCGTCCCAGGTGGTGAGGCCGGGGAAGGCCATGGTGCAGCCGAAGGCGCCGAGCAGCGCGGTGTGCAGCCCCTCGGGCACGTCGTCCAGGGTGCGCAGGGCGAGGACCGCCCCGGCGTTGACGGACCGCAGCCGGCGGATACCCCGGACGGTCTCGGCGGTGACGGTGTGGGTGGCGTCGTCCAGGACCAGGCAGACGAACAGCGAGCGGTCGGCGCGGGCCGCGGTGACGGCGTTGAACTGGGCGAGGACGAGGCGGGCCAGGATGCGGGACGCCTCGGTGTGGACGCGTTCCGGCAGGTCGATCCGGACCCGCAGCGGGTGCTGGCCCAGCGAGCGCAGCGAGAACGGGCGGGCGTCCTCGCCGGTCGCGAAGAAGCCGGCGAAGGCGGGCCGGTCGAGCGCGGCGAGCCGGTCGGCGAGGACGGCGGCCGGGTCGGCGGCGCTGCCGGCCTGCCGGGCCCTGGCCTCCAGCTCGCGCAGCATCGCCTGGTGGCCCCCGGTCTCCAGGGCCTGGCGCAGGGCGCCCAGTGCGGCGGCGGAGCCTTCGAGGAGTTCGCGGAGTTCGGGTACGGAGGGGAAGCGGCCGTGGACGACGCGGTACGGGCCGAGCAGCTGGCCGAGCGCGGTCGCCGCGCGCCGGGTGTCCAGGGTCGGGATGTCGCCGGCCAGCCCCTCGGCGAGGGCCGCCGCCGCCTCGTCGGGGTCGGTCGTGCCGCCGTACAGGTCGAAGTCGTGCACGGAGGCCGGGTCGCCGATCCGGACGACGACGTCGTAGGCGTCGTCCGGGCCGAGCGCGCCGCTCCCGCCGCCGACGGCGAGGACCGCCGCCTGTCCGGTGAGCGCCCGCAGGGCGAGGGCTTCGACGACGGGCCGGATCACCCGGCCCGTCTTCCCGGAGCCGGGCGGGCCGACGGCCAGCAGGGAGGTGCCGAGCGAGGCGGGTTCCAGGGCCAGGCCCGTGCCCCGGCGCGGGTAGGGGTTGCGCGGGTCGTCGGCGCAGTCACCGATCCGGACCTGGCCGGTCAGCGGGTCGTGCGTGGCGGTGCGCAGGGGCACGTCGCGGAAGCCTGAGGGGTGCAGGAAGGCGTCGGCGCCGTTGCGGAGCACGGTCTCGGTGAAGGACGCGAGCCGGTCGGGCCGGGTGCGGGCGCCGGCCCAGGCGTGGCGGAGACGTACGCAGTCCACGTCGTTCATCCGGCCGGTGTACACGGCGGCGGTGAGCGCTTCGGCGGCGTCCGCGTGGCCGGCGGCGCGCAGGTCGGGCCAGTGGGCGCGGAGGGGGCCGTCGGCGGGGGAGGGGGTCGCGGACGGCGCCTGCGGGGTGGGTTCGCGGCGGAGGAACGGGCCGAGTTCCGTCGACCAGTGGCCGGTCCGGGCGAACGGCCAGACGACCGCGGTGCCGATCAGGGCGTAGAGCACGAGCATGACGAGCAGCGCCGCGAATTTGTTGCCGCCGCCCTGCATCAAGCTCGTCGGGACCGCGGGGAGGACGAGGTCGGCGAGGGGCACCCGGCGCGTCCAGATGAGCCACAGGGTGAGCAGCGCGCCGCCCAGGGTGAGCACGAGGCGGGCGCGGGCGAGGTTGGGGCCGGCGAAGTAGCGGAAGACGCCCGCCCAGCCGCCGATCCGGGCGGCCCAGAAGCCGAGGCCGAGGATGAGCACCTGGTAGTAGACGGTCGTGGAGTTGACGACGAGGGCGGGCGCGTCCTCCCTGAGACCGCCGAGGGACCACCACTCGGGCCCGGTGATGATCTCGATCGGCCTGAACACGTAGGGGACCGCGCGTTCCGTGAGCAGCAGCCACAGCAGCAGCCACAGGATCAGCGTGGCGATCGGCCCCACCAGGGAGGGGCGCGCCTCGCGCTCGGCGGGCCGGGGCACGTGGCCGTACCGCCAGACGCCGGGGCCCGCCTCGGGGCGGGGGGCGTTGAACCAGTCGGCGGTGGGGGTGGCCGCGCCCGGCGCCGGGGAGTGCGCGGGCGGGGCCTCCTGCGGAGCCGGTACGGACGGGGGCCGGGTGGGCGGCGGCACGGTGGGCGGGTAGGCGGGCGGGGCGGCGGGCGGCGGGCCCGCCGGGTGCGGTACGGAGTGCCCGGGCCGGGCGGGCGCGCCGTCGGGTGGCTGCGCACCCCGCGTACCCCACACGCCGTGCGTACCGTCGTTGTCCATGAACCGTTGCCCCCTGACCAGCCGGGTCCGACCCCTGCACCGGTCAATCTAGTGCGCGCACACGGTGAGTTCAGCAACGCGCCCGGATGGTGACCGCGCTGGAGGACCGCGGGCTCGCGCACCGGCTTCTGTCCGTCGCGGACAACGACACGTCCGTCTTCACTCCCGATCGGAGCATGCCCGACCCCCGGCCCCGCGCCTAGCCTGCAGAAAGAGAAGCGTCCGAAACACCCCCCAGGAGCCCCGCATGACCGCAATTCCGCAGGAGCGCCGCCTCGTCACCGCCATTCCCGGCCCGAAGTCGGTGGAGCTCCAGGAGCGCCGGCTCGCGGCGGTCGCCGCAGGCGTGGGCTCCACGCTGCCGGTGTTCACCGCGAGGGCCGGCGGCGGGATCATCGAGGACGTGGACGGCAACCGTCTGATCGACTTCGGTTCCGGCATCGCCGTCACCTCGGTCGGCGCCTCCGCGGAGGCCGTCGTGCGGCGGGCCTCCGCCCAGCTGGCGGACTTCACCCACACCTGCTTCATGGTGACGCCGTACGAGGGGTACGTGGAGGTCTGCGAGCAGCTCGCCGAGCTGACGCCGGGCGACCACGCGAAGAAGTCGGCGCTGTTCAACTCGGGCGCCGAGGCCGTCGAGAACGCGGTGAAGATCGCCCGCGCGTACACCAAGCGGACCGCGGTCGTCGTCTTCGACCACGGCTACCACGGCCGGACCAACCTCACGATGGCGCTGACGGCGAAGAACATGCCGTACAAGAACGGCTTCGGGCCGTTCGCGCCCGAGGTGTACCGGGTGCCGGTGGCGTACGGCTACCGCTGGCCGACCGGTGCCGAGAACGCGGGTGCGGAGGCGTCCGCCCAGGCCATCGACCAGATCACCAAGCAGATCGGCGCGGAGAACGTCGCCGCGATCATCATCGAGCCGGTCCTCGGCGAGGGCGGGTTCATCGAGCCGGCCAAGGGCTTCCTGCCGGCGATCGCGGGGTTCGCGAAGGACAACGGCATCGTCTTCGTCGCCGACGAGATCCAGTCCGGCTTCTGCCGTACGGGCCAGTGGTTCGCCTGTGAGGACGAGGGCGTCGTCCCGGACCTGATCACGACCGCCAAGGGCATCGCGGGCGGCCTCCCGCTGTCCGCCGTGACCGGCCGCGCCGAGATCATGGACGCGGCGCACGCGGGCGGGCTCGGCGGCACGTACGGGGGCAACCCGGTCGCCTGCGCGGGCGCGCTCGGAGCCATCGAGACGATGCGCGAGCTGGACCTGAACAAGAAGGCGAAGCGCATCGAGGAGGTCATGAAGGGCCGGCTCGAAGGGATGCGGGCGAAGCTGCCGAACGGCGAGCTGATCGGTGACATCCGGGGCCGCGGCGCGATGATCGCGATCGAGCTGGTGAAGCCGGGCACGAAGGACCCGCACCCGGAGGCGGCCACGCGGCTCGCGAAGGCGTGCCACGCCGAGGGCGTCCTCGTGCTGACCTGCGGCACGTACGGCAACGTCCTGCGCTTCCTGCCGCCGCTGGTGATCGGCGAGGACCTGCTGAACGAGGGCCTCGACGTCCTTGAGCAGGCGTTCACCGGAATCTGATCCCCTCCGGCTCTCCCCCGGATCCGGTACGGGCCTGTGTGGGCCTGTGAAGAAAAGGTGCGGGGCCGATGGCGGGATACCGTACCCGCTGTCGGTCCCCCTTCGACTGACGTACGGTTTCGGCAGATGAGAGAAACACCCCGCCCGCAGGGGACTGCGGGCGAATCCGGGTCGGAGCTTCCCCAGCGCCGTTCCCGGCGTGCCTTCGCGCACACCACTGGAGCCTCGCGCTCCGGAACTCCTCACCGATCGGATGGCCGCCCGTCCCACACCCCCCGGGGCGCGCGGCAAACCGGTCCACTCGTCCGCCCCGGAACCACCCCCCCTGTTCCGGGGCGGACGGCTCTTTTCCTCTCCCTGGTGTCGGGCCTGACGGCCCTGTTCGCGCTGACCACCTGGCAGGTGGCCGCCGATGGCCCGCTGCGCGGGCTCGACGAGCGCGCCGGGCGGGCCCTGGTCGGTCACGGCCCCCGGTGGCTCACGGAATTCCTCGCCGATCTCGGCAATATGCAGGTCGCGCTCCCGGTGCTGGGCTGCGCGGTCGGCTGGTCCCTGCTGCGCGGTCAGCGGCGGGCGCCGCTCGGCGCGGTCCTCGCCATGGCGGCCGTGCCGCTGCTGGTCGTCCCGCTCAAGGACTGGATCGCCCGTCCCGGACCGCTGACGGAGGCAACCGGCTACTACCCGTCGGGCCATGCGGCGACCGCGGCGGTGGCGTACGGCGCCTCGGCGCTGCTGCTGGGCCGACTGGTGCGCCGCCGAGCATGGATGATGCCCGTCGCCGCCGTCCTGCTGACGGCGGCGACGGGCATCGGTCTGGTGCTCCGCGGCTATCACTGGCCGCTGGATGTGCTGGGCAGCTGGTTCCTGTGCGCTCTGCTGCTCGTGCTGCCCGGTGTGCTCAGCCGAAGTAGGCGTCGAAGTTCTTCGAGAACTCCCAGTTGTTGAAGTGGTCCCAGTTGATGGACCAGGTCATCAGACCGCGCAGGTTCGACCAGGTGCCGTGGGTGGCGTAGGAGCCGCAGCCGGTCTTCTTGGTCAGGCAGTTCAGCGCCTTGGTGACCTCGGCGGGCGAGGTGTGCCCGTTGCCCGCCTGGGTGGAGGCCGGCAGGCCGATCGCGACCTGGTCGGGGCGCAGCCCGGGGAAGACCTTCGTCTGGTCACCGGCGACGGGGAACCCGGCCAGCAGCATGTCGGTCATCGCGATGTGGAAGTCGGCGCCGCCCATGGAGTGGTACTGGTTGTCCAGGCCCATGATGGAGCCCGAGTTGTAGTCCTGGACGTGCAGCAGGGTGAGGTCGTCGCGCAGCGCGTGGATCACCGGCAGGTAGGCACCGGCGCGCGGGTCCTGGCCGCCCCACGGGCCCGAGCCGTAGTACTGGTACCCGAGCTGCACGAAGAAGGTCTCGGGGGCCATGGTCAGGACGAACTTCTCGCCGTACTTGGCCTTGAGGCTCTTCACCGCGGAGATCAGGTTGACGACGACCGGAGTGGTGGGGTTCCGGAAGTCGGTGTCACCGGTGTTCAGCGAGAGCGAGTGACCCTCGAAGTCGATGTCCAGGCCGTCCAGCCCGTACTCGTCGATGATCTTGCTGACCGAGGAGACGAACGTGTCACGCGCGGCGGTGGTGGCGAGCTGCACCTGGCCGTTCTGGCCGCCGATGGAGATCAGCACCTTCTTGCCGGCGGCCTGCTTGGCCTTGATGGCCGCCTTGAACTCGGCCTCCGACTCGACGTTCGGGCACTCGGTGACCGGGCAGAGCTTGAAGCGGATGTCGCCGGAGGTGACGGAGGTCGGCTCACCGAAGGCCAGGTCGATGACGTCCCAGGAGTCGGGGACGTCCGCCATGCGGGTGTATCCGGAGCCGTTGGCGAAGCTGGAGTGCAGATAGCCGACGAGCGCGTGGGCGGGCAGTTGGGTGCTGGTGTTGCCGCCGTCGTCACCACCACCGCCGCTGCCCGCGGTGGTCGTGGCCGAGACGGCGGCGGACTTCGCGGACTCGCCCGCCTCGTTGGTGGCGCTGACCTGGAAGCTGTACGCGGTCGAGGCGCTGAGGCCCGTCACGGTCGCCGAGGTGCCGGTGAGGCTCTGGACCTTCGTGGAGCCCCGGTAGACGTTGTAGCCGGTGGCGCCCGCGGAGCCGGTCCAGGACAGGGCGACCGAGGAGGCGGTGGCCGTCCCCGCCTTGAGGCCCGTGGGGGCGGCGGGGATCGCGACCGGGTCGCCGCCGGGCCCGACCAGGCTGAGGTCGTCGACGTAGTAGGCGGGGGTGCCGTACCAGCCGTGGGTGTACACGTTGACCGAGGTGGTGGACGCCCCGGTCTTGAACGTGGTCGTGAGCTTCTGCCAGCCGGAGGCGGACTGCGTCCAGGTGGAGACGTCGCTCGTGCCGGTGCCGTCCGCGCCCAGGTAGACGTAACTGCCCTGCACCCAGGCGCTCAGCGTGTAGGTGGAGTCGGGCTTGACCTTCACGGCCTGGGAGCACTTGGCGTTGTCGCTTCCGGCCGGGGTCGCCTTCAGCGCCGAGGTCCCGCCGTGTACGGGGGTGCTGACGGCCGCTCCACTGCCGCCGGTGCAGTTCCAGCCGGTCAGCCCGGCCTCGAAGGTGCCGTTGAGCGCCAGGTCGGCGTCGGCCGCGGCGGCGGCGGG
This sequence comes from Streptomyces sp. A1277, assembly GCF_004795015.1. Taxonomy (GTDB): domain Bacteria; phylum Actinomycetota; class Actinomycetes; order Streptomycetales; family Streptomycetaceae; genus Streptomyces. The sequence goes on along the minus strand of NZ_SSBI01000029.1, from coordinate 27,917 downwards.
CGCCGATGCGGCCAGGCCACCGGCGGCGAGCAGGGCGGCCGAGAAGGCGGCCAGAAGTCCGGTCATGCGGGCAGGGGGTCCCGTGCGTTCCACAACGGCCTCCGTACAGGGGGGAATTGAGTGCGGCGCGCACAACATGGTCCAGACCAATCAGGTTGTCAAGACCTCTGGCAGCGACGGCCTCGTGCGGGTGGGGAGTCGCCGCCCCCTGAACAGCCGTGCGACAGCTGGCAACTCCCCACAACGGCAAGGGGGTTCAGTCCCCGTCACCCGCGGCCGCGCTCCCGGCCGCCTCGTGCATCGCGAGCTCCAGCAATGTGGCGTCGGTGAGCGTTCCGGAGCCGTCGGGCGGGACCAGCCAGCGCACCTTCCCGGCCGGACGGCCCGGGTACGGTACGACGATCCAGGTGCCCCGCCCCGCGCCCCGGATCCCCGTCCCGACCCAGCGGGCGACGGTGCCCGGGGGCACGAAGAAGCCCATCCGGGCCTCTCCGAAGTCCGCGAGGACCGGCCCCGGCCGGTCGATGAGCCGGGTGAGCACGTCGAGCGTCGGACAGCCCAGCTCCCCCGGCAGGATCAGCACGTCCCAGCGCCTGCCGGCGGGCAGCAGCGCAATCCCCCGCGGATCGCGCTCCCACTCCCACCGGCAGGCGTCCGGATCGGGTGCCGCCGACGCCAGCCACTCGACCGCTGCCCTGACTTCCGAGCCCGTCATGGCCCGCCTCCCTTTCCGTGTCGCGCCGGCAGGTCTGCGGACGCGTTCACCTCGGAGAGCGGGCTCGGGCCGGTTCATGACGCGACTTCGGCTACTCATGGGTAGTGATCTGGGTCACGGCGGTTGCGGGCACCGGAAACAGGGCTGTGACCTGCGCCTGCGTCGCCCGGCCGGGCCGGTTGTCAGTGGCGGGTGACAGACTCCGTGGCATGAAGCACGTGGGGGATGTCGGGAGCGCCGAGGCACTGGCCGAGCTGACCGCTCGCGGCGAGAAGGTGAAGTACCTGCCGTTCTGGGGGCACCGCCCGCGCCCGGACGGCCGGATCGGCGCGAGCTGCCTGAGCCAGTGGTGGCCCTCGCCGTTCACGGTCGACGGCGTGGACTACGCGTCGGCCGAGCACTGGATGATGGCCGGCAAGGCCCGGCTCTTCGGCGACGCGGAAGCGGCCGGGCGGGCGGTGGCGGCGAAGAGCCCGGCCGAGGCGAAGAAGGTGGGCCGGCTGGTCCGCGGCTTCGACGAGGCGGTCTGGGAGCGCGAGCGGTACGGGCTGGTGGTGGCGGGCAGCGTCCACAAGTTCGGCCAGGACCCGGAACTGCGCGCGTTCCTGCGGAACACGGGAGACCGGGTGCTGGTGGAGGCGAGTCCGCTGGACCGGATCTGGGGCATCGGGCTGGCGGCGGACGATCCGCGCGCGGCGGACCCCTCTGCGTGGCGGGGCCTGAATCTGCTGGGCTTCGCGCTGATGGAGGCGCGCGAGCGGCTGCGGGCCGGGGCCGACGGCATATGAAACGGCTCGCGGGGCGACGGGGAGTGGTCCCCGCCGCCCCGCGAGCCGCTGCCGTCCCCGGACGGCCGATGACCTCGCGGCCCGGGCCCTCAGGCCCGCAGGGAGATGCCTCCCAGCGGGGCGTGCTGCGGTGCCTCGACGACCAGGGAGAGCGCGGCCGGTTCGTAGTCCGAGCCGCTGTCCTCGTCGTAGTCGTCGGTGTTCGCCGCCCAGATGGTGAGCCCCAGGAACGCCGCGCTGACGACGATCCCGATCGACCCGAGGATGATGCCGGCGAGGGCCACACCGCCGTTGTCGGCCGCGCCGTCGCGGACGCGGCCGCGGCCTATGAGACCGAAGATCAGCGCGAGAATGCCGAGGACGATACCGAGGCCGAGCATGCAGAAGGCGACCGTCGCGATGATGCCGAGCACCAGCGAGGCGACGCCCATCCCGTTCGCGGGCTGCGGACCGCCCCAGGTCTGCCCGTAACCGGGGTAGGCCGGGTAGCCGTGCTGCGGCTGCTGCGCGGCCGGGTAACCGTACTGCGAGGGCTGACCGCCGGGGTAGCCGTACTGCGAGGGCTGGGTGCCGGGGTAGCCGTACTGCGGCGGGGCCTGCCCGGGGCCGTTCGGGCCGACCGGTGGCGGCGGTGCGGTCCCGGGGCCGGGCCAGCCGGCCGGGCCGGGCTGCTGCCCCGACTCCGGACCGGTGAAGCCGACGGGCGGCACGGGGCCCGTGCCCACGCCCGGCATCGAGGTCACCGTCAGCTGATCGTGCACGGTCGGCGGGCGGGTGGTCCCGGGCGCGCCGTCCGTCGGCGGGCGGGTGGTCCCGGGCGCGCCGTCCGTCGGCGGGCGGGCGTCTTCCGGTGCGCCACCGGCCGGCGGCCTGCCCGCATCGGACTTCTTGTCCAGGGGCACCCTGGTCTGCGGCGGAGCCCACGGATCGCGCGGTGCGGCCCCGTCCGCCGGCTGCTCTGTGTTGTCTGGCATGGGCCTCCCCCATCGTGATGCGGTCATGCTACGGGCGGGCTCGTCCTACGATGACTCCCGTCCCCCGCCCCGGACGCCCCGGCGACCGCGGCACCCGTCACCACCCCACGCCCATGGAGGCCCCGATGACCGATCTGCACCCCTTCATCGCGGGGCTGCCCAAGGCCGAGCTCCATGTCCACCACGTCGGTTCGGCCTCCCCCCGCATCGTCGCCGAGCTGGCCGCGCACCACCCCGACTCCAAGGTCCCCACCGCCCCCGAGGCAGTGGCCGACTACTTCACGTTCACCGACTTCGCCCACTTCATCGAGGTCTACCTCTCGGTCGTCGACCTGATCCGCACCCCGGAGGACGTCCGGCTGCTGACGTTCGAGATCGCCCGCGACATGGCCCGGCAGAACATCCGTTACGCCGAGCTGACGGTCACCCCGTTCTCCTCCACCCGGCGCGGCATTCCCGAGCAGGGCTTCATGGAGGCCATAGAGGACGCCCGCAAGGCCGCCGAGCGCGAGCTCGGGGTCGTCCTGCGCTGGTGCTTCGACATCCCGGGCGAGGCCGGTCTCGAAGCGGCCGAGGAGACCACCCGGCTCGCCGTGGACCTGCGCCCCGAGGGACTCGTCTCCTTCGGCCTCGGCGGCCCGGAGATCGGCGTGGACCGCCCGCAGTTCAAGCCCTACTTCGACCGCGCGATCGCCGAGGGCCTGCACTCGGTGCCGCACGCCGGGGAGACCACGGGCCCGAAGACCGTCTGGGACGCGCTGACGGCACTGCGCGCCGAGCGCATCGGCCACGGCACCAGCTCCGTCGCCGACCCGAAGCTGCTGGACCACCTCGCCGAGCACCGCATCGCCCTGGAGGTCTGCCCCACGTCGAACATCGCGACCCGGGCGGTGAAGGACATCGAGCAGCACCCGGTCCGGGAGATGGTCCAGGCAGGTGTGCTGGTCACGATCAACAGCGACGACCCGCCCATGTTCGGCACGGACCTCAACAACGAGTACGCGGTGGCAGCCCGCATCCTCGGTCTCGACGAACGGGGTCTGGCCGCCCTCGCAAAGAACGCCGTCGAGGCGTCCTTCCTCGACCCGGCCGGCCAGCGCGCGCTGGCCGCCGAGATCGACACGTACACGGACAACTGGCTGGCGAGCGTCGGCCGGTGACCGCCCGGCGGTGACAATGGCCCCATGCCCATGCCTGTCACCGCCGTCGCCCACCGCGGCGATCCGTACCGCGCCCGCGAGAACACCCTCCCCTCGATCCGTTCCGCCGTCGAACGGGGGGCGGACGCGGTCGAGATCGACGTCCGGGTCACCCGTGACGGGGTGCCGATCCTGCTGCACGACGCCACGCTGGAGCGGCTGTGGGGCCGCGACCTGCGGCTGGACCGGCTCACCCACCAGGAGCTGACCGAGCTGACGGCGGGCGGTGTGCCGACGCTGCGCGAGGCGCTGCTCGCCGTCGGGGCGCACCGCGTGATGATCGATCTGCCGGGCGCCACGCCCGAGTCGGTGAAGCGGACGGTGGGGGTGGTGCGGGAGTGCGGGGCCGGTGAGCGGGTCTACTACTGCGCGGGCCCCGAGGCCATGCTGCGGGTGCGGGCCGCCGACCCGTCCGCCGAGATCGCGATGACCTGGACGACCCTCGCACCGCCGCGCCCGGCCCTGCTGGACGCGGTTCGGCCGCGCTGGCTGAACTACCGCTTCGGCCTGGTCAGCAGGGAGCTGGCGGACCGCAACCACCGGGACGGGCTGCTGGTCTCGGCCTGGACCGCGGACACCGGCCGGACGATGCGCCGGCTGATCGGCCACGGCGTGGACTCGGTCACCACCAACCGGATCGACGTGCTCCGCAAGCTGATCGACCGGCACGTGGGCGGTACCGCCGGGCCGCGGCCGTGAGAGGCCCGCGGGAGACCTGGCGCCGGCTGCGGGAGGCCGGTGGTCCGGGCACCCGGGTGACGGACATCGGCGTGGCCCTGGTGGTGCAGGCCGCGGTGTCGGTCCCGTGGGTGCTGCCCGGCGGCCCGGGTCTGGAGCCCGCGGCACCGGCCGCGTATGCGCTGACCACCTTGACCGTTCTCCCGCTGCTGTGGCGGCGCCGGGCCGCCCGTACGGGTGCTGCTGGCCGTGCTGACGGCCCAGAGCCTGTACGGGCTGGCGGTCGCGGGCCCGGGGCAGACCCTGCCGTACACCGGACTGGTCGCCCTCTACAGCGTCGCCGCCCACGCCCCGTCCCCGGCCAGGCGACTCTGCGGGGCGCTGACCCTGGCCATCGTCTTCCCCTCGGTGGCGCTCAACACGGGCGAGGTCCGTGAGCTGGTCTTCTCCCTGATGGTCTTCACGGCGGCCTACGGCTTCGGCCGGTTCACCGACACCCGCCAGGCATACACGCGGGCCGTCGAGGACCGGGCGAGGCAGCTGGAGGTCACCCGCCGGATCGAGGCCGAACAGGCGGCGGCCCGCGAACGGGCCCGGATCGCGCGGGAGATGCACGACATCCTGTCCCACGCGGTGAGCCTGATGATCGTGCAGGCGGAGGCCGGCCCGGTGGCGGTCCGTACGGCTCCGGAGCGGGCCGAGGCGGTGTTCGACGCGATCTCGGAGACCGGCCGGGACGCGATGGTCCAACTGCGCCGGATGCTCGGCGTGCTGCGCGAGAACGAGCAGCGGCCCGGGGCGCCGCGCACCCCGCAGCCGGCCCTGGCCGACCTCCCCGGCCTCGTGGAGCGCGTACGGGGCAGCGGCCTGGAGGTCACCAGCACGGTGACAGGCCCGGAGCGGCGGCTGCCACAGGACACCGGGAGCGCCGCCTACCGGATCATGCAGGAGGCTCTGACCAACACGGTCAAGCACGCCGCCGCCACCACGGCCGGCGTCCTGCTGGCATACGGGGAGAACACCCTGACCGTCTCGGTGACCGACGACGGCAGAGGCGGGAGGACGGGCTCCGGAACCGGCCACGGCCTGGTCGGCATCCGGGAGCGGGCGGCGGCGCACGGCGGCAGCGCGCGCACCGGCCCCGGCCCGGGCGGCCGAGGGTTCCGGGTCGACGTCACGCTGCCGCTCGTACCGGTAACGTCACCGGCGGAGATGGGGAGTTGACGATCCGTGTCGTGGTGGCGGACGACCAGGAGCTGCTCCGCAGTGGCTTCGCGATGATTCTGGACGCCCAGCCGGACATCGAGGTGGTGGCCGAGGCCGGGGACGGGGCGCAGGCAGTGGACGCGGTGCGCCGGCTGGAGCCCGACGTGTCCCTGCTGGACATCCGGATGCCCGTGCTCGACGGCGTCGGCGCCTGCCGCGAGATCAGCGCCGGGTCCGCCTGCCGGACGGTCATGCTGACCACGTTCGACTCCGACGAGTACGTGTACGAGGCGCTGCACGCGGGGGCGAGCGGCTTCCTGCTCAAGGACGTCCGCCGGGACGACCTCGTGCACGCGGTGCGGGTGGTCGCGGCGGGCGACTCGCTGCTGGCGCCCTCGGTGGCCCGGCGGCTGATCGCCGAGTACACCGCGCCCGGCCGCGTCGGCGGCGGTGGTCGGCGAGCAGCGGCTCGGTGTCCTGACCGCCCGGGAGCGCGAGACGCTGCTCCATCTGGCGCGCGGGCTGTCCAACGCGGAGATCGCGGCGGCCATGGTGGTCAGCGACCACACCGTGAAGACGCACGTCGGCAAGGTGCTGTCCAAACTGGGCCTGCGCGACCGCGTCCAGGCGGTCATCAGCGCTTACGAGACGGGGCTCGTCACTCCCTCGGCGAAGGGGGCGGCCCCGGCTCCCTCCCCCGCGCAGGGGAGGAAGCGGCCCGTCTGAATCCCCCGCTCAGGTGATCCGCCGGAGCCTCCCGGTGCGCAGGATGGGATCAACAGCAGCGCGGCCGGTACGACTTCGCCGCCACGGATCTCTACGCCGGGAGGCACCACGATGAACGCCCGCACTCTCCGTACCGTCCTCGCCGCCGCGTTGGTCGCCGGCATCGCGGCGGGCACCGCCGGGCCGGCCCTGGCTTCGGGCGTCCCGGCGGCCCGCGGCCCGCACGCCACCGCCTCTGCCCACCCCGGGGCGGACGCCCAGGCGGTCAAGGCGCTCATCGCCGGACTGCCCGACGAGGGGGCGACGGCGGCCCTCGTCCGGCTGGGCGGCGCCGGGGGAGGTTGGAGGGGCTTGGCCGGGGTCCACGACCTGGTGACGAAGCGCCCGGCGGACCCGGACGCCCGGTTCCGCGCGGGTTCGGTCACCAAGGTCTTCACCGCCGCGACCGTGCTCCAGCTCGCCGGCGAGCGGAAGCTGAGCCTGGACCGCCCGGTCCGCTCCTACCTGCCGGAGCTGATCCCCTCCGCGTACGGGGCGGTCACCGTACGCCAGTTGCTGAACCACACCAGCGGGCTGCCGTCCGCCGACTTCCCGGGCGACACGGTGGAGGAGTGGTACGCCGACCGCTTCCAGCGGCACGACCCGCGCGCGATGGCCGCCTCGGCGACGGCCAAGGAGCCCGAGTTCCCGGCGGGGACCCGGCAGCACTACCTCGACATCAACTACACGGTGGCCGGGCTGCTGATCGAGAAGGTCACCGGGCACAGCTACGAGGCGGAAGTCTCCCGGCGCGTCCTGTCCCCGCTGGGCCTGCGCGACACGTCGTTCCCCGGCTCCGACCCGCGCGTCCACGGCCCGTACGACCACGGCTACCAGCGCGTGCGGCTGGAGGACGGCAGCACCGGTCTGCGGGACGTCAGCGTGTGGGGCCCGACCGACGGCTGGGCGGCGGGGGACGTCATCTCCACCACCGCGGACCTGGAGCACTTCCTGACCGCGCTGTTCCGCGGCCGGGTGGTGCGCGGGCCGCTGCTGGAGGAGATGTTCACGCTGCCCGACCCCTCGGTGCGCGACTTCGAGTCCGGTAAGGCGCCCGCGTACAGCGCCGGCCTGTCCACCTGGAGGCTGGGCGGCCGCCAGGTCTGGGGCAAGACCGGCGGCCGCTGGGGCTACAACGCGGGGATCGGCGCCACCCGCGATCTCTCCCGCACCCTCGTCTACAGCATCAACTCCACCGACGCGAAGGCCGAGGGGGAGAACGCCCTGGTCACGGGGTCGTGGGCACGGTCTTCGGCGCCCAGTCGGCCGACTGAGTCAGACGGTCACCGGCTCGGGCCCCGCCATCCGGTCCAGGGCCTCCAGCCGCTTGATCTTGAGGTGCACGATCAGCAGCGGGATCACTCCGAACACGCCGAACGACATGTCTATGACGGACCACCAGAAGGGGATGTCGCGGATCGGTCCGCAGATCAGTGCGAGCGGGACGATCCCGGCGCAGGCGATCATGCCGAACTCGATCACCCAGATGTTGCGGACCGGGTCGCGGAAGGGGCCGTAGAAGGCGACCGCGATGACCAGGTGGGCGAAGGCCAGCCAGTCGGTGCCGTACAGCACGAAGGGATATCGGGCGTCGGCCTCGTCGAGGCCGGTGCGGACGCGGGTGATCCACTCCATCAGGGCCGGGAAGTGCTCGGGGACGGGCGAGGCCGAGGAGCTCAGCAGGTCCTCGGTCCAGCGCAGTTCGTGGACGAGCGGGAAGGCGGTCAGCCCGCTCAGGACCAGACAGACGATGAAGACGACCAACCACACGCGTATGCGCCTTCGCAGGGCGCGTCGCTCGCTCATGTCCGCAGCGTACGCCCGCATTTACCGGCTCTTTACGCCGCCTCCGGCGAGGCGTACCGAAGCCGGATGACGGCTGCGGCCCCGCGCGAACCGGACGGTTCGCACAGGGCCGCGGGGGACATGCGCTCAGCCCTCGATGGAGGTCATGACGTGCTTGATGCGGGTGTAGTCCTCGAAGCCGTAGGCGGAGAGGTCCTTGCCGTAGCCGGACTTCTTGAAACCACCGTGCGGCATCTCGGCGACCAGCGGGATGTGGGTGTTGATCCAGACGCAGCCGAAGTCGAGGTTCTTCGACATCCGCATGGCGCGGGCGTGGTCCTTGGTCCAGACCGAGGAGGCCAGGGCGTATTCGACGCCGTTGGCCCACTCCAGCGCCTGGGCCTCGTCCGTGAACGACTGGACGGTGATGACCGGGCCGAAGACCTCGTGCTGGATGATCTCGTCGTCCTGCTTGAGGCCGGAGACGACGGTCGGGGCGTAGAAGTAGCCCTTGTCGCCGACCCGGTGGCCGCCCGCCTCGACCCGGGCGTGGGCGGGAAGGCGCTCGATGAAGCCGCTGACCTGGGCCAGCTGGTTGGCGTTGTTGAGGGGGCCGTAGAGCACGTCCTCGTCGTCCGGCAGACCGGTCTTGGTGTCGGCGGCGGCCTTGGCGAGCGCCGTGACGAACTCGTCGTGGATGGACTCGTGGACCAGGACGCGGGTCGCCGCCGTGCAGTCCTGCCCGGCGTTGAAGTAGCCGGCGACCGAGATGTCCTCGACGGCCTTGGCGATGTCGGTGTCCTCGAAGACGACGACGGGCGCCTTGCCGCCGAGCTCCAGGTGGACCCGCTTGACGTCCTTGGCCGCCGACTCGGCGACCTGCATGCCTGCCCGGACCGAGCCGGTGATGGAGGCCATCGCCGGAGTGCGGTGCTCGACCATCGCGCGGCCGGTGTCGCGGTCGCCGCAGACGACGTTGAAGACGCCCTTGGGCAGGATCTGCCCGATGATCTCGGCGATCAGCACGGTGGAGGCCGGGGTGGTGTCGGACGGCTTGATGACGACGGTGTTGCCCGCGGCGAGGGCCGGGGCGAACTTCCAGACGGCCATCATCATCGGATAGTTCCACGGCGCCACCTGCGCGCAGACGCCGACCGGCTCGCGGCGCACGATGGAGGTCAGCCCCTCCATGTACTCGCCGGCCGAGCGCCCCTCAAGCAGCCGGGCGGCGCCCGCGAAGAAGCGGATCTGGTCCACCATCGGCGGGATCTCTTCGGTGCGGGTCAGCCCGATCGGCTTGCCGGTGTTCTCGGACTCGGCGGCGATGAGGTCCTCGGCGCGGTCCTCGAACGCGTCCGCGATCTTGAGCAGGGCGCGCTGGCGCTCGGCCGGTGTGGCGTCGCGCCAGGCGGGGAACGCGGCCGCGGCGGCGTCCATCGCGGCGTCGACGTCGGCGGGGCCGGAGAGCGGCGAGGTCGCGTAGACCTCTTCGGTCACCGGGTTGACCACGTCGATCGTCCGCCCGTCGGCGGCGTCCCGGAACTCCCCGTTGATGTAGTTGCGCAGACGGCGTACCTCGGCGGTCACGGCCACCCCTCCTGATGTGAGTCCAATGGGTGAGACGACCAGCGTAGTCGGGCGCCCCCGCGCGGTGTCGGGCAAGGCCGCGGGCGAAGCTCTGAGCGAACGTTCGACCAGCTGATCGATTGGCTCCGCCTTGACCTCCCCTTGACCGTCCCACGACGGGCCGCGGGCGGTCATCTCATACGCCCGGCGCAGCCCGGACGCGCCCGATCGAGTGGGAAGAGCGGCACCCGGGCCGCGTGCTGTGCGCCCACCGCCATCCGAATACCTACGGTGCCGAGTGACCGATCGGCCCCCTGTTCGTTCCCCCGTACGGGGGAACGGGATATCTGATCTGAACCGAGGTGTACGCCATGGTGGCCCCGCCGGACAACGACGTGATCTGGGCACGTTCCCTGCAGCACTCCCACAACGGCTCGCCCGCGCTCGGCGGGGTCTCCCTGGGCATCCGCGACGGCGAGATCCTCGCGGTGACCGGCCCGCGCGGCAGCGGCAAGACGACCCTGCTGCACTGCCTCTCCGGCCAGCTCGTCCCCCAGCAGGGCGAGGTCTGGTTCAACAGCGTCCCCGTGCACACCATGGGGCCCCGCCTGCGCGAGCGGCTGCGCCGCGACAAGTTCGGCTGGATCGCCCCCGAACCGCAGCTCCTCCCGGAGCTGAACACCTGGGAGAACACCGCACTCCCACTGCTGCTGCGCGGCGCCCCGCACCGGGAGGCGAAGAAGACCGCCATGGAGTGGCTGGAACGCCTCGACATCGGCATGTGCGCCAAGAAGCGCCCGGACACCCTCCAGCAGAGCCAGCGGCAGCGGATCTCCGTGGCCCGTGCGCTGGCCGCGAGCCCCGCGGTGATCTTCGCCGACGAGCCGACCGCGAGTCTGCACCGCACCGACCGCACCCATGTGCTGCGCACCCTGACCAGCGCCGCCCGCTCGCACGGCATCACGGTGGTGCTCGCCACCCATGACGCGGAGATCGCCGCGCTCGCCGACCGCGTGGTGCCCCTGCTGGACGGGCGCCGCGTCTCCACGGCCGGCCTGCCCGCCGAAACCGATCCGGAGGGCCGCGCGGCGTGCTCGCTCTCCGTCTAGCCCGCGGTTCCCATCCCCTGGTCCTGATGCGGAGGCTGCTGGTCGCAGCCGCCTCCGCAGGGGTCGGCTTCCTCCTCCTGTGCACCCTCGGCTACGCCGCCGGGCACCCCGCCCACTCGGCCGGTTCGGTGCTGCGGCTGCTGTGGTGCCTGGTGCCGCTCGCCGCCACGGTGCAGTTCGCCGTCGCGGTGGCCCGTACGGACCCGAGCACCCGGCCGCGTACCGGGCTGTCCGCCGTGGGCCTCGGCCCGGTGCGGCTCAGCGTGCTCGCCGCGGTCTCCACCGCCGTCTCGTGCACTCTCGGCTCCATGGTGGCGCTGCTGTTCTTCCTCCACCTGCGCGGCGACCTGTCCGGGCTGCCGTTCGACGGCGCGGCCGCCGGCCTGCTCGGCGCGGACGCCCCGCTGCCGGCCGCCGCCGTCCTCCTCCTGCTGGCCCTGGTGCCGTCGGTCGCCGCGACGGCCAGCGCGCTGGCGCTGCGCACCCGTCCGGTACGGGCGGCGAGCACGGCGGAGGACACCGGCGACCTGGTGCCCGCCGAGGAGGTCCCGGCCCCCGCGGCCCCACCGGCCGGACTGCCCTGGGGCGTGGCCCTGACGGCCGCCGGCCTCGCCGTCGAGGCGTACGCGAGCCGGGGCTCGGCCGGCAGCCCCTTCCCGCTCCCCGGCAAGCTCGACGCCACACCGGCCTGGGTGCTGGTCGGCTGGACGCTGACCGCGCTCGGCCTGGCCACGGCGGGCCCCGGCCTGACCCATCTGTGCGGCCGGCTGCTCCAGACCGCGCGCCCCGGAGCCGTACGCCTGCTGGCCGGCCGGGTCCTGATGGACGAGGCGCAGCGGATCGGCCGGCCGCTCGGCATCGTCTGCGCGGTCCTCTCGGCGATCATCGCCGCCTTCGCGCTGTACGGGACCGGGCCCCGGCCGTTCGGTCCGCTCACCGCGCTCGGGGCGGTGCTCGTCATCGGCTGCACCACGGCGACGCTGCTGACCTCCGCCCTGGAGGCGAAGCAGGCCCGCGCCGAGACGGCCCGGGCGCTGCTCCGGCTCGGCGCCCCGGTCTCGGCGCTGCGCGCGGCGACGGCCCTGCGCACGGCCGCACTGCTGGTGGTCTTCGCCCCGCTCACCTGGGCGATCGCGGAACTGGCCGCGCTGCCGCTGACCCCCTGAGCGGCACCGAACGGACGAAACGGACCGGCCCGGGCGCGCTGGCCGGCCGGTCCGCGGCGTTTCGTAGCATGAGGGCCGTGAAGAGCCCGGACGAGAACAAGAGCGCCCACGGCGCCGAGATCGAATCGCTCGCCGCGTTCGACGCGGCGGTCGCCGCCGGTGCGCTGGCCGGGCGCCGCGTGCAGTCCGTCGACCTGACGCACCGGAGCGCGGCCCTGCTGGCCGCCGACGCCTCCGGCACCGTCTTCCTCGGCTGCCCGATGGAGCCCGGCCCCGAGGAGAAGATACGGGCCGACGGCGCCCTGGTCTTCCCGCCGGTCCCGGGCCTGCCCTTCGACCCGTACCGGGGGCTGCTGTACTCCCCCGACGCGCTCTACGACGGGCTCGCGCGGGGCGGTTACGAGGCGACGCCGGACGCCCTCGCCTACCGCTGGTTCCAGCGGACGCGGTCGGACGGGGACGCGTTCGCCTCGATGCTGCGGGCGCTGCACGACGACGCCGTCTCCGACGCCCTGGAGGAAGTCCTCGCCGGGACCCGGGTGGTGGGCGTGATGGGCGGTCACGCCACGGCCCGGGGCAGCGCGTCCTACGCGGCGGCCGCCCGCCTCGGCAGGACCCTGGCCCGCAGCGGCCTCACCGTGGCGACCGGGGGCGGCCCGGGCGCGATGGAGGCGGCCAACCTCGGCGCGTACGCCGCGCCGCACCCGGACACGATGCTGGACAAAGCCTGCGAACTGCTCGGCGAGGTCCCCTCGTTCACCCCTTCGGTCACCGACTGGGCGCGGGCGGCGTTCGCGGTGCGCGAGCGCTGGCCGGACGGCGGCCGTTCCGTGTCGATCCCGACCTGGTTCTACGGCCACGAGCCGCCGAACCCGTTCGCCGGGCACATCGCCAAGTACTTCGCCAACGCCCTGCGCGAGGACGGGCTGCTGGCGCGCTCGACCGCGGGCGTGATCTTCCTCCCCGGCGCGGCCGGCACCGTCCAGGAGATCTTCGACAGCACCACGCCGAACTACTACGGCTCACGCGGCGAGCCGGTCCCGATGGTGCTGGTCGGCCGTGACCGCTGGACGCGGGAGCTGCCCGCCTGGCCGCTCCTGAAGGCCCTGGCCGCCGGGCGCCCGATGGAGTCGTGCATCGCCCTGGTCGACACGGTGGAGGAAGCGCCCGCGACGCTGGCCCGGCTGTCCAAGGCGTAAGCCTCCGGCCGGTCAGAAGTTCCCGGGAAAACCGCCGGCCGCAAGAGCACGGGACAAGCACCGGTCAGAACAGCGCGGGCAGCACCACGCTCTCCGAGGCGTCGAAGGTGACGCCGACCCGCGCCCCCTCCTCCGGCGTCCCGCGCAGCGAGCACTCGGCGTCCAGCACCGGACCGCACTCGGGGTGCAGGGTCACGGCGACGTGGCTGCCGCGGAAGGTGCGCGCGCCCACAACGCAGCGCAGCCCCTCCTCGGGCCCGCCGATCCGCACCCCGGCCGGCCGCACCAGCAGATCGCACGCCCCCTGCGGCGACCCGGCCGGCACCGGCACCTCTCCCCAGTCCGTGTCCGCCGCCTCGCCCTCGACGGTCGCCTCCACCACGTTGTCGAAGCCCAGGAAACGCGCCACGAAGGCGGAGGCGGGGCGCTGCCACACCTCCAGCGGGGTCCCGATCTGGGCGACGCGCCCCTCACGCATCACGACGACCCGGTCGGCCAGCGCGAACGCCTCGCCCTGGTCGTGGGTGACGGCCAGCACGGTCGTGCCGAGCCGGCCGAAGAGGGCGCGCAGCTCGACGACGAGGCGTTCACGCAGGCTGCGGTCCAACTGGCCCAGGGGCTCGTCCAGCATGAGGAGCCTGGGGCTGGGGGCGAGGGCCCGGGCGAGGGCGACGCGCTGCTGCTCGCCGCCCGAGAGCGCGGCGACGGCACGCCGTTCGGCGCCGGGGAGGCCGACGAGGTCGAGGAGTTCGGCGACCCGGCGGTCCTGCTCGCCCCGGCCCGCCCCGCGCATCCGCAGGCCGAACGCGACGTTGGCGCCCACGTCCTGGTGCGGGAAGAGCTGGTGGTCCTGGAACATCAGGCCGAGCCCGCGCCGGTGCACCGGGACGCCGTCCTGGTCGGCGCCGTCCAGCAGCACCCGTCCGCCGTCCGGCTCCTGGAGGCCGGCGACCAGCCGCAGCAGGGTGGACTTGCCGCTGCCGCTCGGCCCGAGCACGCAGACGATCTCGTGGTCGGCGACCTCCAGGTCCACCCCGTCGAGCGCGGCCCGCTCGCCGAAGCGGACGGTGGCCGATTCGAGTGTCAGCATCGTCCAGAACTCTCCTTTTTCTAGAACTCCCCGGACCGGTCGGTACGGATGCGTTCGAGCAGCAGCAGCGACACCGCGCACACGAGCATCAGGATGGTGCTGAGGGCCATCGCCTGGCCGTAGTTGAGCTCCCCGGACCGCCCGAGCAGCCGGGCCACGGCCACCGGCAGCGTCGGGTTGTCGGGCCGGGCGATGAACACGGTGGCCCCGAACTCCCCCAGCGACACGGCGAACGCGAACCCGGCGGCGACCAGCAGCGCCCGCCGCACCAACGGAAGGTCCACCTCGCGCCAGGCCCGCAGCGGGGATGCGCCGAGCACCCCGGCCGCCTCGCGCAGCCGCGCGTCCACCGCTCTCAGGACCGGCAGCATGGTCCGTACGACGAACGGCACCCCGACCAGCGCCTGGGCGAGCGGCACCAGGATCCAGGAGGTCCTGAGGTCCAGCGGCGGCTTGTCGAGCGTGATCAGGAAGCCGAAGCCGACGGTGACCGCGGAGACCCCGAGCGGCAGCATCAGCAGCGCGTCGAAGCCCCGTACGAGCCGGCCCGCCCGGCGGGTGAGCGCGGCCGCGGCCAGTCCGCCGACGACCAGGGCGATGAGGGTGGCGACCACGGCGTAGCGCAGCGAGTTGCCGATCGCCTCGATGGGCGCGACCAGGAACGTACCGCTGTTGGCGTCCGCCGAGGTCAGCGCGTGGTAGTAGGCGAGGCCGGAGCCGCCGAGCGAGCGCTCCACCAGCACGGCGAGCGGCAGCAGGATCAGCAGCAGCACGCTCAGCAGGACCCCCGCGAGCAGCGTCCACTGTCCGGCGCCGCTCGGCCTGCGGGCCGTCTGCGCCGGGTCGACCAGCTTCAGCGCGCGCTCTCTGCGCCGTACGGTCCAGGCGTGCACGGCGAGGATCGCGCCGACCGCGGCGAACTGCACGAGCGTCAGCACGGCCGCCGTGGGCAGGGCGAGCAGTTGTGCGGTCTGCCGGTAGATCTCCACCTCCAGCGTGGAGAAACCGGGCCCGCCGAGGATCTGTACGACCCCGAAGGAGGTGAAGGTGAAGAGGAAGACCATCAGCGCGGCGGCGGCCACCGCAGGGGCGAGCGCGGGCAGGGTGACCCGCCGCCATGCGGTGAACCGCCCGGCGCCCAGGACCCGGGCGGCCTCCTCCTGGCGCGGGTCGAGCTGCGCCCAGAGACCGCCGACCGTGCGGACGACGACCGCGTAGTTGAAGAAGACGTGGGCCAGCAGGATCGCCCACACGGTGGTGTCGAGCCGTACGCCCCACAGCTCGTCCAGCAGTCCGCCGCGGCCGAGCAGCGCGAGGAAGGCGGTGCCCACGACGACGGTCGGCAGCACGAAGGGCACCGTGACGACGGCCCGCAGCACCTGCTTGCCGGGGAAGTCGAACCGGGCGAAGACATACGCGCCGGGCAGCGCGATGAGCAGGGTCAGCGCGGTCGAGGCGAGCGCCTGCCACAGCGTGAACCACAGGACGTCACGGATCTCGGGCCGGGCCAGCACCCCGCCGAACCGGCCGAACTGCCAGACGCCGTCCGCCTTGAGCCCGCGGCCGACGATCGCGGCGACGGGATAGGCGAAGAACACGGCGAAGAAGGCCACCGGCACGGCCATGAGGCCGAGCCGGACCGCGTTCCCGCGCCGGGCCCGGGCGCGTGCGGACTTCCCGCGCGCGCCCGGTCCGCGTACGGGGTCCTTCGCTACTTCACTACGAGCGAGGACCATGACTGGACCCACTGCTCACGGTTCTCGGCGATGGTGTCCGGGGCGACGGTCGCCGGCTTCTCGGCGGTGGCACCGAACTTCTTGAAGAGTTCCGGCACCTTCGCGTCCTTCGCGACCGGGCTGACGAACATGGTGAGCGGCATGTCCTCCTGGAACTTCTTCCCGATCAGGAAGTCCAGCAGGGCCTTGCCGCCCGCCTCGTTCTTCGCCCCGTCCAGCAGCCCGGCGAACTCGATCTGCCGGAAGCACGTCCCGGTGGCGACCCCGGTCGGGGCGGTCTTGGGCTGCGGGTCGGCGTACAGCACCTCGACGGGCGGGCTGGAGGCGTAGCTGACGACGAGCGGCCGGTCGGCCCTGGCCTTCTTGCCGCCCGCGGAGCCGGAGAACTCCTCGTTGTACGCCTGCTCCCAGCCGTCGACGACCTTGACGCCGTTGTCCTTCAGCTTCTTCCAGTAGTCCTGGTAGCCGTCCTCGCCGTACGCGGCGACGGTGCCGAGGAGGAAGCCGAGGCCGGGCGAGGAGGTCGCGGCGTTCTCGGTGACGAGCAGGCCCTTGTACGCGGGCTTCGCCAGATCGGCGAAGGTCTTCGGCGGCGCGAGCTTCTTGTCGGCGAAGTACTTCTTGTCGTAGTTGACGCAGATGTCACCGGTGTCGACCGGGGTGACCCGGTGCTTGCCCGCGTCCAGCTGGACGTCGGCCGGGACGCGGTCGAGCCCCTTGGCCTCGTACGGCGTGAACAGGCCGTTGTCGAGGGCGCGCGAGAGCAGGGTGTTGTCGACGCCGAAGAACACGTCGCCGCGCGGGGAGCCCTTGGTCAGGATCTCCTGGTTGAGGGCGGCGCCCGCGTCACCGCTCTTCAGCACCTTGACGGAGTAGCCGGTCTCGCGGGTGAACTCCTTCAGCACGTCCTTGGAGGCGTTGAAGGAGTCGTGGCTGACGAGCGTCACGGTCTTGGAGCCGGCGCCCTTGGTGCCCTCGGCGCCCAGGGCCGGGTCGTCGGAGCTTCCGCAGCCGGCCAGCGCGGTGACGCCGAGCGCGGCGGCGACGGCCGCGACCGCGGCCTTCTGGGTGGTGCTCATGTGTGATTCCTCCTGGAGTGACCAGGAAGAGACGCGGCCCTGCCCGCACCGGTGGAAACCAGAAGCGGGCAGGGCGCAACAGCTTGAGTATGGTCCGAACTTCCTACCCGGAATGACCCGGGCGAGGTTCAGAGGGTCTGCGGCCAACCTGTCCTCGGTGCCGCACTCTCAGCGCTGTGGCGCTCCCCTGTCGGAATATGCAGTTGATTTCGGCCCCAGGCTACACGGCTCTTTCCGGCCTCAGCGCTCGGATGCCGCCAGCTGTCCGCAGGCCCCGTCGATCTCCTGGCCACGGGTGTCCCGGACGGTGACGGGCACGCCGTGCGCGGCGATGGCCTCGACGAACGCCTTCTCGTCCTCGGGCCGGGACGCGGTCCACTTCGAGCCCGGGGTCGGGTTCAGCGGGATCAGGTTGACGTGGACGCGCTTGCCCTTGAGGAGGCGGCCGAGCCGGTCGCCGCGCCACGCCTGGTCGTTGATGTCGCGGATCAGGGCGTACTCGATGGAGATGCGGCGGCCGGACTTCTCCGCGTACTCCCACGCGGCGTCCAGGACCTCGTTGACCTTCCAGCGGGTGTTGACCGGGACGAGCGTGTCGCGCAGCTCGTCGTCCGGGGCGTGCAGCGAGACGGCGAGGCGGCACTTGAAGCCCTCGTCGGCGAACCGCAGCATCGCGGGAACGAGACCGACGGTGGAGACGGTGATCCCGCGCTGCGAGAGGCCGAGGCCGTCCGGCTCGGGGTCGGTCAGCCGGCGGATCGCGCCGACCACACGGTTGTAGTTGGCGAGCGGCTCGCCCATGCCCATGAACACGATGTTGGAGAGCCGGGCGGGTCCGCCGGGGACCTCTCCGTCGCGCAGCGCCCGCATGCCGTCCACGATCTGGTGGACGATCTCCGCTGTCGACAGGTTGCGGTCGAGACCGGCCTGCCCGGTGGCGCAGAAGGGGCAGTTCATCCCGCAGCCGGCCTGTGAGGAGATGCACATCGTGACCCGCTCCGGGTAGCGCATCAGGACGGACTCGACCAGCGTCCCGTCGTGCAGCTTCCACAGGGTCTTGCGGGTGGTGCCGTCGTCGCAGCTGATGTGGCGGACGACGGACATCAGGTCGGGGAACATCGCCTCGGCGAGCTTGTCCCGCGACCCGGCGGGGATGTTGGTCCACTCGGCCGGGTCGTGCGCGTACCGCGCGAAGTAGTGCTGCGAGAGCTGCTGGGCGCGGAACGGCTTCTCGCCGATCGCGGCGACGGCTTCCCTGCGCTCGGCGGGCGTGAGGTCGGCGAGGTGCCGCGGCGGCTTCTTGGCTCCGCGGGGCGCGACGAAAGTGAGTTCTCCGGGCTTAGGCATGGTTCTTCCAGTGTCGCAGACGTGCGGAGGTACCCGGGTGCGTCGGCCGACCGGGCGGGCGGGCGGAGCACCGATGGACCGGGCCGTCGGGGGTAACCGGGTCATCACAGGGAGATTCCGCAGATGCCGCAGGAGGTAGATGCCGTGCACACCGTGAAGCACTGGTTCAGCGACAGCCTGATCGGGCAGGGCCTGCTGGTCCTCGTGCTCGGCGTGGGCCTGGGCGCGCTGTTCCGGCGTGACGAGCATCCGGGCTTATGGATGGTCCAGGGCGTCCTCTACACCGCCGTGGTCATGGGCACCCTCGCCGTCCAGCGCCACCGGACCAGCCGTGCGACCGGGGCCGGCCCGCGCACCATCGCCGGGCTCAACCGCAAGATCCGGCATCGCGAGGTGCCCCGGGACCCGGAGGAGCGGGCGGTCATGCGGCGGCTGCTGGACGACCAGCTGGCCAAGATCGAGCGGGGCGAGCGGTGGCTGCCGTACTGGCTGGGTGTCATGGGGCTGGTGGCGGTCGGCCTGCTCGTCCTCGGCGCCACCCGCGGCTCGCTGGGGTATTCGCTGGGCGTGGCGGTCCTCGTGGCGGGGTTCATCCTCTGGCTCCTGTGGATGCGCCGGCGGACGCTGGAGCTGTACCACCACATGCGCGCGGCCCTGCGGGAGCATGCCTGACGTCACACGCGTGAGGGTCCGCCGTCCCGTGGACGGCGGACCCTCACGCGTGAACGGGTCTGTACGCGCTCAGCCGGAGCCGACGAAGAGCACCATCAGCAGCCAGACCACCGGGGCGGTCGGCAGCAGCGAGTCCAGCCGGTCCATGATCCCGCCGTGGCCGGGCAGCAGGGTCCCCATGTCCTTGATCCCGAGGTCCCGCTTGATCATGGACTCGCCCAGGTCACCGAGGGTGGCGCTGGCCGCGACGGCGAGGCCGAGCAGCAGCCCCTGCCACCAGGAACCGTCGTCGATCAGGAACTGCATGCACAGCGCACCGGCCACCATCGCGAAGCCGACCGCCCCGAACAGGCCCTCACGGGTCTTGCCGGGGCTGATGCGCGGCGCGAGCTTGTGCTTGCCGAACCGCCAGCCGACCGCGTACGCCCCCGTGTCGCTGACCACGGTCAGCAGCAGGAAGGTGAGCACCCGCTGCGGCCCGTCGTCGGCGGTCAGGAGCATGGCGACGAAGGTGGCCAGGAAGGGGACGTAGAACGCGGCGAAGACAGCGGCCGTGACGTCCCTGAGGTAGTCCTCGGGCGGCTGGGTCATCCGCCAGACGAGCACCGCCAGGGCGGTCAGGGCCATGGCGGCCCAGGCTCCCTCGGCGCCCCGCGCGTACCCCGCGACGACCATGGCGGCGCCGCCGACCGCGAGCGGCACGAGCGGCGCCTTGATGCCCTTGCGCTCGTCGAGCCGGGAGGTCAGCTCCCACAGGCCCACGACGACGGCGAGCACGATCACGCCGACGAAGACGGCCTTGACGAAGAAGAGCGAGACGACGACCAGAGCACCGAGCCCCAGCCCGACCCCTATGGCAGATCCCAGGTCCCGGCCCGCACGCTTCTTCTGCGGGGGTGGCGGCGGCGCGGTGGGCATGGGCTCCTGCGGCTTCGGGTCGCGGAACAGGGGGCCGCCGCTCAGGCGTCCGGCCCCCTGTTCCCGGTGATCACGGTCTTCAGCGTCTCTACCTGCGTCGGGAACGTCCGGCACGATGGGCATGGGCCGAGTCTGCTGGGCGTCATGCGCATCGTATGCAGGACCCGCCGCAGCGGCCCGCATCTCGGGGGCGACCCGGTGGCCGGCGCCCTGCGGAGCACCCCAGGACGAGTCGTTCATCAGACTTCGAGCAGCTCGGCTTCCTTGTGCTTCAGCAGCTCGTCCACCTGCGCGACGTACTTCGCGGTGGTGTCGTCGAGCTCCTTCTCGGCCCGGCGCACCTCGTCCTCGCCGGACTCCTTGTCCTTGACCAGCTTGTCGAGCGTCTCCTTGGCCTTGCGGCGGACGGCCCGGATCGAGATCTTGGAGTCCTCGGCCTTGGTCTTCGCGACCTTGATGTAGTCGCGACGGCGCTCTTCGGTCAGGTCGGGGAAGTTCACCCGGATGATATTGCCGTCGTTGCTCGGGTTGACGCCGAGGTCCGAGTCGCGGATGGCCTGCTCGATGTTGCGCAGCGCGGTCTTGTCGAACGGCGTCACGACGGCCATACGGGGCTCGGGCACCGAGAACGAGGCCAGCTGGTTGATCGGGGTCGGCGCGCCGTAGTAGTCGGCGACGATCTTGTTGAACATCGCCGGGTGCGCACGGCCGGTACGGATCGCGGCGAAGTCCTCCTTCGCGACGACGACGGCCTTCTCCATCTTCTCCTCGGCCTCGAGGAGGGTTTCTTCGATCACCACGTGCTCCTGCGTGTCTTGAACGGGCCCGGCGGGCCCGACGGGTCCTGCGTCGCGTCCTCACCTGCACGGTGTCCGACCGGCAGGCCGTTGTCCATCTTCCGGGGCGGTCCCGCCCCCCGGGCTCCACCGGGCCTCACCGGTGGAACCACCCGTGGTCAGGCGCGGGTGCTCCGGTCGCTCACGAGCGTGCCGATCTTCTCACCCTTGACGGCGCGGGCGATATTGCCCGTGGCGGTGAGCTCGAAGACGAGGATCGGCAGCTCGTTGTCGCGGCAGAGCGTGATGGCGGTGGCGTCGGCGACCTTGAGATCGCGGGCCAGCACCTCGCTGTACTCCAGCGCGTCGAACTTGACCGCCGCGGGGTTGGTCTTCGGGTCGGAGTCGTAGACCCCGTCCACGCCGTTCTTGCCCATGAGCAGCGCCTCGGCGTCGATCTCCAGGGCGCGCTGGGCGGCGGTGGTGTCGGTGGAGAAGTACGGCATGCCCATACCGGCGCCGAAGATGACGACGCGGCCCTTCTCCAGGTGCCGTACGGCGCGCAGCGGAATGTACGGCTCCGCGACCTGGCCCATGGTGATGGCGGTCTGGACGCGGGAGTCGATGCCCTCCTTCTCCAGGAAGTCCTGGAGGGCGAGGCAGTTCATCACGGTGCCGAGCATGCCCATGTAGTCGGAGCGGGCCCGGTCCATGCCCCGCTGCTGGAGCTCGGCGCCGCGGAAGAAGTTGCCGCCGCCGATGACGATCGCGATCTCGGCGCCGTCCCGGACGACCGCCGCGATCTCGCGGGCGATGGCGTGCACGACGTCGGGGTCGACACCGAGACCTCCGCCGCCGGCGAACGCCTCTCCGGACAGCTTCAGCATGAAGCGTCCGGCCACCTTGCCGTCGTCGCGCTTGTGGTCACCTTTGGCGGCGTCCGCGCCCTTGTTCATGGGAATTCTCCTCGTGCACATACGAAGGAGGCCATTGCCGGTGGGCCTGGTGTCCCTCAGCGGCAATGGCCTCCTCGTCAGATCTGCGGTCGTACGGCGGTGTGCGGCCGTCGACTGCACCAGACCCTATCGGGGTCCGCCGTTAATTCGCGGACGGACTCAGATGCCGACCTTGATGCGCGTGAAGCGCTTCAGGGTGACACCGGCCTCGTCCAGGACCTTCTGGACGGACTTCTTGTTGTCCAGCGCGTACGGCTGGCCGAGGAGGGTGGCCTCCTTGAAGAAGCCGTTGACGCGACCCTCGACGATCTTCGGGAGGGCGGCCTCGGGCTTGCCCTCGGCGCGGGTGGTCTCCTCGGCGACGCGGCGCTCGGCCTCGACGACGTCCGCCGGGACGTCCTCGCGGGAGAGGTACTTCGGCGCGAAGGCGGCGATGTGCTGGGCGAGGCCCTTCGCCAGGTCGGCGTCGGCCTTGTCCAGCTCGACCATGACACCGATCTGCGGCGGCAGGTCGGGCATCGTGCGGTGCATGTACACGGAGACGTAGGCACCCTGGAACTGCGCGAAGCGGTCCAGGACGATCTTCTCGCCGAGGTTGGCGTTGGCCTCGTCCACGTACGCCTGGACGGTCTTGCCGGGCTCGATCTCGGAGGCGAGGAGCGCCTCCAGGTCGGCCGGGGAGGACGCGGCGACGTGCTCGGCCAGCGCGTTGGCGACGGCCTGGAACTTGTCGCCCTTGGCGACGAAGTCCGTCTCGCACTTCAGCTCGACCAGAACGCCGGACGTCTTGTCCTCGGAGACGAGGGAGACGACCGCGCCGTTCTCGGCGGAACGGCCCTCGCGCTTGGCGACGCCCTTCTGGCCCTTGATACGCAGCGCCTCGACGGCTCCGTCGACGTTGCCGTCGGCCTCGTCGAGCGCCTTCTTGCAGTCCATCATGCCGGCGCCGGTGAGCTCGCGGAGCTTCTTGACGTCAGCGGCGGTGTAGTTCGCCATGAGTCTGTGTTCTCTCTCGAAGTCTGAAAGATCTACGGGTGGACGGCGGGGGCGGTGCTTGTGGCACCGGCCCCCGCCGTCATCAGCCGTGACGGGTGTCAGGCCTGCTCGGCGTCCGCGGCCGGAGCCTCGGCCGGGGCCTCGGCCTGCTCGGCGGCGATGGCGGCCGGCTCCGCGTCGGCGGCGGCGGCCTTCTCGGTCTCGACGGAGGACTGAACCTCGGCGTCGGCCTTCTTGTCGCCCTCGAGCAGGTCGCGCTCCCACTCGGCGAGCGGCTCGCCGGCGGCCTTCTCACCCGGCTTCGAGTCGCCGGTCGCGGCGCCGGAGCGGGCGATGAGGCCCTCGGCGACGGCGTCGGCGATCACGCGGGTGAGCAGGGTGACGGAGCGGATCGCGTCGTCGTTGCCCGGGATCTTGTAGTCGACCTCGTCGGGGTCGCAGTTGGTGTCGAGGATCGCGACGACCGGGATGTGGAGCTTGCGCGCCTCACCGACGGCGATGTGCTCCTTCTTGGTGTCGACGATCCAGACGGCGCTGGGGACCTTCTGCATCTCGCGGATACCACCGAGAGTCTTCTCCAGCTTGGCCTTCTCGCGCGAGAGGACCAGGAGCTCCTTCTTGGTGAGGCCGGAGGCGGCCACGTCCTCGAAGTCGATGAGCTCGAGCTCCTTCAGACGCTGAAGGCGCTTGTAGACGGTGGAGAAGTTGGTGAGCATGCCACCGAGCCAGCGCTGGTTGACGTACGGCATGCCGACGCGCGTCGCCTGCTCGGCGATGGCCTCCTGGGCCTGCTTCTTCGTACCCACGAACATGATGGAGCCGCCGTGGGCGACGGTCTCCTTGACGAACTCGTAGGCGCGGTCGATGTACGACAGCGACTGGAGCAGGTCGATGATGTAGATGCCGTTGCGCTCGGTGAAGATGAAGCGCTTCATCTTCGGGTTCCAGCGACGGGTCTGGTGACCGAAGTGGACGCCGCTTTCCAGCAGCTCCCGCATCGTGACGACGGCCATGGCCGTACTCCTTGAGGTACTCGGTTGTCGCGGCAGCAGGTTTGCTGCCGCGCCTGACGCCCCGACGCGCCGTGCCGCAAGGGACCGAGAGGCGCGGCCACCTCCGCAGAGCGGGTGGTGGCGGGGCGTGCGAAGTCGACCCGGTGACCCGGATCGCCAGAAGAAGTGTACGGGACCGGCCGGGTCCCGGGTGACGGCGCTGTCCACAACCAGCGGGTAGTCCACAGATCCGGCCTGTGATTCCCGCGATCCCGGGCCCCGGGGGACGGTGGTGCCATGCGAATCACAGGGTGGCGCAGCGCCTGGGCACTCGTCCTCGCGCTGCTGGCGGTGACGTGTGGCGGCCGGTCCGGTACGGCCATGGCGGCGACGGGGGCGGGCGACGGCGGACGGGCCTGGCCGCTGTCCGGCCGGCCGGCGGTGGTACGGGGGTGGGAGCCGCCGGCCACGGTGTACGGGCGGGGGCACCGTGGGGTGGACCTGGCCGCCGCTCCGGGCGCCGAGGTGCTGGCCGCCGCGTCGGGCCGGGTCTCGTTCGCGGGCGGCGTCGCCGGACGCGGGGTGGTCTCGATCGAGGTCGCCGGGTCGGGCGACCCGCCACTGCGGACCACCTACGAGCCGGTGCGCCCGCTCGTCGCGAAGGGCGACGAGGTCACGGCGGGGCAGGTGGTGGCCGTGCTGGAGGCAGGTCCTTTCCACTGTCCGTCGGGCTGCCTGCACTGGGGACTGCGCCGCGCGGACGCCTACCTGGACCCGCTGTCGCTGCTGCCGGCCGCACTGCTGCGGCGCGGACCCTCCCGCCTCCTGCCGGTCTTCGGCGTACCACTGCCGGAGGCAGCCGGGGCGGGGGTGGCCTCCGGGGCGGGGGTGACCGGCGGGGCTCGGGAGGCCACCGGGGCGGGGGTGACCGGCGGGGCTCGGGAGGCCACCGGGGCTCGGGAGGCCACCGGGGCTCGGGAGGCTTTCAAAACGCGGACGGCCGCTGGTAACGGCGGGCCGTTCGGGGTGAGCGGTGACGGGGCCCCGGTCGGCCCCGCGGTGCTGGTAGTCCTCGCCGGGCGGTGGCCGTGGCGGGCCCGGGGGTCGGGCCCGGGGCCGGGCCCCGGCGTCGGGCGCCGGGGTCAGCCCCGGTCGGCCGCGGCGCCCCGGACGCCGTTGAGGATCATGGCCACGGCGGTGTCCGCGATGACACCGGGCTCCTCCGCCACACTCAGCTCGATGCGCCGGACCGCGGCGTCCACGGAGCCCTGCAGCAGCATGGCCGCGAGGCGGGGCTCGTCGTGGCCGAGGTCGCCGAGCGCCTCGACGATCATGGCGATCAGGCCGCCGTGCGCGGCCCGGATCTTCTCGCGCGCACCGGCGTCCAGCTCGCTGGCCGAGATCGCGACCACGGCCCGGTGGCGCCGGTCCCCGACGAGGTCGAGCTGTCGGCGGACGTACGCCTCGATCTTCTCCTCGGGCGTCCCCGCCCGCTCCATCGCGTTCTCGACCTCGGCCGCCCAGACGGGGAAGTCGACGGCGCAGAGTTCCTCGACAACGGCGGCGCGGGAACGGAAGTACTCGTAGACGGAGGACCGCGCGAGGCCCGTGCGTTCGGCGAGGGCGGGGAAGGTCAGCGCCTCCGTGCCCCCTTCGGACAGCAGGGAGCGCGCTGCGTCCAGGAGGGCGCCGCGCTGCATGGTCCGGTGCTCGGCCACGGAGGCCGCTCGAATCCTGGGCACGCCTCCACTCTACGGCGAGGGCCGCCGAAGAGAACGAGCACGGCCCAAACGGTGACCGAAGCGGGCCACGGGAGGGGCGGCACTGGGGGATGGCGGCACTGGGGATGGCGGCACTGGGGATGGCGGCACTCGGGGTGGCGGCCGTCGGAGGGCGGGCCCGCCGCTCAGCGGCCGGCGTCCGCCAGTTTCGCGCGGAGCTGGAGCACCGACTTGGTGTGGATCTGGCTGACCCGGCTCTCGGTGACCCCGAGGACGTTGCCGATCTCGGCGAGCGTGAGGCCCTCGTAGTAGTAGAGCGTGACGACCGTCTTCTCGCGGTCCGGGAGGGTGTTGATCGCCCGGGCCAGCAGCCTCCTGAGCTCACGGTCCTCGGCCACCTCCACCGGGTTGTCGGCGGCGGTGTCCTCCAGCGTGTCCATCAGGCTCAGCCGGTCGCCGCCCTCGCCGCCCACATGCAGCAGCTCCTCCAGCGCCACCACATTGGCCAGCGACAACTGGCTGAAAACCGCATGCAGTTCGTCCAGCGTCACGTCCATCTCCGCCGCCACCTCCGCTTCGGAGGGGGTGCGCCGCAGCTGCGCCTCCAGCGTGGCGTAGGCACGTTCGACGGCTCGCGCCTTCTGCCGCACGGAACGCGGAATCCAGTCCAGCGCCCGGAGTTCGTCGATCATCGCGCCCCGGATGCGGGTGATCGCGTACGTCTCGAACTTGATCGCCCGCTCGATGTCGAACTTCTCGATCGCGTCGATCAGCCCGAAGACCCCGGAGGAGACGAAGTCCGCCTGCTCGACGTTGGACGGCAGCCCCACGCTCACCCGGCCGGCGACGTACTTCACCAGGGGCGAGTAGTGCAGGATCAGCTGCTCCCGCAGCCTCCCGTCGCCCGTCGTCTTGTACGAACGCCACAACTCGTCGAGCGAGGACGGGGCGGGAGGGCGCACAGTGCCACGCGCAGCCGGTGGTACTGCCGCGCGGTCAGACCCGGAGGTGTGCTGGGGCATGTGGTGCCTTGAGCCGTTCTGCCGTGAAGTACTGGGACTTGTCTCTGGGGCGGAATCCTTGTGAGCGTAGCGTGACCGCACTGTCGCGGTGCGCGCAGGATAAGGGATGGGGACCCTGCGCTCCCGGGCGGACGGACATGACGCGCGACCGGGCCGCGGACATGACAGCCCGCTGGGGCGCGGACGCGTCGGGGGCCCGGGGCCGTCGCCGCAGGCACCGGCCCCTCAGGCACCGTCGAAGCGTCCGCCGAGGTCATCGGCATCACCTTTTCACCCGAATGCCCCAGGTCAAGAACCGCCTCGCCGCGCGTCGTCCCGGCAACTGGGCCGCCGCGTCAACCTCCATCCTTCGCCCTCGCGTTCGACGAATCCCAGTGAGTGCAGTTCGTACAGCTTGCCGAGGGCTTCGTCGGCGCTCGTCCCGGCGGCGCGCGCCACCTCCCGGGCGTCGACGCACGCCCGGGCGGGCAGGGCGTCGAGCACCCTGCCGGCGCTGGTGTCGAGCAGGTCCCGGGCCAGCACGGGGCCGCTTCTGGACGGGGCCAGATCCCCGATGCCGCCCACGAGTTCGGCCACTTCCGCCGCGTCCGTCACCAGCACGCCCTCGCCTCGCAGGAGTTCGTGCACGCCTGCCGACAGACCACTGGTCGCCGGCCCGGGAACGCCCATGGTGAACCGGCCGAGCCGCTGCGCACTGCGCGCCGTGGCGAGCGAGCCGCTGCGGTACTCGGCCTCGACCACGACCGTCCCCCGCGTCAACGCGGCGATCACCCGGTTCCGCAGAACGAACCTGCTGCGCGTCGGGTGTTCGGACGGCGGCAGTTCACCGATGAGGAGCCCCTGCTCGGCCACCCGCCCGATCAGCTCGGCGTGCCCGCGCGGGTAGACGACGTCGACCCCGCAGGCCAGCACCGCCATCGTCGCCCCGCCGGCGGCCAAAGCACCGCGGTGCGCCGCCCCGTCCACCCCGAAGGCCGCCCCCGAGACGACCACCCAGCCCCGCTCCGCCAGCCCCGCACCCAGCGTCGCCGCCATGTGCGCCCCGTACGGCGTGCAGGCGCGGGCGCCGACCACGGCGACCGAGCGCAGCGCCCAGAGCCGCAGATCGGGCCTCCCCCGCACCCAGAGCCCGGTCGGCCGCGCATCGCCCAGGTCGTCCAGCTGCGTCGGCCACTCCGGATCGCCGGGGCAGACGAAGCGCCCGCCGACCGCCGCGACGGCCGCCAGGTCCCGCTCCGGGTCGACGCCCTCGGCACGGAGCCGGTAGCCGGCCAGCCGCCTCGCCGTCATGCCGCTCAGCCGCTCCGCCTCCCCGCCCGGGACCGTGATCCGGCGCCAGAGCTCCGCCGCACCGCACTCCCGCAGCCACCGGCCGCCGCGCTCGTCGCCCGGCTCCAGCACCCGGGTCAGCGCCGCCCGCGCCAGCCGCTCCCGCGCACTCGCGCCCCCGGCCGCAGCCGCC
>NZ_SSBI01000028.1 GCF_004795015.1 Streptomyces sp. A1277 | reverse complement strand
TGAGCCCGCCGCCCCGCCCGCCCCGCAGGGCCAGGGCTGGTCCGGGCCCGCCCCGCAGCACGCCCCGGCCCCGGCCACCCGCGAGACCACCGGGCACATCCAGCTGCCGCCGGGCAGGCCGGTACCGCTGCCCGCACCGCCCGCCGAGCCGGGGACCGGCAACGCGACCCTCGCCGTGCTCCTGATCGGCCCGGCCGGCGCCGGCAAGACCACGGTGGCCAGGCTCTGGGCGGCGCGCCGCCGGGTGCCCACCGCCCACGTCAGCCTGGACGACGTCCGCGAGTGGGTCTGCTCCGGCTTCGCCGACCCGCAGGCCGGGTGGAACGACCAGTCCGAGGCGCAGTACCGCCTGGCCCGCCGCACCTGCGGCTTCGCCGCCCGCAACTTCCTGGCCAACGGCATCTCCTGCATCCTGGACGACGCGGTCTTCCCCGACCGCCCCGTCGTCGGCCTCGGCGGCTGGAAACGCCACGTCGGCCCCGGGCTCCTGCCCGTCGTCCTGCTGCCCGGCCTGGAGATCGTCCTGGAGCGCAACGCCGCGCGCAGCGGCAACCGCCGGCTCTCCGACGAGGAGGTCGCCCGCATCCACGGCCGGATGGCCGGCTGGTACGGCTCCGGCCTGCCCATCATCGACAACTCGACGTACGACGTGGAGACCACCGCCCGGGTCCTTGACGACATACTCGCCCGCTCCCTGGCCAGCCCGCCGGCCTGGTGAGACGGCCGCCTCCTGGCCCCGCCCACGGCGGCCCGCCCCCCCCGGTCGGATGCGCTGACCGGGCGGGCCGTGCGCCGCGCTCGTACGCTCGACGCATGTCAGAGGTGTACGCCGTCCGACGCGGACTGCTCCGCGACCGGTGCGCCGCAGTCGGATCCGCGGCCGCCCTGGTCTCCCGCCCCGCCAACGTCCGCTACCTGGCCGGCGGGGCGCCCCCCGGCGCCGTGCTGCTGCTCGGCCCCGGCGAGGACGTCCTGCTCTGCCCCCGCCCCCCGACCGGCGACCCGGCCGACGGGCGCACCGACGAGCACCTGCGGGTGGACCTGCTGGCGGTGGCCGGCGGCGATCCGGTGGTCGCCGCCGCCGACCTGGCCGCGGCGGGCGGCGCGGAGTCCCTGGCCGTCGAGGAGCACGACCTGACGGTCTCGCGGCACCGGGCCATGGCCTCGGTCGCCCCCAGGCTCCGGCTGGCCGATCTCGGCGCCACCGTCGAGCAGTTGCGCATCGTCAAGGACGAGGAGGAGATCGGCTGCCTGCGGATCGCCGCCGAGATCACCGACCAGGCGCTCGGCGAACTCCTCGAATCGATCCTCGTCGGCCGCACCGAACGGCACCTGGCGCTGGAACTGGAACGCCGGCTGGTGGACCACGGCGCCGACGGGCCCGCCTTCGCGACCTCCGTCGCCACCGGCCCGCACTCCGGCCTTGGCCGCCACCGGCCCTCGGACCGGCGCGTGGAGGAAGGAGATTTCCTCTCCGTCCGCCTCGGCGCCAACTACCGCGGCTACCGGTGCGAGATCGGCCGCACCTTCGTCATCGGAACGGCCCCGGCGGACTGGCAGATCGAGCTCTACGACCTGGTTTTCGCCGCTCAGAGGGCCGGCCGGGAGGCTCTGCTGCCCGGCGCCGAGTACCGCGACGTGGACCGCGCGGCCCGCCATCTCCTGGACTCCGCGGGGCACGGTGAGGGCCTCGCACCCTGGACGGGCCACGGGGTGGGGCTCGAAATCGACGAGGACCCGCAGCTGGCACCCGCTGCCATGGGTAAACTGGACGCTTGTGTGCCGGTCACCGTCGAACCGGGGGTCCACCTCCCGGGCCGGGGCGGAGTCCGGATCGATGACACGCTCGTCGTGCGCCCCGAGGCGGACGGCGGACCCGAGCTACTCACCATTACGACCAAGGAGCTGCTCGCGCTCTAGCGCGCGTCCTCGGTCGTTCCACCAGCTTCAGTCCAGGAGATTCCGCAACCGTGGCTTCCACGAACGACCTCAAGAACGGCATGGTGCTCAAGCTCGACGGAGGCCAGCTCTGGTCCGTCGTCGAGTTCCAGCACGTCAAGCCCGGCAAGGGCCCGGCCTTCGTGCGCACCAAGCTCAAGAACGTGCTGTCCGGCAAGGTCGTCGACAAGACGTTCAACGCCGGCGTGAAGGTCGAGACGGCCACCGTCGACCGCCGCGACATGCAGTTCTCGTACATGGACGGCGAGTACTTCGTCTTCATGGACATGGACACCTACGACCAGCTCATGGTCGACCGCAAGGCCGTCGGCGACGCCGCCAACTTCCTGATCGAGGGCTTCACCGCCTCCGTCGCCCAGCACGAGGGCGAGGTGCTCTACGTCGAGCTGCCGGCCGCCGTCGAGCTGACCATCCAGCACACGGACCCGGGCGTCCAGGGCGACCGATCCACCGGCGGCACCAAGCCCGCCACCCTGGAGACCGGCTACGAGATCGGCGTCCCGCTCTTCATCAGCACGGGCGAGAAGATCAAGGTCGACACCCGCTCCGGCGACTACCTCGGCCGGGTGAACAGCTAACCGTGGCTGCCCGGAACACGGCCCGCAAGCGTGCCTTCCAGATCCTCTTCGAGGCCGACCAGCGCGGTGAGTCCGTGCAGACGGTCCTCGCGGACTGGGTGCGGCACTCGCGGTCCGACACCCGTCAGCCGCCGGTCACCGAGTACACGATGGAGCTCGTCGAGGGGTACGCGCAGTACGCGGACCGGATCGACGACCTCATCGTCACCTACGCCGTGGACTGGGAGATCGACCGCATGCCGGTCGTCGACCGGAACATCCTGCGGCTCGGCGCGTACGAGCTGATCTGGGTGGACGCGACCCCGGACGCGGTGGTGATCGACGAGGCGGTGCAGATCGCCAAGGAGTTCTCGACCGACGAATCCCCGTCCTTCGTGAACGGCCTGCTGGCCCGCTTCAAGGACCTCAAGCCGAACCTCCGCCGGGAGCAGTGACACCCGGCGGCGTTCCGCCGACGAAGGGCCCATGGCTGTCGCCGTGGGTCCTTCGGCATGTCCGGGCCGCGGCCCCGCTCGCGCGGCCCCGGGCATACGAACGCCGGGTCCGGCGGGGCACCCCGAAGGGACCCCGCCGGACCCGGCGGCACGTTTCTGCGGGGGCTGGTCAGCCCTCGTCGTGGGCGACGGCGCGGCGCGCGTCCGCGTCCAGCACGCCCCAGCTGATCAGCTGCTCCGTCAGCACGGAAGGCGACTGGTCGTAGATCACGGCCAGCGTGCGCAGGTCGTCCTGGCGGATCGAGAGCACCTTGCCGTTGTAATCACCGCGCTGGCTCTGGATCGTCGCCGCGTAACGCTGGAGGGGACCGGCCTTCTCCGGCGGCACGTGGGCCAGGCGCTCCAGCTGGAGGACGAGCTTCGGCGGCGGCTCGGCGGCGCCGCCGGGCGTCGTGCCGGGCAGGAGCTCCTGGACCGGGACGCCGTAGAAGTCCGCCAGCTCGGCAAGGCGCTGCACGGTCACGGCACGGTCGCCGCGCTCGTACGAACCGACCACGACGGCCTTCCAGCGGCCCTGCGACTTCTCCTCCACGCCGTGGAGGGAGAGGCCCTGCTGGGTGCGGATGGCACGGAGTTTGGCCCCGAGCTGTTTTGCGTATTCGCTGGACATAAGGCTCCCCGGACGCTGGAACGTGCGCGGCTGGGCCGCGTGGCTGGTAACTCACTGTGAGGTTACGCAGCGTTACTTGGGTGCGTCAAGCTGAGATGGTCCGTACCGGCTCCGCCCGGGGGGTGGGGACGGGGACCGGCGCAGGCTCTGGTAACGTTGACGGTGCAA
The DNA here is from genome assembly GCF_004795015.1 of Streptomyces sp. A1277. GTDB lineage: Bacteria > Actinomycetota > Actinomycetes > Streptomycetales > Streptomycetaceae > Streptomyces. The sequence continues at coordinate 98,944 of NZ_SSBI01000028.1, read as the reverse complement.
TTTCGACGTCCTTTAAGGTCCGTCCCGTGAGGCGGAGAAGGAGGTCCGTTTCTTATGGACGCACAGCACGACGCCACCGGCAACGCGGCACGCCCCGTTCTGGAGGCTCCCGACATCGCCCGGGTCCTGACCCGCATCGCCCACGAGATCGTCGAACGCGCCAAGGGCGCCGACGACGTGGTGCTCCTCGGCATCCCCACCCGCGGGGTCTTCCTCGCCCGCCGGCTCGCCGACAAGCTCGAAGAGATCACCGGCCGCACGATTCCGGTCGGCTCCCTCGACATCACCATGTACCGGGACGACCTCAGGCTGCGCCCCGCGCGCGCCCTGGCCCGCACCGAGATCCCCGGCGAGGGTATCGAGGGCCGCCTGGTCGTCCTCGTGGACGACGTCCTCTTCTCCGGCCGCACGATCCGCGCCGCCCTCGACGCGCTCGGCGACATCGGCCGGCCCCGAGCGGTCCAGCTCGCGGTCCTGGTCGACCGCGGCCACCGCGAACTCCCGATCCGCGCCGACTACGTCGGCAAGAACCTCCCCACGTCGCTGCGGGAGACGGTCAAGGTCCAGCTCGCCGAGGAGGACGGCCGCGACGCCGTGCTGCTCGGGGTCGAGCAGGCCGCCCCCGCGGTCGAGCGCTAGCTTCCCGCCCGTACGGCCCGCCCGCCGTACGGCGGCTTCCGCGCGCCCGCATGCCTGAAAACTCCAGCCACCCGGAGAACACCCAGATGAAGCGTCACCTCATCTCGGCCGCCGACCTCACCCGCGACGACGCCGTCCTGATCCTCGACACCGCCGAGGAGATGGCCCGGGTCGCGGACCGGCCGATCAAGAAGCTCCCCACCCTGCGCGGCCGTACCGTCGTCAACCTCTTCTTCGAGGACTCGACGCGCACCCGCATCTCCTTCGAGGCGGCCGCCAAGCGGCTGTCCGCCGACGTCATCAACTTCTCCGCGAAGGGCTCGTCCGTCTCCAAGGGCGAGTCGCTCAAGGACACCGCGCTGACCCTGGAGGCGATGGGCGCCGACGCCGTCGTCATCCGCCACGGCGCCTCCGGAGCCCCCTACCGGCTGGCCACCTCCGGCTGGATCGACGGCGCCGTCGTCAACGCCGGCGACGGCACCCACGAGCACCCCACCCAGGCCCTCCTGGACGCCTTCACCATGCGCCGCAGGCTCGTCGGCCCGGACACCGGGCTCGGCAAGGACCTCGACGGCCGCAGGATCACCATCGTCGGCGACATCCTGCACAGCCGGGTCGCCCGCTCCAACGTCCACCTGCTGAACACGCTCGGCGCCCACGTCACCCTGGTCGCCCCGCCCACCCTGGTCCCGGTCGGCGTCGAGCAGTGGCCCTGCGACATCAGCTACAGCCTGGACGCCGTGCTGCCGGACTCCGACGCCGTCATGATGCTGCGTGTGCAGCGCGAGCGGATGAACGCGGCCTACTTCCCGACCGAGCGCGAGTACTCCCGCCGCTACGGCCTGGACGGCGAGCGCATGGCGAAGATGCCCGAGCACGCCGTCGTCATGCACCCCGGCCCGATGGTCCGCGGCATGGAGATCACCGCCGAGGTCGCCGACTCCGACCGCTGCACGGTCGTGGAGCAGGTCGCCAACGGCGTCTCCATCCGCATGGCCGTGCTCTACCTGCTGCTCGGCGGCTACGAGTCCGCCCACCCGTCGCCCGCCGCCACCCCCGCCCGTACCGAGGAGAACGAGTAACCATGAGCAAGATCCTTATCCGCGGTGCGAAGGTGCTCGGCGGCGACCCGCAGGACGTCCTCATCGACGGCGAGACCATCGCCGCGGTCGGCGCCGGGCTCGACGCCGGTGGCGCCACCGTGATCGAGGCGGCCGGCCAGGTCCTGCTGCCCGGCCTGGTCGACCTCCACACCCACCTGCGCGAGCCCGGCCGCGAGGACTCCGAGACCGTCCTGACCGGCACCAAGGCCGCCGCGGTCGGCGGCTTCACCGCCGTGCACGCCATGGCCAACACCTTCCCCGTAGCCGACACCGCCGGCGTCGTGGAGCAGGTCTGGCGGCTCGGCAAGGAGTCCGGCTACTGCGACGTGCAGCCCATCGGCGCCGTCACCGTCGGCCTGGAGGGCAAACAGCTCGCCGAACTCGGCGCCATGCACGATTCGGCCGCCGGAGTGAGGGTCTTCTCCGACGACGGCAAGTGCGTGGACGACGCGGTCATCATGCGCCGTGCCCTGGAGTACGTGAAGGCGTTCGACGGGGTCGTCGCCCAGCACGCCCAGGAGCCCCGCCTCACCGAGGGCGCCCAGATGAACGAGGGCATCGTCTCGGCCGAGCTGGGCCTCGGCGGCTGGCCCGCCGTCGCCGAGGAGTCGATCATCGCCCGCGACGTCCTGCTCGCCGCCCACGTCGGCTCCCGGGTGCACATCTGCCACCTGTCGACCGCCGGCTCCGTCGAGATCGTGCGCTGGGCCAAGTCCAAGGGCTGGAACGTCACCGCCGAGGTCACCCCGCACCACCTCCTGCTCACCGACGAGCTCGTACGGTCCTACAACCCCGTCTACAAGGTGAACCCGCCGCTGCGCACCGAGGCCGACGTCATGGCCCTGCGCGAGGCCCTCGCCGACGGCACCATCGACTGCGTCGCCACCGACCACGCCCCGCACCCGCACGAGGACAAGGACTGCGAGTGGGCCGCGGCCGCCATGGGCATGGTGGGCCTGGAGACCGCGCTCTCCGTCGTCCAGCAGACGATGGTCGAGACCGGACTGCTCGACTGGGCCGGCGTCGCCGACCGCATGTCGCTGCGCCCCGCGGCCATCGGCCGGCTCGAAGGACACGGCCGCCCCGTCTCGGCGGGTGAGCCTGCCAACCTCACCCTGGTCGATCCGGCATACCGTGGAGTCGTGGACCCCGCGGGATTCGCCTCCCGCAGCCGCAACACCCCGTACGAGGGGCGCGAGCTGCCGGGCCGAGTGACCCACACCTTCCTGCGGGGCCGTGCCACGGTCGTCGACGGGAAGCTCGCGTGACAACACAGACCCTGTACCAACTGGCCGCCGAGCAGAAATCGGCGGAGGTGACCGACTGGCCCGCCCGCGTCAGCTGGGTGATCGGACTCGTCGTCCTCGTCGTGTTCGTCTACTGGCTGATGCGCCAGGGGTGGAAGTGGCGCGGGAACCTCCAGTCGGACCTGCCCGCCCTCGCGACCACCCCCGAGGGCTACGCGGACGGCGAGAAGCTGCTCACCCTCACCGGCCGTTACCACGCGTCGACCACGGCCGGGCAGTGGCTCGACCGGATCGTCGCCCACGGCCTCGGCACCCGCAGCCGCGTCGAGCTCACCCTCACCGCCGAGGGCCTGGACGTCGTACGGCCCGGCGCGGCGGACTTCTTCGTGCCGGCCGCCGACCTGCGCGGCGCCCGCACCGACAAGGCACTGGCGGGCAAGGTCCTGCCCGAGGGCGGCCTCCTCGTCATCACCTGGGCGCTCGGCGACCAGCTGATCGACTCCGGATTCCGCTCCGACCACTCGGCCGAGCACCCAGCCTGGGTCGAAGCCGTCAACCACCTCACCAGCACTACGGAAGGCATCGCACGATGACGACCTCCACCCGGGGAGCCCAGGTTCCCGCCGTACTCGTCCTGGAGGACGGCCGCGCCTTCCGCGGCCGCGCCTACGGGGCTGTGGGGGAGACCTTCGGCGAGGCGGTCTTCTCCACCGGCATGACCGGCTACCAGGAGACGCTGACCGACCCCTCGTACCACCGCCAGGTCGTGGTGATGACCGCCCCGCACGTCGGCAACACCGGGGTGAACGACGAGGACCCCGAGTCCAAGCGGATCTGGGTCTCCGGCTACGTCGTGCGCGACCCCGCCCGCACCCCCTCCAACTGGCGCTCCCGCCGCACCCTCGACGAGGAGCTGGCCAACCAGGGCGTCGTCGGCATCAGCGGCGTCGACACCCGCGCCCTCACCCGCCACCTGCGCGAGCGCGGCGCCATGCGCGTCGGCATCTTCTCCGGCGACGCCGTCACCGACGACGCCGCGATGCTGGCCCGCGTCCAGCAGGCCCCCGAGATGACGGGCGCCGACCTGTCCGCCGAGGTCGCCACCAAGGAGACCTACGTCGTCCCCGCGATCGGCACCAGGAAGTTCACCGTCGCCGCGATCGACCTCGGCATCAAGGGCATGACCCCGCACCGGATGGCCGAGCGCGGCATCGAGGTGCACGTCCTGCCCGCCACCGCGACGCTGGAGGAGGTGTACGCGGTCGCGCCCGACGGCGTCTTCTTCTCCAACGGCCCCGGCGACCCGTCCACCGCCGACCACCCCGTCTCCCTCATGCGGGGCGTGCTGGAGCGCGGGACCCCGCTCTTCGGCATCTGCTTCGGCAACCAGATCCTGGGCCGCGCGCTCGGCTTCGGCACCTACAAGCTGAAGTACGGCCACCGCGGCATCAACCAGCCCGTGCAGGACCGCTCGACCGGCAAGGTCGAGGTCACCGCGCACAACCACGGCTTCGCCGTCGACGCCCCCCTCGACAAGGTCTCCGACACCGCCTTCGGCCGGGCCGAGGTCTCCCACGTCTGCCTGAACGACCAGGTGGTCGAGGGCCTCCAGCTGCTCGACCGGCCGGCCTTCAGCGTCCAGTACCACCCCGAGGCGGCCGCCGGCCCGCACGACGCCGCGTACCTCTTCGACCGCTTCGTTTCCCTGATGGAGGGCCAGCGTGCCTAAGCGCTCCGATATCCAGTCCGTCCTGGTCATCGGCTCCGGCCCGATCGTCATCGGGCAGGCCGCCGAGTTCGACTACTCCGGCACCCAGGCATGCCGCGTCCTCAAGGCCGAGGGCCTGCGCGTCATCCTGGTGAACTCCAACCCGGCCACGATCATGACCGACCCGGAGATCGCCGACGCCACCTACGTCGAGCCGATCACCCCCGAGTTCGTCGAGAAGATCATCGCCAAGGAGCGCCCGGACGCGCTGCTGCCCACCCTGGGCGGCCAGACCGCGCTGAACACCGCGATCTCCATGCACGACAACGGCGTCCTGGAGAAGTACGGCGTCGAGCTCATCGGCGCCAACGTCGAGGCCATCAACAAGGGCGAGGACCGCGACCTCTTCAAGGGCGTCGTGGAGGCCGTCAAGGAGAAGATCGGATACGGCGAGTCCGCCCGCTCCGTCATCTGCCACTCCATGGACGACGTGCTCGCCGGCGTCGACACCCTCGGCGGCTACCCCGTCGTCGTCCGCCCCTCCTTCACCATGGGCGGCGCCGGCTCCGGCTTCGCCCACGACGAGGAGGAGCTGCGCCGCATCGCCGGACAGGGCCTCACGCTCTCCCCGACCACCGAGGTGCTCCTGGAGGAGTCCATCCTCGGCTGGAAGGAGTACGAGCTGGAGCTGATGCGCGACCGCAACGACAACGTCGTGGTCGTCTGCTCCATCGAGAACTTCGACCCGATGGGCGTCCACACCGGTGACTCGATCACCGTCGCCCCGGCGATGACCCTCACCGACCGCGAGTACCAGCGGCTGCGCGACATCGGCATCGCGATCATCCGCGAGGTCGGCGTCGACACCGGCGGCTGCAACATCCAGTTCGCCATCGACCCGGCCGACGGCCGCGTCATCGTGATCGAGATGAACCCCCGCGTCTCCCGCTCCTCGGCGCTCGCCTCCAAGGCCACCGGCTTCCCGATCGCCAAGATCGCCGCCAAGCTGGCCGTCGGCTACACGCTGGACGAGATCCCCAACGACATCACCGAGAAGACCCCCGCCTCCTTCGAGCCGACCCTCGACTACGTCGTCGTCAAGGCCCCGCGCTTCGCGTTCGAGAAGTTCCCCTCCGCCGACTCCACCCTCACCACCACCATGAAGTCGGTGGGCGAGGCCATGGCGATCGGCCGGAACTTCACCGAGGCGCTGCAGAAGGCCCTGCGCTCCCTGGAGAAGAAGGGCTCGCAGTTCACCTTCACCGGCGACCCCGGCGACAAGGCCGAGCTGCTGGCCGAGGCGGTCCGCCCGACCGACGGCCGGATCAACTCCGTCATGCAGGCGATCCGGGCCGGCGCCACCCAGGAGGAGGTCTTCGACGCCACGAAGATCGACCCCTGGTTCGTGGACCAGCTCTTCCTGATCAAGGAGATCGCCGACGAGCTGGCCGCCGCCGACAAGCTCGTCCCCGAACTGCTCGCCGAGGCCAAGCGGCACGGCTTCTCGGACGTCCAGATCGCCGAGATCCGCGGCCTGCGCGAGGACGTCGTCCGCGAGGTGCGGCACGCGCTCGGCATCCGCCCGGTCTACAAGACGGTCGACACCTGCGCCGCCGAGTTCGCCGCGAAGACCCCGTACTTCTACTCCTCCTACGACGAGGAGAGCGAGGTCGCGCCCCGCACCAAGCCCGCGGTGATCATCCTGGGCTCCGGCCCCAACCGCATCGGCCAGGGCATCGAGTTCGACTACTCCTGCGTCCACGCCTCCTTCGCGCTCAGCGACGCGGGCTACGAGACCGTGATGGTCAACTGCAACCCGGAGACGGTCTCCACCGACTACGACACCTCCGACCGCCTGTACTTCGAGCCGCTGACGCTGGAAGACGTGCTGGAGATCGTGCACGCCGAGACCCTCGCGGGCCCGGTCGCGGGTGTCGTCGTCCAGCTCGGCGGACAGACCCCGCTGGGCCTGTCCCAGGCGCTCAAGGACAACGGCGTGCCCGTCGTCGGCACCCCGCCGGAGGCCATCCACGCCGCCGAGGACCGCGGCGCCTTCGGCCGCGTCCTGGCCGAGGCCGGCCTGCCCGCGCCCAAGCACGGCACCGCCACCACCTTCACCGAGGCCAAGCAGATCGCCGACGAGATCGGCTACCCCGTCCTCGTACGCCCGTCGTACGTGCTCGGCGGGCGCGGCATGGAGATCGTGTACGACGAGACCCGGCTCTCCTCGTACATCGCCGAGTCCACCGAGATCAGCCCCACCCGGCCGGTCCTGGTCGACCGCTTCCTCGACGACGCCATCGAGATCGACGTCGACGCCCTCTACGACGGCGCCGAGCTCTACCTCGGCGGCGTCATGGAGCACATCGAGGAGGCCGGCATCCACTCCGGCGACTCCGCCTGCGCGCTGCCCCCGATCACCCTCGGCGGCCACGACGTCAAGCGGCTGCGCGCCTCCACCGAGGCCATCGCCAAGGGCGTCGGCGTCCGCGGACTGATCAACATCCAGTTCGCGCTGTCCGGCGACATCCTCTACGTCCTGGAGGCCAACCCGCGCGCCTCGCGGACCGTGCCCTTCACCTCGAAGGCGACCGCCGTCCCGCTCGCCAAGGCCGCCGCCCGGATCTCGCTGGGCGCGACCGTCGCGCAGCTGCGCGAGGAGGGCCTGCTGCCGAAGCACGGCGACGGCGGCACCCTGCCGCTGGACGCGCCGATCTCCGTCAAGGAGGCCGTCATGCCGTGGTCGCGCTTCCGCGACATCCACGGCCGCGGCGTCGACACCATCCTCGGCCCGGAGATGCGCTCCACCGGCGAGGTCATGGGCATCGACTCGGCCTTCGGCACCGCGTACGCCAAGTCGCAGGCCGGCGCCTACGGGCCGCTGCCCACCAAGGGCCGCGCCTTCATCTCGGTGGCCAACCGCGACAAGCGCTCGATGATCTTCCCGGCCCGCGAGCTGGTCGCCCACGGCTTCGAGCTGCTGGCCACCTCCGGCACCGCCGAGGTCCTCAAGCGCAACGGCATCAACGCCACGGTCGTGCGCAAGCTGTCCGAGGGCGAGGGCCCGAACGGCGAGCGGACCATCGTCCAGCTGATCCACGAGGGCGGTGTCGACCTGATCGTCAACACCCCCTACGGGACCGGCGGCCGCCTCGACGGCTACGAGATCCGCACCGCGGCCGTCGCCCGCTCGGTGCCCTGCCTGACCACGGTCCAGGCGCTCGCCGCGGCCGTCCAGGGCATCGACGCCCTCAACAACGGAGACGTCGGCGTCCGTTCCCTCCAGGAACACGCGGAACGCCTGACCGCGGCCCGCGACTAGCAGAACCCAGCAGGGGGGCACCGGAAACGGTGTCCCCCTCTTCATGAGGACACCGTGATGTACAAGTTCTTCTTCCAGCTGGTCTTCAAGCGCATGGACCCGGAGCAGGCCCACTACGCCGCCTTCCGCTGGATCCGCCTGGCCGCCCGCATCCCCGTGCTGCGCACCTTCGTGGCCGCCGCCCTCGCCCCCCGCTACAAGGAGCTGCGCACCGAGGCCCTGGGCCTGCGGATGCACGGTCCCTTCGGCCTCGCCGCCGGCTTCGACAAGAACGCGGTCGCGATCGACGGCATGGCGATGCTCGGCTTCGACCACGTCGAGATCGGCACCGTGACCGGCGAGGCGCAGCCCGGCAACCCGAAGAAGCGGCTGTTCCGCCTCGTGGCGGACCGCGCGCTCATCAACCGCATGGGCTTCAACAACGAGGGCTCCGCCGCCGTCGCCGCACGGCTGGCCGCCCGCACCCCGGTCTTCCGCACCACCGTCGGCGTCAACATCGGCAAGACGAAGGCCGTCGCCGAGGCCGACGCCGCCGCCGACTACGTGAAGTCCACCGAGCGGCTCGCCGCCCACGCCGACTACCTCGTCGTCAACGTCTCCTCGCCCAACACCCCCGGCCTGCGCAACCTCCAGGCCACGGAGTCGCTGCGCCCGCTGCTCACCGCCGTGCGCGAGGCCGCCGACCGCACCGTCACCGGCCGCCGCGTCCCGCTGCTCGTCAAGATCGCCCCGGACCTCGCCGACGAGGACGTCGACGCCGTCGCGGACCTCGCCGTGGAACTCGGCCTGGACGGCATCATCGCCACCAACACCACCATCGCCCGCGAGGGCCTGGGCCTGAAGTCCCCCGCGTCCCTGGTGAAGGAGACCGGCGGCCTGTCCGGCGCACCCCTCAAGGAGCGCTCCCTGGAGGTCCTGAGCCGCCTGTACGGGCGTGTGGGGGACCGGATCACCCTGGTGGGCGTCGGGGGCGTCGAGAACGCCGAGGACGCCTGGCAGCGCATCCTCGCCGGCGCCACCCTCGTCCAGGGCTACAGCGCCTTCATCTACGAGGGCCCGTTCTACGCCCGCGCCATCCACAAGGGCCTGGCCGCGCGGCTGGCCGCCTCCCCGTACGCCACGCTCGCGGACGCCGTCGGCGCCGGAACCCGGAAGGCGGCGAAATGACCCTGGAACCCTTCGGTGCCCGGCTGCGCCAGGCCATGGACACCCGCGGCCCGCTGTGCGTCGGCATCGACCCGCACGCCTCGCTGCTCACCTCCTGGGGGCTGAACGACGACGTCGGGGGCCTGGAGCGCTTCACCCGCACGGTGGTCGAGGCGCTGGCCGACCGGGTCGCCGTGCTCAAGCCGCAGTCCGCCTTCTTCGAGCGCTTCGGCTCGCGCGGCATCGCCGTCCTGGAGAAGGCCGTCGAGGAGGCCAGGGCAGCCGGCGCCCTGGTCCTGATGGACGCCAAGCGCGGCGACATCGGCTCCACCATGGGCGCCTACGCGGCGACCTACCTGGACAAGGACTCGCCGCTGTTCTCGGACGCGGTCACCGTCTCGCCGTACCTCGGCTTCGGCTCGCTGCGGCCGGCGCTCGACGCGGCGGCGGTCTCCGGCGCGGGCGTCTTCGTGCTCGCCCTGACCTCCAACCCGGAGGGCGCCGAGGTGCAGCGCGCCACGGCGGCCGACGGCCGTCCGCTGGCCCAGCTGATGCTGGACCACATGGCCGCCGAGAACGCGGGCGCCGCCCCGCTCGGCTCGGTCGGCGCGGTGGTCGGGGCCACGCTCGGCGACGCGGGCGTGGACCTCGCGATCAACGGCCCGCTGCTCGCCCCCGGCATCGGCGCCCAGGGGGCGACGCCGGCGGATCTGCCGGGCGTCTTCGGCGACGCGGTGCGCAATGTGGTGCCCAGCGTCAGCCGGGGCGTGCTGCGCCACGGTCCGGACGCATCCGGGCTGCGCGAAGCCGCCGGACGGTTCGCGGACGAGGTCCGTACGGCCGTCTCGGACCGCTGACCCTGCCACGTAACTGCGTGTTGACGGAATCCTGACCAAAAAACTCAGGTGTTATGCCGGGAATGTCCTGGTCGGCCGAGGCTGACCAGGACTTTTCGTCTGTTCTCGCTGACTCCGGCGGCCTTGGCCGCTAGTCTCCGTCGAGAGCCGACGAGCACAGGTTGTTCGCGGCTCACCAGGTGAGGGGCGATCCCGCCGCCTCACCGGTCCGTATCCGACAGATCGACATCCGAGGTGACGTAGGCGTGGCTCTTCCGCCCCTTACCCCTGAACAGCGCGCAGCCGCGCTCGAAAAGGCCGCCGCGGCTCGCCGGGAGCGGGCCGAGGTCAAGAATCGACTCAAGCACTCCGGCGCCTCCCTCCACGAGGTCATCAAGTCGGGCCAGGAGAACGACGTCATCGGCAAGATGAAGGTCTCCGCCCTGCTGGAGTCCCTGCCCGGTGTGGGCAAGGTCCGTGCCAAGCAGATCATGGAGCGGCTCGGCATCTCCGAGAGCCGCCGGGTCAGGGGTCTTGGCTCCAACCAGATCGCATCCCTGGAGCGCGAGTTCGGCGGCAGCGCCGCCTGACGTTCTCAGGCACCCCTGAGAACCTGGATAATCGCTCCATGGCTGCAACATCCCGGGGGACGTCCCCCGTACCCCCGGACGTACGTCCGCGGCTGACCGTGCTCTCCGGCCCCTCCGGGGTCGGCAAGAGCACGGTCGTCGCGCATATGCGCAAGGTCCACCCCGAGGTGTGGCTCTCGGTGTCGGCGACGACCCGCAAGCCCCGCCCCGGCGAACGCAACGGCGTCCACTACTTCTTCGTGGACGACGAGGAGTTCGACAAGCTCATCGCCAACGGCGAGCTGCTGGAGTGGGCCGAGTTCGCCGGCAACCGCTACGGCACCCCGCGCCGCGCCGTGCAGGAGCGGCTGGAGGCGGGTGAGCCGGTGCTCCTGGAGATCGACCTCCAGGGTGCCCGGCTGGTCCGCCAGTCCATGGCCGACGCCCAGCTGGTCTTCCTCGCGCCGCCGAGCTGGGAGGAGCTGGTGCGCCGGCTCACCGGCCGGGGGACCGAGGCACCCGAGGTCATCGAACGCCGGCTCGGTGCGGCCAAGGTCGAGCTGGCCGCCGAATCCGAGTTCGATACGACGCTGGTCAACACCTCCGTCGAGGATGTGGCCCGTGAGCTGCTAGCCTTGATGCTGGAGGCTTCCGGCCACCGCGCCGGCGGCGAGTGACCCACCGACCGAACCACCGACGCGGGGGCACCGGCCACAAAGCCCCTGACTGTCAAAGATTTCTTTGATCTTCATCCCCTTCGGAAGGCAGAGCGTGTCCTCTTCCATCACCACGCCCGAGGGCATCATCAACCCGCCGATTGATGAGCTCCTCGAAGCAACCGACTCGAAGTACAGCCTCGTGATCTACGCCGCCAAGCGCGCGCGCCAGATCAACGCGTACTACTCGCAGCTCGGTGAGGGCCTCCTCGAGTACGTCGGCCCGCTCGTCGACACCCACGTGCACGAGAAGCCGCTCTCGATCGCGCTCCGCGAGATCAACGCGGGCCTGCTCACGTCCGAGGCCATCGAGGGCCCCGCGCAGTAAGCAGCGAAACGCAACCTCACCTCAGGCCCGGCGGGCATCCCGCCGGGCCTGAGGTGTGCCCGGGGCGACGGACCGGCGCCCGCGCCGGTGAGGCAGCATGGGGGAGTACGTATGCCGGTACGCAGCCGAGTGCGGGGAGACGCAGTGGACAAGCCGAAGGTCGTTCTGGGGGTCAGCGGCGGCATCGCCGCGTACAAGGCGTGCGAGCTGCTGCGCCGGCTGACCGAGTCCGGCCACGACGTCCGGGTCGTCCCGACCGGGTCCGCCCTGCACTTCGTCGGCGCCGCCACCTGGTCGGCGCTCTCCGGCCACCCGGTCTCGACCGAGGTCTGGAACGACGTCCACGAGGTGCCGCACGTACGGATCGGGCAGCACGCCGACCTCGTCGTCGTCGCCCCGGCCACCGCCGACATGCTGGCCAAGGCCGCCCACGGGCTCGCCGACGACCTGCTCACCAACACCCTGCTCACCGCCCGCTGTCCGGTCGTCTTCGCACCCGCCATGCACACCGAGATGTGGGAGCACCCCGCCACCCAGGAGAACGTGGCCACCCTGCGCCGCCGGGGCGCCGTCGTCATCGAGCCCGCCGTCGGCCGCCTCACCGGCGTCGACACCGGCAAGGGCCGGCTGCCCGACCCGGGCGAGATCTTCGAGGTCTGCCGCCGGGTGCTGGCCCGCGGCGCCGCCGCCCCCGACCTGGCGGACCGGCACGTGGTGATCAGCGCGGGCGGGACCAGGGAACCGCTCGACCCCGTCCGCTACCTCGGCAACCGCTCCTCCGGCAAGCAGGGCTACGCACTGGCCCGCACCGCCGTCGCGCGCGGCGCCCGGGTCACGCTCGTCGAGGCCAACACCGGGCTGCCGGACCCGTCCGGCGCCGACGTCGTCCACACCGGCACCGCGGTGCAGCTGCGCGAGGCCGTGCTCAAGGCCGCGGAGGACGCCGACGTCGTGGTGATGGCCGCAGCGGTCGCCGACTTCCGACCCGCCGAGTACGTGACCGGGAAGATCAAGAAGAAGGACGGCCAGGAGCCCCCTCCCCTCGTGCTCGTCCGCAACCCCGACATCCTCGCCGAGGTGGCGGCCGAGCGCGCCACGCCCGGGCAGATCGTCGTCGGATTCGCCGCCGAGACCGACGACGTCCTGGCCAACGGCCGCGCGAAGCTGCGCCGCAAGGGCTGCGACCTGCTGGTGGTCAACGAGGTGGGGGAGCGCAAGACCTTCGGCTCCGAGGAGAACGAAGCGGTGGTGCTCGCCGCCGACGGCACCGAGACGCCGGTGCCCCACGGACCCAAGGAAGCGCTCGCCGACACGGTGTGGGACCTCGTGTCGGCGCGGCTCGGATGAATTCCCCGTGACACGCCGGACCGGCCACAACCCTTGGCACGCCGCGCCGGATCCGGCCGGCAACGGTCCTTCCAGGGCCTCGGGGTACCGGTGGGGCAGGTCACATATCTCCCAAAGGGCGAGACACGTTGTCCGGAGACCGGAGCCGACCGATAAACTGCCCCTGGACCGTACCGGGCGCAGCTCCCGGGCCCGTCCGTCCATGATCAGCCAGCAGCCGCTGCAACCCCAGGGAGCGATGTGTCCCGCCGTCTCTTCACCTCGGAGTCCGTCACCGAGGGTCACCCCGACAAGATCGCTGACCAGATCAGCGACACCATTCTCGACGCGCTCCTGCGCCAGGACCCGTCCTCCCGCGTCGCCGTCGAGACCCTGATCACGACCGGTCTGGTGCATGTTGCGGGTGAGGTCACGACCAAGGCCTACGCCGACATTCCGACGCTGGTCCGCAACAAGGTCCTGGAGATCGGCTACGACTCCTCGAAGAAGGGCTTCGACGGCGCCTCCTGCGGCGTCTCGGTGTCCATCGGCGCCCAGTCCCCGGACATCGCGCAGGGCGTCGACACCGCGTACGAGAAGCGGGTCGAGGGGGACGAGGACGAGCTCGACAAGCAGGGCGCCGGCGACCAGGGCCTGATGTTCGGCTACGCCTGCGACGAGACCCCCGAGCTGATGCCGCTGCCGGTCCACCTCGCGCACCGGCTCTCGCGCCGCCTGTCCGAGGTCCGCAAGAACGGGACCATCCCGTACCTGCGCCCCGACGGCAAGACCCAGGTCACCATCGAGTACGACGGCGACAAGGCCGTCCGCCTCGACACGGTCGTCGTCTCCTCGCAGCACGCCAGCGACATCGACCTCGACTCGCTGCTCGCGCCCGACATCCGCGAGTTCGTCGTGGAGCACGTCCTGTCGCAGCTCATCGAGGACGGCATCAAGCTGGACACCGAGGGCTACCGCCTCCTCGTCAACCCGACCGGGCGCTTCGAGATCGGCGGCCCAATGGGCGACGCCGGCCTCACCGGCCGCAAGATCATCATCGACACCTACGGGGGCATGGCCCGCCACGGCGGCGGCGCCTTCTCCGGCAAGGACCCGTCGAAGGTGGACCGCTCGGCCGCCTACGCGATGCGCTGGGTCGCCAAGAACGTCGTCGCCGCCGGGCTCGCCGCCCGCTGCGAGGTCCAGGTCGCCTACGCGATCGGCAAGGCCGAGCCGGTCGGCCTGTTCGTGGAGACCTTCGGCACCGCCGCGATCGAGACCGAGAAGATCGAGCACGCCATCGGCGAGGTCTTCGACCTCCGCCCGGCCGCGATCATCCGCGACCTCGACCTGCTCCGCCCGATCTACGCCCAGACCGCCGCGTACGGGCACTTCGGCCGCGAGCTGCCCGACTTCACGTGGGAGCGCACCGACCGGGTCGAGGCGCTGCGCGCCGCCGCGGGCCTGTAAGGGCGCCCGAGGCCGACTTCCGCCGGAGCCCGGACGCCGTCACGGTGTCCGGGCTCCGGCCTGTCGCGGTCCCGGGAGGGTACGAGCGAAGGGCGGACGTCGCTGTCAGAGGCGTCTGGTAGGGATGGAGCTGTGAGCAGCGAGAACGAGCGATCCGACGAGCCCGGAGCCGGGGCGCCGGAGCAGCTTGCGCTGATCCGGGAGACCGTGCGCCGGGCGAAGGTGCCGCGCGCCAAGCCGCGCACATGGCGCGGTGCCGCGCTCGCCGAGGAGCTGCCCGTCGCCCGCGTCCTCGTCAACAAGGGCGCGCTCCACCTCGACCAGTACTTCGACTACGCCGTCCCCGAGGAACTGGACGCCGACGCACAGCCCGGCGTCCGGGTCCGGGTCCGGTTCGGGGCCGGAGGGCGCAACGTGCGCGGCGGCCGGCGCGAGGGCGGCGGGCTGATCGACGGCTTCCTGATCGAGCGGCTGGCCGAGTCCGACTACAACGGCGCCCTGGCCGCGCTCGCCTCCGTCGTCTCCCCGGAACCGGTCCTCGGCCCGGAGCTGCTCGCCCTCGCCCGGGCCGTCGCCGACCGGTACGCGGGCAGCCTCGCCGACGTCCTGCAGCTCGCCGTCCCGCCGAGGAACGCCCAGGCCGAGTCCAAGCCGTCGCCCGACCCGCTGCCTCCGTGCGCGCCACCCGCCCCCGGCACCTGGGAGCGGTACGAGCAGGGGCCCGCGTTCCTCTCCGCGCTGGCCACCGGCGGCGCCCCCCGGGCCGTGTGGACCGCGCTGCCGGGACCGTACTGGCCGGCTGAGATCGCCGCGGCCGTCGCCGCGACCCTCGCCTCCGGGCGCGGCGCCCTGGTCGTCGTCCCCGACGGGCGGACCGCAGGACGGGTCGACGCCGCGCTCACCGCCCTGCTCGGCAAGGGCCGGCACGCGCTGCTCACGGCCGGCTCGGGACCCGAGAAGCGCTACCGGGAATGGCTCGCCGTGCGGCGCGGCTCCGTCCGGGCGGTGGTGGGGACCCGGGCCGCGATGTTCGCCCCCGTCGCCGACCTCGGCCTCGTCGTCGTCTGGGACGACGGGGACTCCAGCCACAGCGACGACCGCGCCCCCTTCCCGCACGTCCGGGAGGTCCTGGAGCTGCGCGCCACGCACGGCCGGTGCGCCTTCCTGCTCGGCGCCACCAGCTGCACCGTGGAGGCCGCGCAGCTGGTCGAGAGCGGCTGGGCCCTGCCGCTGCGCGCCGACCGGGACCGGCTGCGGACGGCGGCGCCCGTGATCCGTACCGTGGGCGATGGCGAGCTCGCGCGGGACGGGGCGGCCCGGGCCGCCCGGCTGCCCAGCCTCGCCTGGCAGACCGTCCGGGACGGGCTGCGCACCGGACCGGTGCTGGTGCAGGTGCCCCGGCGCGGATACGCCCCCCGGCTCGCCTGCGAGCGCTGCCGGGAACCCGCCCGGTGCCGGCACTGCGCCGGGCCGCTGGAGGCGCCAGACCAGCAGGACCTGAACTGCGCCTGGTGCGGCCGGGCCGAGACCTCCTGGCACTGCGTGGCCTGCGGCTCCCGCCGACTGCGCGCGCAGATCATCGGAGCCCGCCGCACGGCGGAGGAGCTGGGCCGCGCGTTTCCCGCCGTGCCGGTGCGGACGTCCGGCCGCGACCACGTGCTGGACTCGGTGCCGGACCAGCCCGCACTGGTGGTCAGCACGCCAGGGGCCGAGCCGGTCGCCGAGGGCGGGTACGCGGCGGCGCTGCTGCTGGACGGCTGGGCGATGGTCGGCCGCCCCGACCTGCGGGCCGGCGAGGAGGCGCTGCGCCGCTGGACGGCGGCCGCCGCGCTGGTACGGGGCCGGCCCGAGGGCGGCACGGTGGTGATCGTCGCCGAGCCGACGCTGCGGCCGGTGCAGGCCCTGGTGCGCTGGGACCCGGTCGGGCACGCCCGGCGGGAGCTGGCGGAGCGGGCCGAGCTGGGCTTTCCGCCGGTGTCCCGGATGGCGTCGGTGACGGGGGAGCCGGAGGCGCTGGCCGCGTTCCTGGCCGGGGCGCGGCTGCCGCCGGACGCCCAGGTGCTGGGCCCGGTCCCGGTGCCGGCCGCCGAGCCGGGGCGGCCCCGCAGGCCGTTCGAGGCGCCCCCGGGGGAGACCTGGGAGCGGGCGCTGATCCGGGTGCCGCCGGGAAGCGGGGCGGCGCTGGCGGCCGCGCTGAAGGCCGCGCGGGCGGCGCGGGGGCCCCGCGAGGGGGCCGTGCGGATTCGGGTGGACCCGGCGGATATCGGGTGAGGGGGCGCGGGGCGCGGGTGCGTCCCGGTGGGCGCCTTGTCCTCAAGCGCCGGACGGGCTTGGTTGCGGCCGGTCCGTCTCTGCGGGGTGCGGGTGCGCTCCGCCGGGCGCCCTGTCCTCAAGCGCCGGACGGGTTTGAGGTGCGCACTGCTTGATGTGGGGCCGCCCCGGAGGGCGGCCCCGGTCGGCGGGTCAGCCGTTGCGGGGGCCCGGGAAGGCGCCCGGGCGTACGTCCTCGCGCAGCGCGGGCCGTTCCGCCGAGGGCTGCGGTGAGCGTGCGGCCGGGACGGCGGCGCCAGGAGGCACCGGCGACGGGCGCTGCGCCACGACCTCGGTGGCGGCCTCGCCCGATGCCGCCGGCTGCGGTGTGGCGCGGCGCGCCCCGTAGCGGCGGTGGACGGCCTGTTTGGTGACCCCGAGCGCGGAGCCCACCGCGTCCCAGGAGAAGCCCAGCGAACGGTCGAAGTCCACGGCCGCCGTGACCAGGGTCTCGACGCTGTCCCGCAGTTCCTGGGCCAGTCTGACCGTGGGGGCCGGGGCCCTGCCGTAGACGACGAAGCCCGCGGACGGGCCGGAGCGGCGCGGACGGTAGACGTTGCCCAGTTGGGCGGTGAGCGTGCGCAGTGCGTCCACCTGCCGCCGGACCCGCTCGATGTCCCGCACCAGAAGATGCAGGCTGGCCCGCGCTTGGGCGTCGTGGGTTGCGTGGTCGGCCATGAAGAAGCCTCTCGAACCGGCGTTGAAAGGGATCGGGCCGCACCAGGGCGGCTCGCTTCGGTCAATCTCTCTTGACCAACGCCGCACCCGGGGATCTGGTCACGCTCGGGGGGCGTGTGAGCACGTGCAAGGGGCGCGCGACTACGCGTACGCCCCCCGGCTCCGCGACCCATAGACTTGTGCGTTGCTCGTCACCGTAACGTTTCGGCCTGAGAGGCAGTCAGCCACCCATGAAGCTCGTCTTCGCAGGCACCCCCGAGGTAGCCGTTCCCGCCCTGGACGCCCTGATCGCCTCCGGTCGCCATGAGGTGGCCGCCGTCGTGACCAGGCCCGACGCGCCCGCGGGGCGCGGCCGGCGGCTGGTGGCCAGCCCCGTCGCGCAGCGGGCCGAGGAGGCCGGGATCGAGGTGCTCAAGCCGGCCAGGCCCCGGGACGAGGACTTCCTCGCGCGGCTGCGGGAGATCGCGCCGGACTGCTGCCCGGTCGTGGCTTACGGCGCGCTGCTGCCCCAGGTGGCGCTCGACGTCCCGGCCAGGGGCTGGGTCAACCTCCACTTCTCGCTGCTGCCCGCCTGGCGCGGCGCGGCCCCCGTGCAGCACGCGGTGATGGCGGGCGACGAGGTGACCGGGGCCTCCACCTTCCTGATCGAGGAGGGGCTCGACTCCGGACCGGTCTACGGCGTCCTCACCGAGGAGGTCCGACCGACCGACACCAGCGGCGACCTGCTGACCCGGCTGGCGTTCGCCGGGGCGGGGCTGCTCGCCGCGACCATGGACGGCATCGAGGACGGCACCCTGCACGCCGTGCCGCAGCCCGCCGACGGGGTCACCCTCGCGCCGAAGATCACCGTCGAGGACGCCCAGGTCCAGTGGTCCGCGCCCGCCCTGCGCGTCGACCGGGTCATCCGTGCCTGCACCCCGGCCCCCGGCGCCTGGACGCTGTTCCGGGGCGAGCGCCTGAAGCTGGTCCAGGCGGTCCCGGCCGTGGACCGGGCCGAGCTGGCGCCCGGCGAGCTGGCCGCCGCCAAGAACAACGTGTTCGCCGGCACCGGGTCGCACGCCGTCGAGCTGCTCTGGGTCCAGCCGCAGGGCAAGAAGCCGATGCGCGCGGCCGACTGGGCGCGCGGGGTGCGCATCGTCCCCGGCGAGCTGCTCGGCAGTTAGGGCCTGCCGTCGCCTTCCCGTCGTTCGCCCGCACGGCAGACGGGAGCTTGACGACAGGGCCTGGCGGACGGGCGGGCCGGGGCGGGGACGTAGGCTGGGAGGGTTCGTCCTCTCACCCCCAGCGGAGCACCTTTCACGTGAACGACCAGCCGCGTCGCCGTCCCGCCAAGCCGCATCGCCGCCCCAAGAAGGACCCGGTCCGCTTCCTCGCCTTCGAGGCCCTGCGGGCCGTCGACGAGCGCGACGCGTACGCGAACCTCGTCCTGCCCCCGCTGCTGAAGAAGGCCCGGGCCAAGGGCGACTTCGACCACCGCGACGCGGCCCTTGCGACCGAGCTGGTCTACGGGACGCTGCGCCGCCAGGGCACGTACGACGCGATCGTCGCCGCCTGCATCGACCGCCCGCTGCGCGAGGTCGATCCGCCCGTCCTGGACGTGCTGAACATGGGCGTGCACCAGCTGCTCGGCACCCGCATCCCGACCCACGCCGCGGTCTCCGCGAGCGTGGAGCTGGCCCGGGTGGTGCTGGGGGAGGGGCGCGCCAAATTCGTCAACGCCGTGCTGCGCAAGGTGTCGGCCGACGACCTCGACGGCTGGGTGGAACGGGTCGCCCCCTCCTACGAGGAGGACGCCGAGGACCACCTCGCCGTCGTCCACTCGCACCCCCGCTGGATCGTCTCGGCCCTCTGGGACGCGCTCGGCGGCGGCCGGGCCGGCATCGAGGACCTGCTCGAAGCGGACAACGAGCGGCCCGAGGTCACGCTCGTCGCCCGCCCCGGCCGCTCCACCACCGGCGAACTCGTCGAAGCGCTCGGCGAGGAGAACGCCCTCCCGGGCCGCTGGTCGCCCTACGCCGTGCGGATGGCCGAGGGCGGCGAGCCCGGCGCCCTGGCCGCCGTGAGCGAGGGCCGGGCCGGCGTCCAGGACGAGGGCAGCCAGCTCGTCGCCGCCGCCCTCGCCAACGCCCCGCTGGAGGGCGGCGACACCCGCTGGCTCGACGGCTGCGCGGGCCCCGGCGGAAAGGCCGCCCTGCTCGCCGCCCTCGCCGCCGGACGCGGCGCCGCCCTGCTGGCCGCCGAGAAGCAGCCGCACCGGGCCCGCCTGGTGGAACGCGCCCTGGCCGGCAACCCCGGCCCCTACCAGGTCGTCACCGCCGACGGCACCCGCCCGCCGTGGCGGCCCGGCAGCTTCGACCGCATCCTCATGGACGTCCCGTGCTCGGGGCTCGGTGCGCTGCGCCGCCGCCCGGAGGCCCGCTGGCGCCGCCGCAAGGAGGACCTGGAGAGCTTCGCACCCCTCCAGCGCGGTCTGCTGCGCGAGGCGCTGAAGGCCGTACGGGTCGGCGGAGTCGTCGGATACGCGACCTGCTCGCCGCACCTCGCGGAGACCCGGGTGGTGGTCGAGGACGTGCTCAAGGGGCGCGGCGGGGCGCCCGTCGAGGCCGAGTGGGTGGACGCCCGCCCGCTGATGCCGGGCGTGCCCGCGCTGGGGGACGGCCCCGACGTCCAGCTCTGGCCGCACCTGCACGGCACGGACGCGATGTACCTGGCGCTGCTGCGGCGTACCGCCTGATCGGCCCGTTCGCCCCCGGCCCGGGGGCGAAAACGCCGGGAATGCGCGAACCGTAATGATCCCGTGAGGCTTTGGGGCGCACCGAGGCGGGGAAGTGACGCAGAACATGGCAGGCTTGGCCCATGGCCCAGATCAACCCCAGTATTCTCTCCGCCGACTTCGCGCGCCTCGCCGAGGAGGCGAAGGCAGTCGAAGGTGCCGACTGGCTCCATGTCGATGTCATGGACAACCACTTCGTGCCCAATCTGACCCTCGGGGTCCCGATCGTGGAATCCCTCAGCCGGGCCACGGACACGCCGCTGGACTGCCATCTGATGATCGAGGACGCGGACCGCTGGGCCCCGCAGTACGTGGAGGCGGGCGCCGGTTCGGTCACCTTCCACGCGGAGGCCGCCGCCGCGCCCGTACGGCTGGCGCGCGAGATCCGCGCCAAGGGCGCCCGCGCGTCCATGGCGCTCAAGCCGGCGACGCCCATCGAGCCGTACGAGGACCTGCTCCCCGAGCTCGACATGCTGCTGATCATGACGGTGGAGCCGGGCTTCGGCGGCCAGGCGTTCCTGGACATCATGCTGCCGAAGATCCGCCGCACCCGTGAGCTGATCTCCAAGCACGGCCTCGACCTGTGGGTCCAGGTCGACGGCGGGGTCTCCGAGTCCACCATCGAGCGGTGCGCCGAGGCGGGCGCCGACGTCTTCGTCGCCGGTTCCGCCGTGTACGGCGCCGAGGACCCGGCCGCGGCGGTGCGGGCCCTGCGTGCCAAGGCGGACGGGGCCATCGGGTCGGCCGGCTGGGCGTGCGCCCACTGAGGCCGTGGCGCTGCGGGCCCGCGAGCGCGGGTCGCCCCGGCCAAGGGCAGATGAACGGGGTCCGACGGGACCGGTCAGGGATCGCCGCATCTGACAGGATGAACGGCGTATCAAGAGCGTGAACAGCAGTGAGGAGAACGCGGTGTCTGCAATGTCGGCGGGCCGGTCCGCCCTGCGGATGGGGCCCGCGGAGCTGGTGCAGGCGGCGGCCATGGCCCGCCGCTTCTACCTCGAGGGCAAGTCCAAGATCCAGATCGCCGAGGAGTTCGGCGTCAGCCGCTTCAAGGTGGCCCGGGTCCTGGAGACGGCACTGGAGCGTGACCTGGTACGGATCGAGATCCGCGTCCCGGCGGAGCTGGACGCCGAGCGCTCCGACGCGCTCCGCGCCCGCTACGGGCTGCGCCACGCGGTCGTGGTCGAGTCCCCGGCCGAGGAGCAGGACGACGCGGCGGACCCGGAGAACCTGGGCGAGGTCGCGGCCGACCTGCTCGGCGAACTGGTGAACGAGGGCGATGTGCTCGGGCTCGCCTGGGGCCGCTCCACCATCCACATGGCGGCCGCCCTCGACCGGCTGCCGCCGTGCACGGTGGTGCAGCTCACCGGGGTGTACGACGCGGGCACCGCCGAGCGCGGTTCGGTGGAGGCCGTGCGGCGGGCCGCCCAGGTCTCCGGCGGAGAGGCCCACCCGATCTACGCGCCGATGCTGCTGCCCGACCCGGCCACGGCCGCCGCGCTGCGCCACCAGACGGGGATCGCCCGCGCCTTCGAGTACTTCGACAAGGTGACCGTCGCCGCCGTCTCCATCGGCTCCTGGGAGCCGGGCATCTCGACCGTCCACGACATGCTCTCCGACGAGGAGCGCGAGCACTACGCCTCGCTCGGTGTCGCCGCCGAGATGTCGGCCCACCTCTTCGACGCGGACGGCCGGCGGGTCGGCCGCGACCTCGGTGAGCGGTGCATCACCGTCGAGGCGGACCGGCTGCGCCGCATCCCCGAGGTGGTGGCCATCGCGGGCGGCCAGCGCAAGGCCGCCGCGATCGGCGCGGTCCTGCGGTCCGGCCTGGTCACCAGCCTCGTCACGGACACGGCGGCGGCCGACTACCTGCTGACGGAGTCCGCCGCCCCGCGCCGGCCGGCCCTGGAGCGGGCCGACCCGGACGGCGACTGAAGCACAGGACGACGCCGAGGGGCGGGCGGCCACGGGCCGCCCGCCCCTCGGCGTGTGGTTGAGAGCTCAGTCCTGCGCTAAGCCCAGGACCGTGGCCTCCAGATACTGCTCCGGCTCCTCGTACTGGCTGACGTCGGCCGGGTTGTAGCGGGGCGTCTGGCGGGACCAGTCGAGGTTCCCGCGCATCCAGCTGCGCATGCCGTCGAGATACGGCTCCAGCATCGGGGCGAGCTGCGGATAGGCGGCCAGTAGTTCGGCCTCCGCCGTCAAGAAGCGCTCCGTCTCCCTGGCGATCTCCGCGCAGACGTGCTCCAGGGCCTCCTGCTTGCCGTAGCCGCGGTGGTGGCGGACCAGGTGGACGAGGTTGTGGATCTCGCCGAGCACCTGCTCCTTCTCGTAGGAGTAGACGTCGTTGGCCCAGCACACGACGTTGCACGAGGTCTCCAGCGCGGTGATGAACCGGGGGTCGTTGTGGATCGACTGGGGCGCCTCGATGCCGGCGACGATCTCAATCAGGTCCATGCAGACGTGGATCGCGCCGGTGTGGCGGCGCTTCTCGATGTACAGCGCCTCCGACGGCACCACGTCCGCCGCGCGGTTCCCGGCCTCCCAGGTGGTGGCCGTGGTGAGGTAGGTGATCAGGTGCCAGGCGAAGCGGCGCCGCCAGTGCACCGCGGCGGTCGGGGTCGTACGTTGCCACAGGTCGATGAGGGCGACCACGGCGGCGGGCAGCTCCTCGTTCTCCAGGACGCCCGTACGGGTGCCCTCGACCACGGCCTGCATCAGGGCGACCACGTCCCGTACCCGCTCGGGGCTGCGGCCGAGGTGGCCGTCGTCGAGCTGGTCGTCCACGAGGAAGAGCCAGACGAACCAGTCGGCGACGAGGTCCAGGTTCTCGCTGTCGGCGGTCGGGTACACCATCCCGACGAACGCACCGAAGTCCGCTTGCTCGAAGCGCTCCCTGGCCGAATCCCGGTGCACCAGACCGGTTTTGCGGATCCAGGTGTCGAGGTGAGCGCGTACGTGAGGGACGTGCGGGTTCGTCCGCTGGGGGAACGGGCAGTATATGTCCGGCAGTTCGTTCTCCACGGGCGGGTCTTGATCCTCTCCGGTCGTACGGGTGACGGAAGTTGAGCATGTTCCGTCCGTTCATCCGGGGCGCAGTGGTGACCCACGGGACCTGCGGGTTTGAAGCTACCTGACCCCCTGTCACCAGGTCCAGGGCAGATGATCGGGAATGGTTGAAAGCTGTCCGGGTAAGGTCTGTGGGTAAGGCAGGTTCCACTTGCCCGGGACTCCCGCGACCGTTCCTCGGAGGAACATACGAGAGCGGGAGTCATTTGCTGTGTCTTCGTGGAAGCGACCTGCGCCATTTCGTATGAAAAAATGAGTGTTATGCGTTTTCTTGAGCCCGGCACCGGTCGCTACACGGAGTCCCCCTCGGTCCCGTACGACCTCACGTACGACGACGTCTTCATGGTCCCGGGCCGGTCGGCGGTCGGATCGCGCCAGGGCGTGGACCTGTCCTCGCCCGACGGCAGCGGCACCACCATCCCGCTCGTCGTCGCGAACATGACCGCCATCGCGGGCCGCCGGATGGCCGAGACGGTCGCCCGTCGCGGCGGGATCGTCGTCATCCCGCAGGACATCCCGATCGAGGTCGTCACCGAGGTCGTCTCCTGGGTGAAGACGCGCCACCTGGTGCTCGACACGCCCATCGAGCTGGCCCCGGTCCAGACGGTCGCCGACGCCCTGTCCCTGCTGCACAAGCGCGCGCACGGCGCGGGCGTCGTCGTGGACGACGAGCGGCGGCCGGTCGGCGTGGTCACCGACCACGACCTGTCCGGCGTGGACCGCTTCACCCAGCTCTCCGAGGTCATGTCCAAGGACCTGGTCCTGCTGGACGCGGACATCGACCCGCGCGACGCCTTCAACAAGCTCGACGGCGCCAACCGCAAGCTCGCCCCCGCGGTCGACGCGGAGGGCCGGCTCGCCGGCATCCTCACCCGCAAGGCCGCCCTGCGCGCCACGCTCTACACCCCGGCCACCGACGCGGCCGGCAAGCTGCGGATCGCCGCCGCCGTCGGCATCAACGGCGACGTGGCGGGCAAGGCCAAGCAGCTCCTGGACGCGGGCGTCGACACCCTGGTCGTGGACACCGCCCACGGCCACCAGGAGTCCATGATCAGCGCGGTCCGCGCGGTCCGGGCGCTGGACCCGCAGGTGCCGATCGTCGCGGGCAACATCGTCGCCGCCGAGGGCGTGCGCGACCTCATCGAGGCCGGCGCCGACATCATCAAGGTCGGCGTCGGACCGGGCGCCATGTGCACCACCCGGATGATGACCGGCGTGGGCAGGCCCCAGTTCTCCGCCGTGCTGGAGTGCGCGGCCGAGGCGAAGAAGTACGGCAAGCACGTCTGGGCGGACGGCGGGGTCCGCCACCCCCGCGACGTCGCCATGGCGCTCGCGGCCGGCGCGTCCAACGTGATGATCGGCTCCTGGTTCGCCGGCACGTACGAGTCCCCGGGCGACCTCCAGCAGACCGCCGACGGGCGCTCCTACAAGGAGTCCTTCGGCATGGCCTCCGCGCGCGCCGTGAAGAACCGCACCTCCGACGAGTCGGCGTACGACCGCGCCCGCAAGGCGCTGTTCGAGGAGGGCATCTCCACCTCGCGGATGTTCCTGGACCCGGCGCGCCCCGGCGTCGAGGACTTGATCGACTCGATCATCGCGGGCGTCCGCTCCTCCTGCACGTACGCCGGTGCGGCCTCCCTCGCGGAGTTCGCCGAGAAGGCGGTCGTCGGGGTGCAGAGCGCCGCCGGATACGCGGAGGGCAAGCCGCTGCACGCCAGCTGGAGCTGATCCGCGGCCTCGCTGCCACCGTGCCCCCTCCGGCCGTTCGCGCCGGGAGGGGCACCGGCGTACCCGGGGGCGCGTGGGGGTGGTGAGTTGGCCGGATACCGCGCCCGGAGCGGCCTGGAATGACCGTCAACTCACTCCGTCGATAAGTAGTATGAATCTCCGTCAGCTGACCGCCTCTCTGCTGCAAGGGATCTCATGTCCTTCTTCACCGACCTGGCCCATCAGTACATCGACGGAGAGTGGAGGCCGGGCAAGGGCTCCTGGGACATCGTCGACTTCAACCCCTTCGACGGGACGAAGCTCGCCGCCGTCACGGTCGCCACGGCGGACGAGGTGGACCAGGCATACCGCGCGGCCGAGAACGCCCAGCAGGCGTGGGCCGACACCAACCCGTACGCCCGGCGGACCGTGCTGGAGAAGGCGCTCAGGATCGTCGAGGAGCGCGAGGACGAGATCGGGGACGCGATCGTCGCCGAGCTCGGCGGCACCCGGCTGAAGGCGGCCTTCGAGCTGCACCTGGCCAAGGAGTTCCT
Source organism: Streptomyces sp. A1277 (assembly GCF_004795015.1). Taxonomy (GTDB): domain Bacteria; phylum Actinomycetota; class Actinomycetes; order Streptomycetales; family Streptomycetaceae; genus Streptomyces. The sequence continues at coordinate 73,443 of NZ_SSBI01000028.1, read as the reverse complement.
GCGCGAGGCCGCCCGGCTGGCGCTGCGGTCCACCGGACAGATCCTGCCCTCGCCGACCGAGGGCAAGGAGAACCGCGTCTACCGGGTCCCGGTGGGCGTGGTCGGCGTCATCAGCCCCTTCAACTTCCCCTTCCTGCTGTCGCTGAAGTCGGTCGCGCCGGCCCTGGCGCTCGGCAACGCCGTGGTCCTCAAGCCGCACCAGAACACGCCCGTCTGCGGTGGAACCCTGGTGGCCAAGGTGTTCGAGGACGCCGGGCTCCCGGCCGGGCTGCTCAACGTCGTCGTCACCGACATCGCGGAGATCGGTGACGCCCTGCTGGAGCACCCCGTGCCGCAGGTCATCTCGTTCACCGGCTCCGACAAGGTCGGCCGGCACGTCGCGACCGTCTGCGCCGCGCACCTCAAGCGCTCCGTGCTCGAACTCGGCGGGAACAGCGCGCTCATCGTGCTGGACGACGCCGATGTGGACTACGCCGTCGACGCGGCGGTCTTCAGCCGCTACGTGCACCAGGGCCAGGTCTGCATGGCCGCCAACCGCATCCTGGTCGACCGGTCGGTGGAGCAGGAGTTCACCGAGAAGTTCGTCGCCAAGGTCGCCTCGCTGACCGTCGGCGACCCCGCCGACCCGGCGACCCAGATCGGCCCGCTCATCAACGCCACCCAGGCCGAGGCGATCAGCACCCTCGTGGACCGCACCGTCGAGGCGGGCGCCACCGCACTGCTGCACGGCCGGGCCGAGGGCAACCTCGTCAGCCCCTCCGTCCTGACCGGGCTCCCGGCGGACTCCCCGGTGCTCTCGCAGGAGATCTTCGGCCCCGTCGCCCTGCTCGTGCCGTTCGACGGCGAGGACGAGGCGGTCCGGATCGCCAACGACACCCCGTACGGCCTGAGCGGCGCCGTCCACACCTCCGACATCGAGCGCGGCGTCCGCGTAGGACAGCGCATCCGCACCGGCATGATCCACATCAACGACGGCACGGTCCACGACGAGCCCGTCGTCCCCTTCGGCGGCGAGAAGAACTCCGGGCTCGGGCGGCTCAACGGCGACTCGATGCTGGAGGCATTCACCACCCAGAAGTGGATCTCCGTGCAGTACGGCCGCTCGCGCTTCCCCTTCTGACCCAGGGCCTGTCGTCACATTCCCGTCTGCCGTGCGACGCCATGCACGCACTCTCGCCGCGCCGGGCCCGGACCCAAGTACGTCCAGTACGAGGGTCTGGGCCCGGCACGCCGAGGAGTGGGGTCTCCCCTGTTCGAGCGAAGCCGAGAACTCGGGGAAGCACCTGACGCCGCGCGGCCCGCCCTCCGGGCGAACGACGGGAATGCGACGACAGGCCCCGGCACCTCCCGCGGTGAGCGCGCCCCGAGGGGCGGGCCCATGGTCTACTGCCGGGGGCGGCACGTGCCGCCCCCGGCACAGCCGTGCCCGCCCGCGCCACCGCAGAGAAGTGACCCGTACGACGTGCGACTGAACGACCTCGACGAACGCATCGTCCACGCCCTGGCCGAGGACGCCCGCCGTTCCTACGCCGACATCGGCTCGATCATCGGCCTGTCCGCGCCCGCCGTGAAACGCCGGGTGGACCGGCTGCGCGCCGAGGGCGCCATCACCGGGTTCACGGTGCGGGTCGACCCGGCGGCGCTCGGCTGGGAGACCGAGGGCTACATCGAGATCTACTGCAGCCGCAACACCTCACCGGAGTCGATCAAGCAGGGCCTCGCCCGCTATCCGGAGGTCGCTTCGGCGTCCACGGTCACCGGCGACGCGGACGCGCTCGTCCAGGTCTTCGCGGCCGACATGCGCCACTTCGAACAGGTCCTGGAGCGCATCGCGGGCGAGCCGTACGTCGAGCGGACGAAGTCCGTGCTGGTGCTGTCGCCGCTGCTCAGGCGGTATTCCTCGGGGTCGCCGGGGTAGCCGCGGCACCTCATCCCGGGCCCGCGCAACGAATCGTCGCCCCGGGCCGGTCCGGCGCAACGGATCGGCGGTCGATGCGCAACGGTCGCGCCTTGTCCGGGCCGAATCGCGGAACGTACCGTCAATACGTCCCCGCCCCGCCCGCACCTCCCGAGGTCAGCCATGCCGCCGTTGCGCACCGCCCTGCTCCAGAGCTCCGGACGCCCCGGCTCGGTCGCAGGCACCGTCGAGCTGCTGGAGGGCGCCGCCCGGCGCGCCGCCGAGGCCGGCGCCCGGCTGCTGGTCTGCCCCGAGATGTATCTGACCGGGTACGCGATCGGGGACGACGTGCCCCGGCTGGCCGAGGCCGCCGACGGGGCCGCCGCCCGCGCCGTCGCCGAGATCGCCGTACGGCACAAGATCGCCGTCCACTACGGCTACCCGGAGCGCGACGGCGACCTCCTGTACAACTCCGCGCAGCTCATCGGAGCCGACGGGACCGCGCTCGCCCACTACCGCAAGACCCACCTCTTCGGCGACTTCGAGCAGAAGTGGTTCACCCCGGGCGAGGAGCCGGTCGTCCAGGCCGTGCTGGACGGTGTCCGCATCGGCCTGCTGACCTGCTACGACGTCGAGTTCCCGGAGAACGTCCGCGCGCACGCCCTGGCCGGTGCCGATCTTCTGCTGGTGCCGACCGCGCTGATGCACCCCTTCTCGTTCGTCGCCGAATCCGTCGTGCCGGTCCGCGCCTTCGAGAACCAGGTCTACATCGCCTACGTCAACCGGACCGGCCCGGAAGGCCCGTTCGACTTCACCGGGCTGAGCTGCCTGGCGGGCCCCGACGGCACGGTCCGCGCCCGTGCGGGGCGTGGCGAGGAACTCCTCACCGCCGACGTCGATTCCGGCCTGCTGGCGGCCTCCCGGGACGCCAACCCGTATCTGCGCGACCGCCGCCCGGGGCTGTACGGCTCCCTCGCCTGAGCCCGCCGCCCGGCCCGCCCCCGCCTTCTTCCCCGCCTTTCCCGCTAGGAGTCCCTACCCCATGACGTCCGTGCCCCCCGCCGTCCAGCACACCGAGGAACCGGCCCCGCCGATCACCATGTTCGGCCCGGACTTCCCCTACGCGTACGACGACTTCCTCGCGCACCCCGCGGGCATCGGCCAGATACCGGCCACCGAGCACGGCACCGAGGTGGCCGTCATCGGCGGCGGGCTCTCCGGGATCATCACCGCGTACGAGCTGATGAAGATGGGCCTGCGGCCCGTCGTGTACGAGGCCGACCGCATCGGCGGCCGGCTGCGCACCGTCGAGTTCGATGGCTGCGCCACGGACGGCGAACCGCTCACCGCCGAGATGGGCGCGATGCGCTTCCCGCCGTCCTCGACCGCGCTCCAGCACTACATCGACCTGGTCGGCCTGGAGACCAAGCCGTTCCCCAACCCGCTCTCCCCGGCCACCCCCTCGACCGTCGTGGACCTCAAGGGCGAGTCGCACTACGCCCGGACTTTTCGCGAACTCCCGCAGGTCTACCGCGATGTGATGGACGCCTGGAACGCATGCCTGGAGGAGGGCGCCGACTTCTCCGACATGAACCGGGCGATGCGCGAGCGCGACGTCCCGCGGATCAGGGAGATCTGGGCCCGCCTGGTCGAGAAGCTGGACAACCAGACCTTCTACGGTTTCCTCTGCGACTCCGACGCCTTCAAGTCCTTCCGCCACCGCGAGATCTTCGGACAGGTCGGCTTCGGCACCGGCGGATGGGACACCGACTTCCCCAACTCCATCCTGGAGATCCTGCGCGTCGTCTACACCGAGGCGGACGACCACCACCGCTCCATCGTCGGCGGCAGCCAGCAGCTCCCGCTGCGCCTGTGGGAACGCGAACCGCAGAAGATCGTCCACTGGCCGCTCGGCACCTCGCTGTCCTCGCTCCACGACGGGGAGCCGCGCGGGGCCGTCACCCGCCTGCACCGCACGGCCGGCAACCGGATCACCGTCACCGACGCCTCCGGCGACATCCGCACCTACCGGGCGGCCGTCTTCACCGGCCAGTCCTGGCTGCTGCTCTCCAAGATCGCCTGCGACGACGCGCTCTTCCCGATCGACCACTGGACGGCGATGGAGCGCACCCACTACATGGAGTCGTCCAAGCTGTTCGTGCCCGTCGACCGGCCGTTCTGGCTGGACAAGGACGAGACCACCGGGCGCGACACCATGTCGATGACGCTGACCGACCGGATGACCCGGGGCACCTACCTCCTGGACGACGGGCCGGACCGGCCGGCCAGCATCTGCCTCTCGTACACCTGGTGCGACGACAGCCTGAAGTGGCTGCCGCTGTCGGCGGCCGAGCGCATGGACGTCATGCTGAAGTCGCTCGGCGAGATCTACCCGAACGTGGACATCCGGGGGCACATCATCGGCAACCCGGTGACGGTGTCCTGGGAGAACGAGCCGTACTTCATGGGCGCGTTCAAGGCCAACCTGCCCGGCCACTACCGCTACCAGCGGCGCCTGTTCACCCACTTCATGCAGGACCGGCTGCCCGCCGACAAGCGGGGCCTGTTCCTGGCGGGCGACGACATCTCCTGGACGGCGGGCTGGGCCGAGGGAGCCGTGCAGACCGCGCTCAACGCCGTCTGGGGCGTGATGTCCCACTTCGGCGGCGCGACCGACGCGACCAACCCCGGCCCCGGCGACCTCTTCGACGAGCTCGCCCCGGTCGAACTCCCGGAGGACTGAACCCACCCGCCCAGGGATGTGCCGGACACCCCCTAAGCTCCCCGTAACGCGGGGAAGGGAGCGGGGAGTGCCGGGGGTACGCGCACAACGCCGGGTCGCGCGGCGGGAGTCCAGGCGGCGCAGGGTGCGGGCGCGCAGGCAGGCCATGGCGGTCGTAGCCTCGGCCGTGGTCGTCGCGGGCGCCGCCGCCGGCGTGCTGTCCGCCCTCGGCGACCAGGGCCGGCACACCACCGCCGCCCCCGACACCCCGGCCTCGCCGACGGCGGCGCCGCTGCCCGCCGTGCCGAGCGCCACGGCCGCCCCGCGTACGCCGTCCGCGCCGGCGTCCGGCACCTCGCGCGCACCCCGGCCGTCGAAACCCGCGCCCACGGCCACCCGGACCACCGCCCCGCCCGCCGGCGCGCTCCTCTACCGCCACCCCGAGTCCCAGGTCCTGGACTGGGTCGCGGCGCACCGCACCGACCCGCGCCGCCCGCTGATCGAGGAACGGATAGCCGCGCGGCCCGCCGCCGTCTGGTTCGCCTCCTACGACCCCGAGGCCGTCACCGGGCAGGTACGGGCGGTCACCTCGGCGGCGGCCCGGGCCGGCCGGACCCCGGTCCTGGTGCCGTACGCCATCCCCGACCGGGACTGCGGCGGGGCGTCCGAGGGCGGCGCACCGGACCTCGCCTCGTACGACGCGTGGATACGGCGGTTCGCGGCGGGGCTCGGCGGCGGGCCGGTGATCGTGATCCTGGAACCCGACTCCGTCGCGCAGTCCGACTGCCTCTCGCCCGGCGGCCTGGCGGCCCGCAACGCCTCGCCGGCCCGGGCCGGCCGCGCCCTGCACGCGGCGAACCCGAAGGCCAGGGTGTACTTCGACGGCGGTCACTCCGGCTGGCACCCCGCCGCGAAGCAGGCCGCGGCGCTGCGGGCGGCGGGGGCGGCGAGCAGCGGCGACGGCATCTTCACCAACGTGTCGAACTTCCACCGCACCTCCGACGAGGCCGCCTACGCCCGGCAGGTGCTGGCCGCGCTCGGCGGCCCGGCGCGGCTGGGCGCCGTCATCGACACCAGCCGGAACGGGAACGGGGCGCCCGAGGGCGAGGAGTGGTGCGACCCGACGGGCCGGGCGCTGGGCCGGGCCCCCACCACGCGGACGGGGGAGGCCCGGATCGACGCCTATCTGTGGGTGAAGCTGCCGGGCGAGTCCGACGGCTGCCAGGGCCCGGCGGGTTCGTTCTCGCCCGACTACGCCTACGCGCTGGCAAGCGGCTGACCGGTCAGGAACCGGCGGCCGGCGGCTCCTCGTCGTACGCGGAGGTGCCCGAGTCGAGCAGCGGCTCCTGCGTCTTGAGGTGGGCCGGGGCGAAGGCGCGCAGCACGTGGTAGCCGGTGATCACGACGATGGTGCCGAGGGCGATGCCGCCGAGCTCGAAGTTGTCGCTGATCTTCAGGCTGACCCCGCCGACGCCGATGATGATGCCCGCGGCGGCCGGCACCAGGTTCAGCGGGTTGCGCAGGTCGACCTCGGCGTTCAGCCAGATCTGGGCGCCGAGCAGGCCGATCATGCCGTACAGGATGACGGTGATGCCGCCGAGGACTCCGCCCGGGATGGCGGCGACGACCGCGCCGAACTTCGGGCAGAGACCGAACAGCAGCGCGAAGCAGGCCGCGGCCCAGTAGGCGGCGGTGGAGTAGACCCGGGTCGCGGCCATCACGCCGATGTTCTCGGAGTACGTGGTGTTCGGCGGGCCGCCCACCGCGGTCGAGAGCATGGAGGCGGCGCCGTCCGCGGCGATCGCCGTGCCCAGCTTGCTGTCCAGCGAGTGCCCGGTCATCTCGCCGACCGCCTTCACGTGCCCGGCGTTCTCGGCGATCAGCGCGATGACGACGGGCAGCGCGACGAGGATCGCCGACCACTGGAAGCTCGGGGCGTGGAACGAAGGCAGCCCGACCCAGTCGGCCTTCCCGACGCCCGAGAGGTCCAGCCGCCAGTGGTCCACGGCCTCGGCGCCGCCGGCGGGGGAGTGGATCTTCCCGAAGACGCGGTCGAGCACCCAGGACAGGACGTAACCGAAGACGAGCCCGAGGAAGATCGCGATGCGGGAGAAGAAGCCGCGCAGGCACACCACGGCCAGTCCGGTGAACAGCATCACCAGGAGCGCGGTCCACTGGTCCTGCGGCCAGTACGTGGACGCGGTCACCGGCGCCAGGTTGAACCCGATGAGCATGACGACCGCGCCCGTCACCACCGGCGGCATCGCCGCGTGGATGATCCGCGCGCCGAACCGCTGCACCGCGAGCCCGGCCAGGAAGAGCACCGCGCCGACCACGAGCACCGCACCGGTGACCACCGCGCTGTTGCCGCCGCTCGCCCGGATCGTCGCGGCGACCCCGACGAAGGAGAGCGAACAGCCCAGGTAGCTGGGTACCTGGCCGCGGGTGGCCAGCAGGAAGATGGCCGTCGCGACACCCGACATCATGATCGCCAGGTTGGGGTCGAGCCCCATCAGGACCGGAGCGACGAACGAGGCGCCGAACATGGCGACCACGTGCTGCGCGCCGAGCCCGAAGGTACGGGGCCAGGAGAGCCGCTCGTCGGGGCGGACCACCGCTCCCGGTGCCGGCGTCTTCCCGTCGCCGTGCAAGGTCCAGCGCACGCCGAGGCCCATGGTTGCTCCCTGTGTGTGAGGTGCGTGAGCCCGGTACCTCGCCCGGTTCGGCGCTCAGCGCGGAAAAGATCAGCGCCATGGTAGTGCCGCCCGGTGTGCGCCTCCCGGCCGGACCCGCCTCGTCCGGTCGCCCGGCGTCAGGGGCGGGGCTCGGCCGCCGGTACGTCCCGCACCGCCGCCCCGGACCCCGCCACCTTGCGGTCACCGGCCCGCAGCACCCCGGCACCGAGCACCAGACCGAACGCCAGCACGGACACCAGACCGAACGACACGACCAGCGAGGTCGCCTCGGCCAGCGAACCGATCGCCGACGGGGCGATGAGCCCGGAGGTGTACGTGATGGTCGCGACGCCCGCGATGGCCTGGGCCGGCTTGGGCCCGCTGCGCCCGGCCGCGGCGAAGGCGAGCGGGACCACCACGGCGATCCCGAGCCCCATCAGCCCGAAGCCGCACATCGCCAGGGCCGCGTGCGGGGCGGTGACCACCAACACCCCGCCGGCCGTGGCCAGGACGCCGCCGGCCCGTACGGTGCGCACCGCGCCGAAGCGGTCCACGACCCGGTCGCCGGCGATCCGTGCGACCGCCATCGTCAGCGCGAACGCGGTCGTGGACGCGGCCGCGAGACCGGCCGAACTGTCCAGTGTGTCGCGGAGGTAGATCGCCGACCAGTCGAGGCTGGCCCCCTCGGCGAACACCGCGCAGAAGCCGACCGCGCCGATGACCAGGGCCGACTTCGGCGGCAGCGCGAAACGCGGCGGCGGCTCCTCGTCCGGCTCGCTGCGCAGGTCCAGCACCCACTGGCAGGCGACCAGGCCCAGGGCGGTCAGCACCAGGGCGGCTATGAAGTGGTGCAGCCGGGCGTCGGCGCCCGTGTGGGCGGCCACCGTGCCCGCCGCCGAGCCGAGCAGGGCGCCCACGCTCCACATCCCGTGCAGCCCCGACATGATCGACTTGTCGAGGCGGTTCTCCACCTCGACCCCGAGCGCGTTCATCGCCACGTCGGACATGCCGGCCGACGCCCCGTAGACGAACAGCGCCGCGCACAGCGTGAGCAGTCCGGGCGCCAGCGAGGGCAGGATCAGTGCCAGCGTCCACAGGGCCAGCAGCCCGCGCAGAGCGGTCCGGGCGCCGAAGCGGTGGCTGACCGCACCGGCCAGCGGCATCGCGATCGACGCGCCGATCGCGGGGAACGCCAGGGCGATGCCGAGCTGACCCGCGCTGACTCCGGCGTGCTCCTGGATCCAGGGCACCCGGGTGGCGAAGCTGCCCGTCACCGCTCCGTGCACGGTGAAGACCGCCGCGACGGCATGCCTGGCCCGCCTCACCTCGTGTGAGCCGAAGACCGTAGCCGTGGAATCCGTTGTCATACCGCCGTGCCCTCCCCTGAGTCCGTCGCCACGATGTGCGGCCCGTAAACTATCAGGAACCCTGCCTGATAAATAGACCGCCCGGTCCTCCACCGCGGCGGTGATCTGGAAGGATCCCGGCATGCCCGCATCACCGAGCACCGCCCGGGCCATCAACGACCGGCTCGCCCTGCGGCTTCTCCAGCAGGACGGCCCGCTGACGGCCACGCAGTTGAAGACCCTCACCGGCCTCTCCCGGCCCACCGTCGCCGACCTGGTGGAACGCCTCCAGGGCGCGGGTCTGATCCATGTGGTCGGTGAGACCGGCGCCGAGCGCCGGGGGCCCAATGCCCGGCTCTACGGGATCGTCGCGGACCGCGCGCTGCTGGCCGGCCTCGACGTACGCACCGACAGCGTCGCCGTCGTGGTCGCGGATCTGCTGGGCGCGACGCTGGCCGAGGCGACGCTGCCGATCGGGAGCGAGACCGAGGGGGCCGACGCCGTCGAGCAGGCCGGCGCCCTGCTGGCGGACACCGCGCGCAGCGCGGGGAGCGCGCCGCTGCACAGCGTCGGCATCGGGGCCCCTGGGCTGATCGACCCCGTCACGGGCGAGCTGCGGGACACCACCGGTCTGCCGTCCTGGCACCGCAGCCTGGTCCGCGCGCTGCAGGAACGGTTGCCGGCGACCGTGCTCGTCGAGAACGAGACGAACCTCGCCGCCGTCGCCGAGCACCGCGTCGGTGCGGCCCGCGACCACGACACGTTCGTCCTGCTCTGGCTCGGCCACGGCGTGGGAGCGGCGGTCATGCTCGACGGGAAGCTGCGACGCGGGGCCTCGGGCGGTGCGGGCGAGATCGGGTTCCTGCCGGTCCCCGGCACGATCGGTACGCCGTCCGCCGTCAACTGCGACGGCGGCTTTCACTCCCTGGCCGGGTCGGCGCCGCTGTGCGAACTGGCCGCCGCGCACGGGATCGCCGCCCCGACGGGGGGCCAGGAGCCCGGAGCGGCGGCGGCCGTGCGGGCGGCGCTCGCGGGGGAGGGGCGGGCAGAGGCGTTTCTCGGCGCGCTCGCCGACCGCCTCGCGCTGGGCGTCGCCGCCGTGGCCTCGGTCCTGGACCCGGGCCTCGTGCTCCTGTCGGGCGAGGTGGGCCATGCGGGGGGCGACGCGCTGGCCGCTCGGGTGTCGGAGCGGCTGGAATCGATGTCCCCGCTGCGGACGGGGGTGAGGGCGGGCCGGCTCGGGGGGACGGCGGTCCTGCGGGGGGCGCTGCTGGTGGCGCGGGAGGCGGCGCAGGACGCGTTGTTCGCCCCGGCGGGGGTGAGGACGTAACCCCGCGCCCCGGGAAGGGGCGAGGTACACGAAACACCTCGCCCCGGAGAGGGGATCAGCAGGCGCCCAGGTCCTGCCAGACGCCCCATTCGCCCGTGGACCCGGGCGTCTCGCCCTTCGTCCACCACTTCGCCTTCCACTGGTGCGACCCGTGGCTGACCGTCGTACCCGCGCCGTACTCCGCGCTCGCGCTCCAGGCCGTCGCCGTGCAGGCGCCGCCCGACGGGCCGGGGGTCGGGCCGGTGGAGCCGGACGGGTCGGGCGTCGGCGTGGAGCCCGTGCCCGGCTCGACGACCGTCGTGCCGCGGGCCAGGTCCGCCGCGAGGGCGTAGGACTTGCCGCCGAAGGTCACGGTCCAGTTGGAGGGCGTGGAGGTGGGCAGGTAGTAGACGAAGTCGACCTGGACCGACGCGCCGGGCTCCAGGCTCTGCCAGGACGGCAGCTTCAGGGAGACGCGGTTGTAGTCGCCCTTCAGCCCGCCGACGTTGTTCGCCGCGGTGTGGTCGCTGCGCACGATCGTGGTGCCGAAGCCCGACTGGTCCTTGGCGTTGGCGGGCGCCGAGGTCGCGTAGTCGAACTGGAACTCCGTGCCGCCCGGCAGCGCCGTCTTCGTGTTGTTGGTGATCTTCAGCTTGGGGCTGATCGGGTAGTTGGAGTCGCCCAGCGGGAACTGGTCGAAGGAGACGTCGATGTCCAGCGCCTGGGTCGGCAGGTCGATGGTGGAGCGCGTGGCCCCGTACGGCGCGGCCTTCTTGAAGGTGTCGTACATCGTGGAGGTGAGCGTCGAGCCGGGCCCGTACTGGCCCTTGGCGGCGTTCCAGCCGTAGTCGCCGGCCAGCTCCCAGATCATCGTGCCGCCGATGCCCTTGTCGGCCACGTAGTCCGCCTTGGCCTGCACGGACTGCTCGTCCTCGGTGGAGAGGAAGACCTTCTTGTCGGCGTTCCACAGCCAGGGCGCGACCAGGGTGGAGTCGTAGTTGCGGACGTAGGTACCGGTCAGCTTCGTGTCCGCGGGGAACCCGTAGTCCGTGACGTAGTCGCCGACGATGCCCTTCTCCAGGTTCTTGGCGTGCCACATCGGGTTGGAGCCGGCGGGCGCCTCCTTGCCGTTGGTGTCCTCGTCGTGCCAGAGGTTGTCGATGCCGACGGCGCCGTCACCGCACTTGGTCAGGCCCGCGCCCGCCGGGCAGTCGGTGGAAGCCGCCTTGCCCCAGAGGCCGTTGGTGCCGCCCTGCACGTTCTTGAAGCCGCGGGTGTAGTACGGCAGGCCGATGTTGATCCGGCCGGACGGCATCGAACCACGGAAGTAGTGGTAGGCCCAGTCGGTGTTGAGGTAGCCGGTCCCGCCGTACTGGGAGGTCGAGTAGACGCTCGCCTGGACGAGCTCCGCGTCCTTGCCGTCGTCGAAGAGCGCGGCGTTCGGGCCGACGTACTCGTTCCAGGCGCCGTGCAGGTCGTACGACATGATGTTGACGTAGTCCAGGTACTTCTGGACCTGGAAGGTCTCCATGCCGCGCAGCAGGTAGCCCGACGAGGGGGCGGCGACGCTGAGCAGGTAGTGGGTGCCGTCGGCGGCGGAGGCCCGGTCGAGCTTCTCGCGCAGGGTCTTCATCAGCGCGGCGTAGCCCTTGACCAGGCCGGCCCGGCGGGCGTTGGACAGCGTCCAGTCCAGCGGGTTCCCGGCGTCCTTCATGGTCGTCGGGTACTCGTAGTCGATGTCGACGCCGTTGAAGCCGTACTTCTTGATGAAGGCGACCGTCGAGTCCGCGAAGGTGTTGATCCCGGCCTGGTTGACCGAGCCGTCGGCGTTGGTGGCCATCGAGTAGAAGCCGCCGGAGTCGACCCGCTTGCCGCTGTCGTCGAAGTAGCCGCCGGTCTCGGCCCAGCCGCCGACGGAGACCATCGTCTTCACGTTCGGGTACTGCTTCTTGAACTTGGTGAGCAGGTTGAAATGACCCTTGTAGGGGAGAGCGGGGTCCATCTCGGCACCGGCGACTCCCGGCCATGTCATACCGGTCGAGGCGTTGTCCGGTCCGTCGGTCCCGACCGAGATCTTGTTGCTGCCGTCGACGTGGGCGAAGGCGTAGTTGAGGTGGGTGACCTTGTCCCAGGGGATGTCGGAGGCGAGGTAGGCGGGTTTGCCGTCCTTGCCGGTCCGCCAGTTCGTGAAGTAGCCGATGACGCGCCGCGGATGGTCGGCGCCCATCTTCTCGCGGCCCTCGGAGTCGTACACGGAGCAGTAGGGGACGGAGACGCCCGGCGTCTCGTAGAGCCCGTCGGGGCGACAGGACTCCTGGTCGGCGGCTTGTGAGGGGGTCGCGGAGAGCGAGCCGATCAGCAGCGCGGCGACACTGGCGCCGGCGGCGAGGAGCGTGGCTCTCGCGCGGGTGGGGGACAGCACGTTCGATTCCTCCTGGGGAGGTCGGCAGAACACAACTGACAAGGGGGCGGGTCGTGTTGGGCCCCGGGCGTGCGCACACCCGGGAACCGGTCCTCGGAGGTGACGCAGAGATTAAGAGGACTAGACCAGTGCGTCAATAGGTCTGGACCATTCATGGTCCATTCCTGCGCGGGTGTCCGAAAAGAGCCCCTGTCACGCGCTGTCTGTGAGCCACTCCACAGCGTTCGCCCGTATGGGTCATGCCCGGTCGTGGCACACTGATCGTGTACCAGCAGCAGCGCACTCCGGGGTCGGTGCAATTCCGAACCGGCGGTTATAGTCCGCGACCCGTCCGCATCCAGCGGCCGGTTGACCAGGTGGGATTCCTGGACCGACGGTTAAAGTCCGGATGGGAGGCAGTGCGCGGCGGGCCGTTTCGCGGGTACGCCGCCGTCGGCGGATGGTTTTCGGGCAACCGGGCCATCCGTGTTTTCCGGCATCCGGCGTCCCCGCCGTGCGTTCCGCTTCTCCTGTCGTCATCGACAGGCCCCGGAGTCCGTGCCCGAAGAGGCAGGAGGACCCGGTGGACACCGCAGCCGACACCACCGCCATGCGCCGAGCCATCGCGCTCGCCGCTCGCGGCCTCGGCTCCACCAGCCCCAACCCGGTCGTCGGATGCGTCGTCCTCGACGCGGCCGGACAGACCGTCGGGGAGGGCTTCCACCAGCGCGCCGGCGGCCCGCACGCCGAGATCCACGCCCTGCGCGCGGCCGGCGACCTGGCCCGCGGCGGCACCGCCTACGTCACCCTCGAACCCTGTAACCACAGCGGCCGCACCGGCCCCTGCGCCCAGGCGCTCATCGAGGCCGGCATCGCCCGCGTCGTCTACGCGGTCGGCGACCCGAACCCGCAGGCCACCGGCGGTGCCGACACCCTGCGCGCCGCCGGGGTCGGGGCCGAGGCGGGCCTCCTCGCCGCGGAGGCCGAAGCGGGTAACGCCGCCTGGCTGACCTCAGTGCGCCTGGGCCGCCCGCACGTCACCTGGAAGTACGCGGCGAGCCTGGACGGCCGGGTCGCCGCCGCCGACGCCACCAGCCGCTGGATCAGCTCCGCCGAGTCCCGCGCCGACGTCCACCGGCTGCGCGCCGAGGCCGACGCGGTCCTCGTCGGCTCCGGCACCGCCCGCGCCGACGACCCCCAGCTCGCGGTACGCGGCATCGACGGCGCCGTCCAGCCCCTGCGGGTCGTCCTCGACACCCGGGCCACCGCCGTACGCCCCGGCGCCCGGGTCCTCGACGCCGGCGCGCCCACCCTGATCGCGGTCGCCGACGACGCCGACAGCCGCCACCTGCCCGACGAGGCCGTCCTGCGCCTGCCCCGCGCGGCCGGCGGACCCGGCCTCGACCTGCCCGCCCTGCTCGCCGCCCTCCACGAGCGCGGCGTGCGCTCCGTACTCCTCGAAGGCGGTCCGGTCCTGGCCGGGGCCTTCGTCGCCGCGGGACTGGTCGACAAGGTCGTCGGCTACCTCGCCCCCGTCCTCCTCGGCGCAGGCCCCGCGGCCCTCGCCGACGCCGGAATCTCCACCCTCACCGAGGCGTTGCGCCTCGATGTGACCGAGACCGTCCGCATCGGCCCCGATCTGCGCGTCACCGCCGTTCCCGGCCCCGCCCGGAAGGAAAACTGAGTGTTCACCGGAATTGTCGAAGAACTGGGTGAGGTCACCGCCGTCGAGAAGCTGGAGGACGCCTCCCGCTTCCGTCTGCGCGGCCCCGTCGTCACCGAGGGCGCCAAACACGGTGACTCGATCGCCGTGAACGGTGTCTGCCTGACCGTCGTGGACCTCGGTGAGCACGAGTTCACGGCCGACGTGATGGCCGAGACGCTGAACCGCTCCAGCCTCGGCGCCCTGACGACCGGCTCCCGCGTCAACCTGGAACGCCCCATGGCGCTCGGCGGACGGCTCGGCGGGCACATCGTCCAGGGCCACGTCGACGGCACCGGCCGCATCCTGGAGCGCCGGGTCTCCGAGAACTGGGAGATCGTGAAGGTCTCCCTGCCGGCCGACCTGACCCGCTACGTGGTGGAGAAGGGCTCGATCACCGTCGACGGCGTCAGCCTGACCGTCGTGGACGCCGGACCGGACTACTTCACCATCAGCCTCATCCCCACCACCCTCGCGCTGACCACGCTCGGCATCAAGGAGCCCGGCGACCCGGTCAACCTCGAAGTGGACGTCATCGCCAAGTACGTCGAGCGGCTGCTCGGCGACGTCGCGCCGCAGAAGGGGGAACCGGCCGCATGAGCGCCCTGCACTGGCTGAACTCCGAGGCATTCACCGTCTTCGGGCAGCACATCATCTGGTCCGACATGATCGGCAACACCATCGGTCTCATCGCCCTGACGCTGGGCTGGCTGCGCTCCATCTGGACCTGGCCCGCCCAGCTCCTGTCCGGCGCCGTGCTCGTCGCCGCCAACGTCTCCGTCCACCAGGCGGGCAGTGTGGGCAAGCAGCTCATCGTCATCGCCGTCGCCGTCTGGGGCTGGCAGCAGTGGACCCGGGGCCGGCAGCAGGCCCAGGACGGCTCCATCGCCGTACGCTTCGCCACCTGGCGCGAACGCGGCTACCTGGCCGGCGGCGCCGCCCTCGGCACCCTCGCGGTCGGCGGCCTGTTCACCGCCTTCCCCTCGCTCTCCTGGAGCCCGTGGGCGGACGCGTACATCTTCGCCGGCACCCTGGTCGCGATGCTCGCCCAGGCCCGAGGGATGGTCGAGTTCTGGTTCGCCTGGCTCCTGGTCGACCTGGTCGGCGTCCCGCTGAACTTCCACAGCGGACTCGCCTTCTCCGGTCTCATCTACGTCGTCTACGGGGCCCTCGTCCTGTGGGGCATGCGCGACTGGTGGCTGCGTACGCGGACACCCGCTCTGGAAGGAGCCACGGCATGACCGCCCAGCCCACCTGGCTGCACCGCGAACACGAGGCCCCCGCCGACGACCTCGCCCTCGACCCCGTCGAGCAGGCCATCCGCGACATCGCCGCCGGCCGGCCCGTCGTGGTCGTCGACGACGAGGACCGGGAGAACGAGGGCGACCTCGTCGTCGCCGCCGAGAAGGCCACCCCCGAGATCATCGCCTTCATGATGAGCGAGTGCCGCGGACTCGTCTGCGCGCCCATGGAGAGCGACGAGCTGGAGCGGCTCGAACTGCCGCAGATGGTCGACCACAACACCGAGTCGATGAAGACCGCCTTCACCGTCTCCGTCGACGCCGGTGCCGCCCACGGCGTGTCCACCGGCATCTCCGCCGCCGACCGCGCCACCACCCTGCGCCTGCTCGCCGGCGGCACCGCGGCCCCCGGCGACTTCGTGCGCCCCGGCCACGTCTTCCCGCTGCGCGCCCGCTCCGGCGGGGTGCTCGCCCGCAACGGCCACACCGAGGCCGCCGTCGACCTCGCCCGGCTCGCCGGGCTGCGGCCCGCCGGGGCGATCGTGGAGATCGCGGGCGAGGACGGCGTCATGCTGCGCCTGCCCCAGCTGGTCCCCTTCGCCCGCAAGCACGGTCTGACGATCATCTCCATCGAGGACCTGATCGCCTACCGGCGCACCAGCGAACCGACCGTCCGCCGCGAGGCCGAGGTCCGGCTGCCGACCCGCTTCGGCGCGTTCACCGCGTACGGCTACCGCTCCACCGCGGACGGCGTCGAGCACGTCGCGCTGGTCCACGGCGACATCGGGGACGGCGACGACGTCCTGGTCCGGGTCCACTCCGAGTGCCTGACCGGCGACATCTTCCAGTCCGAACGCTGCGACTGCGGCCCCCAGCTGCACGCCTCGATGGGCCGCATCACGGACGAGGGCCGCGGCGTCGTCGTCTACCTGCGCGGCCACGAGGGCCGGGGCATCGGCCTGCTGTCCAAGCTGCGCGCGTACGAACTCCAGGAGCGCGGCGCCGACACGCTCGACGCCAACCTGGAGCTCGGCCTGCCCGCCGACGCCAGGGACTACGCCGCGGGCGCCCAGATCCTCAAGGACCTCGGCGTGCGGAGCCTGCGCCTGATGACGAACAACCCGGAGAAGACCGCCGCGATCGTGCGGCACGGCCTGGTCGTCACCGGCCGCGAGCCGATGCCCGTCCAGGCCGGCGAGCACAACCTGCGGTACCTGCGCACCAAGCGCGACCGCATGGGACACGACCTGCCCTGGCTCGACGCCGCCACCGCGTCGACCTGCGGCAACCAGTAGCACCAACCAGCAGTCACCCGTACACAGAAGCAGCAGGAGAGACATGAGCGGCAAGGGCGCACCCGAACTGTCCGTACGCAACTGCGGTGACCTCCGTGTGGCGGTCGTCGCCGC
The DNA here is from genome assembly GCF_004795015.1 of Streptomyces sp. A1277. Classification (GTDB taxonomy): domain Bacteria; phylum Actinomycetota; class Actinomycetes; order Streptomycetales; family Streptomycetaceae; genus Streptomyces. The sequence continues at coordinate 56,741 of NZ_SSBI01000028.1, read as the reverse complement.
GCAGTGGCACGAGGAGGTCATGGACGGACTCGTCAACGGCGCCCTGCGCGCGCTGCACGAGCTGGGCATCGACGAGCCGACCCTGCTGCGGGTCCCCGGCAGCTTCGAGCTCCCCGTCGTCGCCAAGGTGCTGGCCGGGCGCGGATACGACGCGGTCGTCGCCCTCGGCGTGATCATCCGCGGCGGCACCCCGCACTTCGAATACGTGTCCCACGGCGTCACCAACGGCCTCACCCAGGTCGCCGTCGACACCGGCGTCCCGGTCGGCTTCGGCGTCCTCACCTGCGACACCGAGGAGCAGGCACTCGACCGGGCCGGCCTGGAGGGGTCCAACGAGGACAAGGGGCACGAAGCGGTCACCGCCGCCGTCGCCACCGCCGCCACACTGCGCTCGGTCAGCGAACCCTGGCGCTGAGTGCGGGCGCGGCACCCCGTATTCTGAGCACATCATGGCGAACAAAACCTTCGAAGAGCTCTTCGCCGAGCTGAAGCTCAAGGCCGCCAACGGCGACCCCTCCACCTCCCGCACCGCCGAACTGGTGGACAAGGGGGTCCATGCCATCGGCAAGAAGGTCGTCGAGGAGGCCGCCGAAGTCTGGATGGCCGCCGAGCACGAGAGCAAGGACGCCGCCGCCGAGGAGATCTCGCAGCTGCTCTACCACGTCCAGGTGATGATGGTCGCGCGCGGGATCTCCCTCGACGACGTCTACGCCCACCTCTGAGCACGGCTCCCCGCACCTCCCGCACGTATCCCGCCACCCCTTTCGCAAAGGAAACTCGACCTCATGCTGCGCATCGCCGTCCCCAACAAGGGTGCTATCTCCGGGCCTGCGATGGCGATGCTCCATGAGGCGGGCTACCAGCAGCGCAAGGAGTCCAAGGAACTCGTCCTCGTGGACCCGGCCAACCAGGTCGAGTTCTTCTACCTGCGCCCCCGCGACATCGCGATCTACGTCAGCTCGGGCCGCCTGGACATCGGCATCACCGGCCGCGACCTGCTGCTTGACTCCGGCGCCGAGGCCGAGGAGATCCTCCAGCTCGGCTTCGCCCGCTCCACCTTCCGCTACGCCGCCAAGCCCGGCACCGTCGCGGGCCCGCAGGACTTCGACGGCATGACGATCGCCACCTCCTACGAGGGCGTCGTCGCGAAGCACCTCGCCGATTCCGGCGTCAACGCCTCCGTCGTCCACCTCGACGGCGCCGTCGAGACCGCCATCGAACTCGGCGTCGCCCAGGTCATCGCCGACGTGGTCGAGACCGGCACCAGCCTGCGCAACGCCGGCCTCGAAGTCATCGGCGAGCCCATCATGACGTCCGAGGCGGTCGTCATCCGGCGCACCGGCGCCCCGGCCGACGAGCCCAAGGTCCAGCAGTTCCTGCGCCGCCTCCAGGGCGTCCTGGTCGCCCGCAGCTACGTGATGATGGACTACGACTGCCGCGTCGAGCACCTGGAGCGCGCCGTCGCCCTCACCCCGGGCCTGGAGTCGCCGACCATCTCCCCGCTGCACCACGAGGGCTGGGTCGCCGTCCGCTCCATGGTCGCCGCCAAGGAGGCGCAGCGGATCATGGACGACCTGTACGACCTCGGCGCCCGCGCCATCCTCACCACGGCCATCCACGCCTGCCGCCTCTGACGGCGGGAGACGGAAGAAGCACATGTCAGCCCCCACACCCCCGCCCGGTGCCCCGGCCCTGCCGGTCACCTTCCGGCCGACCCGTACCCGGGTGGTCCTGCTGACCGTCGGAGCGGCGATGTTCGCCGTCATCACCGTCGTCGCCTTCACCCTCGAACAGCTCAGCGGGGGAGAGCGCGTCAGCTTCGTCTTCACCGCGCTGCTCTTCTTCGGCGTCCTGGCGCTGCTCAGCCGCCCCAAGGTCGTCGCGGACGACGAAGGGGTGACCGTGGTGAATCTCACGCGCACCCGGCGGCTCTCGTGGGCGGAAATCGTCCGCGTCAACCTCCGGGCCGGCGATCCGTGGGTCTTCCTCGACCTCAGCGACGGCACCAGCATGCCCGCCCTCGGCATCCAGCCCGGAATCGCCAAGCAGCAGGCCATCCGCGACGCCCGCGCCCTGAGGGACCTCGCCGAGAGGCGCGGCACCGGAACGGACAACGGCTGAGCCCCCTGCCCCGCAGGGCCTCTTGTTGATTACTCTGGAAGACGGCGGCGCCCCGCGCGCGCCCCGCCCCGCACCAAAGGCCCACGAGGCCGGCGGGGCTTTCCTGCGACCCGAGGAGTGACTCCCTCCAGCAATGGACGGATCGTCCGGTAGTACCTGCGCCGCCCCCTCCGTGGAGGCGGCGGCATGACAACCCCCTTGTTGCTGCTCTTCGCGGCATTCCTTCTCATCCTCGCCAACGGGTTCTTCGTGGCGGCCGAATTCGGGCTCGTCACCGTCGAACGGGCGGACGCCGAGCGCGCCGCCGCCGAGGGCGACCGGCGGGCCCGCACCGTCGTCGGCGCCCTGCGCGAACTCTCCTTCCAGCTCTCCGGCACCCAGCTCGGCATCACCATCACCTCCCTGGTGGTCGGCATGCTCGCCGAGCCGGCGCTCGCCCGGCTGCTGAGGGGACCCTTCACCCTGACCGGCCTGCCCGACGGAGCCGTCCCCACCATCAGCGTGGTGACCGGCATGCTGCTCGCGGCCGCCGTCCAGATGGTCATCGGCGAACTCGTCCCGAAGAACTGGGCGGTCTCCAAGCCGCTCCAGGTCGCCCGGTTCGTCGCCGGACCGCAGGACCGCTTCACCCGCCTCTTCCGGCCGGTCATCGGCGCCCTGAACACCGCGGCCAACCGGCTCGTGCGCCTCCTCGGCGTCGAACCGACCGACGAGCTGGCCTCTGCCCGCACCCCCGGCGAGCTGGTCTCCCTCGCCCGGCACTCGGCCGAGGCGGGCACCCTCGAACAGGACACCGCGGACCTCTTCGTACGGACCCTGTCGCTCGCCGGGCTCACCGCCCAGCACGTCATGACCCCGCGCGTGAAGGTCAGCGCCCTCCAGACGTCCGCCACCGCGGCGGACGTCCTCAACCTCACCCGCGCCACCGGCCTGTCCCGCTTCCCCGTCTACCGGGAGCGCATCGACGAGGTCGTCGGCATGATCCACCTCAAGGACGCCCTCGCCGTCCCGGCCGCCGAGCGGCTGCGCACCCCGGCCGGCCGGATCGCCGTGCCGCCGCTGCTGGTGCCCGAGACGCTGCCCGTCGAACAGCTGCTCCAGCGGCTGCGCAAGGAGCAGCCGATCGCCGTCGTCGTGGACGAGTACGGCGGCACCGCCGGGGTCGTCACCCTGGAGGACATCATCGAGGAGCTCGTCGGCGAGGTCCGCGACGAGCACGACGCCGAGGGCGCCGACCGCCCCGAGCTGGCCGCCGCACCGCCCGAGGACGGCAGGCCCGCCTGGGACGCCGAGGGCAGCTGCCGGGTCCTCACCCTGCGCCGGATAGGGCTCGACGTGCCCGACGGCCCGTACGAGACCGTCGCCGGGCTCGTCGCCGATCTGCTGGGCCGCATCCCCGCGCCCGGCGACCGGGCCGAACTGCCCGGCTGGCGGATCGCGGTCCGCCAGGTCGGCCACTACCGGGCCGAGAAGGTCCGCTTCGTGCGCACGGCCGGGGCGACCGGACCGGACGCCTCGCAGCCGGCCGTCCTGGAGGCGGCGCGATGAGCCTGCTCCAGTTGGTCTTCGCCGGACTCCTGGTCCTCGCGAACGGCTTCTTCGTCGGCGCCGAGTTCTCCCTCGTCTCGGTACGGCGCAGCCAGATCGAACCCCTCGCCGCGACCGGATCAGGCCGCGCCCGCCAGGTGCTGTACGGCCTGGAGAACCTGCCGCAGATGATGGCGGCCGCCCAGTTCGGCATCACCGTCTGCTCCCTGACCCTCGGAGCCGTCGCCGAACCGACCGTCGCCCACCTCCTGGAGCCGGTCTTCGCCGCGGTGCACCTGCCCGAGGGGCTGATCCACCCGCTCGGCTACGTGCTGGCGCTCGTCCTCGTCGTCTTCCTCCACCTCGTCATCGGCGAGATGGTCCCGAAGAACCTGGCGATGGCCGCGCCGGAGAAGACCGCGCTGTGGCTCAGTCCCGGCCTCGTCGGCTTCGCCCGGCTCTGCCGCCCGGTCACCGCGGCGCTCGGCGCCTGCGCCCGGCTGGTGCTCCGCCTCTTCGGCGTCGAACCGAAGGACGAGGTGGAGGCCGTCTTCACCAGCGAGCAGCTCAACCGGCTCGTGGAGGACTCCGGCCAGGCCGGACTGCTCGAACCCGAGGCGCAGGAGCGGCTGGAGGACGCGTTGGAGCTGGGCAGCAGGCCCGTCACCGACGTGCTGCTGCGCCGCGCCTCGCTGGTGACGGTGGACCCCTCGGTCACCCCGCGCCGGATCGAGGAGCTGACGGTGCGCACGGGTTTCTCGCGCTTCCCGGTCTGCGCCGAGGGCGGCGGCCCGTTCATGGGCTACCTGCACGTCAAGGACGTCCTGGACCTGGAGGACGGCGAGCGGGCGGTGCCGCAGCACCTGTGGCGCCCGATGGCGACCGTGCGGGCCGAACTCCCGCTGGACGACGCCCTCACCGTGATGCGCCGTGCCGCCACGCACCTCGCCCAGGTCGCCGACGCCTCCGGCCGGGTGCTCGGCCTGGTCGCCATGGAGGACGTCCTCGAAATGCTGGTCGGCGAGGTACGGGACCCGGCGCACCGGGTCGCCGAGCCCCGCCGCACCGAGGAACGCACCGCGGACCCGGACGGGCTCACGGCCCTGGTCGGCTGACCCGCACCCGCACCCCCGGCCACCGGAACGCTCCGGCGGCCGGGGGTGCGGCTCACCGCGCGGGCGGCTCCTGCGGCCCCCGGCCCACCGGCCCGCGCCCCGACAGCACCTCGCCGTACGCCTGCATCAGGTCCGGCAGCCGCAGCGTCGCCAGATCGTCCCGGGTCGGCACCGTCGTACAGGCGGAAAGCCGCAGGTCGCGGTAGGCGCAGCTCTTCTCGTACAGCGTCCGCAGGAAGCGGCCGTTGCCCAGTTCGTCCAGCCACCCCTGGTCGACCACGTGGCCGCTGATGGAGCGCAGCTCGTCCAGCGACTCCTCGTCCCACACGTCGCCGTTCTCCGCGGCCAGCACCTCGCCGATCGCGGTGAGCTCCAGCGGCCGGTAGCTGGGGAAGTCCACCCGGGTGGTGAAGCGCGAGGAGAGCCCGGGGTTGGTGGAGAGCAGCCGGTCCATGCCCTCCGGATAGCCGGCCAGGATGACGACCAGGTGGTCCCGGTTGTCCTCCGCCCGCTTGAGCAGGACTTGAAGGGCCTCGTCGCCGTACGCGTCGCCCTTGCTGTACCCGGTGTTGGAGAGGCTGTACGCCTCGTCCACGAAGAGCACCCCGCCCAGCGCCGAATCGATCAGCTCATTCGCCTTCACCGCGGTCTGTCCCAGGAACTCGCCCACCAGGTCCGCGCGTTGGGCCTCCACCAGATGGTCCCCGCCGAGCAGGCCCAGCGCGTAGAACACCCGGCCCAGGATGCGGGCCACCGTCGTCTTGCCGGTGCCGGAGGGCCCGGAGAAGACGAAGTGCCGCTTCGGCGGCTGTACGGGCAGCCCCTGGCCGGCCCGCAGCCGCGCCATGTTCAACTGCGCGGACAGCGCCTTGACCTGACGCTTCACCGGCTCCAGGCCGACCATTCGCTCCAGCTCGGCCAGCGCCTCGGCCAGCAGGACCGGGTCGCTGGGCCCGGCCGGGAACGGCCGCGGCACCGGCTGCCCCGGGACCGATGGCTTCGCCCGCGCCCCGCCGGGCAGCGGGGAGCCGCCGGCCCCGGGCAGATCCTGCGGCTCGCCGCCCGGCGCCGGCTCCCGTCCGTCCAGCAGCTCGCCACCCGGCGAGTAGTCGCCCTCCGCCCGGCCCTCCGCGAAGGCCGCGTCCGCCTCCAGGCCGGTCAGCGACACGGCGGCCAGGCCGAACGGGTCCTCGGAGCCGTCGAGCCCGTCGTAGTCCGCGATGGCCGCCAGCCGCGCGGAGGTGTCCATGAAGGCGGGGTCGATCCGGTGCACGGCCCGGTAGAGCGGCAGGGCGGCGGCGCTGCGGCCGGTGCCCTCGTGGGCGCGGGCCAGCCAGTAGCGAAGCTCCTTGCGCTGCGGCTGCTCGCTGCGGCAGCGCATCAGGGCCGTCGCGAGCATCGGTTCGGCCTGCCCGTACATCTCCAGCCGCACCCGCGCCATGCCGCCGAAGAGCCCCGCCTCGATGCCCAGCATCGGGTCGTCCAGCAGCCGCTCGGTGTGGCGTACCAGCTGCTCCCAGTCCTTGACCAGGTAGGAGCGGCAGGCGTGCAGGAAGCGGACCTGCGGGTCGGTGTCCACCGGCGCCAGGGCGGCGAGCGCCCGGTCCAGCTCCGGCACGTGGCGGCCGTCCAGCCAGTGCGAGGCGTGCGCCAGCAGCAGATCGCGCGGGGTCTCCAGCACCGGCTGCACCCACCAGCCCAGCCAGTACCAGGAGTTGAGCGTGCGCCGGTAGCGGCCGCGCTGCTCGCCGAAGCGGTCGCGGTGGCGGTGCATGTGCAGGAGCGCCGACGCCGTGTCGACCCGCAGCGCGTGCAGCCCGAGCCAGGCGTCCGCCATGCCCGGATCGTGGCGGACCGCGGCCCGGAATTCCTCCTCGGCCTGCGGATAGGCGCCCATCGTGTAGGCGTCCACGCCCCGCAGCCAGGCGAGGTCGGCCGGGGCCTGTGCGCCCTGCGTGCCGATGTCCATCAGGTCCCCCACAAACGTGCCCCCAGGATGTCCCGCCGCCCGAAAGCCCGCCGAGGCGCGCCGAATCACTGTGCCGTGGACGGGAATTGACCGCACCGAGAGGCATCGTACCTGTGCAGGGAGTATCCGACTAAGGGTGCCGCAGGCCGAAGAAGCGCCGTGACCCAGGGTGAGGGTCAGGGGGCCATTAGTGGCCGGGCAAGTGCGGGGAGCACAGGACGAAGCCCCCGATCACGGGGGAACAACCGGGGGCTTCGCGTCTGTGGAGGCTCCGAAAAGCCGCACATTGAGAACGTAAGACCTGTACCGCCCTCGGGTCAAGCGGAGTTGAGGTACTTCCGGAGCGATTTCCGACCGGTCGGTACGGCGCCGCGCGATGGTCACACCGGGTGACGGAACGGTTCAGCACCGCTCCCGTACGGGCCCCTCCAGCCACTCGTACCCCACGCGCAACTGCCGTATCAGAGCGTCTGCATGGGGGCGCGAGGGGTCGGCCGAGAAGTGTGCCGTCTCGGCGGCGGTCCAGCCGTCCCAGAACCCGCGGAGCGCGGGCCCGTCGCGCCGCCGTCCGCGCTCCCAGGCCACCTCGGCCGCCAGGTCCATCCACAGCAGCCGCGCCAGCAGGGGGCGCAGGGCGCGCCGGCCCGCGCCGACCCCCTCGACCAGGACCACGGGCGCGGGCTCCAGGGTCCGGAGCGGCCCGAAGGCCCGGGCCGTCCAGTCGTACGGCGCGTAGCGCGCGGGCTCGCCGCGCGAGAGCGGGCCCGTCACCTGTTCGCGGAGCCGGTGCGTCCAGGCGAACGGCTCCTCGTGCGTGGCCAGGTCGTCCAGGTGCAGCACGGGCGCGCCGCCGAGCGCCGCCGCGAGACGGGCGGCGAAGGTGCTCTTGCCCGATCCGGCGTGGCCGTCGACGGCGATCAGCCGCACCGGCCCGCAGGACGGCGCGAGGGCGCGCAGTCGCGCGGCGTGGTGCGGGAGGTCGTTCATGTGCCCAGCCTACGAGCCGCGAGCCCCGCGGACGCTCTCGTGCAGCCGCAGGTCACGCCAGTGGTCGGGACCAATATTGGTCGATCGACGCGGGGTGAATCGCTGGCCGAACGGGGATGTGACCCGCGATAGTTGGCGCACTGTTGTGCACCGCAGCCCCATTCCGCTGACGACCGGGGGTCTCGCCCATGCCCAGTCCGACCTCACGCCGAACCGTGCTCGCCGCCGCCGTCGCGGCGGCGGCCGGCGCCGGAACACTCACCTCCGCCGCCTCCGCGGCGGCCGGCACCCCGCGCCACCGCCCCGCGGCCCCGCCCCCCTCGGTGGACAACCACGCCTGGACCACGTACACCGACTGGCGCTGCGGCCACGGCGCCGGCACCCGCGCGGTCGCGGGCCGCCGGGCGGGCCTCGTCATCGGCCATCCGCTGGGCCGCACGGACTACACCGACCCGCACACCGGCACCACCGCCGCGTGGGACTACGCCACCTGGACCTCACCCGTCCACCGCTCGTCCGTCCCCGCGACCGAGGTGATCGCCTCCTGGAACGCGCACACCCCGGCCGGCACCTGGATCCGGATCGAACTGCGCGGCCGCTACTCGGACGGCACCGAGTCCCCCTGGTACGTCATGGGCCGCTGGGCGGCCGGGGACGGGGACATCCGCCGCACCTCGGTGGACGACCAGAGCGACGGCAAGAGCTCCGTCTGGACCGACACCCTCTCGGTGGACGACGCGGCGAGCGGGCTGCGCCTGCTGTCCTACCGGCTCCGGCTCACCCTGTACCGCACCCCGGGCAGCCGGCTCACCCCGACGGTGTGGCGGCTCGGCGCGATGGCCTCGGACATCCCCGACCGCTTCACCGTCCCCGCCAGCACCCCCGGCCTCGTCCGCGAGCTCCCGGTGCCGCGCTACTCGCAGAACGTCCACGTCGGGCAGTACCCCGAGTACGACAACGGGGGCGAGGCGTGGTGCAGCCCCACCTCCTCGCAGATGATCATCGAGTACTGGGGCCGCAAACCCTCCGCCGAGGACCTCGCCTGGGTCGAGCCCGGTATCCAGGACCCCCAGGTCTGCCACGCGGCGCGCTTCACGTACGACAACCAGTACGAGGGCTGCGGCAACTGGCCGTTCAACGCCGCCTACGCGGCGACGTACCGCGACATGAGCGCCGCGGTGACCCGGCTCGGCTCGCTCAGGGACGTGGAGACCCTGGTCCGGGCGGGCATCCCGGTCATCACCTCGCAGTCCTTCCTCAAGGAGGAGCTGACCGGCGCGGGCTACGGCACCTCCGGCCACCTGATGACCGTCATCGGCTTCACCGCCGACGGCGACGTCATCGCCAACGACCCAGCGTCGCCGGACGACGAGGCGGTGCGCCACGTCTACCGGCGGCACGAGTGGGAGACGATCTGGCTGCGCACGCAGCGGTACGACGCGAACGGGCAGGTCAGGAGTGGTACGGGCGGCGTCTGCTACGTCTACTGGCCGTCTGACCCAGCACCGAGTCAGCACCGCGCTCTGCGATCGCTCGGCCTGCTGTGAGCAGGTAGGGCCCCACGCCCACCTCGACCACCTGGCGGCAGCGCTCTCGGCCGTCCTGTGTGAGGTGGCCGTACCGGTCCACCGTGACCTTGATCGAGCGGTGTCCGAGCCAGCGGGACACCTCGTGAATGAAGCTTCCCCTTGATCGTGGACACCTGGAGACTGGGATCTTGAGGTCGGACCAGGGCGAGGGCGGGTCCGGTGAGCTGACCAGCGCCGAGCGCGAGGAGCTGAAGCGGCTGCGCAAGGAGGTCCGCGAACAGCAGCAGACGATCGAGATCATGAAAAAGCGACGGCCTTCGTGCGTCCTGAACGGATGGTGACTGCCGGATAGTCGGTAGGCATCAGATGGTGCGGCACAGGTGATGAGGATTTTGGCCCCTCGGAGTCGCTCTGCGGGGAGAGGCTCCAAACCGCCTCCCGCTGCGCATTCACTGACCCGGCCGGACGCGAAGGCCGAGCCGGCCCCGGACCTGGTCGGCCGCGACTTCCATGCCGAGCGCCCCGGGACCAAGCTGGTCGACGACATCACCTGCCTGCCCACCGCCGAGGGCTGGCTCTACCTCGCCTGCTGGTTGGACCTGGCCACCCGCGAGGTCGTCGGCTACGCCATGGCCGACCACCACCGCGCCGAGCTCGTCGTCGACGCTCTCGACATGGCCCACGGCCGGGGCGGGCTGGAGTCCGGCTGCGTGGTTCACAGCGATCGCGGCAGCGAATACACATCGACCCGGTTTCGGGACCAAATACGGGTGTCGGGGCTACGGCAGCTGCGGACGCACCGGATCATGCTTCGACAACGCCGCCGCGGAGAGCTTCTGGGCCCTCCTCAAGGAGGAGATCGGCACCCGCATCGGGCCCGACCGGGCCACCGCCCGCGCCGAGGTCTTCTCCTTCATCGAGACCTTCTGCAATCGCCGCCGCCCGCGCAAGCACAAGACCTTCGGCTATCTCACCCCGGCCGAGGCCAGGCAGCGGCATCGGCACACCCTTGCGGCATGACGATCACGTGTCCGAGAGCACGGGGAAACCTCACCGCGCCGTGTACCCCCGGAAGGTGATCAGTCGCCAGAGCACGTACAGCCGGTCGTGCTCGACGAAGTCGAGGAACCTTGGCGTCTGCTCGGGGCCCAGGCCATGACCGGCGAGGGCTTCTCGCCGGTCTCCTTCCAGCTCGCGATGCGCTCGTCGCTCCAGACGAGAGCCTTCGGCTTCGTACCCAAGACGGCCGCTGCACGTCCGGTGAGGAGTGCAGCGCAGCATTTGCACGTACCGGCTAGCACACGGGTACTGCACGGGCAGCAGGAATCGCAGCAAGGCCACCGAGGAGCCGCTGCCGGCGCCGCGCTTGCGCATGCCGGTACGAGATGGCCGGTACCCGATCAACAAGTTCGACCTCGACGGCCGCAAGGTCCTGGCCAAGTACAACAAGAACTCCCGGAGCTGCTCCGTCTGGCGAGGCCGGTGCGAGCTCAAGCTCAGCCGGGCTCGGGCCTGGAAGGCTTCCTGGGACATCATCGGCGGCGCGACCGCCTGGGGCGTTTCCGCGGCCCTGTTCGGAGTCGCCAGCGCTGGCATCCTGTCAGCCGTCATGGCGATCCTCGCGGGCGTGGCCACCTGGGTGGCGGTCAACATCCAGCGCGTCCACTCATCGTTCCCGAACCGAGGCGTGAAGATCACGGTCTGGGTCTACGGAAGGATCTCCATCACGCATCAGTGATCTGACCTGACCCCAAGCTGTTCCCGGCCGGAGGCCGCACGAGCCTCCGGCCGGGAACAGCCACACGGCAGGCGTACCAGCGCCCCACCCCCACACCCGACGCAAGCAGAGACCTCAAGGACTCACTGACATGCCGGCACCCACCTTCCCCTACCTGCTGCCCTGGCTCCTGGCGGCGGCCCTGTTGATCGCGGCAGACATCCGCGAACGCGCCGCCCGTAAGCACGACCGGACCGAGGCCGGTCGCGGACGGCTCGACGTCCGCTGGTCCTCGGCAGGCATCTTCGTCGGCGCCTCTTTGATCGGTTCGGTTCTCGGCTCATTGGCAGCCTCCGAATTCCGCGCGATATGGGTCGCGCTCTGGGCGGTCTCCTTCTTGCTCGTATTCATCGCGCTCACGCGGCTGCTGAGGCAATCGCCGGGAGTGAAGGCGACTCTCGCGCTGTCCGTGGTGGCAGCTGTCGCGTCGTTCTTCCTGGGGCGGGGCGTCGTGTAGACCGCACCGCATAGCGCCAAGCCGGCATGGCTATCAGGTTTGGGGGCCGTAGGAAAAGGACCTGCTCAGCCCAAGCCGCCACCACCGTGCTGCTGGGCAGGTCGGCGGCTCGTTCAGGCGTACGCAGTGGGGAGCAAGGGCTGCGCAGCCGTTCGGGGTGGAGATGAGGCAAGTTGACGACATCTCCGTGGCGGCTGCGCGCCCCCTTCTCCCAATGGAGAAGGAGCCCCATCCGTCGGCTAGCGGTTGGTTAACGTCTATGGGAGACCGCTGGCGCCGTCCCTTTTGTTTTACGTTCACGCGACCATTCGAGATCGCTCTTCTAGCCACTGTCGGACCTCCGGCGGTGAGAACCGAAGCTGTTGGCCTACGCGAAAGCTCGGCAGTTCCTCTGCGCTTGCTCCGGTTGCTCGCGAGGACGGTAGTGAGGAATGGCGGCCGCACCAGGCGGGTGGAAGTCGGCCGGGCGACGAGGGCCCTGAAGCCGGCACCGATCCAGCGCGCGACGCACCCGAGCGGACAGGAACGGGCGCCGGCGGAAGTCAGCGCCGGGTCAGCACCAGCGCATCCGCGCTCGATTCGTCCCCCGTCGTCCGAGCTCGTGACCTGCATGTTTGTGCGGGAGGGCGTCGTGTGGTGGAAAGCGCCCTCCCGTTTGGAGACGATCTGGCTGCGGACCAAGCGCCTCAACGCGAGCGGCAGTGTGGTTTCCGGCACAGGCGGCGCCTGCTGCCTGTACTTCCCCGCGCACCCGAATCCCGCCCAGCGCAGGGCACTCGCGGCCGTCGGCATGCGCTGAGGTCCGTGCGGCTCCCCGGGGGAGTGACGGACATCTCTACCCCTGGGGCCCTTCGGGCTGGCACTGTGGTGGGGTCCCGGCCGGGTGCTGGGTACACCTACTGCCGGGCCGACCGAACGAGATGCCATGAGCGCGACTGCCGCCACCCTCACCGCCTCCCGCCGCCGCACCCGTACGGGCGGGCCCGACGACGGTCCCAAGCTGCTGGAGCACGTCCTGGGCTGGACGCTCGTGGTCGTCGTCGCCATGCTCGTCACCCAGCTCCACCTGCTCTAGCCTCCAGCTTCCCGGACATGACAGGGGGCGAGGAGCCCGCCCGGCTCCCCGCCCCTCATGTCCGGTGCGACGACGTCAGTCGATCGCCTTGATCAGCTCGCCGTCGGTGGTGTCACCGCTCAGCTCCCAGAAGAAGGTGCCGCCCAGGCCCTGCTGGTTCTTGTACTGCATCTTGGTGCCGATGGTGGCCGGGGTGTCGTAGCTCCACCAGTTGGTGCCGCAGTGCGCGTACGCCGTGCCGGCGACGGTGCCGGTGGCGGGGCAGCTGTTCTTGAGCACCTTGTAGTCCTCGATGCCCGCCTCGTACGTGCCCGCGGCCGCGCCGGTCGCCGTGCCGCCCGGCTCGTCCTGGGTGACGCCGGTCCAGCCGCGGCCGTAGAAGCCGATGCCGAGCAGCAGCTTCGAGGCCGGGACGCCCTGGGCCTTCAGCTTCTCGATGGCCGCCTCGCTGTTGAAGCCCTCCTTGGGGATGCCCGTGTAGGAGGTGAGCGGGGAGTGCGGGGCCGTCGGGCCCTTGTCGTCCCAGGCGCCGAAGAAGTCGTACGTCATCGGGTTGTACCAGTCGAGGTACTGTGCCGCGCCGCCGTAGTCGACGGCGTCGAGCTTGCCGCCCTCCGAGCCGTCCGCGCTGATCGCCGCGGTGATCAGGTTGTCCGGGCCGAACTTCGAGCGGAGCGCCGACAGCAGGTTGCCGTAGGCGTCGCGGCCGCTGGTGTCACAGGTCAGCCCGCACTCGTTGGGGTACTCCCAGTCGATGTCGATGCCGTCGAAGACATCGGCCCAGCGCGGGTCCTCGACCAGGTTGTAGCAGGACTCGGCGAACGCGGCGGGGTTCTTCGCCGCCTCACCGAAGCCGCCGGACCAGGTCCAGCCGCCGAACGACCAGAGGATCTTGAGGTCGGGGTGGAGCTTCTTCAGCTTGCGCAACTGGTTGAAGTTGCCGGCCAGCTCCTGGTCCCAGGTGTCCGCGACCCCGTCGACGGACTGGTCGGCGGTGTAGGTCTTCTCGTAGTCGGCGTAGGAGTCGCCGACCGTGCACTTGCCGCCCTGGACGTTGCCGAAGGCGTAGTTGATGTGCGTGAGCTTGTCGGCCGAGCCCGAGGTCTCGATGTTCTTGACGTGGTAATTACGGTCGTAGACACCCCAGTTGGTGAAGTATCCGACCACCTTGCTGCCGGCCGCTGTGGGGGCGGCGGGTGCTGCTGCCGGTGCGGCGGCCCGGGGTGCGGCGGGGGCCGCGCCGGCGGAGCCGGTGCCCGCGACGCCCAGCAGGGCGGCGCCCAGGGCAGCGGTACACGCGGCGGCGGCGACAGCCCGCAGGCGGGCTCCCGGGCGGTGCAGTCCGGTCATGGTTGCTCCTCGTGGGGGAGGGGACGTGCCAGTGGACGACCGGCTTCCGGCGCTCCGAAAAACTTGGCATGAACGCGGAAAGCCGGTTCGCTGGGAACCGTAGGTGGACTAGACCAGTCGGGTCAATGGTTCGGACCAACTTCGATGATCTCCATGGCCGTCCGCGGGCACTGATCCGTATGTTCGGTCAACCGGTGACGGATGCCGTCCGATCGGGCATACTCGACCCGCCACAGCCGCCTGCCTGCACTTCTCGTAATCCGGGAGGGCAACATCGGCTGGGGAGCAGTGATTTCGGGCATCGCCCGGAGATCCCCCGGCGGCGCCGCTCACACCCCGCGCGCGCGACCGCCGCAACGCCCGACAGGGAGGAGAGCGCCGTCATGTCCGACCGTGCCCCGCAGTGGGTCGAACGCCGTCTGCCCACCGAGGAGTCCAGCCAGCTCGTCGCACTCGTCCGCGACATCGCCCAGCGGGAGATCACGCCGCGGGCCGCCGAGGAGGAGGAAGCGGGCCGGTTCCCCCGCGAGGTCTTCACCCTGCTCTCCGAGTCCGGCCTGCTCGGGCTGCCCTACGACTCCGCCCACGGCGGCGGCGACCAGCCCTACGAGGTCTACCTCCAGGTCCTGGAAGAGCTCAGCGCCGCCCGGCTCACCGTCGGCCTCGGCGTCAGCGTCCACTCCCTGGCCTGCCACGCGCTCGCCGGCTACGGCACCAAGGGCCAGCAGACCGAACACCTCCCGGCGATGCTCTCCGGCGGCCTGCTGGGCGCCTACTGCCTCTCCGAGCCCGCGTCCGGCTCCGACGCCGCGTCCCTGGTCACCAAGGCCGTACGGGACGGCGAGGACTGGGTCATCACCGGCACCAAGGCTTGGATCACGCACGGCGGCATCGCCGACTTCTACACCGTGCTGGCACGCACCGGCGTCGAGGGCCCGCGCGGCATCACCGCCTTCCTCGTCCCCGGCGACGCCCCCGGACTGGGCGCGGCCGTGCCCGAGAAGAAGATGGGGATGAAGGGCTCGCCCACAGCCCAGCTCCACTTCGACGGGGTGCGCGTCCCGGACGCCCGCCGGATCGGCGAGGAGGGCCAGGGCTTCGCGATCGCCCTGTCCGCCCTCGACTCCGGCCGGCTCGGCATCGCCGCCTGCGCCATCGGCGTCGCCCAGGCCGCGCTGAACGAGGCCCTCGGCTACGCCACCGGCCGCAAGCAGTTCGGCCGCCCCATCGCCGACTTCCAGGGGCTGCGGTTCATGCTGGCCGACATGGCCACCCGGATCGAGGCGGGCCGGGCGCTCTACCTGGAGGCCGCCCGGCTGAGGGACGCAGGCCGCCCCTTCTCCCGCCAGGCCGCCATGGCCAAGCTCTTCTGCACGGACGCCGCGATGCAGGTGACCGTCGACGCGGTGCAGGTGCTCGGCGGGTACGGCTACACGCAGGACTTCCCCGTCGAACGCCTCATGCGCGAGGCCAAGGTGCTCCAGATCGTCGAGGGCACCAACCAGATTCAGCGGATGGTCATCGCCCGCCACCTCGCGGGCCCTGAGTCCCGCTGACCCGCAGTGGCCGGTCCGACCACACGGGCGTCGTCATGATCCGGTTCCAGTCCTGGTCATGACGGCCCGGCAGGGTCCGCCCGGTGCTCTCCCAGTGCCGCAGCAGCGCCCGGTAGATCGGCGGATCGGTCGAATGGGGCACCGGACGCGGCGCGGAACGGGGCGGTTCGGACTGCGACGCCGGTACGGAACCGGGCTGCGGAACCGATTCTTCGGGGGCAGGAGCGGCGAGCCGGCGGCGACCGGGGCCGGCCGTGGAGTGCGGCAGGGTCATACCGGGCCAACGCCGCAGGGCGCGGCCGGGTCACTGGCTGTTCGATTCGGGCGGATGTTCACCCGGTTCTCCGCGGTGGCCGGGCCGCTCGCGCACCCCGGCCGGACGGGCGGGCGGAGGGCTCAGGCGGCCTCGCGCCGCAGCTGCCCCGGCATCCTGATCGGGCGGGAGCCCGCGCCCCCGGCGTGCGAGAACGGCTGCATCCTCCAGTCGAGCCCCTGGGGGAGCGTCAGCAGCAGGGCCGTCTCCTGCTCCTGGGACCCGGCCGTCTCGTCCGCGGGCCGCGCCCCGGCCGCCGCACGCCCCGTACCGGCGCACACGGTGAGCACGAACGGGTTCCACGGGGACGGGCACAGCGCGTGCTCGGGCAGCACGTCCTCGTCGGCCAGCAGCGCGATGGGCTGCGCGCAGTCCGGGCACAGGACCCGGTACATCTCGAATGTGTCGTACGCGTCGGGAGCGGCGTCCTCGAACGGATCGTCGGGCTCCGGTTCGGTACGTCCGGTGAGCTTCAGGCTCTGCATGGGAAATCCCCCCTCGGGTGGGCCGACATGGCGCCGTGGCCTCGGCCACAGCAAGCACTTCCCGCCGCCGATCGGCCGTAACCATTTCGTGTCCGACTACCGGTCCGTAAATATGTGGCGTTGGTCACATGCCCGACGCAGGTGCCGTCCCAAGGGCTGGGCATCTGTGCCGGGAAGGACTCCTGGCCATAGATTGATCCATATGGAGGAGCTGGACCGTCACATCGTGGAGTTGCTCGTCAAGGACGGGCGGATGAGCTACACCGACCTGGGCAAGGCCACCGGCCTGTCCACCTCGGCGGTTCATCAGCGCGTCCGCAGGCTGGAGCAGCGCGGGGTGATCCGGGGCTACGCCGCGGTCGTCGACCCGGAGGCGGTCGGGTTGCCGCTGACCGCGTTCATCTCGGTCAAGCCCTTCGACCCGAGCGCCCCGGACGACATCGCCGAACGGCTCGCCGACGTCCCCGAGCTGGAGGCGTGCCACAGCGTCGCCGGCGACGAGAACTACATCCTGAAGGTCCGGGTCGCCACCCCGCTGGAGCTGGAGAACCTGCTCACCCGCATCCGCTCGCTCGCCGGGGTCTCCACCCGCACCACGGTCGTCCTCTCCACCCCCTACGAGGCGCGCCCGCCGCAGATCTGAGGGGATTCGTCGGACACCCCCTTCCGGGGGTCGCGCGCGGGTCGGGACCCGGCAGGCGGGAGACTGGTCCCCATGACCGAGAGCACCGCCCCCCAGAGCGAACACCGCACCGTGCTGCTGCGCGGTGGAGACGTCCACAGCCCCGCCGACCCCTTCGCCACCGCCATGGTGGTCGAACGGGGCCATGTCGCCTGGGTGGGCTCGGAGGGGGCGGCCGACGCCTTCGCGAGCGGCGTCGACGAAGTGATCGACCTCGAAGGGGCCCTGGTCACTCCCGCGTTCACCGACGCCCACGTCCACACCACCTCGACGGGTCTGGCCCTCACCGGCCTCGACCTCTCCGGCGCCCGCACCCTGGGTGACGCCCTCGCCCGGGTCCGCGCCCACATCGCCGCCCACCCCGCCGACCGGGTCGTCCTCGGACACGGCTGGGACGCTGCGCGCTGGCCCGAGCAGCGCCCGCCCTCGCGCGCCGAACTGGACGAGGCGGCGGGCGGCCGGCCCGTCTACCTGCCCCGGATCGACGTACACTCCGCGGCCGTCACCACCGCACTGCTCGACCTCGTCCCCGGCGTCCGGGCGATGGCCGGCTACCACCCCGAGGGACCGCTGACCGCGGCCGCCCACCACGCGGTGCGGGCCGCCGCCCACGACGCCGTATCGCCCGCCCAGCGCGCCGACGCCCAGCGGGCCGCGCTGCGCCACGCCGCGTCCCTCGGCATCGGCACGGTCCACGAGTGCGGCGGCCCGGACATCTCCGACGAGGACGACTTCACCGGGCTGCTGAAGCTGGCCGCCGGGCAGCCGGGGCCCCGGGTCTTCGGCTACTGGGCCGAGCAGGTGGGCGACGAGAAGGACGCCCTGCGCATCCGCGAGCTGGGCGCGGCCGGGGCGGCCGGCGACCTCTTCGTGGACGGGTCGTTCGGCTCGCACACCGCCTGCCTGCACGAGCCGTACGCCGACGCCCCGCACTCCGGCGCCGCCCACCTGGACGCCGGGCAGATCGCCGCCCACGTCGCCGCCTGCACCGAGGCCGGGCTTCAGGCGGGTTTCCACGCCATCGGGGACGCGGCGCTCTCGGCGGTCGTCGACGGCGTCAGGGCCGCGGCCGAGCGGGTGGGCCTCGGCCGGGTGCGGGCCGCCCGGCACCGCGTCGAACACGCGGAGATGCTGACCCCCGAGACCGTCGCCGCCTTCGCCGAACTGGGGCTGACCGCCTCGGTCCAGCCCGCCTTCGACGCCGCCTGGGGCGGTGAGGAGGGCATGTACGCCCGGCGCCTCGGCACTGGGCGGGCGGGCACCCTGAACCCGTACGCGGCCCTCCTGCGGGCCGGTGTGCCCCTCGCCTTCGGCTCGGACAGCCCGGTGACCCCGCTGGACCCCTGGGGGACCGTACGGGCCGCCGCCTTCCACCGGACGCCCGAGCACCGGATCTCGGTGCGGGCCGGGTTCACCGCGCACACCCGGGGCGGCTGGCGGGCCGTCGGGCGCGACGACGCGGGGACCCTGGTGCCCGGCGCCCCGGCCGACTACGCGGTCTGGCGCACCGACGACCTGGTGGTCCAGGCGCCGGACGACCGGGTCGCGCGCTGGTCGACGGACCCCAGGTCGGGGACGCCGGGGCTGCCGGACCTGACCCCCGGCGCCGACCTCCCGGTGTGCCTGCGCACGGTCGTGTTCGGACAAACTGTCTACGTAAGGCCGAACGAGTGACGTGCGGACATTTCGTACCGCCGATCGAAGGCGGCCCGGCTCTCCCGCTACCTGGGGATCTCCAGGACTGACCAGGCAAGTTCCGTAAACGATGCAGGTCAGGCAACTATTGACAGAATGCGGCCATCGGCCGGTAGGTTCGGCCGAGTCCACCACAGGACGTCCGACCGGTTAAACCTCCACGCAGTCGTCGAACGCCGCTGGGTCACGGGGTGGTGTGCCGCACCGGCGCACCACCACTGACAGCCAGGTTCAGCGCCCGCGCCTCGGGGCGAGGGAAGGATTCAGCCGGACGGAGGGTGCGACCCGGGTGGGGCCCGGACGTTCAGTAGACAACGGCTCTAGGTCGACCCGCAGCCAGCGGGTCCCAGGTCGGCCCGAAGGACACCGGGCCCCGATCCGCACTTCTGTCCCTACTTCCGCTCTTCTGTCCGCCACGACTCCCGCGCCACCCCGACCGGGACGGCATTCCGCGCCTCCGCGCTCGATATGGTGTGCACCTGCGTACGGACGTGAGGGGCAGTAAGTGAACGACGGCGGTCAGCGGCGATTCGGCCCGCTCGGCAGTGTCTTGGTGATCATTCCGACCTACAACGAGGCCGAGAACATCAAGCCGATCGTCAGCCGGGTGCGCGCGGCCGTCCCGGAGGCCGACATCCTGGTCGCCGACGACAACAGCCCCGACGGCACCGGCAAGCTCGCCGACGAGCTGGCCGCGGCCGACGACCAGGTCCACGTCCTGCACCGCAAGGGCAAGGAAGGGCTCGGCGCGGCCTACCTCGCCGGCTTCCGGTGGGGCATGGAGCACGACTACGGCGTCCTGGTCGAGATGGACGCCGACGGCTCCCACCAGCCCGAGGAGCTGCCCCGGCTGCTCACCGCGCTCAAGGGCGCCGACCTGGTCCTCGGCTCCCGCTGGGTGCCCGGCGGCCGGGTGGTCAACTGGCCCAAGTCCCGCGAGATCATCTCCCGCGGCGGCAGCACCTACTCCCGGCTGATGCTGGGGCTGCGGACGCGGGACGTCACCGGCGGCTACCGGGCCTTCCGCACCGAGACCCTCAAGGGCATCGGCCTGGACGAGGTCGCCTCGCAGGGCTACTGCTTCCAGGTCGACCTGGCCCGCCGCGCGGTCGAGGCCGGCTTCCACGTGGTCGAGGTGCCGATCACCTTCGTGGACCGCGAGGTCGGCGACTCCAAGATGAGCCGGGACATCCTCGTCGAGGCGCTCTGGCGCGTGACCGCCTGGGGCGTCACCGGCCGCACCAACCGGGCCCTCGGCCGCCGCACCCCCTGACGCCCGCCGCCCGCGTCCGCACCCCCTTACGGCGTACGGACGCCGGGCCAGGCACACTGGGGGCATGACGACCGGCACACCGCCCCCGACCGCCCGAAGGCGCTCGCGCGCCCGGACCTTCGTACCCCTCGCCGTCGCCGCCTGGGCGGTGCTGGAGATCTGGCTGCTCGTCGTCGTGGCGGACGTCGCGGGCGGGCTGACCGTCCTGATCCTGCTGGCCGCCGGGATCCTCCTCGGCGCCGCCGTGATCAAGCGGGCCGGCCGCCGCGCCTTCCGCAACCTCACCGAGACGCTTCAGCAGATGCCGGGGCAGCCGGGCGCGGACGGCTCCTCGCCCACCCCTTCGAGCAGCCGGGGCAACGGCTTCCTGATGCTCGGCGGACTGCTGGTCATGATTCCCGGCATGGTCTCGGACGTGGCCGGACTGCTGCTCCTGGTGCCACCGGTCCGCTCGGCGCTCAGCAGGTACGCGGAGCGCTCGCTCCAACGGCGCATGCGCACGCTGGCCCCCGACGGCTTCTCGGACGCCTTCCAGCAGGCCCGTATCCACCGCCCGGACGGCAAGGTCGTCCAGGGCGAGGTCATCCGCGACGAACCGTCGCCGCGGGACGCCCGCCCGGACGACGAGCCCCGCCCGCCGCTGACTCCGTGACGCCGATCCGGTAGCGGAACCCGTCCACGACAAGAGCCGCGGGCCGCGACACAACGTGTGTCGCGGCCCGCGGCTCTGTCTCGGTGCTACCGGGTCAGGCAGACTTCCTGCTGTCCCGGGGATGCACGGCGATGTTCATCGCTCCGGAGCGCAGGACCGCCAGCCTCTCGGCCAGCACCTCTTCCAGTTCCTCGCGCGTGCGCCGCTCCATGAGCATGTCCCAGTGCGTACGCGCAGGCTTGCCCTTCTTCTCCTCGGGGCCATCCCCGTCCACCAGGAGTGCCTGGGCGCCACACGCCTTGCACTCCCACTCCGGCGGAATTTCCGCCTCTACCGAGAACGGCATCTCGAATCGATGGCCGTTCGGGCATGCGTACTCCACCGCCTGGCGCGGGGCCAGATCGATGCCGCGGTCCGTCTCGTAGCTGGTAACCACGAGTCGCGTGCCGCGGAGAGCTCGCTCACTCATGAATCGTGCCTCCCGGGCTTGTCGCCCACAGGACAGGTGTCGCTGTCGTCGTCAATCGGTCAACGTCCGGTCGGCGGCAAAGATTCCCGTTGCCGGTCATACGTCGCCCGTCGTGCCGCTGAATTTTCAGGTTTCCCAGGGTTCAGGTACCCACCCGTACCCGGTTTGTCACGTTTGACGGAAGTTGTCACCCAACGGTGCGGAGACTTCCACTCGCGGTAACGGTCACCCGGGGCAGGCCAAAGGCGTACACTACCGGCCTTTTACTTCAACGTCTAAATCCGCTCGGGTACGGGATTTCCCGCCGCCGCCACCGCCTGCCTGAGCGGCACCCGCGCCAGCAGCACCGAACCGACGACGAAGAAGACCACCAACGAGGCGATCGCGTCCCGGTAGCTGCCGGTCAGCTGGTACGCGAGCCCGAACACCAGGGGCCCCAGCCAGCTCAGCCCGCGGTCGCTCATCTCGTACGCCGAGAAGTACTCGGCCTCCTTGCCGCGCGGCACCAGATGCGAGAACAGGGAGCGCGACAGCGCCTGACTGCCGCCGAGCACCAGGCCGATCGCCGCGGCCAGTACGTAGAAGAAGACGGGCGAGCCGGCGGGCAGGAAGTACCCCGCCACCAGGATCAGCGTCCAGACGACCAGCGAGCCGAGGATCGTGCGCTTCGCGCCGTACACCCGGGCCGTCCGCCCCATCGCCAGCGCCCCGGCGACCGCCAGCACCTGCACCAGCAGCACGGCGGTGATCAGCGTGGTCTGGCCGAGGCCCAGTTCCTCGGAGCCGTAGACCGACGCCTGCGAGATCACCGTCTGCACGCCGTCGTTGTAGACGAGGTAGGCGAGGAGGAAGGAGAGGGTCAGCGGATGGCGCCGCATGTCCGACAGGGTCGCCCGCAGCTGCCGCCAGCCGGAGCCCGCCGCCTTCCGGCCGCCCGGCGCCACCGCCACCCCGCGGTCGCGCAGCCGGAGCAGCGGCACGACGGTGAAGACGCCCCACCACACACCCGCCGAGGCCAGGCAGATCCGCACGGCCTCGGACTCGGAGAGGCCGAAGGAGTCGTGGCCGGAGTACAGGATCAGGTTGAGGACGAGGACCAGCGCCCCGGCGGTGTAGCCGAACGCCCAGCCCCGGGAGGAGACCGCGTCGCGCTCGTCGGGCTCCGCGATCTGCGGCAGAAAGGCGTTGTACAGCATCATCGCGATCGCCGTCGCCGCGTTCGCCACGATGAGCAGGAAGGCGCCGAGCAGATAGCGGTGGCCGTCCAGGAAGAACATCGCGGTCGTGGCGGCCGCCCCGGTGTAGGCCGCCGCCGCGAGCAGCGGCTTCTTGCGGCCCGTCCGGTCGGCCGCCGCGCCCACGATCGGCATCAGGACGACGGCGAGGACCAGCGAGGCGGAGACCGAGTACGCGAACAGCGACCCGGCGCGCACCGGGACGCCGAGCGGATGGACGAAGCCGTCGGCGTCGGACGCCGCCTTGGCGACCGACGTCAGATAGGGGCCGAGGAAGACCGTGATGACGCTGGTCGAGTAGACCGAGCAGGCGAAGTCGTAGAAGTACCAGCCGCGCTGCTCCCGGCGCCGCTCGGCCGGGCCGTCGGGTCCGCCGGGGCCCGACGTGCCGCCGGCCCCTTCGGCGGTGTCTGCGGTCTCGGCGGTCATGGCGCCCCCTCGAAATCTCCCCGTGGAGACGTCACCCGGCCGGCGGGTCAGGCCCAGGCCCCCCGCTCGTTCAGCACCGTGCGCAGCGTCTCGATGTGATCGGTCATGATGCCATCCACACCGAGGTCCAGGAGTGCGGCCATCCGCTCCGGTTCGTTCACCGTCCACACGTGCACCTGGAGCCCGCGCGCATGCGCCTCGCGCACGAAGCGCCGGTCGACCACGCGGATGCCGCCCTGGCTCTCCGGGACCTGCGCGCACACCGCCCCCGCCCGCAGGGCCGCCGGGATGCCGTACGAGCGCAGCCGCAGCCCGATGACGCCGCGCACACCGTACGAGGTGGCGAGGCGCGGGCCGCCCAGGCGGTGCGCCCTGGCGGCCCGCGCCTCGGAGAACGAGCCCACGCACACCCGGTCGAAGGAGTCCGTCGCGCGGATCAGCTCCACGAGCGGCCCCAGTGCGGCCTCCGCCTTGATGTCCACGTTCCACCGGGCCTCGGGGAACGCCTCCAGCAGCTCCTCGAACAGCGGCAGCGGCTCGCGCCCGGCGACCCGGGCCCTGCGTATCTCGCTCCACGGCAGCTCCGCCAGCCTGCCCCCGGCGTCCGTCAGCCGGTCCAGCGTGGCGTCGTGGAACGCCACCAGGCGGCCGTCCGCCGAGGCGTGCACATCGGTCTCGAAGTAGCGGTACCCGGCGTCGGCGGCCCGGCGGAAGGCGGCCGCCGTGTTCTCGATCCCGTCCGCCGCGCCGCCCCGGTGGGCGAAGGCGAGCGGGGCGGGATGTTCCAGATAGGGGTGGCGTTCGGAAGTCACCGCCGCAGTATGGACCGCCGGGCCGCCGGGGCGTCGGCCGAGGTGCCCCCGCCGTCCGGTATCGCGAAGACGCGCAGAAAGACCTGGGCGAGCGGGCCGATGGCCAGGGCGTACAGGACCGTGCCCACGCCGAGGGAGCCGCCGAGCAGGAACCCGGTGACCACGACCGCGACCTCGATCGCCGTGCGGACCAGCCGGATCGACCTGCCGGTCCGCCGGTGCAGCCCGGTCATCAGCCCGTCCCGGGGGCCGGGGCCGAACCGGGCGGTGATGTAGAGGCCCGTCGCCACACCGTTGAGGACGATCCCGGCCACCATCACACCGGAGCGGGCCACCAGCCCGTGCACCTCGGGGACGAGCGCGAGCGTGCCGTCCATCGCGAGCCCCACGACGAAGACATTCGAGACCGTGCCCAGACCCGGCCGCTGCCGCAGCGGAATCCACAGCAGCAGCACGATCGCGCCGATGATGATCGAGACCACGCCGATGCTGATCCCGGTGCGCTCGGCGAGCCCCTGGTGCAGCACGCCCCACGGCTCCAGGCCGAGGCCGGCGACGACCAGCAGCGCCGAGCTCGCCCCGTACAGCGCGAGCCCCGCGTACAGCTGGACCAGCCGACGGGTGAGGTGCGCCCCCTGCGGGACGGGGGTGGTGGACAAGGGGTGCCCCCTGGTGTCGTGGTGTTGGACTGCTCCGTGTCACTCTGTGGCAGGGGATCGGCCGCCAACCATGGCCAATCCGAGGAAGGTGGACTGATTATCGTGGCGCAGTGGACTTCGGCGGTCGGGGCGGCCCAGTTGGCCCGCCAGCTCCATGCCCAGCAGCCCCGGCCGGCCGGCCCCGGCAGCCGCCGGCCGCCGGCCTACCGGGCACTCGCCGACGGCATCCGGCTGCTCGTCCTGGAGGGCCGGGTCGCCGTGGCCGCCCGGCTCCCGGCCGAACGGGAGCTGGCCGTCGCGCTCTCCGTCAGCCGCACCACGGTCGCCGCCGCCTACGAGGCGCTGCGGGCCGAAGGCTTCCTGGAGTCCCGGCGCGGGGCCGGCAGCTGGACGGCGGTCCCGGCGGGCAACCCGCTCCCGGCCCGCGGCCTGGAACCCCTGCCGCCCGAGGCGCTGGGCTCCATGATCGACCTGGGCTGCGCCTCGCTGCCCGCCCCCGAGCCCTGGCTGACCCGGGCCGTCCAGGGCGCGCTGGAGGAGCTGCCCCCGTACGCGCACACGCACGGCGACTACCCGGCCGGGCTGCCCGCCCTGCGGCAGATGATCGCCGACCGGTACACCGCCGACGGCATCCCCACCATGCCCGAGCAGATCATGGTCACCACCGGTGCGATGGGCGCGATCGACGCCATCTGCCACCTGTTCGCCGGCCGCGGCGAGCGGATCGCGGTGGAGTCCCCGAGCTACGCCAACATCCTCCAGTTGATGCGCGAGGCCGGTGCCCGGCTCGTGCCGGTCGCCATGGAGGAGGGGCTCGGAGGCTGGGACCTGAACCGGTGGCGCCAGGTCCTGCGGGACGCGGCGCCCCGGCTCGCGTACGTCGTCGCGGACTTCCACAACCCCACCGGGGCGCTGGCCGGTGAGGACCGGCGCCGGGCGCTGGTGGACGCCGCCCGCTCGGCCGGCACGGTCCTGGTCGTCGACGAGACGATGAGGGAGCTGCACCTCGACGACGTGCGGATGCCGCGCCCGGTCTGCGCGTTCGACCCGGCCGGCAGCACCGTCCTCACCGTGGGTTCGGCCAGCAAGGCGTTCTGGGCCGGCATGCGGATCGGCTGGGTACGGGCCGCGCCCGACGTGATCCGCAGCCTGGTCGCCGCCCGCGCCTACGCCGACATGGGCACCCCGGTCCTCGAACAGCTGGCGGTCAACTGGCTGATGCGCACCGGCGGCTGGGAGGAGGCCGTGCAGCTGCGCCGGGACCAGGCCCGGGACAACCGCGACGCGCTCGTCGCGGCCGTGCGCCGCGAGCTGCCGGGGTGGGAGTTCTCCGTGCCGAGCGGCGGGCTCACGCTCTGGGTACGCACCGGCGGCCTGTCCGGCTCGCGGCTCGCGGTGGCCGGCGAAGGGGTCGGGGTGCGGGTGCCGTCCGGGCCCAGGTTCGGGGTCGACGGGGCTTTCGAGGGGTACGTACGGCTGCCGTTCACAGTCGGCGGGCCGGTGGCGGAGGAGGCGGCCCAGCGGCTCGCCGCAGCCGCCCGGCTGGTCGGCGCGGGCGCCGGCGCCGGCGCCGACGCGCCCCGCACCTTCGTGGCCTGAACGGTGCAGGAGGGCCCGCTCCACCGCCGGGCCCTCCTGCACCGATCCCACGCCTCAGTCGCTGACGGCCACGGCCTCCACCCCGGCGGACGCGGTCACGGCCTCCATCCCGGCCGACGAGGCGACGCTTTCCATCCCGGCCGATGAGGCCACATCCTCCACCATGACCGGCTCCGGCGCGCCCGCCTCGACCGCCTGGCGCCGCTCCGGCAGCAGGCCGAGCACCGCCGTGCGCTGCGCCTCGCTGGTGGCGTCGTCGTACGGGTCGGGCGTGGCCGGTACCTGGATGCGCAGGACCGGGCCGGTGCCGAACCGGGCGTAGCCGCGGCCGGGCGGGGCGTCCGGGGGCGGGGTGGTGTGCGGCCCCGTGCCGAGCACGGACTCGATCTGCTCGGCGGAGCAGCGGCCGAGCACCACCCGGGCCCGGGTGTGGGTGCGGATGGTCTCGCCGAGGCCGTCCAGGCTGTCGAACACCTCCGCGAGCACCACGACGACGTTGGCGGCCCTGCCGTGCCGCAGTGGCACCTGGAGCAGTTCCTGCGGGCCAGGCCCGTTGTCGCCGGCCGGGCGGCGGAGCGCGCTCGGGCGGTCCAGCAGGATCCAGAGCGGGCGCGTGACGTCCTCGGGGACGGGGTCGCCGGCCTGCCGGGCCCGGTTCGCCTCGACCAGCCGGCGCTCCGTCTCGTCGGCCGCCCACTCCAGGGTGGACAGCGCGCCGGCCGGGCCGCACTCCACGGCCAGGACGCCTTCGCGCCCGGTGAAGCAGGCGTACTCGCCGGTGCCGCTCCCCTCGATGACCAGGATGTCGCCCTGCTGGAGCGCCTGGAGGGCGATGGACCGCAGCAGCGAGGTGGTGCCGCTGCCGGGCTGTCCCGCGACGAGCAGGTGGGGCTCGGTGGAGCGGGCGCCGGTGCGCCAGACGACGCCGGGGGCGTCGCGGGTGCCGGTGCCTTCGTTCACGGGGACCGTGCGCTGCACCGCGTCCTCGTCCGTGAAGCCGAGGACGGTCTCGCCGGGGGCGGTGACGAAGCGCTGGGCGGTGAGGGAGGTGGGCAGGGAGTCGAGCACGCTCATCACGAGCCGGTTGCCCTCCTCGTCCCAGCTGAAGTGGTACTCCCGGCCGCGGCCCGACTTGGCGTGGAGCAGCTGTTCGATCCGGGCCCGGGACTCGGGCTCGGAGTCGGTGAAGTACGCGGGGTAGGTGACGTGGAGCCGCGAGACGCGGCCGTCGCCGTCGAACTCGTAATCACTGAAGACCTTGTCCCACTCGCCGCCGTGGGTGAACAGCGGGCTGGGGTCCTCGGCCGCGGAGAAGTAGGGGACGAGCGCCTCGTACAGGGCCCGTAGCCGGGCGGTCTCCGCCTCGTCGGGGCCGGTTTTGACGGGGGTGCGCACCCGTCCCTTCCACGCGGCGGCGCCCATCACCGCGACGAGGGCCAGCAGCGGCCCGTACGGGATGAGCGCGACCACGAGTACGCAGGCCGCGACGAGGAACAGCGTGGGACCACGCCGGTCCTTGGGCGTCGCGGCCCACTTGTGCCGTCCTGCGCCGGCCAGCAGCCGCAGACCGCGCGTGAGCGTGATCAGCGGATGGAGCACGTCGGTGGCGCTGTCGGCGGCCGTGCGCGCGATCTCGCGACTGCGAGTGATCGAAGCGCTGCCGCTGCTCAGAATGCGGGGGAGTGGTCGCCGGGCCACGTCTGTCTCCTGGAGGTCGGTGCGGGGGCGGAGGGTCAGAACTTGATCCCGCCCAGAAGGCCGGCCAGGCTCGCTCCGCCCGCGGTGATGCTCGGTGCGATGGCGGTGCCGGCCAGGTAGAAGCCGAACAGGGCGGTGACGAGGGCGTGCGACGCCTTGAGGCCGTCCTTCCTGAAGAACAGGAAGACGATGATGCCGAGGATGACGACGCCTGACATGGAAAGGATCATGAGTGGTTCTCCTGGTCGGGGGGACAGTCACCATGAGTCCTTCCAGGCTCACCCCAAGTATCCATAGGGCAAAAGGCGCAATCGGGTGAAAAGGCGGATTATCCACTCGATCGGCGGACGGGATGCCCGGGCCGGTCGTCCGCCCGTCCGGGCAGTACCCTGTCGGTTCACTCGTACGGCCCCCGCCGTGCATGTCCCGGCAGGCCGGCAGCGGCGCGAATGGTTGAGGAAGGCGGTCCACCCGATGAGCGAAACCCCCGATCCCGAGGTGGTGGAGCTGGCGTCCAAGGTCTTCGACCTGGCACGCGGCGGCGACACCGACGCGCTGGCGGCCTATGTGGACGCCGGGGTGCCCGCCAACCTCACCAACGACCGGGGCGACTCCCTGCTGATGCTCGCCGCCTACCACGGGCACGCCGAGGCCGTCACGGCCCTCGCCACCCGCGGCGCCGACCCGGACCGGGCGAACGACCGGGGCCAGACCCCGCTCGCCGGAGCGGTCTTCAAGGGCGAGGACGCGGTGGTCCGGGCCCTGCTCGACGCCGGGGCCGATCCGGCCACCGGAACACCCTCCGCGCTCGACATCGCACGGATGTTCGGCAAGGACGACCTGCTGGAACTCTTCGGCGCCCGCTGAACGGGTTCGCCGTAAATGTGGTCGCGGTGGCGAAATGGCTGGGTCATCATGACGTCGCGGGTCCGATTCGGGCCACCCGACGAGAGGCAGAGGAAGATGCTCTACACCAGGCAGAAGACGGCGGTCGGCCGATCATGTTGCTGCGCGGCCTAGTGCCTGCCCGGCACGTGGAACTGCACAGTCCCGGTTGCGTCGACAGCTTGATGTGAGGCTTTCCCCATGTTTGATCCGTTCATAGCGCCGAGCGGCACCCTGCTCGGCCTGCTGCAGAGAGGCCGCGGCGACGGCACGCTCCACGCGCTCGCCGCACCGCGCTCCGAGGCCCTGGCGGCTCTCAACCACTGCGTCCTCAGCGACCCCCGCCACGACTGGCAGGTGGAGAACCGCTCCCTGTACTACGCCCGCCTCTACCTCGACCTCGACGGCGGCATCGAGGAGATCGAGCGGCACCTGTCCGACCCCGAGGACCACCTCGACACGGACGACTCGCGCACCGGCCTGGCCCTGGCCGTCCTCGGCCACCTCGCCTCCTACGGACGCGACGACGCCCTCGTCCTCCTGCGGCGCTACGCCGCGACCGGCTCCAACTGGGCCTGGGCCCTGGACGAGCTGGCCCTGCGCGACGACGACGCCGGGCTGCGCTCCCTCGCCGAGCCCGTGCTCGCCCGGTTCCCCGACGACGCCGAGGGGCGCGCCGACCTGGCCGCCACCGTGCGCGACGCCTATGAGCCCCGCCCCTGGCGCCTGTGGGCCGACGACCCGCGCGAAGCGGTCGGCGCCCGGGTCCGGGCTGCCTCGGAACAGGGCTCCTTCGACCGCTGGCAGCGCCAGATGCGCCCCGGGGGCCCCCGGCCCGGCTGGAGCGTCCAGGCCGTCTTCGACTGGGCCCAGCAGGGGCTGGACCGGGGCAGCGTCCTCCATGTGCCGGCCGCCCGCTGCCTCGCCGCCGTCGCGGGCCCCGAGGACCGGCCCGTGATCGTGGAGGCCGCCCGCAGCGGCCCGGAAGCCGCCCGCTGCGCCTCGCTCCACTATCTCGCCGCCGAGGTCCGCGACCCCGTCGTGCTCGACCTGATCGAGGCGGCCGCCACCGAACCCCGGGGCCCAGTGGCCGACGCCGCCGTCGCCGCCTTCGAGCGGATGTGCGGCGAGGCGGCCGTGGACCGCGCCCGCCGCTGGGCCCGCCGCCCCGACGCACTCGGCGCCTCGGCGGCCGGTGTGCTGGCCGGACGTGGCGGACCGCAGGACGCCCCCTCGGTGCTCGGCGCCCTGCGCGACGCCGTACGCGGCGACGGACCGGACGCGCCCCGGCTGTGGGCCCTGGTCGACGGCGCCGGCCGCCTCGGCATCGCCTGCGCCGCCCCCGTCCTGCGCCACGTCTACCGCGAGACGTCCTCCTCCCAGCTGCGCGGCAGGACCGCCCGGGCGCTGGCCGTCACCGACCCGTCCTTCGCCACCGGATTCGCCGTCGAGTGCCTGTGGGACTGCGAGGAGACGACCCGCGAGGTCGCCGCGCTCCATGCCGAGACCGGTGACCTGAGGGTGGCCGAGCGGTTGCGCAGGCTGGCCGCCGACCCCGCCGAGGAGGCCGAGGTCCAGTCGGCGGTACGCAGCAGGATCGGCCCGGACGCCCCGGCGGTCTGACCCGCCGGGCGCAGTCCCGTACGACGGCCGCGCAAGGCCCGCAGAGTGCGGCGCGTCGGGGGCGCGCCGCTCCGGCCCGTCCGCCCGCGCCGGAACCGGCGCCGCGCCCTGTTCCGTGATCACCCGGCGGCGGGCCAGTATGGGGGCATGACCGGGCGCTGGGAGTTCTGGATCGACCGTGGCGGCACCTTCACCGATGTGGTGGGCCGCCGCCCCGACGGGCAACTCGTCACCCGCAAGCTCCTCTCGCACGACCCGGACCGCTACCGGGACGCCGCCGTGGCCGGAATCCGGCTCATGCTGGGGCTCGGACCGGACGAACCGGTCCCCGCAGACCGGGTCGCCGCCGTGAAGATGGGCACCACCGTCGCCACCAACGCCCTGCTGGAGCGGCGCGGCGAACCGACCGTCCTGGTCGTCACCGAAGGCTTCCGGGACGCCCTGCGCATCGCGTACCAGAACCGCCCCCGCCTCTTCGACCGCCGCATCCTGCTCCCGGAAGCCGTGTACGACCGGGTGATCGAGGTCCCCGAGCGCGTCGACGCCCACGGCCGGACCGTCACCCCGCTGGACCGTGAGGCCGTGGCCGCGCGGCTGCGCGAGGCCCGCGCCGACGGGCTGAGCAGCGCGGCCGTCGTCCTGATGCACGGCTACCGCCACCCGGCCCACGAGCAGGCCGTCGCCGCCGAGGCCAGGGCCGCCGGATTCACCCAGATCAGCTGCTCCCACGAGGTCAGCCCGCTGATCAAGCTCGTCCCGCGCGGCGACACCACCGTCGTGGACGCCTATCTCTCACCGATCCTGCGCCGGTACGTCGACTCGGTCGCCGCCGAACTGCCCGGCATCCGGCTCATGTTCATGCAGTCCAACGGCGGCCTGCGCGAGGCCGCGCACTTCCGGGGCAAGGACTCGGTGCTCTCCGGGCCCGCCGGCGGGGTCGTCGGCATGGTCCGCACCTCGGCGCAGGCCGGCCACGACCGGGTCATCGGCTTCGACATGGGCGGCACCTCCACCGACGTCTCGCACTACGCGGGCGAGTTCGAACGCGAGCTGGGCACCGAGGTCGCGGGCGCGCGGATGCGCGTCCCCATGATGAACATCCACACCGTCGCGGCCGGCGGCGGCTCGGTCCTGCACTTCGACGGCCGGCGCTACCGGGTCGGCCCCGACTCCGCCGGGGCGGTCCCGGGTCCCGCCTGCTACCGCAGGGGCGGGCCGCTGACCGTCACCGACGCCCAGGTCATGCTGGGCCGCATCCGGCCCGCGCACTTCCCCGCCGTCTTCGGGCCGGACGGCGACCAGCCCCTGGACGCGGACATCGTGCGCGCACGCTTCGAGGCGCTCGCCGATGAGGTCGCCCGGGCCACCGGCACCAAGCGCACCGCGGCCGAGACCGCCGCCGGGTTCCTGGAGATCGCCGTCCTCGCCATGGCGGGCGCGGTCAAGAAGATCTCCGTGCAGCGCGGGCACGACATCACCCGCTACGCCCTGACCGGCTTCGGCGGGGCCGGCGGGCAGCACGTCTGCGCCGTCGCCGACGCGCTCGGCATCGATACGGTCCTCGTACCGCCGCTGGCCGGTGTGCTGTCCGCGTACGGCATCGGACTCGCCGACGCCACCGCCATGCGCGAGCAGTCCTTCGAAGCCGTCCTGGACGACGGGGCCCTGACCCGGGTACGGGAGCTGGGCGACGAGCTCGCCGCCCGTACCAGGGCCGACCTGCGCGCCGACGGCGTCCCCGACCACGCCATCAGCACCCGGACCCGGGTCCTGCTGCGGTACGAGGGCACCGACGCGAGCCTGCCCGTCGCCCTGGACACGGTGGCCGCCATGACCGAGGCGTTCACCCGCGAGCACCGCGCCCGCTACGGCTTCACGGCGGACCGGCAGCTGGTCGTGGAGACGGTCTCCGCCGAGGCCACCGGGACGGCCGGCGCGCACGCCGAGATCCGGCCGGCCGAGCGGGACGAGGGCGCCCCCACCACACCCCGCCCCCACGACACCGCGCGGATGTTCGCGGACGGCCGGTGGCAGGAGACCCCGCTCCACCGCAGGACCGACCTCAGGGCCACCGACACCGTCACCGGCCCCGCCGTCATCGCGGAGGCCGACGCCACCACCGTCGTGGACCCGGGCTGGCAGGCCGAACTCGCCGCCACCGGCCACCTCGTCCTCACCCGCGCCCGCCCGCGCCCCGCCCGGCAGGCCGTCGGCACCCGCGTCGACCCGGTGATACTGGAGGTCTTCAACAACCTCTTCATGTCCATCGCCGAGCAGATGGGCGTGACCCTGGAGAACACGGCCCGCTCCGTCAACATCAAGGAACGGCTCGACTTCTCCTGCGCGCTGTTCGACGCGCACGGCAACCTGATCGCCAACGCCCCGCACATCCCGGTCCACCTCGGGTCCATGGGCGAGTCCATCAAGGAAGTGCTGCACCGCAACGCCGGAACCATGCGCCCCGGCGACGTGTACGCCATCAACGACCCGTACCACGGCGGCACCCACCTGCCCGATGTGACCGTGGTGACGCCGGTGTTCGACGAGAGCGGCGGCACCCCGGTCCTGAAGTTCCTGGTGGCCTCGCGCGGCCACCACGCCGAGATCGGCGGCATCACCCCCGGCTCCATGCCCGCCTTCAGCCGCACCGTCGAGGAGGAGGGCGTCCTCTTCGACAACTGGCTCCTGGTGCGCGACGGCACCTTCCGCGAGGACGCCACCAGGGATCTCCTCACCACCGCCGCCCACCCCTCCCGCGACCCCGGCACCAACCTCGCCGACCTGCGCGCCCAGATCGCCGCCAACGAGAAGGGCATCGCCGAACTGCGCGCCATGGTCGAGCAGTTCGGGCCCGAGGCGGTGGACGCCTACATGGGCCATGTGCAGGACAACGCCGAGGAGTCGGTGCGCCGCATCATCGCCGGGCTGCACGACGGCGGCTACCGGTACGAGACGGACAACGGCGCCGTGATCGAGGTGACGCTCACGGTCGACCGGGAGGCCCGCGGCGCGGTCATCGACTTCACCGGCACCTCCCCGCAGCAGCCGGGCAACTTCAACGCCCCCAAGTCGGTCGTCATGGCCGCCGTCCTCTACGTCTTCCGCACCCTGGTCGCCGACGACATCCCGCTCAACAGCGGCTGCCTCACCCCGCTGGAGATCAGGGTCCCCGAGGGCTCCATGCTGGCGCCCGCACCGCCCGCCGCCACGGTCGCCGGCAACGTCGAGACCTCGCAGGCCGTCACCGGTGCGCTCTACGCCGCACTCGGCGTCCAGGCCGAGGGCTCCGGCACCATGAACAACCTCACCTTCGGCAACGACCGGGTGCAGTACTACGAGACGGTGGCCAGCGGATCGGGCGCCGGCGAGGACTTCGACGGAACCGACGCCGTACAGACCCACATGACCAACTCCCGCCTCACCGACCCCGAGATCCTGGAGTGGCGCTACCCGGTCCTGCTGGAGAGCTTCGGGGTGCGCGAGGGCAGCGGGGGAGCGGGCCGCCACCGCGGCGGATGCGGGGTGGAACGCCGCATCCGCTTCCTCGAACCGGTCACGGTGGCCCTGCTCACCGGCCACCGCCGCGTACCCCCGTACGGCATGGCGGGCGGCGCACCCGGAGCGCTCGGCAGCCAGCACATCGAGCACCCCGACGGCAGCCGCACCCCGCTGAAGGGCTGCGACAGCGCGGACATCGGCGCCGGGGACGTGCTCGTCCTGCGCACTCCCGGCGGCGGCGGATACGGGGAGCCGGAGGACGGGACCGGGAGCGGCTGAGCGGCGGACGCGCGGGCGGTACGCGCACGCGGCGGGGCGTGACCGACTCCGGGGCAGGCGGGCGGCGGGGCGTGACCGACTCCGGGGCAGGCGGGCCCTTCTGCGCCATTTCGACCGTTGTCAGTCCGAGGACCTAATCTGTGCAGCGTGACTTCGCCTGCCTACACGGACAACGCTGCGCCCCAGCTCAGCGCGGGGCCGAGGCCCGCACCGGGCCCGGCCGCCGACGAGGGGCTCTCGCGGCGGCTGCGCGCGCTCGCCTGCACGGCGCCGCTGCACGACCTGGACGTGCGCAAGGCGAACCTCGCCGGTGAGTACGGCGGCTACGCCATGGCCGAGGTCGCCCTCGCGGCGATCGACCACGTCACGCTCAACATGGACTTCGACACCGGTGCCGACCACGACCAGATAGTGACCAGACTCCTCCCGCGCGTCGCCGCCCAGGCCCCCGCCCGCCCGGCCGCCGAGCACGAACGGGTCGCCCGCTGGGTGCTGGAGAACCTGATCAACGTCGGCAGCGTGGACCGCGGATTCCGCGCCGTCTACGGCACGTTCGGCCCCGACGGCGCCTACGTCCGCCGCGACTACGACTTCAAGCTCATCGAGGAGGTCCCCGGGCACGGCGGCAGCGTCTACCTCAGGGCCACCGACGAAGCGGTCAACGTCCTGGTCGGCGCCCTCGACACGGACGTCACCAGCGCCCAGATCGCCGCCGAGGTGAAGCTGGAGGTGCTGATCAGCCGGGGCAGGCTGGCCGACGCCCAGCTCGCCGCCGAGCAGGCCCGCTACCGGACCGTGCAGTACGCGGAGACGCTCCGCAAGACGCTCGACGCCACCCGGCGCAACGTCCGCGCGGTCGACTGGCTCAACGCCGTGCCCGACATGATCGCCGAAGCGCTCGACCACGTCGCCGACCGCTACCGCCACGAGAACGCGATCCTCACCAACATCCGCAAGGCCCGCGACGAGGCCGAGGACCCCGAGCACAAGCGCCGCGCCGCCGAGCTGGTCGACATCGTCAAGGACTGCATCCGCCGCCACACCCAGCTCCAGTCCCGGCTGCTGGAGGCCGGCCCCCTCTTCCGCGCCGAACAGGACCGGCAGGCATTCGCCGCGCCCGCCGCCCGCACCGGCCTCGACCTGTACGGGCAGCTCCTGGCCCCGCTCCTGCCGCTCCCCGTCGAGCAGGCGACCCGCGCCACCGACGCCTTCTTCGCCCACGGCACGGGCCTGCGCACCCCCGTCTCCGTCCGGGTGGGCGACCTGGTCGACCTGCTCCTGAGCCCGCCGCCGGCCCGCGAACACCTCGGCGCCGAAATGCCCGAGCCGGACCTGATCGCCACCCCGGACGACAGCCGGTTCAGCGAGGAACAGCTGGCCGCCGCGATGGAACTGCTCGACCTGGAGCACGACGCGCCGCGCCGCCTGTCCGGGCTCCTGGCCGACGCCCGGCGGCGCGATGCGGACCTGCCCTACCTGGTCGCCCTGCTCGCGGTGCACGCCGCGAGCCCCCCGGTCGGCACCGCCTACCGCCAGGGCGAGCGCCGCCTGCTGTTCTCCGTGGACGACGGCACCCCGCTGGACGACGACGAGTTCGGCGGCGCCGACCTCATCGTGGGCACCGCCCTGCTCGACGCGGCCGGCATGGCGGCGGACCGCTCGGAGGCCCCATGACCTCCCGCCCACCCCTCCCCGGGGCCACCCCCAGGACCCTTGGCAGAACTTTTCGCATGACCTTCCGCAACAAGGAGCGAGTGTCGTGAGCGACCACCGCGCAGAGCACGCCGACGCGTGGAGCGAGCCCGCCCCCGACCGGCCCGCTTCCGCCTACGAGCCCGACCGGGCCGCGCCCGCCCCGGCCTCCGTCACCCCGGCCGACGCGGCCGACGCCGCCCGGCTCGTCGCCTTCGGCCTCCAGCCCAAGCTGCTGCCCGCCCGCGACGCCGAGTACGCCGAACTGCTGCGCCGCTACCGGGACGACACGGCCTTCGCCCGGCTCGCCGACGCCGTGGCCACCGGACTCGGCCTCATCGTCCTGGAGGTCTCGCCCCGGGCCGGCATGGCCGTCACGGCGGGCGAGGACTCGGTCTTCGCCGTCCGCATGGGCGACTACGCCCGCCGCGCCTCCTCGGACTCCGCCGACCGCTTCCTGCACGGGCTCGCCCACCTCGCCGTCGCCGCCATGGCCTTCCCGCGCCCCGAGGACCTGGCCGACGACGCCTACATCGGCCGGATCACGGTCAACGGCGTCGACGCCTTCGTCCGCCAGGCGTGCAACCGCCTGGCGGAGCGCGCCGAGGAGCAGGGCGACAACACCGACCCGGCCAGCGAGGCCCCGGGCCTGGAGGCGGGCTGGCGCGTCTACGCCAGGCGCAGCGCCACCGGCGCGACGAAGGACGCCCGCCGGCTCGCCGGCTCCACCACCGGCATCATCGGCAAGGCCGTCGCCTTCCTCACCGACTCCGGCTTCCTCCAGCGCACCGGCGACGACGCCGGAGGCACCTACCGCACCACCGCCCGCTACCAGCTCCAGGTCCGCGACATGGCCGGCAGCGCCACCATGGCCGAACTCCTGGAGCTGGGCGTCGTCCCCGTCACCGACGGCAGCGCCACCCTGCTGGCGCCCCCGGACCCCGACGACCTGGAACTGGCGGCCGACGCGGGCCTGCCGTTCCACGGCTGACCACCGCCGGGCCCCGCCGCCCCGACGCCCTCCCCCCGCTCCCTGAACGACGAGAGTCCGCCGCCATGTACGAGCTGTCCCGGGTCCGCCTCTACTCCATCGGGCCTGCCGGCGCGCGCTACGCCGACACCGTGCTCGACCTGCGCGGGGTCGGCGAGCCCGTGCCCCACCCCGCGCCGGCGCAGGCGGAGTTCTTCGAGGAGGAGCCGGTCGGCCCGCCGCGCAGGCCCGCCCCGGCCGGTGTGCTCTTCCTGGAGAACGGCGGCGGCAAGTCCGTCCTGCTGAAGCTGATCTTCTCGGTGATGCTGCCGGGCCACCGCAACACCCTCGGCGGCGCCAGCTCCGGCGTCCTGCGCAAGTTCCTGCTCGCCGACGACTGCGGCCATGTCGCGCTGGAGTGGCAGCACACCCTGACCGGCGAGTGCGTGGTCGTCGGCAAGGTCAGCGAGTGGCGCGGACGCCAGGTCTCCAACGACCCCCGGAAGTTCGCCGAGGCGTGGTACTCCTTCCGGCCCGGCCCCGGACTCGGCCTCGACTCGCTGCCCGTCGCCGAGTCCACCGCGGTCGGCCGCACCGCAGAAGGCGTCTCCGGCGCCCGGGGCAGGCGGCGCACCATGAAGGGCTTCCGGGACGCGCTCACCGAGGCCGGCAAGTTCTACCAGCACCTCGACGTGCACTGGGAGGAGATCCACGACCGCTGGAACGAACACCTCGGCGAACTGGGCCTCGACCCCGAACTCTTCCGCTACCAGCGCGAGATGAACGCCGACGAGGGCGAGGCGGCCGGCCTCTTCGCGGTGAAGAAGGACTCCGACTTCACCGACCTGCTGCTGCGCGCCGTCACCGACACCCGCGACACGGACGGCCTTGCCGACCTCGTCAGCGGCTTCGGCGACAAACTGGGCCGCCGCGCCGAACTCACCGCGGAACGCGACTTCACCGCCGGCTCCGTCGACCTGCTCGGCCGCATCGTCGAGGCCGCCGGGACCCGCGCCCGCAGCCGCGACATCCACGCGGGCGCCGAGCGCCGCACCCGTACCCTGGCCCGCAGGCTCTCCGCCCGGGCCGGCGAGGAGCGCGGCCGGGCCGCCGAGCTGGCTCAGCAGGTCACCGGCGCCACCCACACGGTCACCGGCGCCGAGGAGACCCGCGGCCGCAGCGCCCTGATCGCCGCCGAACTCGCCTACCGCCACGCGTCGCTGGCCCTCACCGCCGCAGAGAAGAGCGCCGCCGCCCAGCGCCGGGAGCTGGGCGACGCCCGCACCCTGCACTCCGCCTGGCAGGCCGCCGAAGCCGTACTGCGCCACCGCGCCGCCGCCGACCGCTCCGCGCGCGTCGCCGTGGCCATCCGGGAGGCCGAGCGCGACGCCGCCCCCGCGCTCGCCGCCCGCGCGAGCGCGGCAGCCGACCTCGTACGGGCCCTGCACACCGCCGCCGAGGCGGGCGAGAGCCGGGCCAACGAGGAGGAGGAGCGCTCCGACGCCCTGCAGAGCGCAGGCGAGGCCGCCCACCGGGACGCCACCACCGCCGCCACCGAGGCCCAGCGCGCCCGCAGCGAGGCCGGCCATCTGCGCCAGCGCCTGGCCGAGGTGGAGCAGGAGACAGCCGAAGCCGTCCGGGCCGGCTGGCTGGACGACACCGCACCCCACGCCGACCCGGCCAGGGCCGCCCTCGCCGCCAACGACGCCGAACAGGCCGCCGTGGCCGCCTGGGACACCGCCCGCGAGGCCGCCGGCGCCGCCACGGACCGGGCCCGGCAGGCCACCGCCGACGAGAGCCGCGCCGAACTGGCCGCGGCGCGGGCCGCCGACGCCGCCCGGGCCGCCGAACAGGCATACGAGGCCGAGCTGAGGGCCGCCGAGTCGATCGCCGCCGAGCCCCGCCTCGCCGAACTGCTCGGGCTGCCCGCCGCCGACCGGACCGGCGGGGTGCCCCGGCCCCGGCAGGCCGCCGCCCCCGGGACCGAGCGGGCCGCCGACGACCAGCACCGCCCCGACGACGGACCCGGCTCCGCACCGGCCGCCCCGGACGGAGCGGAACCCGCCCCGCACGGCGCGCCCACCGCCACCGCCGCCCACCCCCGGGTCGCCGAACACGCCCTGAGCGCCGACGAGTTCGACCGCAGCGCGGATGAGCTGCGCGAGCTCCTCGACCAGAGCGTCGCCGCCGCCGAGCGACGCCTGTTCGAACTGCGCACCGCGGCGGCCGACGACTCCCGCATCCTGGGCGCCCTCGGCGACGGCGGACTCCTGCCGCCGGGACCCGACGTGCTCGCCACCGTGGAGTACTTGGGCGAGCAGGGCATCCCCGCCCTGCCCGGCTGGCGCTACCTCGCCCAGGCCGTCGACCCCGCCGACCACGCGGCCGTCCTCGCCGCCCGGCCCGAGCTGGTCGACGGCGTCGTGATCACCGACCCCGACGCGCACGCCCGCGCCCGCGAAGTCCTCTCCGCCGCCGCCCTGCTGCCGCGCTCCGCCGTCGCCGTCGGCACCGCCGCCGCCCTGCTCGCCCCCGTGCCGGACCCCGGCACCGGCGCGTCCGCGAGCGGCGACGGGGTGTTCCTCGTACCGCCGAACCCGGCCATGCACGACGAGCACGCCGCGGACGAGGAGCGCCACGCCCTGCGCAGCCGGGCCGCCGCCCGCGACGAGGACATCCGCGTGCTCGCCGCCCGCCTCGGCGCTGACCGAGCGCTGGCCTCCCGCATCGGCTCCTGGCGCGCCGACTGCCCGCCCGGCATGCTCGCGGAGCTCGCCGAAGCCGCCCGCACCGCCCGAACGGGCGCCGAGACGGCCGAGGCCGCCCTCGCCGAGGCCCGTACGGTCCGGGCCGAGGCCGACGAGGCCGCCGCCGACACCGCCCGGGTCCGCGAGGAGCGCCAGGAGACCGCCCAGCGCGCCCGCCGAGTGGCCGACGCGCTCGCCGGACTCGCCTTCCGGCTCCGCGAACGGGCCGGCTGGCAGGCCAAGCTGCGCGAACTGGCCGATGAGGCGGCCGAGTCCGAGGCCCGCGCCACCGTCTTCCTGGAGCGCGCCCGCGCCGCCGACGAGGACCGCCGGGCCGCCCAGCGCGCCGCCGACGACGCCCGCCGCACCGCCCGCGCCCTGCGCGCCGAACGGGCCGAGATCGCCGGCGCCCCCGAACACCTCCCGGACCTGGGCGAGGACACTCCGCGCCAGGCCCTGCCCGCCCTGCGCGAGGCATACCGGGCGGCCTCCCAGCTCTACGAGAAGGTCGGCGTCGGCGCCGACCTGCGCGCCGAACAGGCCCGCGCCGAGAGCGACGAGAGCGCAGCGCTCGCCGAGCTGGACCGGCTCACCAACAAGGTCCGCACCCGGGCCGCCCAGCTCCTGGAGGGGACCGACGGCGCCGACGGCCCGTCCCGGCAGGCGGCCGCCGCCCGTGCCGAATCGCTCGTCCAGCTCCTGGAGACCCGGGCGTCGGCGGCCAGCGAGCAGCTGGGCCGGCTGCGCGGTGAGGCCGAGCGCCTGGCGCCCGCCGACGGCGAGAGCCTGCACACCGAACTGCCCGATGAGCAGGTCCCCGCCGACGCCGAACAGGCCCAGGCCCTCCTGCGTACCGCCACCGCCGAGCTGGCCTCCGCGACCGCCGCCCTGGACACCGCCCGGGCCGCCCACGCCGAACTCCTCCACGCCCACCGCACCGCGGAGGACTCTGCGGGCGGCTTCGAGGAGACCGCGGCACTGCTGCGCGACCTGCTGAGGGACCACGGCGCCGATGACGACCCGGAGAGCCCCGAGCCGTACCCCGGCAGCCTGGAGGAGGCCCGGCAGTCCGCCGCCGAGGCCCGCCGCTCCCTGCGCGGCTGCGCCGCCGACCTGTCCGCCGCCGAAGCGGCCGTACGGGAGGCGAGCGACGTCCTCGTACGGCACGCCAACTCCACCCGCTACGAACAGGTCCGCACCCCCGCCCGCCAGCAGATCCGCGAGCTGCCCGCCGCAGCCCTCCCCGAGCACGCCGAGAAGTGGGCCACCGCCTTCGCGCCCCGGCTGCGGGTCCTGACCGACGAGCTGGCCCAGCTGGAACGCAACCGCGACTCGATCGTGGACCGGCTCCGCGGCCTCGTGGAGTCCGCGCTCACCACGCTCCGCTCCGCCCAGCGGCTCTCCCGGCTCCCCGAGGGCCTGGGGGAGTGGTCCGGGCAGGAATTCCTCCGCATCCGCTTCGAGGAACCCGACCAGGCCACCCTCACCGAACGGCTCGGTGACGTCATCGACGAGGCCACCAGGGCGGCCCTCAGGAAGAACTCCGACCTGCGCCGGGACGGGATGTCCCTGCTCCTGCGCGGTGTGCAGGCGGCCCTGGAGCCCCGGGGCATCGCCGTGGAGATCCTCAAGCCGGACGCCGTGCTGCGCGCCGAGCGCGTACCGGTCGGACAGATGGGCGACGTCTTCTCCGGCGGTCAGCTGCTCACCGCGGCCATCGCCCTGTACTGCACGATGGCCGCCCTGCGCAGCAACGACCGGGGACGCGACCGCGCCCAGCACCGTCACGCGGGCACGCTCTTCCTGGACAATCCGATCGGCCGGGCCAACGCCACCTATCTGCTGGAGCTCCAGCGCGCGGTGTCCGACGCGCTCGGCGTACAACTGCTCTACACCACGGGGCTGTTCGACACGACGGCCCTCGCGGAATTCCCGCTGGTGATCAGGTTGCGCAATGACGCGGACCTCAGGGCGGGCCTGAAATACATCAGCGTCGAGGAGCACTTGCGCCCCGGGCTGCCGCAGCAGGACCCGGGCAGCGAGACCGTGCACGGCGAAATCACCGCCACCCGCATGTTCAAGCGGAGCGCCCCGGCCCCGGCGGCGCCGGCCGGTTCCGGGGGCGCCGAGGAGACCCGCACGGCTCCGTAGAGCCGGAGGCGGCGGGCGTGGTCAGGCCCGGGACAGGCGGCGGTCGGCGCCCTGGTGACGTATCCGGGATGCCTCCCGCTGGGCGGCCCGGGCCGCCCGTCGCGCCCTGCGCCGCTCGCGGCGCAGCTGCCGGGCCGAGCTGCTGGGCTCCGAGACCACTCCGTTGCGCTGGTTCCACACCTGGCGGGTGACCCAGACGTCCAGCACCGACCAGGTCGCGACCACCGTGCCCGCCACCCCGCTCAGCACCATCGGGAAGGACAGCCAGGACCCGGCCAGCGCGGTCAGGAACGCCACCATCGCCAGAATCATCGTCAACGACATGATGAGCACCGCCCGCACCGCGGCCGTGCGCACCGGGTCGGGCATCCGCCGCCGCAGCGCCGGCTCCTCGACCCAGAGCGGCTGGCGCGGAACCTCCGCAGGCTCCCGCTCGCTCACGTCTTCCCCCGCCCCGGCCTCCGCCGGCTCCGCCGCGTCACGACGCTCCTGTGTGTCCAAGGCCCTTCAACTCCCACCACTGTCCGACTTCAGGGTTGCTGCCCGGCATACACCCTTTCTACGCGGGCGGTCCGTCGCGTCCTGCCGAGCGCACCCTTGCAGTCCCCCTACCCCCGTACAGACGGACGAGTGGCCATCGGTGAAGATTCCTCCCAGCCGTCACTAAGCGAAGAATTCCAGCCAACCGGGACGGGGAGGAACGTGCCGGTCCCCGGGGCCTCTTCTGTCGCTTTCGTGAATTTCATCTCCAGGAATACCGGGACAAGTCATGGTCAACTCCCGGTAAGGCGGCCGAAAATCGTCCGGACATGCCTTCGAGTTGTCTGTGCGTCGGTAGTAGGCTCGCGCCGTTTGTTGACGAAACACCATCCCCGCCCCGCGGGGGCGAGCTGGGGGAGGCCATGCGCTTTCGCGGAAAGTCCATCCGCAGGAAGATCGTGGCGTTGCTTCTGGTGCCGCTCGTCTCCCTCACCGCGCTGTGGGGATTCGCCACCTATCTCACCGGGCGCGAGGCCGGGAAGCTGCTGAGCGCGAGCACCGTCGTGGAGAAGGTGGGCCACCCCCTGGAGGACACCGTCCGGGTCATCCAGGGCGAGCGCCGCCAGACCCTCGTCTTCCTCGCGGACCCGCGCGCCTCCGACGCCCTGCCCGTACTGCGCAGCCGGCGCGCCGCCACCGACCGGGTGGTGGCCGAGGTCAGCCGCAGCGCGAAGCAGAAGGACATACGAGACGCGCTCGGCCCGAGCGCCGAGACCCAGCTCGGCTCGATACTCGGCGCGGTCGAGGGACTGGACGCCCTGCGCGACTCCGTCGACAAACGCACCATCGGCCGGCTCAAGGCGATGGCTTACTACAACCGCCTCATCGACCCCTGCTACCGCTTCCTGACCGGCCTGCGCACCATGGAGAGCGTCTCCATGGACCAGCAGGTCCGGGCGCTCACCGGACTCTCCCGCGCCCGCGAAATGCTCTCCAGGGAAGACGCCCTGGTCGCCTCGGGCCTCCTGGCGGGCCGCCTCACCGCCCCCGAACTGCGGCAGATGTCCGACCTCGTCGCCCAGCGCGGACTGCTGAACGAGATCAACCTCGACATGCTCCCCGCCTCCGAGCGCCGGCGCGTCCAGCAGTACTGGCAGGGCCCGGACAGCGAGCCGCTGCGCTCCGCCGAGGACAAGATCATCGGCCAGGGCCCCACCACCAGCCCGCGCACCGTGGACGCAGCCCGCTGGCAGGAAGTCGCCCCGCCCGCCCTGGAGCGGCTGGCCAACGACTCGACCGAGATGAACAACCGCTTCCAGGACCGCGGCAAACCCGCGGGCTACGGGGTGCTGATCAAGGCGGGCATCGCCGGCGTCCTCGGCTTCCTGGCCCTGCTCGTCTCCGTCTTCGTCTCCGTGCGCATCGGCCGCGAACTCGTCCGCGACCTCTCCCGGCTCCGCAAGGACGCCCACGAGGTCTCCGGCGTACGGCTGCCGAGCGTGATGCGCCGGCTCGCCGCGGGTGAACACGTCGACGTGGAGACCGAGTCCCCGCACCTGCAGTACGAGCGCGACGAGATCGGCCAGGTCGGCCAGGCCCTCAACACCCTGCAACGGGCCGCCGTCGAAGCCGCCGTCAAACAGGCCGACATGCGCCGGGGCGTCTCCGAGGTCTTCGTCAACCTCGCCCGCCGCAACCAGGTCCTGCTGCACCGCCAGCTGACGCTCCTGGACACGATGGAACGGCGTACCGAGAACACCGACGAACTCGCCGACCTCTTCCGCCTCGACCACCTCACCACCCGCATGCGCCGCCACGCCGAGGGCCTGGTGATCCTCTCCGGGGCGGCGCCGTCCCGCCAGTGGCGCAAACCCATCCAGCTGATGGACGTGGTGCGGGCCGCCGTCGCCGAGGTCGAGGACTACGAACGCATCGAGGTCCGCCGGCTGCCCCGCATCGGCGTGGGCGGCCCCGCCGTCGCCGACCTCACCCACCTCATCGCCGAACTCCTGGAGAACGCCACGGTGTTCTCGCCCCCGCACACCGCGGTCCAGGTGCACGGCGAACGGGTCGCCAACGGCTTCACCCTCGAAATCCACGACCGCGGCCTCGGCATGGCCCCCGACGTCCTCCTGGACGCCAATCTCCGGCTCGCCGAGACCCCCGAGTTCGAACTCTCCGACACCGACCGCCTCGGCCTCTTCGTGGTCAGCCGGCTCGCCCAGCGCCAGAACGTCCGGGTCTCCCTCCAGACCTCCCCGTACGGAGGCACCACCGCGGTGGTGTTCATCCCCGCCGCGCTCCTCACGGACGCCCCCGAGTCGCACGGCACCGGCTTCCGCCTGGACCGCAGGTCCGAGAAGGCCATCGCCAGCAGCAGACCGGGCGGCGACCCGGAGGTCCGGGAGACCGGCGGCGACTCGGTGCCGGGCCGGCCGGGCGCCCTCTCGCCGGTCCCGACCGGACTGGCCGACCCGGCCCTGCTGGACGGGCCCGTCGAGCTCGAAGGCCCCGAGGAGCCCCTGGACTTCACCCGCGACCCGGTCCTCGAAGCGGTCGCAGGACCCGGACTCGACCCCGTACTCGACGGCGTCGCCGACCTGGAGGAC
Organism: Streptomyces sp. A1277; assembly: GCF_004795015.1. Taxonomy (GTDB): domain Bacteria; phylum Actinomycetota; class Actinomycetes; order Streptomycetales; family Streptomycetaceae; genus Streptomyces. Next base: position 12,343 of record NZ_SSBI01000028.1, on the reverse strand, counting down.
ACCGAGAGCGAACGCGGCGGCATCTTCCGCGCCCGTGAGCTGCGCCGCGACGGCGACCGCGAGCAGCACCAGCAGGCCGCCGACCACCTCCCGGAATCCGACGGCGTCCGGGCCCTGCGCCCCGAGGGCCCCCGGCCGCTGCCCCGCCGCCGCAGGGCGCCGACCCTGGTCACCGACCGCGGCCGCCGCGTGGACGAGGCGGGCCGTGCCCACCCCGGCACCGAAGGCCCGGAAGCGGTCCGTCCGGTGGACCGCCGCCCCACCGAACCCCGCCGGCCCGCCGGCTTCCGCAAACCCGCCGAACCCGCGGTGCCCGCTCCCCGTTCGCCCGAGCCCGCCCCGGACACGGTGGGCGGCCTGCCCCGCCGGGTCCGGCAGGCCAGCCTCGTCCCGCAGCTGCGCGAGGGACCGGACGGCCGGACGGCCCGCCCCGGCCCGGCGGAGAGCGCCGCGGACATCGAGCGGGACGCCGAAGAGGTACGCAGCCGTATGGCCTCGCTCCAGCGCGGCTGGCAGCGAGGCCGCCAGCAGAACGCCGAGGACGTGACCGGCCACGGCGACACAGCACAAGGAACCACTCCGGGAGGGGACGGTCCATGACCGCACCGAACGCCGCAGCACCCGACTCAGCACGCCAGGGCTCGGGCGAACTGAACTGGCTCCTCGACGAACTCGTCGAGCGCGTCGCCAGCATCCGCAAGGCGCTGGTGCTCTCCAGCGACGGACTTCCCACCGGCGCGTCCAAGGACCTGACGCGCGAGGACAGCGAGCATCTGGCCGCCGTGGCCTCCGGCTTCCACAGCCTGGCCAAGGGCGTGGGCCGGCACTTCGACGCGGGCCGGGTCCGCCAGACCGTGGTCGAACTGGACGAGGCGTTCCTGTTCGTCACGGCGGCTGGAGACGGGAGCTGTCTCGCCGTCCTGGCCGAGTCCGATTCGGACGTGGGGCAGGTGGCGTACGAGATGACGCTGATGGTCAAGCGCGTGGGAGCCCACCTGGCCAACGCGCCCCGGACGACCGGTCAGCCCTCCGGGGGGTGAGCGGACGGCATGAGCGCCGAATCGCCCGGCTCCCCGGACACCCCGGCAAGGCCGCGGACCCCGCGCTGGTACGACGCCGACGCGGGGCCCGTCGTCCGCCCCTACGCGATGACCCGCGGGCGGACCAGCAGCGCGTCCCGCCACCGTCTCGACCTGATCGCGATCGTCGTGCCCGAACCCGCGGCCGACGACCCGGGCAGGGACCAGATGCTCTCCCCGGAGCACGTGGAGATCGTCGAACTCTGCAGTGAGCTGCCCCAGTCGATCGCCGAGCTCGCCTCCGCCCTGGACCTCCCCGTGGGGGTGGTCCGGGTGCTGGTCGGTGACCTCGTCGAGGACGAGCTGGTGCATGTGACCCGTCCCGTTCCGCCGGCCGAGCTGCCGGACGTGAACATTCTTCGCGAGGTGATCAATGGCCTTCGGGCGCTCTAGCCGCAACAGGCGGCCCGTGGAGCCCGTTACCCTCAAAATCCTGGTGGCGGGCGGCTTCGGCGTGGGCAAGACGACGCTGGTGGGCGCGGTCAGTGAGATCAGGCCGCTGCGCACGGAGGAGAGTCTGAGCGAGGCGGGGCGTCCGGTGGACGACCTGGACGGCGTCGAGGCGAAGACCACGACGACCGTGGCCATGGACTTCGGGCGGATCACGCTCCGCGAGGACCTGGTGCTGTACCTCTTCGGCACCCCGGGACAGGACCGGTTCTGGTTCCTGTGGGACGAGCTCGCCCAGGGCGCGCTGGGGGCGGTCGTCCTCGCGGACACCCGGCGCCTGGAGGACTGCTTCGCGGCGATCGACTACTTCGAACGCCGAGACATCCCGTTCGCGGTGGCGGTCAACTGCTTCGAGGGCGCGGACCGCTTCCCCACGGCGACGGTACGGGCCGCGCTCGACCTGGACCCGGGGGTGCCGCTCCTCATGTGCGACGCGCGGGACCGCTCGTCGGCGCGGGACGTACTGGTGGCCGTCGTGGAGCACGCGCTGGCCCGCGCGGACCGGCCGCGCGAGCCCGTGACGACCTAGGGACTTTCCGGACACGGCCTGGGCTCAGCGGCCGTTCTCGGCGAGCCACTTCTCGGCGGTCCGCGCGAGCTCGTGGTCGCGTCCGGCCAGCATCATCCGGATCATCTGCACATCGCCGCGCAGCGACCAGGCGGGGTGGCCGAAGGTGGCCGGGTTGTTCCTCTCGATCAGGAAGTGCGCGGGCCAGGCGGTCCCGTAGCCGATGAGCGGCAGCGCGGCCGCGTACCGCTTGCGGCCGCGCGCCAGCCCGTACGCGGTGACGGCGAGGCCGGTCAGCGTGCCGGTGAGATGGACCCAGCGGGTCGCGGCCCGGGAGTGCATCGCGACGTAGTACGGCCAGAACTCTTCGTACGACTCGAACGTCTGTTGTGACATACGGGAACCGTAATGGCTGGACCGGCAACCGGAAACGGCCCGGCTGCGTCCGAGAGGGAGAAAGGGCGGCCGGAACCCACGGGGGTGGTCCCGGCCGCCCTTTCCGCTGCCCTCGGCGGCCTCAGTGCCCGGCGACGGACCCGCGGGCCACCGGGAAGTCGAAATAGGTGTCGGGGAACAGCTCGGGCTGGAAGGTGTAGTGCCACCATTCCTCGGCCAGGTTCACGAAGCCGGCTTCGGTGAGCGTCTTCTTGAGGAACTGCCGGTTGGCGCGCTGGACGCCCCGGACACGCGGGTCGTCCGTGTGCGAGAGCGTGTCGAAGCAGTCGAAGCCGGTGCCCATGTCGACCGAGTTGTCCGGGAAGCGCTCGGCCCGCGGCGCGTAGCACGGCGCGAGCTTCCCGCCCGGGCGGTACGGCCTGGTCGGCAGCGCGGGCAGCCGTACCAGCGTGAGGTCCACCGTGCTGCCCCGGCTGTGCCCGGACTCCTCCGCGATGTAACCGTCCGCGAACAGCCGGGTCTTGTCGACCCGCGGATAGAACTCGCCCTTCATCGTCTGGTCGGCGAGGTCCTTCGCCCACCGCACGAAGTGGTCGACGGCCCGCTGGGGGCGGTAGCAGTCGTACACCTTCAGCGAGTACCCCTGCCGCAGCAGCCGGAGCTGGGCGCGGTGCAGGGCCTCGGCGGCCGGCCGGGTCAGGATGCAGAGGGACTGGCGGTAGCCGTCGACGGGCTCGCCCATGAAGTCGTGGGCGGTCGGGTAGCGCATCTCCTGGATGATCGTGGGGTCCACCGAACGCAGCGAGACGAACTCCCCGGGCGCCTTCGGTTCGGGTTTCGCCTGCGCCACCGGAGCGGTGACGGTCACGGCGAGCAGGGCGGCGGCAGCGGCTGCCAGGACACGGAAAGCGGTCGCGATACCTGTCATGAGCACATCCTCCAACGTTCGGGCCCGCCGGGAGGCCGATCGGATACAGTCCGCGCGTGTCCGCCACCGTCTCCCGCCCGCCCACCACGCGTACGGAAGGCGCCCGGCCGGCACGAGGAACACGAGAAGGCGGAGGAGCCCGTGAAGAACTCGCACTGCGGCAGCTGCGGAGCCCCGTACACCGCCCTCGCGTCCCCCGACGCCTGGCCCCGCACCTGCGCCGTCTGCGGTGACACCGCCTACCGCAACCCGCTTCCGGTCGCCGTCGCCCTGCTCCCCGTCACCGAAGGCCACACCACCGGTCTCGTCGTCATCACCCGCACCATCGAACCCGCCCTCGGCGGCCTCGCGCTCCCCGGCGGCTTCATCGACCACGCCGAGGACTGGAAGCACGCCGTCGTACGCGAACTGCGCGAGGAGACCGGCATCGAGACCCGTCCCGACGACGTCCGCCTCGCCGACGCCCTCAGCTCACCCGAAGGCCACCTGCTCCTGTTCGGACTGCTCCCCGAACGGCCGGCCACCGCCCTCCCGCCGTCCGCGCCCACCGACGAGACCTCCGGCTACACCCTCCTGCGCGCCCCCGCCCCGCTCGCCTTCCCCCTCCACACCGAGGCCGCCCGCTCCTGGTTCGCCGGCCGCTACCGCTGAGCCCGCTCACAACCCGCGCACCCGCACCCGGCGGTCCACACGCCGCTCCTCGCCGTCCCGCTCCACCACGACCCGCCCGTCCACCAGCCGCGTCGTGTACCGCTCGACCTCCACCGGCTCCCAGCCGTCCCCCGCGTCCCCGACCACCGTCCCGCCACCGGTGCTCCCCTCCACCGGGGCCCACACCTCCAGCTCCACACCGCCGTCCTCGCCCCGCACCGGAATCACCGCCCCGGCGCGCGCGAGCACCGGCACCCGCGACAGCGGCGCCTCGACCACCACCTGCCCCGGCCCCTCGTACACCGCCCCGCTCACCGTGTCGTACCAGCGCCCCGGGGGCAGCCGCACCGTCCGCTCGGACACCCCCGGCTCCAGCACCGGCGCCACCAGCAAGGCGTCACCCAGCAAGAACGCGTCCTCGCACTCCCGCAGCGCCCGGTCCCCGGGGGACGACCACCACAGCGGACGGGCATACGGCGCACCCGTCAGCCCGGCCAGCCGCGCCAGCGTCACCCAGTACGGGCGCAGCCGCTCCCGCTCCACCAGCACCTGACGCGCACCGGCCAGCACCTCGGGCCCGAACTCCCACGGCTCCCGGCGCCCCGCGTCGGACGCCGCGTGCGTACGGAACAGCGGGAGGTACGCCCCCAGCTGGAACCACCGCAGATACAGCTCGGGCGACGGCGACCCGTCGAAACCGCCCACGTCAGGACCCGAGTACGGCACCCCGCACAGTCCGAGACCCACCACCAGCGCCAGCGAAGCCCGCAGCCCCGGCCAGCCCGTCGTCACATCACCGGACCAGGTGCCCCCGTAGCGCTGCATCCCCGCCCAGCCGGAACGCGAGAACAGGAACGGCCGCTCGTCCGGCCGCAGCCGGGCCAGCCCCTCGTACCCGGCACGCGCCATCGCCAGGCCGTACACGTTGTGCGCCTCGCGGTGATCGCCGCCGCGCCCCTCCAGCGCGTGCCGCGCCGAGCGGGGGAGCGACGGGTCGCCGAACGCCGCGAACGACACCGGCTCGTTCATGTCGTGCCACACCCCGGAGAACCCCCGCGCCAGGCGCTCCTCGTACAGCCCGCCCCACCACGCGCGCACCTGCGGATCGGTGAAGTCCGGATAGACGCACGCGCCCGGCCACACCTCCCCGCGCACCACCCGCCCCCGGGCATCCCGCACGAAAGCGCCCGAAGCGCCCACCGCCCGCCCGGAGTCGTAGACCTCGTTCCCCGCCGCCGCGGCGACCGCCGGGTCCACGATCGACACCAGCCGCACCCCCTCCTCCCGCAGCTCCTTCGCCAGACCGGGCAGATCGGGGAACCGCGCGCGGTCCACGGTGAACACCCGGTGCCCGTCGTAGTGGTCGATGTCCAGATGCAGCACCGACAGCGCGAGCCCCCGCTCCCGGTACCCCGCCGCGATCCGGCGCACCTCCCGCTCGCTCCCGAAACCCCACCGGGCGTGCTGCGGACCCAGCGCCCAGGACGGCGGCACCGCGGCCGCCCCCGTCAGCGCCGACCAGCCCGCCAGCACCCGGGCCGGCGTGCCCGCCACCATCCAGCAGCGCAGCGGGCCCCCGTCCATCCGCACCTCCGACATCCCCGGCCGGTCGTGCCCGGACCCGTCCCCCTCCTTGCCCTCCCGCAACGACACCCGGCCCGACCAGGAGTTGTCGTGGAAGACCAGATGCGTCCCCGCGTCCGAGACCACCACCTGCACCGGCATCGTCAGATACAGCGGATCGTCCCCGGGCCCGAACCGCCCGCCCGGGTCGGTGTTCCACAACGCGTACGACCCGTCCCGCAGACGGGGCCCGGCGGCCCGGCCGCCAAGACCGAAGAACCGCGCGTCCGCCGGCACCTCCGAGCGCTGCACCCACCGCGCGTTCCCGCCCGCCACCGGCTCCCACCACCGCGGCGGCAGCTCCCGGCGCAGCACCACCCCGCCCGGCGTCCGCAGCTCCACCGCCCCGTGCCGGGACACCGCGACCGTCAGCCGCTCCGACACCACCTGCCAGCCACCGCCCGCCCCCGGCTCCAGCACGGCCCTCGGATCGGCGGCGGGCGCCTCCCCGGGCAACGCGTACGACGGCAGCGGCTCAGCCCCGTCCCACCCCCAGAAGACCGCCCCGCCCACGGCCACCCGGATCCGCAGCTCCGAACGGGCGAACCTCACCACACCGCCCCCCGGCCCCGGCTCCGCACCCGTCAGGGGCCCCGGCACCCGCGCCCGCTCAGGACCGCGCGACGGCAGCGCCCGCACGTCCGCACGCGCCCGGCGCCACGCCGAGCGCACCGTACGCAGCCCCCGCTTCGAACCGACCAGCTTCACCGAGCGCACCAGGTCACGACCGTCCATGCGGTCACCCTGCCACCCGCAGGGGAGCGAACAGGCCCCGTTCAACTTCAGTTCACCCCGCGCCGAACCCCCGCCGGACCCGCGCCGCACGTGGCCCGACCACATACCGGGACACGAGAGCATGTACGGGCAACCCTGGTGCGAGAGACGATCACATGGCATCGTCCGTGACGTCGCCTCACGCGCACACCCCAGCCCGTGCGCGCGACCTGCGCACACACCGCGTACCCGCTACAGCCAGGGAGCCGCCCCATGACCTCAGCAGCCGACGAAGCCCCCCTGTGGCAGCCCGGCCCCGACCGCATCGCGGCCGCCGCCGTCACCCGCTTCCAGAGCTGGGCCGCCGAGCACCACGGCGCACCGGCCGAGGGCGGCTACGCCAGTCTGCACCGCTGGTCCGTCGACCACCTCGACACCTTCTGGAAAGCCGTCGCCGAGTGGTTCGACGTGCGCTTCTCCACCCCGTACGAGCAGGTCATCGGCGACCGCTCCATGCCCGGCGCCACCTGGTTCACCGGCGCCACCCTCAACTACGCCGAACACGCGCTGCGCACCGCCGAGGACCCCCTGCGCGCCGACGCGCCCGCCCTGCTCCACGTCGACGAGAGCCACACCCAGGCCGCCACCTCCTGGTCCGAGCTCCGCCGCCAGGTCGGCTCGCTCGCCGCCGAACTGCGCGCACTCGGCGTCACCCCCGGCGACCGGGTCAGCGGCTACCTCCCCAACATCCCCCAGGCGATCGTCGCCCTCCTCGCCACCGCCGCAGTCGGCGGCGTCTGGACCTCCTGCGCCCCCGACTTCGGCGCCCGCAGCGTCCTCGACCGCTTCCAGCAGGTCGAGCCCGTCGTCCTGTTCACCGTCGACGGCTACCGCTACGGCGGCAAGGAACACGACCGTACGGACACCGTCGCCGAACTCCGCCGCGAACTGCCCACCCTGCGCGCCGTCGTGCACATCCCGCTGCTCGGCACCGACGCCCCCGAAGGCACCCTCGACTGGTCCGCGCTCACCGCCGCCGACACCGAACCGGTCTTCGAGCAGGTCCCCTTCGACCACCCCCTCTGGGTCCTCTACTCCTCGGGCACGACCGGCCTGCCGAAGGCCATCGTCCAGTCCCAGGGCGGCATCCTGCTGGAACACTTCAAGCAGATCGGCCTCCACTGCGACCTCGGCCCCGAGGACCGCTTCTTCTGGTACACCTCCACCGGCTGGATGATGTGGAACTTCCTCGTCTCCGGCCTCCTCACCGGCACCACCCTCGTGCTGTACGACGGAAGCCCCGGCTACCCCGACGTCAGCGCCCAGTGGCGCGTCGCCGAACAGACCGGCGCCACCCTGTTCGGCACCTCCGCCGCCTACGTCATGGCCTGCCGCAAGGCCGGCATCCACCCGGGACGCGACCTCGACCTCTCCCGCGTCCAGTGCGTGGCCACCACCGGCTCCCCGCTCCCGCCCGACGGCTTCCGCTGGCTCCACGACGCAGTCGCCGACGACCTGTGGATCGCCTCCGTCAGCGGCGGCACCGACGTCTGCAGCTGCTTCGCAGGCGCGGTCCCCACCCTCCCCGTCCACATCGGCGAACTCCAGGCCGCCTGCCTCGGCACCGACCTCCAGTCCTGGGACCCGGAGGGACAGCCGCTGACCGGCGAGGTCGGCGAACTCGTCGTCACCCAGCCCATGCCCTCCATGCCGGTCCGCTTCTGGAACGACCCGGACGGCAGCCGCTACCACGACAGTTACTTCGACGTGTACCCCGGCGCCTGGCGCCACGGCGACTGGATCACGATCACCGACCGCGGCTCCGTCGTCATCCACGGCCGCTCCGACTCCACCCTCAACCGGCAGGGCGTCCGCATGGGCTCCGCCGACATCTACGAGGCCGTCGAACGACTCCCCGAGATCCGCGAGTCCCTCGTCATCGGCCTGGAGGAGCCGGACGGCGGCTACTGGATGCCGCTCTTCGTCCACCTCGCCGAAGACGCCACCCTCGACGACGACCTGCGCGACAGCATCAAGCGCACCATCCGGGAGAACCTCTCGCCCCGCCACGTCCCGGACGAGGTCATCGAGGTCCCCGGTATCCCGCACACCCTCACCGGCAAGCGCATCGAGGTTCCGGTCAAGCGCCTGCTCCAGGGAACGGCCCTGGACAAGGCAGTCAACCCCGGCTCGATCGACAATCTGGCACTCCTCCACTTCTATGAGAAGCTGGCCCGCGAACGCCGCTGACCGCACCACTGTCAGTGCCCCTGATTACTCTGAGTGAGCAATGATCGACAGCGCACTGGGGGAAAGTCATGGCGCAGACCAGGAACAAGCGGACCACCGTCCACGGACGGGCCGGCACCACCATGCGACGCACGCTGCGCCGCGAAGCACCGACCACCATCGGCCTGCTGACCGATGAACAGGACTTCGCGGCGATGCGGCGCTACCGCACCTTCACCTTCGAGGACCACGGCGTCTACCTGGAGCAGGTGGAGGGCCTCCTCAAGACCCTCACCGCCCAGGGCGTGCACACCACGGTCGCCCTCTTCGACCCGCAGGAGTATGCGGAGTACTGCGCGGAGGAGGGAATCGCCCCCGACACCCCGGCCGGCCGCAGCCGCTTCACCGCCGAGATCGCTGCCTGCGGAGCCACCGTCGCCTACGCCGGCCAGCCCCTGGACACCCTGATCCCGGTCCTCGTCGGCCGGGCGGTCCGCCGGGCCACCTGGGAGTACGCCACGATGCTGCTGGCCGGCCTCGGCGACTGCGCGGACTGCGGCCAGGACATCGGCCGCGCGGCCTTCGACCGCGCCTCCCACCTCCTGGAGCGCACCTTGGCGGCGGCCGGCCCCGGCACCCACCACCTGGTGTGCAGCACGCCCACGCAGCACGAGCAGCTGCTCGCCGCCCTGCACACCGACCGGCACGTTACGGGTCCCGCCTGCCTCGACTCCGCGGAGGGCGCCGAGTTCGTCAGCGTGCTGGCCGTCGCCATCGCCCTGGAGAGCCACGGCGGTGTCGTCCTGCGGACGAGCACACCCGGCGCCCCGGACCGGGTGCACGGCTGGCGGCTCACCGAAGGCGGCCTCGTCCCACTGACCGCCGGCGAGGTCTTCAGCGCCTACTGCACCGACGCCGACACCGGTGAACCCGTCGCCCCGGAGTCCGGCGTGGAGTACTGCGCCGGCTTCGACATCGGGGCCGACGAGCCGGAACAGCACCACTGACACGACGAAGGGGCTTCCCACCGCTCTCGGCGGGAAGCCCCTTCACCCATCGTCCGGCCGGCGCGGACCTACTCGCCCGACAGCACCGCCTGCGCCGCGAGGCGCGCCTCCTCGGCGGAGTCCGCCGCACGCGCGGCCGACGCGGCCCGCTCGCACTGGGCGAGCGTGTACTTGGCCAGCGTGGTGCGCACATAAGGAATGGAGGCCGCGCCCATCGACAGCGAGGTCACACCCAGACCGGTCAGCACACAGGCGAGCAGCGGATCGGAGGCCGCCTCACCGCACACACCGCAGCTCTTGCCCTCGGCCTTGGCCGCATCGGCGGACAGCGCGACCAGATCCAGCAGCGCGGGCTGCCACGGGTCCTGGAGCCGGGACACCGCACCCACCTGACGGTCGGCGGCGAAGGTGTACTGCGCCAGGTCGTTGGTGCCCAGCGACAGGAACTCCACCTCCTGCAGCACCGAGCGCGCCCGCAGCGCGGCGGACGGGATCTCGACCATCGCACCGAACTTCGCGTTCAGCCCGGCCGCACGGCACGCGTCGGCGAAAGCCTTGGCGTCGGCGCGGTCGGCGACCATCGGCGCCATGACCTCAAGGTAGACGGGAAGCCCCTCGGCCGCCTTGGACAGGGCGGTCAGCTGGGTGCGCAGCACGTCCGGGTGGTCCAGGAGGCTGCGCAGCCCGCGCACGCCGAGCGCCGGGTTCGGCTCGTCCGCGGGCGTGAGGAAGTCGAGCGGCTTGTCCGCCCCGGCGTCCAGCACGCGCACCACGACACGGCCCTCGGGGAATGCCTCCAGCACCGCTCGGTACGCGGCGATCTGCTTCTCCTCGGACGGCGCCTGCTTGCTGTCGTCCAGGAACAGGAACTCGGTACGGAACAGGCCAACGCCCTCCGCACCCGCCTCGACGGCCGCCGGCACGTCACCGGGACCGCCGACGTTGGCCAGCAGCGGCACCTTGTGACCGTCGGACGTGGCACCGGGGCCGGTCGACGCCGACAGCGCGGCCTTGCGCGCGGCGGCGGCGCTCTCCATCTCCGCCCGCTTCGCGGCGCTCGGCTCGACGAAGATCTCGCCGGTGCTGCCGTCCACCGCGATCAGCGTGCCCTCGGCCAGCTCGCCGGCGCCGGGCAGCGCCACCACGGCGGGCACACCGAGCGCCCGCGCGAGGATCGCGCTGTGGCTGGTCGGCCCGCCCTCCTCGGTGACGAAGCCGAGCACCAGCGCGGGGTCAAGCAGCGCGGTGTCGGCGGGCGCGAGGTCCCGGGCGATCAGGACGTACGGCTCGTCGCTGTCCGGCACACCGGGCATCGGCACACCGAGCAGCCGTGCCACGATCCGGTTGCGCACGTCGTCGAGGTCGGCAACACGTCCGGCCAGGTATTCCCCGGCACCCGCCAGCAGCGCCCGGTACGCGGCGAACGCGTCGTACACACCGCGCTCGGCGGTGCTCCCGACGGCAATGCGCCGTTCGACATCGGCGATGAGCTCGGGGTCCTGGGCCATCATGGCCTGGGCCTCCAGCACGTGCTGGGCCTCGCCACCGGCCAGGTTGCCGCGCGCGATGAGGTCGGCGGCCACGGCCTCCACGGCCTGCCGGGCCCGTCCCTGCTCGCGCTCTGCCTCCTCGGCCGGGATCTGCTTGGCCGGCGGTTCGAGCACAGCGGTGCCCATGTGCCGTACCTCGCCGATCGCCACACCGTGGCTCACGCCTACGCCTCGCAGCGTTGTCTCCATTTCACCCGTCTCCGGTCGTGCGGTGGCCGTTGCCTCCGCGGTGGTGGATATCCAGTCGGCTGTCACTGCGCCGATCGCGTTACTGCCAGCCGAACAGTGTGTCGCCGACCTTTACTTCGCCGGCCTCCACGACGTCGGAGAGGGAATCGGCCGTCGCCTCAAGCGCCACGACCGGGCACACCGGCGACTTGCCGGCCGCCTCCACCGCGGCGGGATCCCACCGGACGATGCCCTGGCCGCGGGTGACGGTGTCGCCCTTGCTCACGAGCAGCTCGAAGCCCTCGCCGTTGAGCTGGACCGTGTCGATGCCGAGGTGCGTGAGCACGCCGTGCCCCTCGCTGTCGACGACCACAAAGGCGTGCGGGTGCAGGGAGACAACGATCCCGTCGACGGGCGCGATCGCCTCGGAGGGCTCGCGCACGGGGTCGATGGCAGTGCCGGGACCGACCATCGCCCCGGCGAAGACCGGGTCGGGGACGTCGGCGAGCCCGATGGCGCGTCCGGCAAGAGGGGACGTCACAGTGGTCATGGGGGCCTCCCAGTGGAGCTTCGAAGGTGCCGCCGCGGCTTGATAGGAGGACGGCGTACTGCTCAGCAGACTAGGTCATAGGAAGTCCCGGTTCCGCCCGAGTCCTGGCGGTTCGAGGACCTAGGTGCGCACCGGAAACGATTTGCCTCGACTCCCCGCAACCTGTACTGTCGTACTCCTGCCTGGCCCCAACGCGACTTTGAGTCGGGGGTCGGCGGCGGCTATTGAGCCCAAACCCTAACCCGAAATCGGGCACCCGCATGTCTGCGGGGGCCTGTCAGGGGGAGCGGAAAGGTTTGATAGAGTCTGAATCGCCGGAAAGGGAAACGCGAAAGCGAAGAACTGGAAAGCGAAAAAGCACGGCCCGCTTCGACCGGGAATCGGACACGAAAGAGTCTGATAGAGTCGGAAACGCAAGACCGAAGGGAAGCGCCCGGAGGAAAGCCCGCAGGGGTGAGTACAAAGGAAGCGTCCGTTCCTTGAGAACTCA
>NZ_SSBI01000027.1 GCF_004795015.1 Streptomyces sp. A1277 | reverse complement strand
GCCTGTACGGCCTGTTCACCGAGCCCGTGGTGACCGACTCGGGGCACGGCGGCGTCCGGACCTGGGTGGCCGGATCCGACGGCCGCCTCCACACGGTCGGCGACGTGGCACCCGGCGGAGCCGGGCGCGCCCTGGGCGTGGCCGACCGGGCCGTGCGCCTGGGGGACACCGCGCTCACCCACCGGGAGCTGGGCCGGGCCGGCCTGGCGGTCTCGGGGGCGACGGTCTCGCCGGACGGAAGGCTGGGCGCCGGCAAGGGCGTCAAGGCCGTCACCGCCCGGGGCGCGGCGTGGACGGAGCCGCCGCTCGCCGCCCTGTGGGAGACGCCGCCGGCCGCACAGGCCGCCCGCGCCCTGCGGACCACCTCCCGTTACGGGGACCCGGGCGGAGGCGGCGGCGACCTGCTCTTCCTGGACGTCGAACTCCTCGGCGCCGTGGCGGAGCCGGGCGGCACCTGCCTGTTGGCGCTGTGCGAGGGAGGCATCCCCGTCCGGCTCGCCGTCGCCGACGACGATCCCGCGCTGGCCCACCGCGACAACCTGATGCTGCTGGCCACGGCACCGGGGACACGGCTGAGGATCATCGGCCGCATGGTGCCCGCCCTCCACCCCCGGCTCACCCTCCTCGCCTGCTCGCACCCCGCAGGCGAGGGCACGCTCGACCTCGGCCTCGACCGCCTGCGCCGCGCCGACCTCCCGGACCCGTCCGCCCCCGTCCGCCCTGCCCCGCCACAGCCCGGAGGGTCCGGCGCGGAGTCGCCCCTGTTTCTCCTGGAGCGCCGGGTCGAACAGGCGGTCACGGCGGGCCGCTCAGCCCTCGGCATGCTCGGCGACGTCACCGCCGAGACCCGCCGCATCCGCCGCGCGGGCCTCCCCACGGCCGCCGGGCTCCTCGCCGCCCTGTGCGCATCGGCGGGCCGGCGCGAGCGGGACCTCTTCGGCCGCCTCCTCCCCGCCGACACCGACGGCTTCGCCACCCACTGGCTCACCGCCGCCCGCTACACGGCCGCCGTGGCCGAGTCCCTGTGCGCCGCAGCCTGGGAACCACCCCTCCGCCGCAGCGCCGGTCGGCCGCTTGATCGCCCGCGCTCGGGGTAGCGCAAAGGCATGGCCACTGACAACACACCCCCTGCCGAGAGCGCCGAGAGCGGTTACGTACAGCCCGAGGTCGACGTACGGGCCCTGACCGAGGTGCTCGACGGCGAGTACGCCGGCATCCGTGACCTCGTCCGGACCAATCTGACGGCGTACGCCTCCGTCCTGGAGGAGGCCGAGGAGCTCGGCATCGACGCGTACCGCGAACGGGTGCGGGACATCGTGGTCGAGATGGCCGCGACGGGCCAGACCGGGATGGGATTCCCGAGCGAGTACGGCGGGGGCGGCGACATCGGCGCGTCGATCGCCGCGTTCGAGACGCTGGCCTTCGGCGACCTGTCCGTGCTGGTGAAGGTCGGTGTGCAGTTCGGACTCTTCGGCGGCGCGATCCTCCATCTGGGCACCCGCCGCCACCACGAGGCCCATCTGCCCGACCTGATCACCGGGCGCCTGATGGGCTGTTTCGCGATGACCGAGACCGGGCACGGCTCCAACGTGCAGGCGCTCGGCACCGTCGCGACGTACGACGCCGCCGCCCAGGAGTTCGTCATCACCACCCGGGGCGAGGGGGCTGGCAAGGACTACATCGGCAACGCGGCCCGCCACGCGGAGCTGGCGGTGGTCTTCGCCCAGCTGGAGGTGGGCGGGAAGGCCGAGGGGGTGCACGCGTTCGTCGTGCGGGTCCGGGACGGGGGCGAGGTGGTGCCCGGCGTCCGGATCGAGGACGACGGCCGCAAGATGGGCCTCAACGGCGTGGACAACGGCCGCATCCGGTTCGACGGCGTGCGGGTGCCTCGTGAGGCACTGCTCAACCGGTTCGCCGACGTCACCCCCGACGGCGTCTACGAGAGCCCGATCGAGAATCCCGGACGGCGCTTCTTCACCATGCTCGGCACGCTGGTGCAGGGCCGCGTCAGCGTCGCCGGGGCCGGGGTCGGCGCGGCCAAGGTGGCGCTGGCGGTCGCCACGAAGTACGCCGTGCGGCGCCGGCAGTTCGCAGCCGCCCCGGACACGGACGAGCAGCTGCTCCTCGACTACGGCCTGCACCAGCGCAGGCTGCTGCCGCTTCTCGCACGCACGTACGCGCTGCACTTCGCGCAGGACGTCGTGCGCACCCAGCTGCACGACGTCTTCTCCGGCATCGAGGACGACGCGCAGGCACGGCGCCTGCTGGAGTCACGGGCCGCCGGCACCAAGGCGCTCGCCACCTGGCACGCCACCCGGGTCGTCCAGGAGTGCCGTGAGGCGTGCGGGGGCGCCGGCTACCTCAGCGTCAACCGGTTCGCCGCGCTCAAGGCCGACAGCGACATCTTCACCACCTTCGAGGGCGACAACCACGTCCTGCTGCAGCTCGTGGCGAAGGGGCTGCTCACCCACTACGCGAGTGAGTTCGAGGACCTGGACCAGCTGGGCACGGTCCGCCACGTGGCCGGTATCGCGGTCGAGGCGGTCATGGAGAAGACATCGGCCCACAAGCTGCTGGAGCGGGTACGGGACCTGCTGCCCGGCGGCGACGAGTGGGACCGCGAAGCCGGTCTGCTCGATTCGGAGTACCAGCTCGCCATGCTCCGCTTCCGGGAGGAGCACATGCTCGCCGGTGTGGCCCGCCGGCTCAAGCGCGGGATCGACGACCGGCGCGACCCGGGCGCCGTCTTCTCCCAGGTGCAGGACCACGTGATCGCGGTCGCCCACGCGCACGTCGAGCGGCTGGTCCTGGAGGCGTTCACCACCAAGGTGGGCGAGCTGCCCGAGGGCGGCAACAAGGCGGCGCTGGTCCTGCTGTGCGACCTGTTCGCGCTGTCCACGATCGAGGCGGACCGCGCCTGGTTCATGGAACACGGCCGTCTGACCGTCCAGCGCTCCAAGGCGATCAGCCGCGAGGTGAACGACCTCTGCCGCAAGGTCCGCCCCCTCGCGGTCGACCTGGTCGACGCCTGGGGCATCCCGCCCGAGATGCTGCGCGCGCCGGACCTGGTGGGCTGAGCCTCCGCACCAGGCCGCCCGGACAGGCCCGGGCGGCCTACCAGTTCGGCGGGCCGCCGTCGCCCCGCAGCGGGCGCGGCGGCTGGTTGAGGATGTCGCGGGCCGTGCTGCCGTCGCCGGACGGGGGCCGGCGGGAGCGGGTCCTGCCGACCAGGAGGAGGACGACGCGTTCGAGGAGCAGGGAGAGTGTCCCTTTGGTCCGTTCCACGGTGATTCCTTCCAGGGGGTCTGGGAATATCCACCGCGCATCTGAACAATAGACATCAGTACGGGCTGGGCGGAGCCATCGGGGCTGACGAGGGGGTCGGGTGGGCGGCATCGGTGGGGACGACGGCCGGCCGGCCGGGCCGCGCGAGCAGGCGGCGGGCACGGCACCGAAGACGCAGCTGTCCGAGGACGCCGTCCGGGTGTTCCGGTGGGTGAGCGACCAGGGCTCGTGCGACGCGCGGACCGTGGGCGCGACGCTGGGCCTGCCGGAGAACTGCGCGGCCTCGGCGGTGCGGACCCTGACCGACCTCCTGCTGCTGAGACATCTGCCCGAGGACCCCGACCGGCTGGTCCCGGTGGCGCCGGACGCGGCCATCGCCGCGCTCATCGCGCCGAAGGAGGCGGGGCTGCGCCGGGAACTCGCCGAGATCGACCAGCTCCGCGGCGAACTGGCGCTCCTGACGCCCCTCTACACGGAGGGCCGGCGAAGATGGCAGGGGCGGCCGGCGCTGACGGAGGTCACGGACCTCAAGACCGTCGTCGGCATGATCACCGAGGCGACCCTGCGATGCCGGTGCGAGGTGCGCACCTGTCATCCCGGCGGGGGCCGCTCCCCGGCGCTCCTGGAACAGGCATTCGTCCGGGACCGGGACATGCTGCGCAGAGGGGTGCGGATGCGCACGCTGTACCAGCACACCGCCCGCTACCACCTGCCCACGCAGGAGTACGCGCGGCGGATGACCGGTGAAGGGGCCGAGATAAGAACCCTGAGCGAACTGTTCGGCAGAATGGTCGCGTTCGACGGGGACACCGTGTTCATCCCGCACCAGGACGACCTGGACGCGGCCATCGTCATCCACGACCCGTCCACGGTGGCGTACCTGTGCACGACCTTCGACCACGCCTGGTCGCTGGCGGAGCCCTACCAGCCGGCCTGGACCGAGAGCTCGGCGCGCGACGAGGTGAAGCAGGCGATCGTGCGGCTGCTGGCCGAGGGCATGAAGGACGAGATGGTGGCCCGGCGGCTGGGGATGTCGCTGCGGACCTGCCGCAAGCACATCGCCGAGATCATGGAACAGCTGGGCGCGGCCAGCCGCTTCCAGGCCGGTTACCTGGCCCGCGTGCAGTCCTCCGGCCCGGCCGCGGCGGCCCCCGGTGGCGCCTGAACGCCCCGGCGAGCCCGGCGGAGCCCCCGGCGCCGCGCCGGACGGGTCCCGCCCCGCAGCTAGCACCTCGTTTCCCGCGCGCTCGCCCGGTCCCGCTGCTCCCGCGCGAACAGCAGGGTCAGCCACGGCAGTTCGTACCGTACGCACTCCTCGGCCGCCGACGCGTGCGCGATCACGTCCGGGCAGGGCGGCGGGGCCAGGACGCCGACGTCGATCAGGTGCTCCAGGGCCCGTTGGGTGTCCCGCCCCTCCAGGCCCAGGGCGCGGGCGGCGGCGGGCAGGGAGAAGGCCGGGTCCGGCAGCGCGGCCAGGGCGTGGAGGGTGGCGCGGGCGGGCCCGGGCAGCCGGGCCCAGGCGTCCGCGAGCCGCGTGCGCACCCCGGCCCCGCCGGACGCGAGCTCGTCCAGCGCCTCCGCCGGGTGTTCCAGCCGGTCCGCGTACTGCCCGAGCGGCATGTGGCGCAGGACGGAGAGGCGGTTGCCGGCCGCCCGCAGGGCGTACGGGAGGAGCCCGGTGGCGGCCACGATGCGTGCGGCGGCGGCCGGTTCGGCGGCCGGCCGGCTCCGGCCGATGATGCCGCCCAGCAGGTCCAGGGCCTCGTCGGGGGAGAGCGGCGGGAGTTCGGTCCGGTGTGCGGCCTCCAGGCAGGGCAGCCGGCTCCGGGAGGTGACCAGCGCGGCGGTGGGGCCCGACGGCGGCAGGAGCGGGCCGAGGGCGGCCGGGTCCGGCGCGTCGTCCAGGACCAGCAGGACGCGGCGCCCGGACAGCCAGGACCGCCAGGTGATCGCGGCCTCCTCCCGGCCGGCCGGGAGGCGTTCCGTACAGCCCAGGGCGCGGGCCAGTTCCGCCAGCACCGATGCCCAGGGGCGTACGGACCCGTCCTCGGCGCAGAGCCGGGTGGCGACCACGCCGTCCGGGTAGTGGACGGCGAGCCGGTGCGCGACGTGCACGGCGAGGGCGGTCTTGCCGACACCGGGCGGGCCGGTGAGCAGCACCGGCGGCCCGCCCTCGCGGCCCAGCTGCGCGCAGACGGCCGCCACCTCCCGCGCCCGCCCGGTGAAGTCGCCGAGGTCCGGCGGGAGCAGCCGCGGCCCGGTGGCACCGTCGCGCGGCCGGAAAGGGGCAGCGTCCGCCAGCAGGGCGCGGTAGGCGCTCTGCAGGGCCGCGCCCGGCTCCAGGCCCAGTTCGCGGGAGAGCTGCTGGCGGCAGTCGTCATACGCGGCCAGCGCCTCCGTGCGGCGGCCGGCCCGGTGCAGCGCGGTGATCTGGGCGGCGCGCAGCCGCTCCCGCAGCGGGTGACGGGCGGCCATCTCGTCCACCGTGTCGGCGACCGCGGCCGCCTCGCCCGTCTCCAACTGGGCCTCCGCCCACGCCTCGTACACCGCGAGCCGGCGCACGTGCCGGCGTTCGACGGCGGCGCGCAGCACATCGGCGCGGCCGGCGAGGTCGGCGAAGGGCTCGTGCCGCCACAGGTCGAGCGCCTGGCGGTACAGCCGGGCGGCGCGGCTCGGGGCGCCCGCGCGCACCTCGGCGTCGCCGAGCCGGGCCAGCTCGTCGAAGCGCAGGCTGTCGCACTCGTCGGCGCCGAGGTGCAGCACGTATCCGCCGGGGCCGTGGTGCAGTCGGCCCAGGTCGTCCGGGTCGAGGATCCGCCGCAGGGTCGAGACGTACACCTGGAGGTTCTTGCGGGCCGTGCGCGGCGGGTCGTCCGGCCACACGGCGTCGGTCAGTTCCTCCAGCGAGACCGGCGCGTTCGGGCGGGTGAGCAGGACCGCCAGGACCAGGCGCTGCTTCAGCGGGCCGAGCGGCAGCGGCAGCCCGTCACGGGTGGCGCGCAGCGGACCGAGCAGGTCGATCCGCAAACGGACGCCGGCGTGTTCTCGTGCGGCCCCGGTCTCCGCCTCCCCGGGGCGAATTTCCGCAAAGGTGTCCGTCATCTTTTCCTCAACCCCTTCCCCAGCCGGTGTCGTCGGAGTTCAGGGAGCAGAGAACAATGGCATGCACGAAAGCCTCCGGGGAGCGGTCGGGGGGTGAGCGAATCCGCGAGGAGCCGTGAATACAGCGGCAATGCGATGGAATTCCCGCTGTTCATCACAGCATGGTCACAAGCCGGGGGCGCGGCCATGGGCTTGAGGATGGCTCAAGGTGCATGCAGCAACACACCCGCCGGGACGAAGGGTGAGCAAGCGTTCATAGCGGGGTGAAACGGCCGGCCGGTCGCGCGGGCGGACGGCCCCGCTCCCGTACCGGCTCCGAACCGGACGCCAACCGCCGCCGAACCGGTGCCGCGCACGCTGGCGCCGCATGCCCCGGTGACCGAGGAGGTGACGCGATGCGACTGGCGGAGATCATCGAACTGCGCCCGGTGCCCGCCGCCGGGCTGCTCGCCACCCTCACCAGGCGCTGCCCGCTGAGCTGCGCCCACTGCTCCACCTCGTCCGGCCCCCGGGGCGAGGACACCCCGGCCGAGGCGTTGCGCCGCTTCGTCGGCGGCTTCACCCCGCAGGACCGGCCGGAGGTCCTCATGCTCACGGGCGGTGAGCCGCTGCTGCGGCCGGCGCTCGTGGACGGCCTCGCCGGGCTCGCCGCCGCGGCCGGAACGCGAACGGCCGTCCTCAGCGGCATGTTCTTCGCGGCCGACGGGTACATACCGGCCCGCATCCTGCGCGCGCTGCGGAACATCGACCATTTCTCCGCGAGCATCGACGCATTCCACGAGCGCGAAGTGCCACGCGCCGCGGTATTCCGCGCGGTGCACCACATCATGGGAAAGGGAATCGACGCGAGTTTCCATGTCGTGGGCCTTTCGCCCGACGACCCCTATCTCGCGGAGGTCACCGCCGCGATCCGGACCGAATTCCGGGACCGGGCGGCCGTCCTCGTCAATCACGTACGGCCTGTGGGGCGTGGCGCGCACTGGGCGGCCGCGCGCCCGCCCCACGGATCCGGGGAGCGCCCGGCCCCGTGCGCCATGGCGGCCTGGCCGACGGTGGCCTTCGACGGAACCGTCACCGCCTGCTGCAACCAGCGCGTGGTGGACGCCCGCCCCGCACCCGAGCACCTGCGCCTCGGGCACATCGCCGTCGACGGCTGGGCGGCGGTGCGGCGCCGCTGCCAGGAGTCACCCGTGCTGCGCACCCTGCGGACCGCCGGCGCCGGGTCCTGCGCGGACTGCCGGGCCCTGACCCGGCGGCCCGGGGCGCTGGCGGCGGCCGTGGCCGCCGGGTCCCGCCCGGCCGCCGGTGCGATGGACGCACTGGGCGCCCGGCTCCAGCGCGACGCGGGGGCGGAGACGCTGCTGCGGCGGTACGGCACCGGGCGGTACGCGCCGCTCGTGCTGCTCGGCGGCCGGGACGGCGAGGAGGCACCCGCGTGAGAGGCGCCCCGGTGACCTCGTCGGCCGCCGCGCTGCTGCGGCTCGAACTCTCCCTCGTACAGCCGGCGTTGCGGACCGCCGCCGCCCGCATGTGGCGCTCGGGACCCGGGCTCCCCGCCCGCTACCGGCACTACCTGCGCACCATGCACCAGGTGATCCGGGCCTCCGTCCCCCTCATGGAACGGGCCGCCGAACGCTGCGAGGCCCTGCCGCGCGACCCGGTGGCTCCGCCGCTCGCCCGCTACCTGCGGGCGCACGCCGAGGAGGAGCGCGGCCACGACGACTGGCTGCTCACGGACGCCGCCTTCTGCGGGGCGCCGCCCGGCGAGCTGACCGCCGCCGTCCCGCCCGCCCACGTCGCCGCCCTGGTCGGGGCCCAGTACTACTGGATCGAGCACAGCCACCCGGTGGCCCTGCTCGGCTACATCGCCGTACTGGAGGGCAACGCGCCGGCGCCCGGGCTGGCCGGGCGGCTCGCCCGGGAGACCGGGCTGCCGCCCGCCGCCTTCGAGACCGTACGCCTGCACGCCGACCTGGACGACGGCCACAGCGCGGACCTGGACCGGCTGATCGGCCGGCTGCCGCTGGAACCCGGGCAGCGGTCCCTGATCGCCGTCAGCGCGCTGCACACGGTCACCGCACTCGCCGAGCTGTTCGACCGCATCGCCACGGGACCACACACATCGGGGAGCACCCATGAATGACCCTGCGGACGACCGCGACCGCCTGCGCGCACTGGAGGACGCCGGGTTCCCGCTGCACAGCCTCTCGCCCGAGCAGCGGGACGTGCTCCGGGACCTCAGCGCGGAGGAACTGACCCTGCTGCTGGGCCTCAAGGAAAGGCTGGACGCGGCCGAACCGGAGGTGCAGGCGCACAGCGAGATCGCCGGCGGAGCGCTGTTCTGATGGCCGCAGCCGCACGCACCACGTGCCCCCGCTGCCCCGAACCGCCACCGGACGGCGCCGCCTTCTGCCCCCGGTGCGGAACCGCCTGCGTACCGGCGGCCGGTTCCGCAGCGGCCGAGGAGCGCCGGGTGGTGACCGTCGTCTTCTGCGACCTCGTCGGCTCCACGGCCCTGTCCGGACGGCTCGACCCGGAGACGCTGCGCACGGTCACCCTGCGGTACTTCGCGCTGATGCGGGGCCGGATCGAGGAACACGGCGGCACGGTGGAGAAGTTCATCGGCGACGCCGTGATGGCGGTCTTCGGCATCCCCGCACGACACGAGGACGACGCCCACCGGGCCCTGGCCGCCGCCCGCTCCATGGTCACCGGCCTCGACGGGCTCAACGCCGACCTGGAGCGGCGCCACGGGGTGCGGCTCGCCGTCCGCATCGGCGTGAACACCGGCGAGGTCGTGGTGAACGCCGACCCGGCGGCCCGGCAGGCCCTGGTCTCCGGCGAGGTGGTCAACATCGCGGCCCGGCTCGAACAGCGCGCCGGGACGGCGGAGATCCTCATCGGCCCCGCCACCCTCCGCGCCGCCGGGCCCTCGGCGGTCACCGAAGCCGCCGGGGCGCTGTCCCTCAAGGGCGTCGCCGCCCCCGTACCGGCCCACCGCCTGGTCGCCCTGCACGAGGACGACCCGGAGCGGGTCCGCCGCTTCGACACCCCGTTCATCGGCCGCGAGCAGGAACTCGCCGAACTCCGCCTGCTGCTGCGTAAATTGACCACCGACCCCCGTTCGCACCTGGTGACCGTCTACGGCGAGGCCGGCCTCGGCAAGACCCGGCTGCTGCGCGAATGGCTGCGGGACTGCCCGGCGTACGGGGAAGGCAGATGCCGCCCGTACGGCGAGACCGGTACCCTCGCCCCGCTCGCCGAAGCGGTACGCCAGGTGCTCGCCGCCGTCGGCGAGGACGCCGGGCTCGCGCGGCTGCCGGCCCCCGAACGCACCGAGGCGGACCAGGCGCTGCGCCTCCTGCGCGGCGGACTGCTCGCGGACGGCACGCCCAGCCCCTCCACGGACGACACGCTCATGGCGCTGGCCTGCCTGCTGGACGCGCTCTCCCGGGAGCGGCCCGTCGTGCTCGTCCTGGACGACTGCCACTGGGCCTCCGCGCCACTGCTCGACCTCGCCGACCGGCTGCTGGACGAACTCGACCGCTCGGCCGTCGCCCTGGTGTGCGCCGCGCGCCCCGAACTCCTGGAGACCCATCCGGGATGGGGCAGCGGCCGGATGCGGTCCGCCTCGCTCATGCTCACCCCGCTCACGCGCCAGGAGGCCGCCGCCCTGGCCGGCGAACTGGTCGAGGTCGCGGCCCACCGGCAGGGCGTGCTGGAGAGCGCGCTCGACCGCGCCGAGGGCAACCCGCTCTACCTGGAACACCTGACGGCCATGGCCGCCGAGTGCGACGACCTGCCGCTCACCGTGCACGCCCTGCTCGGCGCCCGCATCGACGCGCTCCCGCCCGAGGAGCGGACCCTTCTCCAACTGGCCGCCGTCCTGGGCCGCGAGTTCCGCCGCGCCGACCTCACCGGACTGGCCGCCGCCGAAGAGGCCGGCCCCGCGGAGTCCGCCACCGGCCTGCTGCGCGGGCTCCTGCGGCGGCGGCTCATCGAGACCGGCGACCGCAGCCGCGCCGCGAGCGCCGTACTCCGCTTCGGCAGCGCCCTCGTCCAGGAGACCGCGTACCGGGGGATGGCCAAGAAGGTGCGCGCCCGGCGGCACGAGCACGCCGCCCGGGTCCTGACCGGGCAGGAGGCGGGCGACGCCGCCGTCGGCACCCACCTGGCCCGTGCCCACCGGCTCCTCACCGAACTCGGCACGCACGACGAGGACACCGACGTGCTGCGGGCCCGCGCCGCCGCGCTGCTCACCCGGGCCGGCGCCGCCGCCCTGGCCCGCTCCGACCTGGCCTGGGCCGACGACCTCCTCACCCAGGGCCTGGAGCTCGCCGTCCCCGGCGAGCCCGTCGCCGCCGAGGCCGCCCGCCGCCTCGGTGAGACGAAGGCCGCGCGCGGCGACGCGGTGCGCGGCCGGGAACTGCTCGCCGGGGCGCTCGACACCGCCGAGCGGGCCGGCGACCCGCTGGGCGCGGCCCACGCCCGGCTCGCGCTGACCGCGCTCGACCCCCGGCACGGCTCGGCCGCCGATGTCGCCGAGGCCGCGCTCGGCCTGTTCACGGCGGCGGACGACGACCAGGGCATCGCCCGCGCCTGCGTCCGCATCGCCCAGGACCGCCAGCGGCGCGGCCGGCACGCCCAGGCCGAGGCGCTGCTCAGCCGCGCCCTCGACCACGCGGGCCGCGCCGACGCCGAACCCGAACGAGCCCTGGCACTCGGCGCGTTCGGCATCTCCCTGTGGCGGGGCCCGACCCCCGTCGCGCGCGCCGTCGACCGGTGCGAACAGCTCCTCGCGGCCCACGGCGCCGGCCGGCCGACCGTCCGCGCCACCCTGGCCTGCCCACTCGCCGTGCTCCTGGCCCTCCAGGGCCGCGCCGAAGAGGCCCGTGCACGGCTGGCCGAGGCGGCGGGGCTCGCCACCGGCCTCGGCTACGCGGAGAGCGCGCTGTTCGTGCCACTGTTCGCCGCCGAGGTGGAGGCCCTGACGGGCACGCCCGAGCGCAGGCTCGCCCTGCTGGACGAGGCGGCCCGGGCCGGGACGGAACTCGGTGCCACGGGCGCGCTGCCCGGCATCGCCCGCGAGCGGGCCCGCATCCTGCTGGAGCGCGGCGAGCCGGCCCACGCGCTGGCGTTGCCCGACCCGCGGGAGGCCGGCCTGCCCCCGGCGGAGTCCGCCGACGCCTTCGGGCTGCGGGCCCGCGCACTCGCGCTCGCCGGGGAACCGGCCGCGGCCCGAGCCTGCGCCCAGCGGGCGACCGCCACCGCCGCTGACACCGACTCACCGGTCGTACGCGGCACGGCCGCCCTCGACCTCGCACACACCTTGCGCACCCTGGCCCTGCCCGGCGAGGCGGCCCGGGAGGCGCGCACGGCGCTGCGGCACTTCGCAGCCAAGGGACACCGGCTCGGCGCGGACCGCGCGGCCGCGTTCGCCGACGACAGCGCGGCCGCGGCCCGGGGCGCCGGCCCGGCCGGGCGGGAAGGCAGGACCGAATGACCACCAGGACGGCGGGAGGGCTCACCTGGAGCCTGCGCGACCGTACGCCCGACGACCTCGCGATGCTCGCCGACACTGTGCCGGCCCTCTCCGCCGACCCTTCGCAGTGGTCGGACGGGGCAGGGGTACGGGTCTGCGTGGTCGACACCGGCGTGGAGTGCGGGCACCCCGGGGTCGGCCCGGTCGACGGCTCGTACGAGGTGGCGGCCGACGCGGACGGGACCCCGCGCGTCATCGACAGCGGCCCGCTGCCGGACGGCGCCGGAGACGGCTGCGGGCACGGCACGGCGTGCGCCGGGATCGTGCGGCGGGTGGCGCCGGAGTGCTCCCTGTACAGCGTGCGCGTGCTCGGCCAGGGCTTCACCGGCACCGGCGACGCCCTGCTCACGGGGTTGCGCTGGGCCGTCGACCAGGGCTTCGACGTGGTCAACCTGAGCCTGTCCACGACCCGCCCGCAGTTCCTCGAAACCCTGCGCTCCCTGGCCGACCAGGCGTTCTTCACCGGGACCACACTGGTGGCCTCGGCCCACAACACGCCGGTGGAGAGCTTCCCCTGGCGGTTCTCGTCGGTGATCTCGGTCGGTACGCACCGCGAGGACGACTCCGGGCTCTTCCTCTACAACCCCGCACCGCCCGTCGAGTTCTTCGCGCCCGGCCAGAACGTGCAGGTGGCCTGGACCGGCGGCAAGACCATCCGCACCACGGGCAACAGCTTCGCCACCCCGTTCATCAGCGGGCTGTGCGCGCGGCTGCTCGGCAGCAGGCCCAAGCTGACCCCGTTCCAGATCAAGCACGCGCTGTACCTCTCCGCGGCGAACGTACGCATCGGCGAACCAGGAACCCGAGGTGAATCATGAGCCAGTCCCACGGCCTCGTCCCCGCCACCGGCGCGGGTCCAGCGACACGGGCCGGCAGCGCCGAACGCGATCTGCTGCAGTCCGTCGTCGAGACGGCACGCGCCATCTTCGGCGCGGCGGCCAGCTCCGTCCTGCTGCACGACCGGGACGCCGACGAGCTGGTCTTCCAGGCGGTGGCCGGGGAGGGCGAGGAGTCCCTGGTGGGCTCCCGGTTCCCGGCCGGCCGGGGGCTGGCGGGCTGGGTGCTCGTCTCGGGCGAGCCGATGGTCGCGGACGACCTGAAGCAGCAGGGCATGTTCGCCCGCGATGTCGCCAAGTCGACCGGCTATGTGCCGGACGCGCTGATGGCCGCGCCCCTCGCCCACCGCGACCGGGTGCTCGGGGTGCTCGAAGTCCTCGACCCGGTCGAGCAGTCCCGCTCCAGCCTCTCCGAACTCGACCTGCTCGCCCTCTTCGCCCGTCAGGCGGCGGCGGCCCTCGCGGTCGTCACCGAGCGGCGCGAGGAGGAGCCGCCCACGGCGGTCCGGGCGCGGAGTCTGGAGCTGGTGACCGCGCTGCGCGACGTCCTGCTCGACGGCCTTCCGCCCCAGGCCCCGCACGGGGGATGAGGGTCCGCGCGTCAGCGTGCCGCCGACTCCACGGCGTCGGCGGCACGCGCCTCGCTCTTGCCGTCGGCCAGCAGACCGCCGACCTCCCGCACCCGCGCGCGCAGCCCCGGATCGCGGCCCGTCTCCTCGACCGCGGCGCGCAGCTCAGCCGTACCGGCACCGGCATCCGGCAGCCTGCGGGCGACACCGGCGCGCAGACAGGCGGCGGCGAGGACCTGCTGCTCCGACCCGTTGGGGGCGACGAGCAGCGGCTTGCCGTGCAGGAGCGCCGCCAGCACGGGGGCGGACGTCGCATTCGTCAGGACCAGGTCCGCCCGCTCCACGAGCGGCCCCATCCGGGCACGGCGCCCCACGGTCAGCCGGGCGCCCGGGGCGGCCTCGGGCGGGCCGGACCGGCCCAGCTCGACCACGGCCCGGTACGCGCCGGAGGCGAAGGCGGCGTTCAAGCGCGGCCAGAGGCTGCTGCCGCCGAAGGTGCGGCCGAGATGCACGTACGCCACCGGCCCGGCATCCGGCAACGGCTCCTCCCGCGCCGGGGGCGCCGGCTCCCACCAGCACGGGCCGACATGCCCTACCACCGAGGGCAGTTCGGCGCCGGGCACCTCCATGACGGGGTGGCCGCGCAGCAGGAAGGCGGAGCCGAGCAGCGGGGTGTCCGCGAAGCGGTCGCGGCG
Source organism: Streptomyces sp. A1277 (assembly GCF_004795015.1). GTDB lineage: Bacteria > Actinomycetota > Actinomycetes > Streptomycetales > Streptomycetaceae > Streptomyces. Next base: position 90,055 of record NZ_SSBI01000027.1, on the reverse strand, counting down.
CGGGGCGAGCCCGGCGCTCTCCCGTACCGCCGTGTAGTGCTTCAGCATCTCCGCGAGCCGCCACGCACGGCCGCAGCCGTCGTCCGGCCCGAAGCGGTAGGGCCACAGGTGCGCCGCGAGACCCAGGACCACCACCGGCAGGCCGGCCGCCTCGGCTGCGACCAGGGCGCCGTGGTTGAGCACGGAGGTGACCAGGACGTCGGGCCGCAGTTCGCGGACCGCCGCCGCCACCGCCGCGTACTGCTCGGGGCCCCGGACCGTCCAGTGGGCCACCGACAGCGCGGTGCGCGGGGCGAGGGCCGACAGCTCAAGTCCGGCGGCGGCGACGGCGGGCGCGGCGTCCGGCCCGGCGAGGACCTGGACGGTGTGGCCCCGGCGCCGCAGCTCCCGCCCGGCCGCGAGGACCGGGTAGAGGTAGCCGGGATCGCTCAGCGGGCACAGGGTCACGTTCATCCGGAGGCGTCCTTCGTCAGGTCGAGGCCCAAGTGGTGGGCGAGGAAGGCCATGACGTCCGCGTACAGGCCGGCGCTGCGCGAGATGCCGCGCGTGCCGTGCCCGACCCCGCGCTCGGTGCGCAGCACCACCGGCCCGTCCCCCGTACCGGCCCACTGCAGCGCGGCGCACATCTTCCGCGCGTGCGCCGGGTCGACGCGGGTGTCACCGTCGAACACGGCCAGCAGCACGGCCGGGTAGCGGACGCCCCGGCGCACCCGGTGGTACGGCGAGTACGCCAGCAGCCGCGCGAACTCGGTGGGATCCTCGGCGCTCCCGTACTCGTCGCGCCAGCTCGCACCCATCCCCGACAGCTCGTAGCGCACCATGTCCAGCAGCGGCGCCGCGCACACGACCGCCCCGTACATCTCCGGCCTGCGGGTCAGCGCGGCACCGGCCAGCAGGCCGCCGTTGGAGCTGCCGAGCACCCCGAGCCGGCCCGGCGCGGCCCAGCCCCCGGCGAGCAGGTGGTCAGCGGCGGCGTCGAAGTCCTCGAAGGTGTGCTGCTTGTGCTCGCGGCGCCCGGCCCGGTGCCATGCCTCGCCCTCCTCGCCGCCGCCACGCACGCAGGCCACCGCGTACACCCCGCCCGCACGCACCCAGGGCACCGCCTGCGGGGTGAAACCGGGCGTCATCGAGGCGCCGAAGCCGCCGTACCCGGTGAGGACGGCGGGGCGTGGCCGGTCGGGAACGCCCGTGGGGGACATGACGAACATGCGCACCTCGGTGCCGTCGCCGGAGCGGACGACCTCCTGGCTGACCCGCACCCCCTCGGCCGGCGGCGCGGCAGGCGGCCCGCCCGCCCACGGACCGAGCCGGCCGGTCACCGCGTCGAAGTGCAGGACGGTGGTGGGCGTGATGTGGTCGGTGTACGAGAACCACGCCTCATGGCCACCGTCCTGACGTGTGGTCAGGCGCGTCACCGTGCCCTGCCCCGGCAGGGGTACGGACCCCGTGCGTGCGCCGGTCCGGGCGTCGTGCAGGGTCATCTCACCGACCGCGTGCCGGGTCCGTACGACCACCAGCAGCGGCCGCTTCAGCGCCGGGCCGTCCAGGACCGCGAAATCCTGGAGCACGGTGCCGGGCCGCTCGCCGACCAGGGTGCGCCACCGGCCGGGGCCCGTGGCGTCCGGGCGGGCCTCGGCGATCCGGCCGCGCGGCGCACCCGCCGTCGTCCTGAGCAGCAGCGGCCCGCCGCCCGGGCGGAGGCGGACCGAGGTGCGCGCGTCGGTGCCCTGCTGGAAGGGGCGCAGGACGGGCCGGTCCGGGCCGGTCGCGGTCAGGTCGGCGGTCCACAGGTCGGTACGCGGCGCGGTGCCCTCGCTGGCCCCGACGACGAGGAGCCGGCCGTCGGGGGAGGTGGCCACGGTGTAGTACTGGGTCTCCGGGCGCCCGGCGCCGAAGACCTCGGTGTCCCGGTCCGCCGGGGTGCCGACCTCGTGCAGATACACCCGGCGGTGACGTCCCGGCGTCCGCTCCGGCGGCAGCCGGCGTACGTAGTAGAAGGACCGGCCGTCCGGCAGCCACGCCACGGGGGAGCGGCGGACCCGGTCCACTGGCCCGTCCACCACCGCCCCGGTCACCGCGTCGAGCACCCGCAGCACCGACTGCTCCGTGCCGCCCGACGACAGCTGCACGGCCACCAGACCGCCCTCCCACGACGGCTCCCAGGCGTCGATCACCGTCGTACCGGACGGGTCGGCGTCCAGCGGGTCGAGCAGCACCCGGGTCCGGCCGCCCTCGCGGACGGCGAGCACCGCGAGTTCACGCCCCGCCTCCCTGCGCAGGCGGAACTCCCGCCCGCCGCGCACCGCCGGCGGCGCCGCGCCGCCCCCGGCGAGCAGCTCCGCCATCCGGCCGCGCAGTGCCTCCAGGCCCGGCCGGCGGGCCTCCTCCCAGGCGTAGAGCCGGTCCTGCGCGGCGCTCCAGGCGGCGGTGGCGGGGTCCTCGGCGTCCTCCAGCCAGCGGTACGGGTCGGCCACCGGCCGGCCGTGGATGATCTCGACCGGACCGGTGCGGGGGGCGGCCGGGTAACCGGGCCGGGCGGACGCAGGTCCGGCGTCGCGGGGCGGGGACACGGTCATCGCGGCGCTCCAGGGAGAACGGTCACGTCGGACACGGCGGGAGGCGGGCGCGGTCAGGAGCCGCCACTGCCCGGGCGCGGTACGGGAGGCGCCGCGACCAGCCCGGCCGCCCCGGCGTCCTCGTCGTCGGCCGGCGCGGGAAGCGGCACGTCCGCCTCCTTCGGCGCGGCACCCCGGTCGTCGTCGGTGGCGTCCAGACTGGTCTCACGCAGCAGCGGCACCGAGGAGAGCACCGTGACCACCGCCGCGGTGCCGGCCAGCACCAGCCAGGTGCGGCTCGCCCCGATGGAGTCCACGAACGAACCCGCCAGGACCGGCCCGGCGGAGGCCAGCCCGGCCATCATCAGGCCGGTCGCGGTGCTGATCCGGCCCAGCAGGTCGCGGGGCGCGAGCACCAGCACCGCGCGGCCGACCACGATGCCCGCGGGCGGGCTGAAGAAGACGACCACGATCAGGACCGGGCCGAGTGCCCAGGGGAGCGTGGTCCGGGAGAAGACGGCGAGGCCGAGCGCCCAGACCATGCCGATGAGCAGGAACAGCCGCCCGGCCGGGTTCCGCTTGATCAGCCAGGGCGCCGCCGCCGCGCCCAGCAGCCCCCCGACCCCGGCACAGGCCATCACGGCGCCGATCGCCGTGCCGCCCGCGCCGCTCTGGCGCAGCGAGACGACCATCGTCACCTGCGCGGCCGCCGAGACGATGTTGATGCCCGCGGCGAAGAGCAGGGCGGCCAGCAGCGCCCGCTGATGCGTCAGCCACCGCAGCCCGGCCGTCAGCCGGTTGTCGCGCTCGCTGTCCGCGATCCGCTCGGAGGGCCTGATGCCGATCCGCAGCAGCAGCACGGCCGACACCCCGTAGGAGGCGGCGTCGGCCGCGAACGGCAGGATCGGGTCCAGGGTGAACAGCCAGCCGCCCAGGAAGGGGCCGATCAGCGAACTCGACGCCATCGCCGTCTGGCTGCGGCTCAGCGCGTCGGTGAGGTCCTTCTCCGGCACCACGTCGCGCACGGCGATCGTGGCCGCCGGTGAGAACAGTGCGGTGGCCGCCCCCTCCACCACGGCCACGCCGAGCAACTGCGCCTGCCCGAGCCCGCCGAGCCCCGACGCCAGCGGGATGCTGGCCAGCGCCACCAGACGCACCACGTCGGTGCCCACCATGATCATCCGCCGGTCGAGCCGGTCGGCGAGGTGGCCGGCCGGCAGCCGCAGCAGCGTCCGGGTCACCATCGAGCAGGTCGCGACCGTTCCCGCCTGGGCCGCGCTGCCTCCGATGGACAGCACGAGCAGCGGGAAGGCCAGCAGCGACAGCTGGGAGCCGAGGGTGGAGAGCGTCGAACTGAGCCAGTAGCGGCGGAAGTCGGCATTGGTGCGCAGAATGCCCGCGCTCTTCATACCGGCATTCACCCCAGCCGTCCGGCACTGTGCAGGCAGTCCAGCACCCCTGCGTCCACCCGGTCCTGGAAGACGGCCCGGACGGCGGCCTCCTCGTCGTACCGGTAGTGGTCGTGGCAGCTGACCCAGCGGCCCTCCGTCTGCTCCGCGCTCAGGTAGCCGTCGGCGACGGTGCCGACCTCCATGCCGGGCTTGCCGGCCGTCTCCCAGCAACTGGCCAGCACACCGTCGGCGTTGATGACCGCGCCGTAGCGGCCGTCGGCGAAGGAGCATGCCTGGCAGGGGACGTGGGCGCGCGGCCGGGACACCGTGAAGCCGAGCTCCAGCGCGCGGGCGTGCCAGCGTACGAAGTCCGCGACCAGACCGTCCTCGTGCAGCAGGTTGTTCGCGTAGCCGACGCCGACGTCACCGACGCGGGCGAAGTGGATGCCGCAGCGGGCCGGGTCGAGCCGGGAGCCGAGGCGTTCGACCAGCTCGTCGACGCCGTGCCGGTTCAGGTGCGAGACGTTGACCCGCAGCATCCAGCGCAGCGAGGTGCGCTCGATGGCGCGCGCGATGTTGGAGACGATGACGTCGAAGGTGCCGCCCCCGGAGCGCTTGACCCGGATGGAGTCGTGGTCGGCGCGGTCCCCGTCGAAGGTCACCTGGACGGAGCCGAGCCCCGCCGCGTTGAGCTCCTTCGCGATCAGCGGGGTGAGCAGCGTGCCGTTGGACGTCATCGACGCGGTGAGCGGCCCCAGTTCGCCCGCCCGGGTGAGCAGGTCGCGGCAGCCGCGCGGGTTGAGCAGCGGCTCCCCGCCGAACAGCAGCAGCGACAGCCGGTCGAGCCCGGCCGCGTCCATGCGCGTCCGGGTGAAGTCCAGGACCTGCCCGACGGCCTCGGGCGTCAGGCGTGCGTGGCGGATGCGCGGCGGCCTGCTGCCGCCCTTGGGGTCCTGCGCGGTGTTCTGGAAGCAGTAGCCGCAGCCGAGGTTGCAGTCGGTGCTGGTCAGCACGGTGAGGGAGTAGGAGTTGTAGGGCTTCAGGTCGTACAGCCCGGCCTCGCGCAGATAGCGTTCGGCCGAGGGCCGCAGGGTGCCGTCGGGTTCCACCTGGCCGGGGCGCATCAGCGCGTACCCGCCGGCACCGAGGAACCACCACCCCCTGTCGGCGCGGATCAGACGGGCCCCGGCGGAGGGGGCGGCGAGGGACTGCGTACCGGACACGGCGACCTCCGGGTCGGGGCGGGGGCGGGACAGGGGTGGCCGGAACGGGCCCCCGGCCGCGGCGACGTGGTCGCCGCCGCGGCCGAGGAGGACCGGCCGGAGGACCGGATCAGAGCTGGTGCTCCTGGTGGACGCCGCACCACGGGGTGTCCTCGCCCTCCTCGGAGTGGGCGATCACCTCCGGCTCCTCGGCCACCTCCTGGTGCACCCCGCACCAGCCGATGGGCGACTCGACGTGGGCGACCACCTCGGGCTCCTCGGCCACCTCCTGGTGTACCCCGCACCAGCCGATGACGGCGTCGGAGTGGGCCTCCACCTCGGGGGCGTCCTGCTCGGGGGTCTCGTTGGGCTCGACGTTCTCGGCCATGATGGTCCTCCATACGACGGGCGATCGGGACGACGGACGGCGGCACTGCGCCGACCGCCAGGAAGCTAGGAGCAGAGGGTTCGGCACCGGTTCGCCCCCGGTTGGGCGGCGGTGAATCCTCCTGGTCGGGGCACCGGCGGACCCCGCACGGCGGGGCGCGGGCATACCGGAACCGCACCGGGGCCGAACCGGCGGGCAACCCGCCGTCCCTACGGTGTGCGCCGCACACACCGCGACGTGAGAGGACGGCTCCGCATGGACACCGAACCCGCTGTCACGGCCGGCGCTCCCGTGCGGGCCGGCCGACCGCGACTGCCGGAGCCGCTCGGGGGCGCGTTCGTGCGCCGGCCGGCCGGGGTACTGGCCGAGATCCGGGAGAGCGGCTGCCCGGTGGCCCGGGTCAGGACACCGGCCGGGCGCCCGGCGTGGCTGGTGACCCGCGCCGAGGACGTACGGGCCGGGTTCATGGACCCCCGCCTCTCCCTGAGCGGCGGCCGCACGCCCGACCCCGGGGTGCGCCGGCGCGCGCTGGACCTGACCCTCGTCAACTACGACCCGCCGGACCACACCCGCATCCGCCGCCTGGCGACGCCCGCCCTGACCCCGGCACGCATGGCCGCCCACCGCGAGCGGATCGAGCGGGCCGCCGCCGAACTCCTCGACGCGGCGGACGCGGCGCGCGGCCGCGGCCCCATCGAGCTGATGGGCGCCTTCGCCCGCCCCTTCGCCTTCCGGTCGCTGTGCGAGGTCTTCGACGTCCCCGAGGAGGAACGGGCCGCCCTGTACGAGCCGGTGGCGCTCCTCGCGGACAAGACGGGCCGCTCCGCCGCCGAGGTGGACGCGAGCGTCACCCGTGTCGACGCCTTCGTACGCGGAGAGATGGCCCGCCGGTCCGCCGCACCGGGCGACGACCTCGTCTCCCGCGTCCTGGCCGCCTGGCAGGAGCAGGGCGGCGCGAGCGAGGACGAAGTGGCCTCACTCCTCGCGATGCTGCTGCTCGCCGGGTTCGACAGCACGGTGCAGGCGATGGGCATGAGCGTGGTGGCGCTGCTGGCCCACCCGCAGGTGCAGCAGCGCCTGAGCGAGGAGCCGGAACGCATCCCGCGCGCGGTGGACGAGCTGCTGCGCTGGGACACCCCGGGCTCCTTCGGCACCAAACGGCTCGCGCTGGAGGACATCCGGTTCGGGGACACGGTGATCCCGGCGGGCAGCGGTGTCCTGCTGTCCGTCGCGGCGGCCAACCACGACCCCCGCTGCCACGCCGACCCCGGCACACTGGACCCCGGCCGGTCCACCGCGAGCCGCCATCTGAGCTTCGGCCTGGGCCCGCACTACTGCCCCGGATCGGGGCTCGCCCGGCTGGAGCTCACCGTGGCGCTGACCCGGCTGCTCGGCCGCTGGCACCGGCTGGCCCCGGCGGTGCCGCTGTCCCAGCTGGCCTGGGGTGGCGGCTACCTGCACCGCCGCCTGGCCGCACTGCCCGTCCTGCCGGGCGGGCCCGCGTAACCCCTGGGCCCCGGTCCGCTTCACCCCGGCCGGCACCGACGGCACGGACGGCCGGGACACCTGAGCCGCGCTCGCACCCAGGTGTCCCGGCCTTCCGCTCAGCTCCCGGTCAGGAGGCGGGCAGTTCGTCGCGGACGGTACGGGCCGCGGCGACCAGGTTCTCCAGCGATGCGCGGGTCTCGGGCCAGGCGCGGGTCTTCAGACCGCAGTCGGGGTTGACCCAGAGCCGTTCGGCGGGGATGGCCTTCAGGCCGGTGCGCAGGAGCTGTGCGGCCTCCTCGGCGCTCGGCACGCGCGGGGAGTGGATGTCGTACACGCCGGGCCCGGCCTCACGCGGATAGCCGTGTGCGGCGAGTTCGTGGGCGACCCGCATGTGGGAGCGGGCGGCCTCCAGGCTGATGACGTCGGCGTCGAGGTCGTCGATGGCCTGGACGATGTCGCCGAACTCGGCGTAGCACATGTGGGTGTGGATCTGGGTGTCCGGCCGTACCCCGGAGGTGGTGAGCCGGAACGCCTCGGTGGCCCAGGCCAGGTAGTCCGCGTGGTCGGCGGCCCTGAGCGGCAGGGTCTCGCGCAGGGCGGGCTCGTCCACCTGGATGACCGAAGTGCCGCTCGCCTCCAGGTCGTCGACCTCGTCGCGCAGGGCGAGGGCGACCTGGCGGGCGGTGTCGCCGAGAGGCTGGTCGTCGCGGACGAAGGACCAGGCGAGCATGGTGACCGGGCCGGTCAGCATGCCCTTGACCGGACGCTCGGTGAGCGACTGGGCGTACGAGGTCCAGCGCACCGTCATCGGCTCGGGGCGAGAGATGTCCCCGGCGAGGACGGGCGGGCGGACGTAACGGGTGCCGTAGGACTGGACCCAGCCGTGCTGGGTGGCGAGATAGCCGGTGAGCTGTTCGGCGAAGTACTGCACCATGTCGTTGCGTTCCGGCTCGCCGTGCACGAGGACGTCGATGCCGGTCTTCTCCTGGAAGGCGATGACCTCGCCGATCTCGGTCCGGATGCGCTTCTCGTAACCGGCCGTGTCGATGCGGCCGGCGCGCAGGTCGGCGCGGGCGGTGCGCAGTTCGCCGGTCTGCGGGAAGGAGCCGATGGTCGTCGTCGGCAGCAGCGGCAGCCCGAGGTGGGCGCGCTGGGCGGCGGCGCGTTCGGTGTACGGCTGGGAGCGGCGGCCGTCCGCGTCCGCGACGGCCCGGGCGCGTGCGCGTACCGCCGGGTCGCGGGTGATCGGCGAGCCTGCGCGGGAGGCGAGGGCGGCGCGGTTGGCGGCGAGCTCGGCGGCCACCGCCTCGGTGCCCCGGGCCAGCCCCTTCGCCAGGGTGACGACCTCGGCGGTCTTCTGCCGGGCGAAGGCCAGCCAGCCAAGGACCTCCGGGTCGATGTCCTTCTCCGGCGCGGTGTCCAGCGGGACGTGCAGCAGCGAGCAGGACGCGGCCACGTCGACCCGGCCCGCGAGGCCGAGGAGCGTGGCGAGGGTCGCGAGGGACTTCTCGTAGTCGTTGATCCAGATGTTGCGGCCGTTGACGATGCCCGCGACGAGCCGCTTGCCGGGGAGCCCGCCTACGGCAGCGAGGTCCTCCAGATGGGCCGCGGCGGCGCCGGTGAAGTCCAGCGCCAGACCCTCGACGGGGGCCTTCGCCAGGATGGGAAGGGCCTCGTCGAGCCGGTCGAAGTAGGAGGCGACGAGCAGTTGGGGCCGGTCGGTGAGGGCGCCGAGGTCGCGGTAGGCGCGGGCGGTGGCGTTCAGTTCGGCCGGGGTGCGGTCCTGGACGAGCGCGGGCTCGTCCAGCTGTACCCACTCGGCACCGGCGGCGCGCAGATCGGCCAGCACCTCCGCGTACACCGGCAGCAGCCGGTCGAGCAGGGTGAGCGGTTCGAAGTCGGCGGCCACCCCGGGGGCGGGCTTGGCCAGCAGGAGATAGGTGACGGGGCCGACGAGCACGGGCCGGGCGGTGTGCCCGAGTGCGAGAGCCTCCTTCAGCTCACCGACCTGCTTGGTGGAGTCGGCGGTGAAGACGGTGCCCGGGCCGAGCTCGGGGACCAAGTAGTGGTAGTTCGTGTCGAACCACTTGGTCATCTCCAGCGGGGCCACGTCCTGGGTCCCCCGGGCCATCGCGAAGTACCCGCCGAGCGAGTCGGAGGCGACGGCATCCCGGTGCCGCCCGGGAACGGCCCCGACCATGACGCTGGTGTCCAGGACGTGGTCGTAGTACGAGAAGTCACCGGTGGGCACCTCGTGGATGCCGGCGTCCGCCAGTCGGCGCCAGTTGGACCGGCGCAGCTCTGCCGCCGTCTCCCGGAGGGCACCGGCGGTGACCCGGCCCTTCCAGTACCCCTCGACCGCCTTCTTCAGCTCCCGGTCCGGGCCCTGTCGGGGGTAGCCGTACACGGTGGCCCGTGCTGCCGCGGCTGCGGGCTTGGATGTCACGGAAATCTCCTTCGCGAGATGACTCCTGAACATCCCGGGACGGGACGCGGGCGCGAAGGGATGACGAACCGGACGGGCCCGGACACACACGGTGCGGGTTCTCCGTCAGGTATGCACGCCGACCCGCCCACGAGGTCACCGGGATATCCGCACACGAGTGGTCGTGCGCGGGCAACGGGCAGGTCTTCGGACTCGCGGGCACATCCGCCAGGGGCGGACTCCTACTGGCCGTCGCTTCCCGGATCGGACTCGGTCCAGTGCGTATGACGGCGGTCGTTCCCACTCACCGCTGCGGGGCAGTCCCGGATTCCCACCGGGTTCCCTCTTACGACGCGCTTGTCTGGCGGACAGGGCGAACCAGCTGCACCGGCCACCCTAAGGGGTCGCCTCCGTCCGCAGCGTCCCGGCTCACATGCCGGGACGGAAACCGCGCAGGAGGGGCGTGGGCCTTCACGCGGCCTGGCGCCCTACGGTAGGTTAGGTGAGGGTAACCTAAGCTTCCGGTGCTGCCCGCCTGAACTCCGTGCGGTGGATGTCCGGTTGGCGGAAGGGGTGCCTGTGCCGCACAAGTCGATGTTAGGTTAGCCTTGCCTGGGCCTGAGGGGGACTTCGTGTGGGCGTGGAAGGTGAGGGACGGTGGCCCGGTGGTCGGGACCGTCCGCACGGCCGAGCTTGACGCCGGTACCCCCTGAGCCCGTGCGGGTCCGGAGCGTGCGCCCCGAGGCCGCCGTCCGCCCCCGCCGCGAGCCGCCCCGCGCCCCCGGCGGGACGAGCCGCGCCGCCATCTCCCGCGAAACCCCTTGTCCGGCACGGCCGTTCGCGCTGCCCGCCGCCGGGCCCGTACCCGCTGCCACCGCCGCTCCGACCCACCCGTCGGTGCTCACCCCTGAAGGAGTCGTCCGATGAGCCAGACCTTGTCGCCCGAGCGTGTCCGGGCCGACATCGCGGAACTACTGGGCTGCGAGCCCACCGAGATCGCGCCCGAGGAGAATCTCGTCGACCTCGGACTCGACTCGATGCGCATCATGGTCCTGGTGGAGCGCTGGCGTGCGGCGGGGGCGACCGAGCTGGAGTTCCCCGACCTCTTCGAGCTGCCCGAACTTGGCCACTGGCAGGCGCTGCTGGCGGGTGAGGCCGCATGAGCCGCGTCGACCACCGGGACCGGCACCTGGAACGGATCGCGCAGGTGCGGGCCGGTCTGCACGCCGAGAAGGTCGGCTACCCGATCGGCATCAGGGAGGCCGAGATCGTGCGTACGGGCACGGTCGGCGCGGGGCTGCTGCGGGTGACCCTGGGCGGGGCGGGCACCGAGGGATTCGAGGCCCACGCACCCGACGAACACGTCAAGCTGATCTTTCCGGAGGCGGACGGCACCCTGCGTCTGCCCGAGCGCAACGGATCGATGCTGCGCTGGCCGAGGCCGGCGCCCACCTCGCGCGAATACACCGTGCGCCGCTACGACCCCGTCACGGGCGAACTCGACATCGACATCGCCGCGCACGACGGCGGCCTCGCCTCCGACTGGGCCCGCAAGGTCCAGCCCGGCGACACCGTGCACATCGCGGGGCCGCCCGGCGGGCTGATCGTCCCGCACACCTACGACCGCTACCTGCTCGTCGGGGACATCACCGCGCTCCCCGCCATCGCGCGCCGGCTGGAGGAACTGCCCCCGGCCGCCAGGGGCTGGGCGTTCATCGAAGTCGCGGACGCCGGCGAGGAGATCGAGCTGACCGCGCCCGAGGGCGTCGAGGTGCGCTGGCTGCACCGCGGCGGCCGGCCGGCCGGATCGGGTGACGCGCTGTCCCGCGCCGCGATGGCGGCCACCGTGCCCGAGGGGGAGCGGGCGTATGTCTGGGCCGCGGGGGAGGCGGGGCAGATCAAGCCGCTGCGCCGCTGGGTCCGCGACGAACTGCGCCTGGACAAGGCCGACTACGACATCACCGGCTACTGGAAGCGCGGCGTCGCGGACTTCGACGAAGACGATCACGACCACGACCACAGTCACGACGACTGATCCCGGCTGTACCGGGTGGTCGGCCACTCGCGAGTTGTCCCGCCGAAAGACCATCAACTAAGGTGAGCCTTACCTAAGTAGCAAGGAGTTCGTAAATGTCCATACGCAGATCGTCCGGCCTGGTCGGCGCCCTCGCGCTGGCCCTCGTTCTGGCCGGATGCGGGTCATCCTCCGACGGCGGGTCCGACTCCGCCTCGGAGAAGAGCAGGACCCGGGTGTTCACCGCGGACAACGGCAAGATCACCATCCCGGTGAACCCGAAGCGTGTGGTGGCCACCGGGTACGCCGTACCCGCCCTCATCGAGGCCGACGCCCCGCTGGTCGGCATCTCCTCGTGGAAGCGCGGCGAGCCGATGATGACCAAGGACGACCTCGCCACCTACAAGAAGCTCAAGAAGATCGCGGGCGAGCAGGCGGCCGAGACCAACTACGAGGCCGTCGCCGAGGCCGAGCCCGACCTGATCGTCATCGGTGTGCCGGCGCCCGTGCTCGGCGACATCGACGTGAAGCGGCTGGAGTCCATCGCCCCCGTCGTCGCGATCGGCCCGAGCCTGCCCTCCGCCTGGCGCGACCTCTCGCGCAAGCAGGCCGACGCCGCGGGCGCCCTCAAGCAGTTCGACGCCCAGAAGAAGACCTACGACACCAAGGCCGCCGCACTGGCCGCCAAGTACAAGGACGTTCTGCCGAAGCTCAAGCTCGGCCACGTCGGTGCGTACGGTGACGCCGCCAAGGGCACCTTCCAGCGCGAGTTCAACGGCTCCTGGGGCACCAACATCGCCGAGGACCTGGGCGCCACCTACTACGGCAAGGTCAAGAAGCCCGGCCCCGGCTCGCAGGCGGTCAGTGAGTACCCCTCCATCGAAGAGCTTCCCGAGGCATACCGCGAGGCCGACGCGCTGACCTACTCGGTCAACGCCGACGGCAGCGTCCCGCCCTCCGTGAAGTACGTCCTGGACTCCAAGGTCTGGAAGAACCTGCCCGCCGTGAAGGCCGGCAAGGTCTACCCGTTCCGCTACACCGAGGCCGCCACCTACGGCGAGGCCCTGATGACCCTGGACGCGATCGACAAGTCGCTCGCTCCGCTGCTGAACCGGTGACCGTCGCGGGCCGCGCGTCCGATGCGGCGGGAAACCGGCGGGCCGTCCCGCAGACCGCCCTGCTCGTCGGCGGACTGGTACTGCTGGCAGCTCTCGCCGTACTCAGCATGGGCGTCGGGGCCCGCCACGTCGCACCCGGCGAAGTCGTGCGCGCACTCTTCGACTACCGGGGCACCGACGACCACGTCATCGTGCGGGACGTGCGGGCACCGCGTGCGATGCTCGCCGTCGCCGTCGGTGCCGCGCTCGCCGTGGCGGGCGCGCTCATCCAGACGCTCGCCCGCAACCCGCTGGCCGAGCCCGGCATCCTCGGGGTCACCGCGGGTGCCGGGTTCGCCGTCACCATCGGCTCCGCGCTCGGCCTAGCCGGCGGCCAGGCGGGCCAACTGGGCTTCGCCATCATCGGATCCGTGCTCGCGGCGCTGCTGGTCGCCGCGGTCGGCCGCCGCTCACCCCTGCGCCTCGTGCTCACGGGAGTGGCGCTGACCGCGGTGCTGACCGGCGTCGCCCTCGGCATGCGGCTGATGCTCCCCGACGTCTTCGACGTCTACCGCTTCTGGTCCGTCGGCACCCTGGCCGGCCGCGAACAGGCACCGCTGGCCTGGCCGCTGACCGCGATAGCCGTCTGCCTGGCCGGTGCGCTGCTGCTGAGCCGGGCGCTCAACGCCCTGACTCTCGGCGAGAACGTCGCCCACACCCTGGGCGCCGACGTGGGCCGGGTCCGAGTCGCCACCCTCGTCCTGATCACCGTGCTCAGCGGCGCGGCGACGGCGGTGGCCGGACCCATCCTCTTCGTCGGACTGATCGTGCCGCACCTGGTGCGCAAACCGGCGTCCGGATCGGTGCCCTGGCTGATCGCCTACACCATGGTCCTCGGCCCGATCCTGCTGCTCGTCGCCGACATGGCCTCCCGCGTCCTGCTGCCCACCGGCGAGGTGCCGGTGGCCATCGTGACCGCGTTCCTGGGCGGCCCCATGCTGATCTGGGCGGTCCGCCGCTACGGGGCGGGGTCACTGTGAACGTGCTGAGATTCCACGTCGAACGCCGTACGGCGGTGCTCGTCGCCGTGCTGGTCGCCCTGATGCTGGGGCTCGGCCTGCTCGGGCTGTGCTACGGGGCGTCATGGTCCTCGCCCAGCCGGGTGTTCGCCGTCCTCACCGGCTCCGAGCACTCCGTGGTGATCCGGGACTGGCGGCTGCCGCGGGTGCTGGCCGGCCTCGTCTTCGGCGCCGCGCTCGGCGTCGCCGGCGCCATCTTCCAGAACCTCACCCGCAACCCCATGGGCAGCCCCGACGTCATCGGGCTCGACGCCGGCGCCTACACGGGCGCCCTGGTCGCCATCACCGTACTGTCGGGCACGTCCGCGCAGCTCGCGGTCGGCTCCGTGCTCGGCGGCCTGGTCGTCGCGGCCGCCATCTACCTGCTCTCGTTCGAACACGGCTTCTCCGGCCTCCGGCTGGTCGTCATCGGCATCGCGGTCAACGCGATGGTGACCGCGATCAACTCGTGGATCGTGCTGCGCGCCGAACTGGAGGTGGCGATCGCCGCAGTCGGCTGGAGCGCGGGCTCGCTCAACGGTGTGGGCTGGGACGACCTCGGCATCCCGTTCACCGTGATCGCCGTCCTGCTGGCCCTCATGACCACGAAGGCCCACGCCATGCACCAGGCGGCGCTCGGCGACCCGATCGCCGTGACGACCGGCGTCGGACTCGACCGGCTGCGGCTGCTGATGGTCCTGGTCGGCGTCGGCTGCACCGCCACGGTGACCGCCGTGGCCGGACCCATCGCGTTCATCGCGCTGGCCGCCCCGCAGATCGGCCGCCGGCTCGCAGGCGCCGCCGGAGTACCCCTGCTCCCGGCCGCACTGACCGGGGCGGTGCTCCTCCAGGGTGCCGACCTGCTGGCCCAGATGCTGCTGGCGCCCGTCGCGCTGCCCGTGGGCGTCGTGAGCACCGCGATCGGCGGTTGCTATCTGATCTGGCTGCTGACCAAGGAGGTGAGGCGCGCGTGACCGCACGCCTGACAGCGCGGGAGATCACCCTGCGCTACGGAGACCGGGTCGTGTCCACCCGGCTGACCCTCGACATCCCCGACGGCGCGTTCACCGCCATCGTCGGCCCGAACGCCTGCGGGAAGTCCACCCTCCTCAGCGCGCTGGTACGGCTGCTGCGGCCGCACTCCGGGCAGGTGGAGTTCGACGGCCGCGAGGTCGGCGGCTTCGCCACCAAGGCACTGGCCAAACAGCTCGGCTTCCTGCCGCAGGACCCGACGGCCCCCGAGGACATCAAGGTCCGCCAGCTCGTCGCCCGGGGACGCTTCCCGCACCAGTCGATGCTGGCCCTGTGGTCGGCCGACGACCAGAAGGCCGTCGAAGGGGCGATGGCCGCCGCCGGCGTTTTTGACCTGGCCGACAGGCCGGTGCAGGAACTGTCCGGCGGACAGCGCCAGCGGGTCTGGATGGCCATGGTGCTCGCCCAGCAGACGCCCTACCTGCTCCTGGACGAACCCACCTCGTTCCTCGACATCACCCACCAGTACCAACTGCTCGGCCTGCTCGCCAGGCTGCGCAACGAGGGCCGCACCGTCGTCGCGGTCCTGCACGACATCAACCAGGCATGCCGGTTCGCCGACCATCTGGTCGCCATGAAGGCCGGAACGGTGGTCGCGGAGGGCGACCCCGGGGACATCGTGGACGCCACGCTGATCAAGGACGTGTTCGACCTGCCCAGCGTCGTCGTCCCGGACCCGGTGACCGGTACTCCCATGGTCGTCCCCACACTTCAAGGAGAGTAAGTTGAGCACCGCGAGCGTGTCCTCGGACGGCCTCCTGCCCCTGACCGGTGCCCAGTCGGGCATCTGGAACGCCCAGCGCATCGAACCCGACTCGCCGTACTACGTGGTCGGCGACGTGGTGGAGATATCCGGCGGCGAACCGGTCGACGTGGACGCCCTCGCCCAAGCGGTCCGGGCCACCACCGAGGAGGCCGAGAGCCTGCGGCTCAGGGTGTACGAGACCTCCGACGGGCCGCGCCAGGCGGTCAGCGAGGACCCGGTCCCGCTGCCGCCCCTGGCCGACGTCAGCGCCGAGGCCGATCCCGCCGCGGCGGCCCAGGCGCTCGTCGACGCGGAACGGGCACGTCTCGCCGAGGCATGCCGGGGCATGACGGACCGCCCGCTGTGCTCACGTACCGTCATCAAACTCTCCGACCGCGAGGTCTGGTACACCCAGCTCGGCCACCACCTCGTCTTCGACGGATACACCGCCGCCCTCCTCGCCCGCCGCACCGCCGCCCACTACACCGCCCTGGTACGCGGCACCGAGCCGCCCCGCTGCACCTTCGGCGCGTTCGCGCGGCTCGTCGCCGACGACCTGGCCTACCGCGAGAGCGACCGGGCCGCCGAGGACCGCGCGTACTGGGTCGAGCGGTTCACCCCGCTGCCCGACGTCGGCGAC
Source organism: Streptomyces sp. A1277 (assembly GCF_004795015.1). GTDB lineage: Bacteria > Actinomycetota > Actinomycetes > Streptomycetales > Streptomycetaceae > Streptomyces. The sequence goes on along the minus strand of NZ_SSBI01000027.1, from coordinate 74,020 downwards.
CAGGAAGGACCCGACGCCGCAGGCGCCCCCGCCCGCACCCTCACCGCCCGGGCCGTCCTCGGCCCCGAGGAGACCGCGCGGCTGCGCGCCTTCGCCGACGGAGAGGGCGTCACCTGGGGCGAGGCGCTGATCGCCGGCTACGCGGCCTTCCTGCACCGCATGCTGGGCCGCACCGACGTGGTGTTCGCGCTGCCGCTGATGTGCCGGACCGGCTCGGCCGCCCTGCGCACCCCCTCCATGGCCGTCAACGTGCTGCCGCTGCGGGTGACCGTGCGCGGCGGCGACGGGCTCGGCGAGCTGAGCCGGCGGGTCGCCACCGCCATGCGCGAGATGCGCGACCACCAGCGCTACCGGGGCGAGGACCTGCCCCGCGACCTCGGCGTGCCCGGCGCCGGCGCGCTGCTGCACGGACGCGGCGTCAACCTCAAGGCATTCGACCTGGCACTCGACTTCGCCGGGGCGGCCGGTGTGATGCGCAACGTCGCGGGCGGACCGCCCGAGGACATGGGCCTGAGCGTCCTGCCGACCCGCGACGGCGGGCTGCTGCTCGGCTTCGAGGTCGACGCCCGCTCCAAGGGCCAGGCCGCCGTCGACAGTCTGATGAGCGGGATGCGCGCCCTGCTGACCGGGCTGACCGAGGGCCTGCCCGTCGGCCGGATCGCCCTGGCCGAGGACGTCGACGGGCTCCTGTCCCAGTGGAGCCCGCCCGCCCTGCCCGGCACACCCGCCGACGTGCCCGCCGCGTTCGACGCGATGGTCGCCGCAGGGCCCGGGAACACCGCGCTGGTCTGCGGCGAGGAACGGCTGACCGCCGCAGAACTGGCCGACCGGGTGCACCGGCTGGCCCGCGCCCTGCGAGCCCGGGGCGTCGGCGCCGAGGACATCGTGGCGCTCGCCCTGCCGCGCTCCGCCGACGCCGTGGTCGCCCTGCTCGCGGTACTGGACGCGGGCGCCGCGTTCCTTCCGCTGGACGCCGCCCACCCGCCCGAGCGGCTGCGCGAACTCATCGAGGACACCCGCCCCGCGCTCGTCCTCACCGACGGCACGGTCGAAGGGCTGCCCTGGAAGACCTTCCTGGACGAGGCCGCCGGCCTCTCCGGCGCGCCCCTCACGGCCGCCGAACTCTCCCGGCCCCGCCACCCCGAACACCTCGCCTACGTCATCCACACCTCCGGATCGACCGGCCGCCCCAAGGGCGTACTCGGCCGCACCGGCGGCCTCGCCGCCCTGCTGCACCACCAGCGGGCCACCGTCGTCGCGGAGGCCGAGCGGGCCACCGGCCGCCGGCTGCGCGCCGCCCACACCTACTCCTTCGCCTTCGACTCCGCCTTCGAACACCTCGTCTGGCTGCTGTGCGGGCACGAACTGCACGTCTACGACACCGAGACCGCCCGCGACGCCGACGCCCTGCTCGCCGCGTACACCCGCGACGGCATCGACATCGTGGACACCACCCCCTCGATGGCCACCCCGCTCATCGACGCCGGCCTGCTCGACCTGCCGCCGGCGATGCTGCTCCTGGGCGGCGAGGCCACCCCGCCCGCGCTGTGGCGCCGCGTCGCCGCATCGGGGATCACCGCGCGCAACATGTACGGGCCCACCGAGGCGACTGTGGACAGCACCACCGCGCGCATCGACGACGGCGAACCGACCATCGGCAACCCGCTGGCCGGCACCCGGGTCTACGTCCTGGACAACGCGCTGCGGCCGGTGCCCCATGGCACGGCCGGCGAACTGTACCTGGCGGGACCCCACCTGGCCCGCGGCTACCTCGGCCGGCCCGGCGCGAGCGCCGAACGCTTCGTCGCCGACCCCTTCGGCGCCCCCGGCGAGCGGATGTACCGCACCGGCGACCTGGCCCGCTGGGTGCCCGGCCGGGGCCTGGAGTACGGCGGCCGGGGCGACGGACAGGTCAAGATCCGCGGCCACCGGGTGGAGACCGGCGAGGTCGAGGAGGCGCTCGCCGCGCTGCCCGGCGTCACCGCGGCCGCCGCCCGGGTCCTCTCGTCCCGGCTCGTCGGCTACATCGTGTCCGCGTCCGTCACCGGCGACGAGGCACGCGACCGCCTGGCCGAACGGCTGCCCGAACACATGGTGCCGGCCGCCGTGGTGGTCCTGGACCGCCTGCCCGTCACCCCCAACGGCAAGCTCGACCGCGCCGCCCTGCCCGCACCCGCGCTGCCCGGCGGCGGCCGGGAGCCGAGCACCGAGCGCGAACGGCTGCTGTGCACCGTCCTCGCCGATGCGCTCGACGTCGAACGGGTCGGCGTTGACGACGACTTCTTCGCCCTCGGCGGCGACAGCATCACCGCGATCACCGTCAGCAGCAGGCTGCGCGCGCTCGGCCTCGGGCTGCGGCCGAGGGACCTGCTGGCCCGTCGCACCTTCGCCGCGCTCGCCGCCTCCGCCGCACTGCTGGACGAGGCCGCGGTCCCCGCCGACGAGCCGGTCGGCCCGGTCCCCGCCCCGCCCATCGTGCGCGGCCTGCTCGACCCGCACCCGGACATCGACACGGTCGCCGGATACGCCCAGTGGACCGCCCTGCACATCGACACGCTCACCCGGGACGACCTGACCAGGGGCGTGCAGACCCTCCTCGACCACCACGACGCCCTGCGGCTGCGGGTCGCCGAAGGGCTGGAGGTCCTGCCCCGGGGCACGGTCCGCGCCGCCGTGGAGGAGGTGAGCGGCGAAGAGGTGACCGCCCTGGCACAGCGGCTCGCCGGGCAACTCGACCCGCGCACCGGCGACCTGGTGCGCGCCGCCCTGCTGCGCACCGGGGACGAAGCGGCGGACCGGCTGGTCGTCGTCGTGCACCATCTCGCCATGGACGGCGTGTCCTGGCGCATCCTGCTGCCCGACCTGCACACGGCCTGCGCGGGCGGCGCCCCCGACCCCGTCGGCACCTCCTGGCGGCGGCACGCCACGGTCCTCGCCCAACAGGGCGAGTCCGGGGCACGGCGCACCGAACTCGGCCACTGGCGCACCGCCTTGGAATCCGCGACTCGGCTGGGCGCCCGCCCCCTGGACCCGGCGCGCGACACCGTGGCCACCGCCCACCGGTCGGTCACCACCGCCTCGCCCGAGGCCACCGAGGCCCTGCTGACCACCCTGCCCGCCGCCTACCGCGCCGGCGTCGACGAGGTCCTGCTCGCCGCACTCGTCCTCGCCCTGCGCGGCTGGGGCCTGCGCGGCGACGCGCTCACCGTGTCGATGGAGGGCCACGGCCGCGAACACCTCGACCTGTCGCGCACGGTCGGCTGGTTCACCAGCGAGTACCCGGTACGCGTGCCCGCCTGCGACGACGTACGCGAGACGCTGCGCGCGGCCAAGGAGGCCCGCCGCGCCGTCCCCGACGCCGGGGTCGGCTACGGGGTGCTGCGCCACCTCGACCCGGAGGCCGGCCCGGAACTCGCGGCGACCCCGCCGCCGGACGTCCTGCTCAACTACCTGGGCCGGTTCGCCGCGCTGCCCGCAGGCGAGTGGCGGCTGCCCGAGCACGACGCCTTCTCGGTGACCGAACCCGGCGCCAAGGCCCTGGAACAGGTGCTGGCCCTCAACTGCTTCGTCCACGAGGGCGACGAGCCCCGGCTCGCCGTCGAGTGGACCGCCGCGACCGGGGTCATCGGCCCCGACGCCGTGGCCGCACTCCAGGACGCCTGGGCCGCGGCCCTCGACGCGCTGGCCGCGCACGCCCTGCACACCGAGGGCGGGCTCACCCCCTCCGACCTGCCGCTGGTCGGCCTCGGCCAGGACGCCATCGACGCGCTGGAGCGCACCGGCCGGATCAGCGACGTGCTGCCCGCCACCCCGCTCCAGCTCGGGCTGTCCTTCCACACCCTGGTCCGGGACGACGCGGACGCCGACGTCTACGTCGTCCAGGCCGTGACCACCCTCTCCGGCGAGCTGGACCCGGACCGGATGGCCCGCGCCGCCCGCGAACTGCTGCGCCGCCACCCCGCCCTGCGCGTCTACCTGGGCACCGCCGGCGACGACGTGGTCCAGGTGATTCCCGCCGAAGTCGCCCTGGAATGGCGGCAGGACGACAGGTTCCCCGAAGCGGCCCGCGCCGACCTGGAGCGCCCCTTCGACCCGGCCCGCCCACCGCTCATCCGCTTCCTGCTCTCCCGCGTCGGGCCCGCCGAGCACAAGCTCGTCATCACCAACCACCACGCCCTGCTCGACGGCTGGTCGATGCCGATCGTCGGCCGCACCCTGCTCGCCCTCTACGCCGAGCTCGGCGGCGGCCCCGCCGCACCCGTCTCCCCGCCGCTGTCGGAGTACTTCCGCTGGCTGTCCGGCCGGGACGAGGAGGCGTCGCTCACCGCATGGCGCCAGGCGCTCGCCGGAGTGGACGACGCGACCCGGCTGGCACCCGCGAGCACCGGAACCGGTGTGGAACGGCCCGGCCGCGAGACCGTCGCACTGGACCGCGAGTTCAGCGAACGGCTGCGCGCCTTCGCCCGCGAACAGGGCGTCACCCTGACCACGGTCCTCCAGACGGCGTGGGGCCTGCTGCTCGGCCGGCTCACCGGGCGCCGCGACGTCGTCTTCGGCTGCCCCGTCTCCGGCCGGCCCGCCGAGGTCGACGGCGTCGAGTCGATGATCGGCCAGCTCGGCACCACCGTCCCGGTCCGCGTCCGGTACACCCGGGACCGCACCGTGCGCGACCTGATGGCCGAGGTGCACGCCGAGAGCGTCGCCCTGGCCGAACACCACCACGTCGGCCTGCCCGGCATCCAGCGCGCGGCCGGCATCGGCGAACTCTTCGACACGATGCTCGTCATGGAGAACTTCCCGCTCTCCAGCCGCACCCGCACCCCCCTCGCCCCCGGACTCGACCTGACCGGCGTCGACATCACCGACGCCACGCACTACGCGCTGACCGTCATCGTGATCCCGGGCGACGAGATCACCATCGGCCTCGGCTACCAGCCGCGCGCCTTCGAACAGGAGACCGTACGCGACTACGGCCGCTGGCTGCACAACCTGCTGCGCGAGATCACCGAGGACCCGGCCCGGCCCGCACTCGCGCTGCCCGCCCTCGACGCCGGCGAGCGCGCCCTGATGCTGCGTACCGGCACCGAGACCGTCGCCGTCAAGGACCGCGGCCACTGGCTGGAGGAGTTCGCCGCCTGGGTGCGGCGCAAGCCCGACGCCGAAGCCCTGGTCTGCCGCGACCGCAGCCTGTCCTACGCCGAACTCGACCGGCAGGCCAACCGGGTCGCCCACGCGCTGATCGCGCACGGCGTACGGCCGCAGGACCCGGTCGCGGTCCTCGTCGGCCGGGACGTCGAGATGACCGTGGCCCTGTTCGGGGTGGCCAAGGCCGGCGCGGTGTACGTGCCGATGGACGCGAGCTACCCGCGCGAGCGGCTGGCGTACATGTTCGACGACATCGCCCCGGCGGCAGCCGTGACGACCGGTGCCGAACTGCCCGTCGACCGCGGCATCCCCGTCCTGCGCCTGGACGACCCGGCCACCCTCGCCCCCGTACCCGACACCGACCCGGCCGACGCCCGGGCCCGGCTCACCGACGACGCCCTCGCGTACGTCATCTACACCTCGGGGACCACCGGCCGGCCCAAGGGGGTCGGCGTCACCCACCGGGGCGTGCCCGACCTGATCGCCCTCCAGGAGGAGGTCGTCGGCGTCACCGAGCACGACCGCTACCTGCACTTCGCCTCGACCGGCTTCGATGTGGCGTTCTGGCAGACCATGGTGCCGCTGCTGTCCGGCGGTACGTCCGTCATCGCGCCCGAGGAGGTGCGCGTACCCGGTGACGAACTCCTGGACTACATCGTGGAGCACCGGGTGACCGGGGTGAACCTCCTCCCGTCGTTCCTGGCCGCGATGCCCGACGACCGCACCGTCGACCCCGACGTGTTCTTCGTCGTCGGCGCCGAACGGCTCGACCCGGAACTCGCCCACCGCTGGGGGCGGGGCCGCAGGGCGCTGTTCAACGCCTACGGGCCCACCGAGGTCACCATCAACTCCACGACCTGGCACTACGACCCGGACGACGCCGGACCGCTGCCCATCGGCCGCCCCGACCCGAACGTCCGCGCCTATGTGCTCGACGGCGGACTCCAGCCCGTCGGCGTCGGCGTCACCGGCGAGCTCTACCTCGGCGGGCCCAGCCTGGCCCGCGGCTACCTCGGCCGCCCCGGCCTGACCGCGGGCGCGTTCGTCGCCGACCCGTACGGCCCGCCCGGCACCCGCATGTACCGCACGGGCGACCTGGTGCGGTGGCGGCAGGACGGACAGCTGGTGTTCCTCGGCCGTGCCGACCACCAGATCAAGGTGCGCGGCTTCCGCGTGGAGCTGGGCGAGATCGAGACCGCCCTCACCGGCCACCCCGACGTCCGCGCCAGTGCCGTCGTCATGCGCGAGGGCCGGCTCGTCGGCTACGTCATCCCGACCGACGACGCCGACCTGGACACCGCCGAGGTGCGCGCGTACCTCGCCGAACGGCTGCCCGACCACATGGTGCCGACCGCGCTCGTCCCGCTCGACCGGCTGCCGCTGAGCCCCAGCGGCAAGCTCGACGCCTCGGCCCTGCCGGCCCCCGCCGTCGTGTCCGCCGCCCGGCGCGAACCGGCCACCGAGGCCGAGGCGTTGCTGCTCGCCGTGTTCCGGGACGTCCTGGGACGCGACGACATCGGCCCCGACGACAACTTCTTCGACATCGGCGGCGACAGCATCGTCTCCCTCCAGCTGGTCTCCCGCGTCCGCCGCCAGGGGCTCGGACTGACCCCGAAGGACGTGTTCGACGGCGAGACGGTCGCGGGTATCGCGGCCCGCGCCCGCGCCCTGGCCGGCGAAGCCGCCCCGGCGGTGGGGGACGCCCCGCTGACCCCGGTCATGCGGGACCTGCTCAACCGCTCCGGGCAGGCCGCCGACGGCTTCTGCCAGTGGGTGGAGGTCTGCGTACCGCCGGGCGGCGACGAGACGTCCTGGCGTGCCGTCCTCGACGCCCTGCTGGCCCGGCACGACGTGCTGTGCGCCCGCCTGGGCGACGACGTGCTGCACATCCCGCCGGCCGGCGAGGTGACCGGCGCCGACGTCCTGATCCGGGTCCCGGCCGAAGGCGACCCGCGCGCCGCGGCGGACGCCGCGATCGACGCGGCACGGCAGGCGATGGACCCGCGCTCCGGACCGCTGCTGCGCGCGGTGTGGGTGGACGCGGGGCCCGCCCGCCCGGGCCGGCTCGTCCTGATCGCCCACCACCTGGTCGTCGACGGGGTGTCCTGGCGCATCCTCCTGGACGACCTGGAACACGCCCACGGCGGCGGCGAGCTGACCCGGCACGGCCAGTCGTTCCTCGGCTGGGCCCGGACCCTGCGCGACGCCGACCGGCGCGGCGAACTCGCGCACTGGCGGCGGATGACGGCCACCGAGCCGCTCACCCGGCCGCTCGACCCCGCCCGGGACACCGTGGACACCGCCGCGCACCACGAGATCCGGCTCGACGCCGACACCACCCGCGCCCTGATCACGACCCTGCCCGCCGCCCACCGCACCACCCCGGACGCCGTGCTCCTGACAGCGCTCGCCCAGGCGGTACGGGAGTGGCGCGGCGCGCCGGAACTCCTGGTCGCCCTGGAGAGCCACGGCCGGCCGCGCGAGGTCGACCTGTCCCAGACCGTCGGCTGGTTCACCGCGATCCACCCCGTGCGGCTCGACGCGGACGACGACGTGCGGGCGGTCCGGGAGCGGCTGCGCGCCCAGGGCGACGGCCTCGGACACGGCATCCTCACCACGGCAGGGCTGCTCGACCCGGTACGGCCGGAGATCGCCTGGAACTACCTCGGCCAGTACCCCGGTGCCCCGGACGGCGAGACGCCCTGGCAGCCGGCCCCGGACGCCGACCCGCTCGGCTCCAACGGCTCCGCAGCGATGCCCCTGCCGTACAGCCTCATGGTCAACGCCCTGGTGCGCGACGACGCGCTCGGGATGCGGATCACCTGGCCGGCCGCGCTGTTCACCGGCGCGGAGATCGAGGACCTGGCCCAGCACCTGCGGACCGCGCTGCTGCGGGTCGCCGCCGCCCCCGAGATCAGTGCGCTCGGGGACCGGCCGGTCGCCGCAGTCCAGCCTCTCAGCCCCTTGCAGGAGGTGGTGCTGCGGCACTCGCGCACCGAGCGCCCCGACCCGTACACCGTGCAGTCGGTGTTCTCGCTCGCGGGCCGGCTCGACACGGACGCGCTGCGGGCGGCGGGCGGCGACCTGCTGGCCCGGCACCCGAACCTGGGCGCGGTGTTCCCCGCCTCGCTCGCGGTGATCCCGCAGTCGCCCCGGCCGGAGTTCCGGGTCACCGACGCACCGGCCGACGAGGTGCTGGCCGCCGACCTCGCCGAACCCTTCGACCTGGCGCAGGGCCCGCTCTACCGGATCACCGTGATCCGGCTGGGCCCCGAGCGCGCCGACCTCGTCCTGACCAGCCATCACGCGCTCTCCGACGGCTGGTCGGCCCCGCGCATCCTCGGTGAGCTCTTCGCCCTGTACACGGCGAGGACCCGGAACGCGGCACCGGACCTGCCGGCCCCCGTCCCGTTCGCCGACTACCTGAGCTGGGCCGCGGGACACGAGCCCGGCCTCGACGCCTGGGCGGCCGAACTCGACGGACTGCCCGAGGGCGACTACCTGGGCGGCGGTGAGAGCGGCCCGGCCTGGCAGGAGCCCGAGGTCATCACGTTCGACGCGGCACTCGTGGACCGCCTCACCCGGCTCGCCGCCCGGCGCGGACTGACCCCGAACACCCTGGTGCAGGGCGCCTGGTCGGTGCTGCTCGCCCGGCGGTCCGGCCACCGGGACGTGTGCTTCGGCGCCATGGTTTCCAGCCGTCCCCCGGAGCTGGAGGGGGTGGAGGAGATCATCGGGCTGCTCGCCAACACCGTGCCGGTGCGGGCGAGGCTGGAGGGCACGCTCGCCGACGTGCTCGCCGACCTTCAGACCCGCCAGCGGGGACTGGTCGAACACCACCACGTGGCCCTGTCCGACCTGGAGCGGATCACCGGGCGGCGCAGGCTGTTCGACAGCATGGTGGTGTTCGAGAACTACCCGGTCGACCCGGAGCGCCTGCGCGAACCCGCCCCCGGCCTGACCGTGCTCGCCACCCGCTTCCGCGAGTCCACGCACCACCCCGCCACCCTGACCGTCATGCCGGACGGCGACGGCTGGAGCGGCGTGCTCGCCCACCGGGCCGGCACGGACGTCGACGGACTCGCCGGGCAACTGCTCGACCTGCTCCGCACCCTGGACGAGCACCTCGACGAGGACGTGCGCGGTCTCCTGGAGAACCGATGAGTGAGCCGAGCGCTCCGCCCGCCGACCGGGTCGACAAGAGCCTGCTGCGGATCGCGTTCATCCTGGTCCTCGGCACGTTCATGGCCTCGCTGGACGCCACCATCGTCAGCGTCGGACTCGACCGCCTGACCGAGGAGTTCGACGCGTCCGTCGCCGAGATCCAGTGGGTCTCCACCGCCTACCTGCTGGCGATCGTCGCCGCCGTACCCGCGTCCGGCTGGCTGGCCGGCCGGTTCGGCGGCCGGCGGACCTGGCTGGCGGCGGTGGGCGTGTTCCTGCTCGGCTCGGTGCTGTGCGCCACGGCCTGGTCGGTGACCAGCCTCATCGTCTTCCGCGTGGTCCAGGGCCTGGGCGGGGGGCTGCTGCCCGCGACGGGCCAGGCGCTGCTGGCCCGTGTCGCGGGGCCGGGGCGCACCGGGCGGGTGATCAGCATCGTCGCCGTCGTCCCGCTGCTCTCCCCGGTGTTCGGACCGCTGGCCGGAGGCTCCGTCCTCGCCGTGGCGCCGTGGCCCTGGCTGTTCCTGATCAACCTGCCGATCGGTGGCGCGGCGGTGCTGCTCGCGCGCCGCTACGTGCCGGTGGTGCCCCCGGCGCCGCACCGGACGGCGTTCGACCTGCGCGGCGCCCTGCTGCTCTCACCCGGCCTCGCGGTGCTGGTGTTCGGGCTGACCGAGGTCGCCCACGGCCGCCCGCTCCCGGCCACGGTCGGCGTGGCGGCCGGCCTGGTGATGCTGGCCGCGTTCACCGTGCACGGGCTGCGGACCCGGGGCACCCCGCTGGTCGACCCCCGGCTGTTCACCCGGCCGCCCTTCGGCGCCGCCGCCCTCGCGCTGGTGGTGCTCGGGGCCTCGGTGTTCGGCACGATGTTCCTGCTGCCGCTGTACTTCCAGTCGGGCCGGTCCATGTCGGCGTGGGAGGCCGGGCTACTGCTCGCCCCCCAGGGGCTGGGCGCGGCGGCCGGGTCGGTGCTCGTCAACCGGACGATCAGCAAGGTCGCGCCGAGGAGTCTGGTGGTGTCCGGCGTCGTCCTGGTCCTTCTCGGGACGGCCCCGTTCACCTGGCTCGGCCACGGCGTCCCGGACGCGGTGATCGCCTCGGCGCTTGTGGTGCGGGGCTTCGGGATGTCGATGGTGGGCGCGCCCGTGATGAACATCGTCTACAGCCGCATCGAGCCGGAACAACTCCCGCGGGCGGCCGGGGCGCTCAACCTGCTGAACACCGTGGGCGGTTCGGTCGGCACCGCGGCCCTGGCCGTGATCCTGCAGAACCGGCTCGCCGCCCATGGCACGGACGTCGCCCCGGCGTTCGGCGACACCTTCCGGTGGGTGCTCGGCTTCTGCCTGTTCGCCGCCGCCGCGGCGACGCGGCTGCCCCGTACCCGGCCCGGGAAGGCGTAACGCCCTTTGCCGAGGGGCGGCCACGGGGCCGCCCCCGCTGCGCATCCTCGTGGACGGCCGCTCGCCCGGGGGCCCCTCGGGGTAGGCGTCCCGTGCGGCCGCCCCGGCAGGTGTCGTGACCGCTCCCAGGTCAGGGACGGCTGGTCAGATAGCCGCCCATGGACATGAAGTACTCCGTCGCGGGCAGCTCCCGGCCGTCCTCGGTCCGTACCCGCGTGATGGCCAGGCCGTGGTTGCGGCCGGTGCGGGCGTCGGCCCCGGCCACGATCACCACGCCCTCGCCCTCGCGGTAGAAGATCCGGCCCGGTGTCCCGCCGTAACGGCCCTCGGACACGACGGCGGCGACGACCTCGATCCGCTTGCCCCGGTGGAAGGCGAAGGCGCTGGGGTACGGCGCCGACTGGGCGCGCACCAGGCGTTCCAGGTCCTCGGCGGGCCAGTTCCAGTCGATCCGGATGTCCTGTTCGGACCTCTTGTGGAAGAAGGTCGCCTGCGAGCGGTCCTGCGGGGTGAACTCCGTCTGCCCGTCGGCGATCAGCGCGAGTGCCTTGGTGGTGACCGGGGCGATGAGGTCGACGGTCTTGTGGAAGAGGTCGGTCGCGGTGTCCCTCGGCCCGACCGGGACGGATTCCTGGCGGACGATGTCGCCCGCGTCCAGCTCGTCGTTCATCATGTGCGCGGTGACGCCCACTTCGCTCTCGCCGTTGATGAGCGCCCAGATCAGCGGCGAGAAGCCCGCGTACTTCGGCAGCAGCGAGTCGTGGACGTTCAGGGTGCCCCGGCGCGGGAGCGCGAAGATGCGCGGCGGAATCCACGTCCGCCAGTTGTTGGCCACGATGACGTCGGGGTCGGCCTCCTTGAGCCGCTCATACAGCTCGTCGTCGTCGGGCCGGTTGCGGACGAGCACGGGCACGCCGTGCTCCTCGGCGAGGTCGGCGACGGAGTCGCTCCAGATCTTCTCGTAGGCGTGCTCGCTCCTGGGGTGGGTCACCACCAGCGCCACGTCGTGCTCGGAGTCCAGGAGGGCTTGCAGGGTGCGGTGCCCCCAGGTCTGGTAACCGAACATGACGACCCGCATGGGGTTCCTCCTCGACGTAGAAACAGAGCGGGCTCAGTAAAGCAAGGCTTACCTTATCTCGCAACAGGCGCATAAGGTGCTTCAGTTGGGGCGATTCGGTGGCGGGGCTGTCCGAATCCGGCCCGTCGACAGCGTTGACGGATTAGCTTAGGCTCACCTAAGTTTGTCGGGTCGCTCCGTCGGCGTGCCCGTAATTTCGCCCGTTCCCCACATCCGACAGGCGGCTTCCCCGCACGATGGGAGTGACATGTCACAGGCTCGTCCTGGCGACGCACCAACGGTCCACGACCTCATTGGCATCGGCTTCGGCCCGTCCAATGTGGCCATGGCCATCGCGATCAGTGAGCACAACGCGCGCTCCGGGACGCAGAGAGCGGTGACCGCTCAATTCTTCGAGCAGCAGCCCCGCTTCGGCTGGCACCGCGGGATGCTCATCGACGACGCCACCATGCAGGTCTCCTTCCTCAAGGACCTGGTGACGCTCCGCAACCCGTCCAGTGAGTACAGCTTCCTCTGCTATCTGAAGAGCAAGGGGCGCCTGATCGACTTCATCAACCACAAGAACCTCTTTCCGCTGCGGGTCGAGTTCCACGAGTACTTCGAGTGGGCCGCCGCAAAGGTCGCCGGCACGGTCTCCTACGACCACGAGGTCGTCGGCGTCACGCAGGTCGTCCGGGACGGCGCCGTGGAGTTCCTGGACGTCACGGTCCGGTCGGGGGAGGGGCTCACCGTCCACCGCGCCCGCAACCTCGTCATCGGCACCGGGCTGCGCCCCCTCCTGCCGGAAGGCGTGGAGCGCGGCGACCGGGTCTGGCACAACTCCGAACTGCTGGCCCGGGTCGGCGAACTGGACGGCACCTCGCCCTCCCGCTTCGTCGTCGTGGGCGCCGGTCAGAGCGCCGCCGAGAACGTGGCCTATCTGCACCGCCGCTTCCCCGGCGCCGAGATATGCGCCGTCTTCTCCCGCTACGGCTACAGCCCCGCCGACGACAGCAGCTTCGCCAACAAGATCTTCGACCCGGACGCGGTCGACGAGTTCTACGCGGCACCGGAGCCCGTCAAGCGCAAGCTGATGGACTACCACGGCAACACCAACTACTCCGTGGTCGACATCGACCTGATCGACGGCCTGTACCGGCAGATGTACCAGGAGAAGGTGCTCGGCACCGAGCGGCTGCGCTTCCTCAACGTGTCCCGCCTCACCGAGGTCAAGGAGACCCCGGACAAGGTCCGCGCCACGGTGAAGTCCCTCGTCACGGGCGAGGAGACCCTTCTGGACGCCGAGGTCGTGGTCTTCGCCACCGGCTACAGCCCCGCCGACCCCCTCGGCCTCCTCGGCGAGGTCGGGGAGCACTGCCTGCGCGACGAGGAGGGCCGGGTCCGCGTCGAACGGGACTACCGCATCGCCACCGACGCCGCACTGAACTGCGGGATCTACCTCCAGGGCGGCACCGAGCACACCCACGGCATCACCTCCGCCCTGCTGTCCAACACCGCGATCAGGGTCGGCGAGATCCTGGACTCGCTGCTGGACCGCGGCCTCAAGTCCGCCCCGGACGAGGCCCGGCCGGTCACTGACGGAACCAGCAGCAGGTTCTAGGGCAGGCAGGGCTCGGGCACGGCCCCCCGGAGTGCGGTGCCCAGCCCGGAATTCGATCGGCGGCCCGGGCGCGCCGGGCAGGCCGAACCCGGCGAAAGGGCTCCCGGTGTCGGCCGCGCGGCCGGTGGCGAGTCCGGTCATGCCGGGCCCGTTCGATCGCCGGGGGCGCCAGAGAGGCTCCTTGTGCCGGGGGGAAAGGGGAAAGCTAAGCTCAGATATGGTTTGGTGAGGCTAACCTTACTTTGTCCACTCCTGTTGAACCGACGCGCACTCTCGACGCGGCCGTCACCGGCCCGTTGGCCCGAGGAGGCACTGCCCGTATGAGCACCAACCCGTTCGACGATCCCGAAGGCCGTTTCCTGGTCCTGGTGAACGACGAGGGCCAGCACTCCCTGTGGCCGTCCTTCGCCGAGGTGCCCGGAGGCTGGACGGTCGCCTTCGAGGAGAACACGCGCGAGGCGTGCCTCGCCTACGTCGAGGCCAACTGGACCGATCTGCGTCCCCGGTCGCTCGCGGCATCGATGGACGCCTGACCTCCGCTCCCGACGCGCTCCGGCGGGACGAGCCGCCGGAGCGCTCCTGTCTCGTGGAACCGAGGAAGGAACGTCTTGACCACGGCCACGCCGCGCCCCGTCCCACCGCCCCCGTCCCTCCCGCAGGCGCCCCGCGAACCGGCGCCCCGCGTCCGTACCGCCGGAGCCGACGACGCCGCCGGGCTCGCGGAGCTCTCCCGGCCCTTTGTGCGGTCGGGCGAGCTCCGCGAGCGGCCCGACACCCTCTACGCCGCCCGCGCGACGGAATTCCTCGTCGCGGTCGCGCCCGGCGGCCGGCTGGAGGGCTGTGTGGGCCTGCGGGTGTACGCGGCGGGGGAGCGGGGTTCCGCGGGCGTCCTGTACAACTTCTGCGTGGCCGGGCGCCGGCAGGGGCGCGGCGTTGGAGGGGCGCTCCTGCGGACCGCGCTGGCCCTGGCGCACACCCAGTCGCTCGGCGCCCTGTTCACCGCGACCACGGGCGGCGGCCGGCTGTTCCGGAGGTACGGCTTCGCGCCCGCGACGGCACGTCAGGCCCCGCGCCCGTGGGCGGAGTCACTCGACCCCCGGCGCAACGCGCTGATCCTCGCCCGGACCGTGTGAGCCGGGGCGCCGGGACCGGACGCTCATCCGCGTCCGGTCCGGCGCCTTTCGCGTCAGATCGTGCTTGTGACGTGGTCCGCACGGGCGTCGGGGACCACGGTGGTGCCGGCGCCGTTCTCGCCGAGGACGCCCCGCAGCACCGCGTGCGGCACCCGGCCGTCGAGCACGTCCGCCCGGCCCACCCCGCCCCGCACGGCCCGCAGGCAGCCCTCCATCTTGGGCAGCATGCCGCGCGCGAGATCCGGCAGCAGCCCGTCCAGCGCGCCCGCCGTCAGCCGCCCGATCACCTCGGTGCTGCGCGGCCAGTCGGCGTACAGGCCCGCCACGTCCGTGAGGATCACCAGTCGCTCCGCCCCGAGCGCCACGGCCAGGGCTGAGGCGGCGAGATCGGCGTTGACGTTGTAGACCTGGCCGTCCGTGCCCCGGGCCACGGGGGAGACCACCGGAATGTGACCTCGCGTCAGCAGAGTGCGGACCATGGCCGGGTTCACCTCCACGATGTCACCGACCTGGCCGATGTCCACCGGTGCGCCGTCCACCCAGGCGGGCCGCCGTACGGCCGTCAACGTGTGCGCGTCCTCGCCGGTCATGCCCACCGCGTACGGCCCATGGCTGTTGATGTGGCCCACCAGTTCGCGCTGGACCCGGCCGGAGAGCACCATGCGGACGACGTCCATGGTCTCCGCGGTGGTCACCCGCAGACCCGCCTCGAAGCGGCTCTCCAGGCCGAGGCGGTCGAGCATCGCGCTGATCTGCGGGCCGCCCCCGTGCACGACGACCGGGCGCAGACCCTCGCGCCGCAACTCCACGACGTCCTGGGCGAAAGCCCGTTGCAGACTCGCGTCGACCATGGCGTGGCCGCCGAACTTGATGACGACGGCCGGTCTCAGATCCTCTTCCATTTAGCTTAGCCGAACCTTAATCGGCTTGGCGTTGGTGGCGAAAAGGCCCGCCGGTGGAGCGATCGCCCCACCGGCGGGCCGGGCCGGGCGAAACCCGGCAGGTGTTCAGCCGAGCTCGATGAGCAGGTCACCCGCCTCGACCTGCTGGACCCGGCCGATGGCCAGCCGGCGCACCACACCGGCCGACTGGGCGGTGATCGACGCCTCCATCTTCATCGCCTCGATGGTGGCCACCGTCTGACCCGCCGACACCGACGCGCCCTCCTCGACCTGGAGCGTGACCACCCCGGCGAACGGAGCGGCGACATGACCCGCGTTGGCGCGGTCCGCCTTCTCCGCCGCCTTCACCTCGGTCGCCACCGACTTGTCCCGGACCGACACCGGCCGCAGCTGGCCGTTGAGCGTGGCCAGTACGCTGCGGAACCCGCGCTCGTCCGGCTCGGAGACGGCCTCCAGTTCGATCAGCAGCGTGACCCCGCGATCGAGCGTGACGGTGTGCTCGGTCTCCGTCTCCAGCCCGTACAGGAAGTCCGGCGTCGGCAGCACCGAGGTGTCGCCGTACGCTTCCCGGTGGGCGGTGAACTCCTTGGTCGGGCCGGGGAACAGCAGCCGGTTCAGCGTCGCGCGCGGCGCCTCGCGCAGCGCCTCGCGGTCCTCGTCCGACAGATGCGGCGTCTGCGCCCTCGTAGGCCGGCCCTGAAGGGCCCGGGTGCGGAACGGCTCGGGCCAGCCGCCGGGCGGGTCGCCCAGCTCACCGCGGAGGAACCCGATCACCGAGTCCGGCACGTCGAACTTGCCCGGGTCCGCCTCGAAGTCCGCGGCCTCGACGCCCGCGCCCACCAGGTGCAGCGCCAGGTCGCCGACCACCTTCGAGGACGGCGTGACCTTCACCAGCCGGCCCAGCATGCGGTCGGCCGCCGCGTAGCAGTCCTCGATGAGCTCGAAACGGTCGCCGAGGCCCAGGGCGATGGCCTGCTGCCGCAGGTTGGACAGCTGGCCGCCCGGGATCTCGTGGTGGTAGATCCGGCCGGTCGGCGAGGCGAGCCCCGACTCGAAGGGGGCGTACACCTTGCGGGTCGCCTCCCAGTACGGCTCCAGGTCGCCGACCGCCTGGAGCGAGAGGCCCGTCGCACGCTCCGTGTGGTCGGTGGCGGCCACCAGCGCGGACAGCGGCGGCTGGCTGGTGGTGCCGGCCATCGAGGCGACGGCCGCGTCCACCGCGTCCACCCCGGCGTCGATGGCGGCGATCAGCGTGCCCAGCTGCCCGCCGGCCGTGTCATGGGTGTGCAGGTGGACCGGCAGGTCGAACCGCTCGCGCAGCGCCGTGACCAGGGTGCGCGCGGCGGGCGGACGCAGCAGCCCGGCCATGTCCTTGATGGCGAGCACATGCGCGCCCGCATCCACGATCTGCTCGGCGAGCCGCAGGTAGTAGTCCAGCGTGTACAGCGTCTCGCCGGGGTCCGACAGGTCGGCGGTGTAGCACAGGGCCACCTCGGCCAGCGAGGTGCCGGTGGCGCGCACCGCGTCGATCGCCGGCCGCATCTGCGACACGTCGTTGAGGGCGTCGAAGATCCGGAAGATGTCCATCCCGGCCGAGGCCGCCTCGGAGACGAACGCCTCGGTGACCTCGGTCGGGTAGGGCGTGTACCCGACCGTGTTGCGGCCGCGCAGCAGCATCTGCGTACAGATGTTGGGCACCGCCTCACGGATCTTGACCAGCCGCTCCCACGGGTCCTCGGCGAGGAACCGCAGCGCCACGTCGTAGGTCGCCCCGCCCCAGCACTCCAGGCTCAGCAGCTGCGGGACGGTGTGCGCCACGTGCGGCGCGACGGCCAGCAGGTCGCGGGTGCGGACCCGGGTGGCCAGCAGGGACTGATGGGCGTCGCGGAACGTGGTGTCGGTGACGGCGACGGCCGACTGGGCCCGCAGCTCCGCGGCGAACGCCTCCGGCCCCAGCTCGGCGAGGCGCTGGCGGGAACCGGGCGGCGGTGTGCCCGGCGGCAGGGCGGGCAGCTTGTCGGCCGGGTCGATGACCGAGGGGCGGGGGCCGTAGGGCCGGTTGACCGTGGTCTGCGCCAGGTAGCTGAGCATCCGGCTGCCGCGGTCCGCCGAGGGACGGGCCCGGATCAGCTCGGGGTGGGTGTCGATGAAGCTCGTCGTGATGCGCCCCGCCCGGAAGTCCGGGTGGTCCAGCACCGCCCCCAGGAACGGCAGGTTGGTCGCCACCCCGCGGATGCGGAACTCGGCGATCGCCCGGCGCGCCCGGCGGGCCGCGTTGGCGAAGTCGTGGCCGTGGCAGGTGAGCTTGACCAGCATCGAGTCGAAGTGGGCGGACACCTCCGCACCCGTGTGGACCGTGCCGCCGTCCAGCCGGACGCCGGGGCCGCCGGGGGAGCGGTAGGCGGAGATCGTGCCGGTGTCAGGGCGGAAGCCGTTGGCCGGGTCCTCCGTCGTGATGCGGCACTGCATCGCGGTGCCGTTGAGGGTGATGCCGTCCTGCGAGAGGTGGAGCTGGGGCAGCGTCATGCCGGCGGCGATACGCAGCTGCGCGATCACCAGGTCGCGCCCGGTGACCTGCTCGGTCACCGTGTGCTCGACCTGGATGCGCGGGTTCATCTCGATGAAGACGTGGTTGCCGCGCTCGTCCACGAGGAATTCGACGGTGCCCGCGTTGACGTACCCGATGTGCCGGGCGAAGGCCACCGCGTCCGCGCAGATCCGCTCGCGCAGGGCCGGGTCCAGATTCGGGGCCGGCGCGATCTCGACCACCTTCTGGTGGCGGCGCTGGAGCGAACAGTCCCGCTCGTAGAGGTGGACGACGTTGCCCTCGGCGTCGGCGAGAATCTGCACCTCGATGTGGCGGGGGTTGATCACCGCCTGTTCCAGGAAGACCGTCGCGTCACCGAACGCGGACCGCGCCTCGCGCATCGCCGCGTCGATCGCCTCGCGCAGTTCCCCCGGCTCGGCCACCCGGCGCATGCCGCGCCCGCCGCCACCGGCGACCGCCTTGACGAACACGGGGAAGCCGATGTCCCCGGAGGCCGCGACGAGGGCGTCCACGTCCTCGGACGGCTCGGACGACTTCAGCACCGGTACGCCGGCCTCCCGGGCCGCCGCCACCGCACGCGACTTGTTGCCCGTCAGGTTCAGCACCGGCGCCGGCGGCCCGACGAAGGTGATGCCGGCCTCCGAGCACGCCGCCGCCAGGGCAGGGTTCTCCGACAGGAAGCCGTAGCCCGGGTAGATCGCGTCCGCACCCGCCTTCCGCGCGGCCTCGATCACCTCGTCCACCGACAGGTACGCCCGTACGGGATGCCCGGGCTCCCCGATCCGGTACGCCTCGTCGGCCTTGGCCCGGTGGAGGGAATTGCGGTCCTCGTGCGGATACACGGCCACGGTGGAGATACCGAGCTCGAACGCCGCGCGGAACGCGCGGATCGCGATCTCCCCGCGGTTGGCGACCAATACCTTGTCGAACATCAAACTCCCCAGTCGTGTCACGAGCCAGTGGCGTCAAGGACGGAAGAACGGGCGGCACGGCACGGGCACGCGGAGCCGCGTCGCAGGGCAGCACGGCGGTGGCGAGGTGCTCCGTAACGCTCCGGGACCGAAGTGTTCGTCACCGTACCGGAGACTTCCCCGGAGATCGCGGGCACAAAAGATGGCCTGTGTCACGTCCCGGAAACCTTGCCCGGGTGCGGCTTCCGGGAACCGGGGCCATGCTTGGGGTCATGGCCGACCACGCCGGCTCCGAGCCCGTCGCCGCGGTCCGGCGCGCCCTCCGCCTGCTGGAGGCCGCCGGGGAGCACGACGGCGAGGCCACCGCGGAGCAGCTGGCCCGGGAGGCGGGCCTGTCCCCGGCCGAGGCCGACGCGCTGCTGCCCGAGCTGGTGGCGGACGGCTATCTGACGGAACCGGCCGACCACACCTTCGTCCTCGCCGGCACGGACAGGGGGCACAGCGGCCAGGAGCCGCCGGCGCGGGTCCGGCCCGTCCTCACCGCCCTGCGCGACGACCTGGCGGCCGCCGCCTATCTGACGCTGTACGAGGACGGCGAGATCCGGGTCATGGAGATCGTGGACAGCGCGCACGCCCCCCGCGTGGACCTCTGGGTGGGTTTCGAGGAGGCCGGGCACGCCACGGCCCTCGGCAAGAGCGTGCTGCGCGAGCTGGACGAGGAGGCGCGCGCCGACTACTTCTCCCGGCACACCCTGGCCGGGCTCACACCCCGGACCATCACACACCGGGGCGAACTGATCGGGCAGCTCGACGGCTCGCCCGCGCCGGTCGTGATGGACCGCGAGGAGTACGCGCGCGGCACCACCTGCGTGGCGGTGCCGGTCTACAGCGGCGAGCAGGTCGGCTCCCTCGGCATCTCCTTCCGCTCGGACCGGATGTACCGGACCACCCGGGTCCGAAAGGGCCTGCTGTCGGCCGCCCTGCGGGTGTCCCGGGAGCTCTCGCTGCCCGGCTGAGCGGGCCGCGCTCACCCCAGCCGGGTCAGGTCCGGCCGCAGCCGCTGCCAGACCGGATGGCGCAGCCGGCCCGCGGCGGTCCACTGCGACGCGCTGACCTCCGCGACCAGCCGGGGCTCCACCCAGTGCGCGCCGGCCACATCGACCGGGCCGGTGAACGGGGACTCAGGGCGGCCGATCACCCGCAGATACGACCTGAGCTCCCCGAGCTCCCGGTCGGACATCCCCGACCCGACGGAGCCCGCGTACCGCAGACCGGCCGGGTCGTCCACACCGACGAGCACCGCCCCCGGCACACCCGTGGGCGCACCCTTGCGCTGGGTCCAGCCGCCGATGACCACATCCAGCGTCTCGACCCGCTTCGTCTTGCGCCAGTCGGGTGAACGCGCACCCGGCGTGTACGGCGAGCTGAGCCGCTTGGCCACCACGCCCTCAAGGCCGCCGCGCACGACGGTCTCCCACGCCTTCGCGCCGTGCCCGTGCACATAGGACGGAACGGACCAGTGCGGACCGGCGGACAGCAGACGGGACAGGACCGCGCGGCGCTCCTCGTAGGTCAGCGCCGACAGCGGGCGGCCGTCCAGGAACATCACGTCGAACACCACCAGGTGGGCGGGGAAGTCCAGCGCCAGGCGGGCGGCGCGGCGCGCGTTCATGACGCCCATCCGGCGCTGGAGCAGACCGAAGTCCGACCGCCCCGACGCGTCCAGGGCCACGATCTCGCCGTCCAGGACCGCGCTGTGCCCGCGCAGTACGTCTCCCAAGGCGTGCAGTTCCGGATAGGTGGGGGTGACGTCGTTGTCCGCCCGGGAGGTCAGCCGCAGCGTGCCGTCGCCCGGGGTCGAGACGACGCAGCGGGCGCCGTCCCATTTGGCCTCGAACGCCCACTGCGTGTCGGGCACGGGCAGAGGTGCGGGAACGGCCAGCATCGGTGCGATCGGCGGGGGCGCCCCGGCGGCGTCCGGGTGGTGGAGGGCCATAGCCTCCATGGTCGAACGGCCGGCGGATCTTCGCAGTCCGGGACGCCCCCGCCATGCCCGCCGGGCCAGGCCGTCCGGGCCGGAGCCCTCAGCGTCCCGGCCGCCCGCGCATCATGCGGAGCTCAGCCCGGGGACTCGTCCGGCACCGGGTGCTCGGGATGCACTCCGGCCTGGCGCGGCGCTCCTCGCCCCGACCCGGACTCGTCGGGGTCGGGCGCCCCGCGGGCGTCGTCCTCGCCGGGGCCGGTGGACGGCGGCATCGGCACGTCCATCGGGTCCTCGCCCTCCTGCACCTGCTGGTCGGGCATGTCGGCCGGCACCGGCGGGGGACTCGGGGACGCACCGGCGTGAACGGGCCCCTCTGGTCTGCGGTCGGTCATGAAGATCCTCCGTCGTCGTCCCCGTGGGCAGGTGGCGGGGCATCGGTCGCCTCGCGCAAGCGGGTACCCACGGCACGTCGGACAATTCATTGTGGGCCGGTCGGCGCCGGACGGCACGTCTGCCGTTCCGCGCGGCCCGGGCACCGAGGGGTCCGCGGCCTTCAGCGCCGCCGGGCGAGCAGGAACATCTGGGGCTCCGGTACGGCCGCCGGGAGGGCCGGGACGAACATGTTGCTCTCCCGCGACAGGACGGTGAATCCGGCCTCCTCCACCAGCGCCGTGAACTCCTTCTCGCCGAAGCTGGTCACTTCCACCGGCTGGCCCATGAACGTCCCGCTGACGCCCTCCACGTCCAGCGGCACCGTCGCCAGAGCCAGATGCCCCCCGGGCCGCAGCACACGCCCGGCCAGGCGCAGCACATCGGCCTGCTCCTCGCGCGACATCTGCAGGAGGGCGAAATACACGCACACCGCGTCGAAGGAGCTGTCCTCCAGGGGGAGTTCCCGGATATCGACGCAGCGGAACTCGGCGCCCGGCACCTGACGGGCCGCGATCTCCACCATCACCGGCGACACGTCCACGCCCAGCACGGTGTGACCGGCATCGGTGAGGGTCAGGGCCGTCGGCCGTCCCGTGCCGCTGCCGATGTCCAGCACCCGGGCGTGCGGAGGCAGGACCTCCAGCAGCTGCTCCAGTGAGGCGCGGTGCGCGGCCGAACCGGCGAACGCCTCCTCGTAGTCGGTGCCCAGGGCGTCGAACACCGCCGCCGCGGTGCGAGGTTCTGACATGGTCATCCCTTCCTGCCCCGGTACTGCTCCGGCGCTCTCCTACTTCTACTGCAACGCGTGCACCGCCGCACCGAAAACGCGCGGTGCCCGGTGGGCGGCCGGCACGATCAGCCGGGCCGTGGCGGGCCGCCGGGCCGCCGTCAGCAGCCCGGCGGTCAGCAGCCGGTGGCGCAGGGTCAGCCGCTGCCAGCGGGCCGGGTACGCCTGCGGCCGGCCGGCGGCCAGCGCGTCCACCGCCGCGACGGCCGTCGCCACGGCCAGCGCGACCCCCTCACCGGTCAGCGCGTCCAGATACCCCGCCGCGTCCCCGACCAGCAGCACCCGGCCGGCCCGCCGCGCCCGCGCCCGCTGGCGCAGCGGCCCGGCACCGCGTACGGGGCCCGCCTCCCGGCCGAGCAGCCGGGCGGCCAGGCGGGGGAAGGCGGCCAGATGCCCCGCGTACGGCAGTCGCTCGCGGCTGAGCACGGCCACCCCCACCGAACCGTCCCCGAGCGGCGTCACATACGCCTCACCGTGCCGCGACCAGTGGACCTCCACGAACCCGGTCCAGGGGGCGACGCGGTAGTGGCGCCGCAGCCCGTAACGGCGCACCGGCGCGGCGGGCGCGTCGAGCCCCAGCTCCCGGCGCAGCGGCGAGTGCAGCCCGTCGGCGGCGATCAGCCAGCGGGCCGTCAGCCCGGCCGCCTCCACCCGGTCCCGGTCCTGCCGCACACCGGCTACCTTGCCGGGGACGATCCGGACGCCGAGCTCCAGGGCCCGCCGGTGCAGTGCGGCGTGCAGCGCGGTGCGCCGGACCCCGAGCCCCGGCCCGCCACGGAAGGGGGCGACGGCGCTGCGGGACCCCTCCACGTACCGGATGCCGTGCAGCGGTTGCCCCGTCACCGGCACCCCCAAGGCCCGCAGCGCCGCCACACCGCTGGGCATGATGCCCTCACCGCACGCCTTGTCGATGGGGGCGGTCCTCGGCTCCACGACCACCGTCTCCATGCCGAGCCGGGCGGCCCGGATCGCTGCCGCCAGTCCTGCCGGGCCGCCACCCGCGACCAGCAGGTCGATCATGCCGGTGCGCCCGCCGGGGACGCGGCGGCGAGCGCCGCCTCCTCGCACCGCACCCGCACGGCCATCAGAAGGGCGTTGAGCACCGTGAACACCAGGGCCGTCACCCACGCGCCGTGGACCAGGGGCAGCGAGATGCCCTCGGCCGCGACGGCCACGTAATTGGGGTGACGCAGCAGGCGGTACGGGCCGCCCGTCACCAGCGGCAGGCCCGGGACGACGATGACGCGGGTGTTCCAGCGGGGCCCGAGTGTACGGATGCACCACCAGCGCAGCGCCTGCGCGGCCAGGACCACCGCCACCATCGGCCAGCCGAGCAGCGGGACGAACGGCCGGTCCGCCACCCCGGCCTCCACCAGGCAGCCGGCGAGCAGCGCCGTGTGCAGGGCGACCATCGCCGGGTAGTGGCCCCGCCCGGACTCGACGCCGCCCCTGGCCCGCGCCCAGCGGGTGTGGCGCAGGGCGACCGCGAGTTCGGCGACGCGTTCACCGGCCACGGCCAGTACCAGCGCGGCGTACCAGATCATGAGTCCTCCGACCTACCAGCGCAGCAGCACCAGTTCGCAGCAGAATCCCGGGCCCATCGCCATCAGCAGCCCCGGCGAGCCCCGCTCGGGCCGCCGCTGCTCCAGTGTGTCGCGCAGCACGTGCAGCACCGAGGAGGAGGACAGGTTGCCCACCTCGGCCAGCGACCGCCAGGTGACGTCGAGCGCGCCCTCGGGGAGCGACAGGACATCGGACACGGCCTCCAGGACCTTCGGTCCGCCCGGATGGCACACCCAGTGCGCCACGTCCTTCGGTTTGAGCCCGTGCTCCGCCAGGAAGCCGCGCACGTCGTCCGCCAGATAGCGGCGCACCACGTCCGGCACACCCGGGTCGAGCAGCACCTTGAAGCCCGAATCGCGGATGTCCCAGCCCATCACGTGCTCGGTGTCCGGATACAGGTGGCTGCGCGTGGCCACCACTTCCGGTCCGTCCCCGGGGCCCCGGCCCGCGCCGAGCGCGACGACGGCCGCCGCCCCGTCACCGAACAGCGCCGTCGCCACCAGGTTCGCCGGCGTCGCGTCCCGCCGCTGGAAGGTGAGCGAGCACAGCTCGACCGAGAGCAGCACCGCCACGTCGTCGGGCCGGCCGAGCAGGTAGTCGTGCAGCCGGGCCACCCCGGCCGCCCCGGCCACGCAGCCGAGCCCGAACACCGGCAGCCGCTTCACATCGGGGCGCAGCCCGAGCCGTCCCACGAGCCGGGCGTCCACCGAGGGCGCCGCCACCCCCGTGACGGACGTGAACATCAGCAGGTCCACGTCCTCGGGCCGCAGCCCCGCCGTCCGCAGAGCTCCGCGCACCGCCTCCGCGCCCAGGTCCACCGCCGCGCCGATGAACACGTCGTTGGAGGCCCCGAAACCGTCCAGCTCCCCGTACCGCTCCAGGGGCAGCACCATGTTCCGGGTGCGCACCCGCGCGTTGGCGTGCAGCCGGTCCAGGACACGCCGGTCGGCACCCGGCGGCAGGCAGGTGCGGGCCACCATGTCGGTGACCTCCTGCTGGGTGTGGCGGTAGGGGGCCAGAGTGCCGTGCACGGCTGCGATGCGGGTCATTCCGGGTCTCGCTGAGGAGGCGTCATACATTCATCCTGCCCCGTGAAGGGGGCGAATCACTGCAATCAACCCGTGCGGGTGTCACCCCCGGCCGCTCCGGGTGCCTACGATCACGGCATGGGCACCCCGGACCCCCCGCACACCTGCGCCGCGCCTGCGTGGCCGTTCCCGCGCACGGTCGCACTGGCCCGCTCGTGCCACCCGGGCCCGGCGGCCGCGGTGACCGTGATCGCGGCTGTCCTCGGTACGGGCGCGGGTCTGCACGGCGCGCGCCGCGCCGTTCTCGTCGCGGCGGTGTTGAGCGGCCAGCTGTCGGTGGGCTGGTGCAACGACGCCTTCGACGCCCGGCGGGACGCCGTCGCCGGCCGCAGCGGCAAACCGGTGGCCGACGGGTCGGTGGGCCCGCGGACGGTGTGGGCGGCGGCCCTCACCGCGGCCCTGCTCTGCGTCCCGCTCTCCCTGGCCTGCGGCCCGCTCGCCGGAACCGTACATCTGGCGGCGGTGGCCGCCGCCTGGACGTACAACCTGAAGCTGAAGGCCACGGTCCTGTCCTGGCTGCCGTACGCGATCGGCTTCGCCGCCCTGCCGGCCCTGGCCGGGTTGACCGTGCCCGGCGGCCCGGGCCCCGCCTGGTGGCTGATGACCGCCGGCGCCCTGCTCGGCGTGGCCGCCCACCTGGCCGACGTCCTCCCCGACATCGAGGACGACCTGCGCGGCGGCGTGCGCGGCCTGCCGCAACGCCTCGGCACCACCACCACGCGACTGCTGCTCCCCGTCCCCCTGGTGGCAGCCTCCGCGGTCCTCGCCCTCGGCCCACCGGGCCCGCCCGGCCCCTGGGGCACCCTGACCCTCGCCATCGCCCTCCCGGCGGCACCCGCGGGCCTCCTCCTCGCCCGCACATGGCGCAAGGCCCCCCTGGCCGCCGCCGCCCTGGTCGCACTGGCCGACGTGGCGCTCCTACTGGTGCGCGGGGCGGGACCGGTGTGAGGGGATGTCACGCCGCCCGCAGCCACGCGTCGATCAGCCGCAGGTCCGCGCCGGCCAGGCCGATGGCGGGATCGACGCGGTGCAGCAGGGCCGGACCGGTGTGCCGGGCGGCCACCCAGCGCCGGTCCGTCGCGGTGATCTCGTCGTCGGCCCAGACGAAGGCGCGTCCGGCCGCCCGGCCCACCAGCGCGCGCGTCTTCCAGTGCAGCCCGGCCCGCGCGTCCCGTTCCTCCTGCTCGGGTGACTCGGGCCCGGCGACCACTTCCAGTTCCGGCAGCCCGAGCCGGGGCGCGACGACCGTGTTCGCCTCATCCGCCCACGTCGTCGCCCAGAGCAGCTCGCAGGGCAGCGCGGCGAGCCGCGGTCCGAGGCCCGGATCGATCCGGGCCAGCAGCGGATGCGCCCCGGGCGGGAGGGGGCCCCGCGGGTACGTCCGGTGGCCGCCGGCGCCCGGGCCGAACGGGATGAGGGGGCCGTCCACGTCGAGGAAGAGCAGGGGCAGTGCGTCCGCGGCCGTCACCGGAGCACCGTACCCGCTACCGGTCAGCGCCCGCCCGCCACCCGCAGGACCGTTCCGGTGGCGTACGACGCGTCGTCCGAGAGCAGCCAGGCGACGGCGCCCGCGATCTCCTCGGGCAGGCCCGGGCGGCCCAGCGGGGTGCCGGGGCCGAGCTTGTCCGGCCGTTCGGGGTCCGCGTGGAAGCCGGTGCGGATCACGCCGGGTGCCACGGCGTTGACGCGGATGCCGGCCGGACCGACCTCCTTGGACAGGCCGATAGTCATCGTGTCGACGGCCCCCTTGGCGGCGGCGTAGTGCACGTACTCGCCGGGGCTGCCCAACGTGGCGGCGGCTGAGGACACGTTCACGACGGACCCGCCGCCCGTACGCGTCATGTCGCGCACCGCACGCCGCGCGCAGAGCAGGTACCCGAGGACGTTGACCTCCAGGGCGCGCCGCATCCCCGCCGCGTCGGCGTCGGCCAGCGGGCCCACCGGGCCGCTCATGCCCGCGTTGTTGACCAGGCCGGTGACCGGACCCAACTCGGCGGTGGCGGTGTCGAAGAGCCGGTCCACGTCCGTCTCGTCGGCCGTGTCGACCCGGACCGTCACGCAACGCCGGCCGCTCCCGCGTACCGCCTCGGCGACGGACTCCGCGGCCGCCGAGTCCGAGCGGTAGGCCAGCGCGATGTCATGGCCCTCGTCCGCCAGTCGTACGCAGACCGCCGCACCGATGCCGCGGCTGCCGCCGGTGACCACGGTGACACGTCGGCTGTTCATGGCAGGCCCCTCACTCTTCGCCGTAGTGCCGCCATCGTAGGCGGGACGATCAACCGTCCGGCGCGGGGCCCGTGCACCCCGGAAACGCGCCGGTGGACTGCCACCCACTCATGGAAGAGTGACAGTCCACCGGTCTGTGTGCGGTGCCGCTACACGGGGAGGCCGCTGTTCTCCCGGCCGTCCTGCTGCTCGCTCTGCTCCCGCAGCTTCCGGGCCTTCTCCTGGAGCCGGCGGCGCTGCTCCGGGTCGCTGGTGCGCTCCGCGGCCTCGGTCATGTGCCGGGCCTTCTCGCGCATCTGCTGAGCTCGGTCGTTCTCTCGTGCAACGCTCATCGTCACTCCTCGGGGACGGTAGGGAAGAGCGGGCTCCTTCAGAGAAGCAGCGCACCGTGAGCAACGCACGACGAAGCTTCACACACCGTGATGGCCGCAGGTGGGGGAGGGTGCCGGAGCCGGGCCGGGGCGCTGGCATGATCGAGGGTATGAACGAGCGCATGATCGCCGCGTGTGACGGGGCGTCGAAGGGTAATCCGGGGCCCGCCGCCTGGGCCTATGTGGTGGCCGACGCCGAGGGCGTACCGCAGCGGTGGGAGGCGGGGCCGCTCGGCACCGCCACGAACAACGTCGCCGAGCTCACCGCCCTCCAGGAGCTGCTGGAGTCGGTCGGCACCGACGTGTCGCTCGAAGTGCGGATGGACTCGCAGTACGCGATGAACGCGGTCACCAAGTGGCTGCCCGGCTGGAAGCGCAACGGCTGGAAGACCTCGGCCGGCAAACCCGTCGCCAACCGCGAGCTGGTGACCCGCATCGACGAGCTCCTCGGTGAGCGGACCGTGCGGTTCGTCTACGTGCCGGCCCACCAGGTGGACGGCGACCCGCTGAACGCACTCGCCGACCAGGCCGCCAGCGAGGTCGCCGTCACGCAGCAGGCCGCCGGGACCTCGCACGGCTCGGCCACACCCGTCCCCGCGCCCTCCCGCGCCACCGAGGGACGGCGGACCGGAGCGGCGGTGAAGAGGACCGGAAGCGCGGCGAAGAAGACGGGCGGTGCGGGGCGCCCGGGCGCCACCATCCGGGCCAAGTTCGCCGGCCGGTGCCACTGCGGAAAGCCGTACGCCGCCAAGGACATGATCGCTAAGAACGACCACGGCTGGGGCCACCCGGAGTGCCGGACCGCCTCCGTTTGATCGCCTCCGCGTGACCGCACGCCGCAGGCCGGGGGAGCCCCGGCCTGCGGCGTGATCCGGCCAACCGCCCCCGTACACCCACCCAGTGGGGCGATCCCGCCCGTGCGAGGGGGCGGCCCGTGCCATGATGCGGCTCCGGTGCGGAACGCCGACACGCTGGGGGGCGTATGGAAAGCACGTCGACGGTGCTGCGGGAACTGCGCGGAGCGCAGAAGCCGGCCAAGGGGGTGTCGCTCTACTCGCGGTACGTGAACCGGCCGGCCGGGCGGATCTTCGCCGCCGCCGCCTTCCGGCTGGGGATGACGCCCAATCAAGTCACGCTCGTCAGCGCGGCGTTCACGTTCGCCGCCTTGGCGGGTGTGGCGCTGGCCCGCCCCGGACCATGGCCGGCCGTGCTGGTCTACCTGGGGCTCGCCGTGGGCTTTGCCCTCGACTCGGCCGACGGGCAGCTCGCCCGGCTGACCGGACGCGGCGGCCCGGACGGCGAATGGCTGGACCATGTCGTGGACTGCGCCAAGATGATCCTCGTCCACACCGCCGTACTCATCTCGTTCCACCGCTACTTCGCGCTGCCGTCCGACGGCTGGCTGCTTCTGCCGCTCGGTTTCCTGTTCGTCGCCGTGCTGACCTTCTGCGCCGGACTCCTGCGGGAACAGCTCGGCAAGGCGGCGGCCCGCAGCGCGCCGAAGAGCCCGGCGGCCGGCCCCCCGCCGGCCTCCCGGCTGCGCGCGGTGGCGTTGCTGCCCGCCGACTACGGGGTGTTCTGCCTGGTGTTCCTGCTGCTCGGCGACGAGAGGGCCTTCCGGGCCGGATACGCCCTACTCGCCGCCGTGCACGCGGTGTTCCTCGCGCTGTTCCTCGGCAAGTGGTTCAGGGAGCTGAGAGCGCTCCGGGCGCAGTGACCAGCGTGTCCAGCGCCCGGCGCAGCTGGGTGCTGGACGTGTGCACGGTGTACGGGAAGTAGACGACCTCCACGCCCACCTCGGCGAAGTCGCGTTCGAGCCGCCTGCCCTTGTCCGTGTCCCGCCAGTCGTCCCCCTTGAAGATGACGTCGAACCTGACCTGCTGCCACGTCTCGACCTTGTCCGGGACCGTCTCGACGAACGCGGCGTCCACGTACCGCACGCTGCGTACGATCTCCAGCCGCTCCGGCAGCGGGATCACCGGCCGGTGTCCCTTCGCCAGTGCGGCCATCTCGTCCGAGACGACCCCCGCCACCAGGTAGTCGCACTGGCTGCGGGCATGCCGAAGGATGTTGAGGTGACCCACGTGGAACAGGTCGTAGACCCCCGGCGCGTAGCCGACCCTGTGCACCATCCGTTCTCTCCCCCCACGGTGGACGTGATGTCCGCCGCCCACCGGAAGGCTTCCGGACATGGCATCCGGTCCGGTGGGATTTCGGTATCGGTGTTGATGGTGCAACGACCTTACTGTGAAGACCACTTGCTCATCTCGTGAACGGATAAGCTCGCTTTTGGGGCTGTTCCTCGGTGGAACACCGGTGGCTCCGGGGGGAAGGGCGATCGTCCGATGGCAGACGAAGAGCACGGCAGACCGCTGGAGCACCGCCGCCTGCTGGTGGTCTCCACCAACTACGCGCCGGAGCTGACCGGCATCGGTCCGTACGCCGCCCAGCTCGCCGAGCACTGGGCCGCTTCGGGTGCCGACACCCATGTGCTGACGGGCATGCCGCACTACCCGTCCTGGCGGACCGAGGAGCCCTACCGGGGGGTGTGGCGGACCGAGGAGCACCGCGCCGGCGTCACGGTCCACCGGCGGCGCCACTACGTGCCGCCCCGGCAGAGCGCGTTACGCAGGGCCGCGTTCGAGGCGAGCGTCCTCGCGCACGGCCTCCTCGCACCGCCCGGGGTGCGGCCCGACGCGGTGATCTCCCAGATGCCCAGCCTCGCCGGCGGTGTCATCGGCGCCCGGCTCGCCCGCCGCCACCGGGTGCCCTACCTCCCCGTCGTCCAGGACCTGATGGGCGCGGCCGCCGCCCAGAGCGGCATCCGGGGCGGCGACCGGGCGGCGGCCCTCGCCTCCCGGGCCGAGCGGTACGCACTGGGCGCCGCCACCCTCGTCGGCGTCATCCACGAGAGCTTCGTCCCGCGCGTCACCGCCTACGGGGTCGACCCCGGACGCATCCGCCTCGTGCCCAACTGGAGCCATGTGCGGGCGCCCTCGGCCGACCGGGCGGCGACCAGGGCCCGGCTCGGCTGGTGCGAGAGCACACCGGTCGTCCTGCACTCCGGCAACATGGGCCTCAAACAGGGCCTGGAGGTCCTGGTCGACGCGGCCCGGCTCGCCCCGGAGATCCGCTTCGTCCTGATGGGCGACGGCAATCAGCGCGACGCCCTGTGGGCCCGGGCGGCCGGGCTGCCCAACCTCGACTTCCTGCCACCGGCCGACACCGAGGAGTTCACCGACGTCCTGGCCGCCGCCGACGTCCTCGCCGTCACCCAGCGCGCCTCGGTGCTCGACATGAGCGTGCCCTCCAAGCTGACCTCCTACTTCGTCTCGGGACGCCCCGTCGTCGCCTCCGTGGCCGAGGAGGGCGGCACCGCCCAGGAGGTGCGCCGCTCCGGGGCCGGACTCCTCGTCGCCCCCGAGGACCCGGCGGCGGTGCTCGGCGCCGTCCGCAAGCTCGTCGAGTCACCCGCCGAGGCCGGTGAACTCGGCGCGCGCGGGCCGCGGTACGTGGCCCGCCACCTCGGCCGGGAGGCCGCGCTCGCCCGCTTCGACGCCCTGCTCACCGAGGCCCTTCAGGACGACCGAGGGAGACCACGCCCGTGACCCATCCGATCCGCGCGCTGGACGACCAGGACGAGCCCGCGCTGCTCCGGGACCAGTTCCGCCAGCTCCTGCGCTACCGGACCCTCCTCGTCATCGGTGTGCTCGTGGGCCTCCTCGGCAGCGGCTGGCTCGCCCTGAGCGGCGAGGACACCTACGCCGCGACCGGCGAGGTGTCCGTGCGCTCCGCCACCTCCGACCCGTTCGCCGCCGGCGCCTCCGCCGACAAGGGCATCAACATCGGCTCCGAACGCCAGACCGCCGTCAGCGACGCCGTCGGCACGGTGGCGGCCGGCACCCTCACCAAGCAGGGCGACACCGTGGAGGTCGGCAGACTGCTCTCCGGGCTCCAGGTCACCAACCCGCCCAACACCCTCGTCCTCAAGTTCTCCTACACCGGCCGCACCCCCGAACAGGCCAGGGCCCGGGCCCAGGCCCTCGCCGAGGCATACCTGGAGATACGCAGGGAGCGCACCGAGGACAGCATCGACAACATGATCGACGGCTACCGCGCCCAGCTGGGGCCGCTCACCGAACAGCGCGACCGGCTCGCCGAGCAGGAGACCGGCACCGGGGGCGACGACGTCACCAGCGCACGGGCCAACCTCATCGTCGCCATCTCCGCGCTCAACCAGAAGATCTCCGAACTGCGCGCCCTGGACACCACACCCGGCTACCTCAACAAGAAGCCCGTCGCCCCGCAGCACCCCACCGGGGCGGGGCTGCCCCTGCTGCTCGGCCTCGGCGGCGTCGTCGGACTCGCCCTCGGCCTGCTGATGTCATGGGTGCGGCTCGTTTTCGACCCGGCCGTCCGCTCCACCAGGGAACTCGTCCGCTCACTCGGCGCCCCGCTGCTCGGCACCCTGCCCCGGGAGCGCGCGGCGGCCCGCACCCTGCTCGCGATCGGACGCCCCGGCAGCAGGCTCGCCGAGGAGTACCGGGCGGTCGCCTTCCGCCTCGCGTACGACCCCTCCTTCGCCGAACGCCGCCGCCTCCTGGTCACCGCCCCCCGGGGCGACAACGACACCGCGAAGGCGGCCGCCGTCAACCTGGCCGCCGCCTTCGCCGAGATGGGCCGGGACGTCCTGCTGGTCGAGGCCGATCTGCGCACCCCGTCCCTGGCCGGCGACCTCGGCGCCGCCCCCGGCCGGGGGCCCCACTGGGCGACCGGCCACGAGGACCGGAACTGGCCCTCCGACAGCCGCGGCAACGTGGACGTGCCCGGCTCGGGCGCCTTCACCCTGGTCGCCGGCCGCCGCACCGACAACGTGCCGCGTGCCCTGACCTCCGAGCCCGTCACCCGCATCCTCGCCGAGGGCGGCCGGCCCGGGGCGGTCGTCATCGTGCTCGCCCCGCCTGTCCTCTCGTACGCCGACGCCGTCGCGCTCATCGACCGGGTCGAAGGCGTCGTGGTCGTCTGCCAGCCGCGCGAGGTGCACCGCAGCGACCTGGAACGCATCCGCGAGATCATCGGCGCGGCCGGCGGCTCGGTGCTCGGCACCCTGCTCCACCCCGGATACGGCCGGCCGGCGCGGCGGGCCCGCCGCAAGGCCGCCGCACGCCGGGCCCGGCAGCCGGCCGGGCCGGACCGCACCGACCGGGGCCGCTACGGCGGGCCCGACCCGTCGGGCCGCACCGGCGACCCCGCCGAGACACTGGGTCTGCGCACCGTGGACGGCGGCCCCGGACGCGGCGGCAGCGGTCGCAACAGCGCCGCGGGACGCAGATGAGAGCCCGCACCGCGATCGTCTGCTCGATCGCGGACCAGGGGGTGGCGGCCCTCACCAACATCCTGGTCCTCGTGGTCGCCGCCCGGCTCTCCACCGTCGCCGGCTTCGCCCGTTTCTCCGCCGTCTATCTCGTCTTCACCGTGCTGCTCGGCGTGTCCGGCGCCTACACGGGCCAGCCGCTCGTCCTGCGCCGGGGTGACGGCGAGGACACCCGCGGCGCCTGCCGGTCCGCCGCCTGCTTCACCCTGCTCGCCGCCTCCCTGCTCGGCGGCCTCCTCGCCGCCGTCTGCGCGCTGCCGCCCGGCGCCACCGCACAGGCCCTGATGACGCTGGGGCTCGTGCTGCCCGTCGTCCTCGGACAGGACACCACCCGCTACGCCTTCGCCACCCTGCACGCCCAGCACCTGGCGCTCGCCGCCGACACCCTCCGGCTCGTCTGCGTCATCGGCGCGCTGGCCGTGCAGCCGCACGGGGCGCCGGCCGCCCGGCTGATCGCCGTCTGGGGGCTCTCCGCCCTGCCCGCGCTGCTGCTGTCGGCGACCGCACTGCACCGCAGGACCGCAGGCTGCCCGGTGACCCTGCGTCCGCTGCTGGGCAAGGGGCACCTCGGCCGGCGGTTCGTCGTCGAGTTCGGCGTGGGCAACGCCACCTCACAGCTGTCCGTGCTCGGCCTCGGAGCGGTCGGCAACCCCCTCGTCGTCGGCGCCCTGCGCGGCGCCACCACCCTCTTCGGCCCGCTCAACGTGCTGTTCACCTCCGCCACCGGGTTCGGCCCCCCGCTCCTGGGACGGCTCGCCACCGACCGGCTCAGGGTGCGCGCCACCGCCGCGCTGGCCGCCGTCCTGGCCCTGACCGCGGCCGGCTGGGCCACCGTCCTGGCCCTGCTGCCCGGCTCCGCCGGCCGCCACCTGCTGGGCGCCACCTGGCCCACCGCGGCGGCGCTGCTCCCGGCCACCGGCAGCCAGTACGCGGCGATGGCCGTCGGCACCTGCGGGCTCCTCGCCCTCCGGCTCCTCGACCCGCGCACCACGCTCTCCATCCAGGTGGTCTTCTCGCTCGCCGCGGTCGCCTTCCTCACCGGGGGCTACCTGCTCGGCGGGGTGATGGGCGCGGCCTGGGGCCTGTGCCTGGGGTCCGTCTGCAAGGCCGTCGCCACCTGGACCCGGGTGGCCCGGCTGACCCGCGACGGCGGGCGGGCCGAGGCCCCCGTCAGTGCGGACGCCGCCCGGACCTGAAACTCGTGACCAGCGCCAGGCACAGGGCCGCGATGGCCGGCTTCCCGGCCGCCTGCAGCAACGGGCCGCGCAGCAGGATGAAGGCGTACCCGGCGATCAACGGCGCCGCGACCGCCAGCACACTGCCCGCCCCCGGCCCGTCCCGCGAGACCGCGCGCGCGTAACGGCGGTCGGTGCGCGCGGCCCCGTACCCCGTCAGCGCCAGACCACCGATCACACCGGCCGCCCCGAAGTCCACCCAGAGCTCCGTCCACAGCGGCGCGGAGAGGTTGGTCATGTTCATCCCCATCCACTGCCCGACGCGCACCCCGGTGTCCTCCGGCTTCCCGCTCCACGCCGTCCGGGGCACGAAGAAGAAGGCAGAACCGGCGAGTTGCCGGCCGTAGGTGTGCCCGCGGGTGCCGACCCAGGAGATGGTGTTGGCGAACATGACCGTCTGGTCGTAGTCCTTGGTGGCCAGCGGCTCGAACACCGATGACGACTGGACCGGCCGGTACCCGTCGTCGTCGTAGCGGAACCGGTCCGCGTACGGGAACAGCACCAGCGCGCCGATCACCCCCAGCGCCAGCACCGAGCGGTACATCGCCGCACTGGCCGGGAACGCCGTGAACAGCAGCGAGACCAGCACCGTCAGGAACCAGTAACGGGCGTTGGAGACCGGATTGTTCACGACCAGGTTGACCAGCGCCAGCGCGCACCAGACCAGTACGGTGGACGGCGAGCGCCGCGCCCGGCGCGAAGTCACCAGACGGCGGGTGTAGAACAGCAGGGCCAGCAGCGCCGGCACCGTGCCGAAGCCCTTCAGGAACGCCGAGCCCACATTGGACTCGCCCGACGCCACCCCGCTCTCGGCGACCGAGGCGCTGATCTCCTGCCTGCTGGAGAAGAAGACCGCGGGCCCGCCGAGCTTCAGCACGTAGTACCCGCTCGCCGCCAACGCGACCAGCACCAGCAGCCGCAGCCGCATCGGATGCGCGGTGGCACCACCGCCACCGCCGCGCACGGCCCGCCGGCGCAGCGGGCGCCGGGACGCCAGCAGCGCCCCCAGGTCGAAGGCGGCACACCCCACGAGCACCAGCGCGACCGCCGTCACCAGGTCGGCGCGCGGGCCGACCAACGGCGTCGGCGTCTGACCGATCACCGCCTGTGCGAACGGCGC
Source organism: Streptomyces sp. A1277 (assembly GCF_004795015.1). Taxonomy (GTDB): domain Bacteria; phylum Actinomycetota; class Actinomycetes; order Streptomycetales; family Streptomycetaceae; genus Streptomyces. The sequence goes on along the minus strand of NZ_SSBI01000027.1, from coordinate 38,962 downwards.
CACCCCCATCGCGATGTACACGAACATCCAGAAGACGCCCTGGAGCAGCCGCCGGCGGGTGGACAGGATCATCGTCGCGAGCCGGGCCCCGGAATAGCAGGTCAGAACGAGTTGCAGCCAGTACGCGGTGTCCCGGACCCCGGTACCGGGCTGGGCGGCGATCAGCGCCGGCAGGAAGCACACCAGGCCCAGGATCAGCGGCACGGCCAGCGCCCGCGAGAGCATCGCCCAGGACAGCGGCGCGGCGGGCGGCTCGACGGGAGGACGCGGACCGCCCTCCCGTACCGAAGCGGCCGGCGACCCCTCGTGCACGGACGCCATGGGTTCCCCGTTCGTCGAGCAGCTGTGTCGCCGGTCAACACCTTAACGAATCACCACACTTGAGAAGACGTGACGACTAGTCTGTGCGGGGCCGGACGAGGGCGAGGGGGACCCTGGTGAAGATCCTGCACATCGTCACGCTGCACACTCCGGACCACGCCTTCGGCGGTCCGACCCGGGTGGCCCTGAACCTCTCCAAGGTCCAGCGCGCCCAGGGCGACGACGCCCGGATCATGGCCCTGGGCGACGGCTTCGACGGCCCGCTGCCCGACGAGGTGGAGGGGGTGCCCGTCCACCTCTTCCAAGCCCGCCACCTGCTGCCGGTGTTCGAGGTCAGCGGCATCACCTCCGGCGCCCTGCTGAGGGCCGCGCGCCGCATGATGCGCGGCGCCGACCTCGTCCACGTCCACCTGATGCGCGACCTGGTGACCCTGCCCGCCGCCCTGCTCGCCCTGGCCACCGGCACACCACTCGTCGTGCAGACCCACGGCATGGTGGACCCCACCGGGAAACGGGTCGCCCAGCTGACCGACCTGCTGGGCGTGCGCAGGGTCCTGCGTGGCGCCGACGCGGTGCTCCACCTCACCGAGGCCGAGCGGATCGACGTCAACGCCGTCGCCGCCCCCGTGGCGCTCACCCGGACCGTGCGCCTGGTCAACGGGGTGCGCCCGCAGGAGTTCAAGCCCGCCCGCGAGCCCGGGCGCCCGCCGACCGTGCTGTTCCTCGCCCGCATCCAGGAGCGCAAGCGCCCCCAGGACTTCGTCGCGGCGATGCCCACCGTCCTCGCCGAGCACCCGGACGCCCGCTTCGTCCTGGCCGGCCCCGACACCGGCGCCCTGCCCGGCACGCTCGAACTGGCCCGCGAGCTCGGCGTCCTGGGCTCGCTGGACCACGTCGGGCCGCTCGGCCACGAAGAGGTGCTGGCGGCGGGGCGCCGGGCCGATGTGTACGTCCTGCCGTCGATCGAGGAACCCCTCGGCGTCTCCGTACTCGAAGCGATGTCCGTCGGCACCCCGGCGGTCATCACCCGCACCTGCGGCCTCGGCCCCGACGTGGCACGGGCCGGGGCCGGCCGGGTGATCGACAGCAGGGCAGGCGAGGACGAGGCCAACGCACGGAAGGTCGCGCGGGCGATCCTGGAGCTGCTGGAGCCCGAGGCCAACGCGAAGGCGGGGCAGGCCGCCTGGGACCTGGTCAACGAGCACTTCACCATCGAGGTGGTGACGCGGACCCTCCGGCGGACCTACGAGGACGTGGTCCGCCGGAGAGCGGCCCGCCGCGTCAAGCAGACGGTCTCTCGCGCGACTTGAGCGCGATCTGCCACCGGTAGAAGCTCATCGCCAGGGCGAAGTCGAAGCCCGCCCGCCCGTCGAGGAACCCCCGCCGGTACACGTACATGTACATGAACGACACCAGCGGTTTGAACGGCGCCTTGTGGAACAGCTGCCCCTGCCGGGACTTGGCCCGGCGCACCTGCTCCTTGACCTCCGGATGATGTTCCAGCCACGCCTCCCAGTCCGAGTACCGGTTGTGCCGCTCGAACCAGGCGGTCACCGGGTCCAGGTCCTGGTGCTCGATCGGGTGGCGCAGGGCCGCCGTGCTCTGCGCGACCGGCTGGTAGTGCCCCTCCACCTCGCCGATCCCGGGCGCGTCCAGGTCGCCGACCTCGGGGTAGTGGCTGCGGGTGCGGTCGGTCAGGGAGCGTTTGCGGATGGTGTAGCCGTGCCGCAGCCGCCTCCCCGAGAACCAGTACCCGAGCGGGATGTCGTACGCCGCGGGCTTCGGCGTGCCCGGGTCGGCGAAGATCTCCCGCAGTTCGGCCAGCAGCCCGGGGCTGAGCCGTTCGTCCCCGTCGAGCAGCAGGATCCAGTCCAGGTCCGTGCGGACATGGTCCAGGCACCACTGCTTCTTCCGGGGATGGCCGCCGTCCCAGGTGTAGAGGACGACCTCGGCGCCGCACTCCGCGGCGATCTTCGCCGTGTCGTCGCTGCTGTGCGAGTCGACGACGACGACCGCCTCGAAGTGGTCGATGACCGACCGCACCGCCTCCGCGATGTTGAGCCCCTCGTTCTTGGTGGGGATGGCCACGGCTATCGGGAGTCTGTTCATCCGTTGTCCCCTTCGGGCAGCCAGGCGTAGCAGCCTGTGGAGGTGAAGGCGAGGGCCGCCTTCGGGACGGTGATCGTGGTCCGCTTCCCGTCGGCGGAGGAGCCGGACACCAGGACGTTGCCCCCGGGCCCGGTGACCTCCCAGGTGCACCTCGCGGTGGGGGAGACGTCGCGGTAGCGGCCGGGCCGCAGCTCCTCGCCCCGGTGGACGCCGTCGGCGTACCCGTGCGAGGCCCGCTCCACCAGCTCCCGGTGCCGGGTGCACAGGTGTGCGGCGGCGGACTCCGCGTCGGAGACCTCACCCGCCACGACGGCGCCGGCCGCGAGGTCCCGGTCCACCTTGACCAGGTAGGTCAGCCGGTCGCAGGACTCCTGCCCGCTCTGCAGCACCGCCGCCGGGTCCATGCCCACGGGCACCCGGCCGGTCAGATACTCCTTCTGCTTCTTGGTGAACGTGCCGGTGGCAGGCGTCAGCCGGTCGCTGGGGATCTTGGGCGGCTCGCTGCTGCGGGAGGCTCGTGGCCCGGCCGGTGCGGAGTCCTGTGACCCCGCCCCGGAACCGGTCACGGGCTCGGACGGGGCCGCGGGGCCGGAGGCGGCGGCCGGACCGGGGCCCGCCGCCTCGTCCCCGCCCCCGCCGCCGGACGAGCCGCAGGCGGCCAGCGCCGCCGTCGTGACCACGACGACGGCGCCGGCCAGGAACGGGTTTCTCATCCGCCCGTCCTCAGCGCGTAGTGGGCACTGACCTGGGCAGCGGTCAGCGCGGCCGGGTACACGGCGGTCTCGTCGATCTGGCCGGCGAAGAAGTTGCTCGTCGGACGGTTCGGCCAGGTCGCGAGGTTGTCCCCACCCACCCGCCAGTAGCCGGTGTAGCTCTCGTTCGTGGTGTACTGCGTGTTCGAGGCGCGGAGCTGTCCGTCCACGTACAGGGCCATGCCGCCGGAACCCTGGGTGGCGACCACATGGTGCCAGGCACCGTCGTTGTAGGCCCCGGTCGTGCTGACGGTCTGGCCGCCGCCGCCACCCTTGTGGGTGCCGAAGGCCAGACGCCCGTTGTTGAGCATGTACACATGCTTGTCGTACTTGCCGCTCAGTTCCATGGTGTTGGTCCCGAAGCCGATGATCTTCCCGCCCCGGGTCGTCGTCGTCTTGATCCAGGTCTCCACGGAGAACTTCGTGGTCTGGGACCGGCTCCGGTTGCTGTACGCGTACTGGGTGGTCCCGTTGAACCCGATGGCGGTCGAGGGCCCGGACACCGCAGCCGGGGTCTGCCGGTAGGAGGGCGTGTTGCGCAGGAAGCCGTTGTCGAGCCCCGCCCCCGTGTCGGCGGCGAAGGTGGACGTGCCCTCGTCGTAGCGCCAGTACAGGGTCGCTCCGTCGGAGAGCACCCTGGCCGGATAGCTCTCGGCCTTGGCCGTCACCGTCGCGCTCACGGCGGGCGACTTGGCGCTGGTGTTGGTGCCGTCGCTCGCGGTGATCCGGTAGGTGTGCGTCTCGCCCGGTGCGACGGCGGTGTCCGTCCACCGCAGCTGCGGACGGTCCCAGAACACCGAGTAGCCCGTCGTGGTGTGGACGGGAGTGCTCGCCCCGTCCTTGTAGATCCGGTACGTGAGCTCCCCGTCATCCGTGTCGAAGCTCGTCTGCCAGTTCACGTCCACCTTGTCCGGGGCGACCGTGGAGACGCTGACGTTGGGCACCCAGGGCGCCCCGGTGTCCGGGCCGTCGGCGAACCGGGTCAGCGCCTGCTGCGCCTTGCTGTTGACGGTCGTGAACTCGCCGCCCACCCACAGGTAGCGGTGGCCGCTCTTGTCCGTCTGCGCCATCACGCGCGGACCGACCGGCTCCCCGATCCCGTCGTTGGTGTCGGGGAACCACGGCAGCAGCTTCGGGTCGTCCACCGACTGGGCCAGCAGGTGCTTGCGCGGCTGGTCGGGGAATTCGCCCATGGACGCACAGTCGTGGGCGTGACTGCCGCTGTACAGCACCCCGTTGTGTACGAGCAGGGCCTGCGTCGCGCCCAGGCAGGTGTCGCGCCACACCTGGTTGAAGGTGGTGAGGTCGAGCGCGATCCGGCCGTCGAACACCCCGCCGCCCGTGCCCTCGTTGGCGGTGTAGAACTGCTTGGCGTCGCTGGTGAGGTCCTGCACGGTGGAGGTGTTCGGGATGAAGCCCGGATAGCTCCTGGTCAGCGCGCCGGTGGTCGCGTCCACCACGGCGAGCGCGTGCGAGGTGGTCTTGTTCACGGTGAAGAAGTCCCCGCCGATCACCACGTGCCGCCCGTCCGGTGTGACCTCCACGGCCCGGCCGACCTCGTCGGTGTTCGCCGTCCACGGCTTCAGCGCGGCACCGGTCGTGACGGCGGCGAACTTGTTGCGGGTCTGCCCCGCGACGGTGTTGAAGTCACCCCCCAGATACACCGTGTCGTCGGTGACCGCGAGCGCCCGTACGGTGGCCGAGACGGCGACCTTGAAGTTCTGGCGCGGGGTGCAGGTGGCGGTGTCGATGGCCGCGATATTGCTGACCCCGACGCCGTTCACCGACCCGAACCGGCCGCCCGCGTACAGGGTTTCACCGTCCGGCGACAGGACGAGCGAGCGCACGGTCGCGGTCCCGGAGGAGAGCGTGAACGACAGGGAGCAGTCGGTGGGCGCCCCGGTCGCGGCGTCGAACGCGGCGAAGTTCACCGCGGGCCGCTCGGACGTGCCGGAGGCGGCGCCCGGCGGCCGTACGGTGGAGAAGGTGCCGCCCGTGTAGACCACACCGTCATCGGACGCGGCCATCGCCCAGACGATGCCGTTGGTCTGCCAGGTGGACAGGTCGTCCGCGGTGATCGAGATGGGCGCTGTGAGGGCGGCGGCGGGGGAATTGCCCGCGGCGGCGGCGCTCAGGGCCCCGGCGAGCAGGCAGAGCGCCGCACCCGCGGCCCGCACCCGGCCGCGTCGGCGCCCCGTGGGTGTGTTCATCATTCAGCTCCGAAGGTGAGAACGAGCTGCGGCCGGTGAGCCGCGGTTGCTGAGGAGACGGGGCCCAGGGGCCCGCCCCCTGCCGGCGCGTTCGGCCTCACCGCGTGTCCGGTGGGGCGCAGGAGCGCGCCGGAGTTCGTCGCCGGGCCCGTCGCGGGGGGCGACGGCCGGGCGCTGAGGGGGATCGGCGGCCTGGTATGCGTGCGTCCCGGGCACCTCACCGGTCCACCCGCACGGCGGCCCCGGCGAGCTGGTCGGCCAGCTGGCGGACATCGGCGTCGACCATGATCCGGGCCAGCTCCCGCGCCCGCACGGCCGGCTTCCAGCCCAGCAGCCGCCCGGCCTTGGAGGCGTCCCCGATCAGCGCGTCCACCTCGCTGGGGCGCTCGTACTTGGCGTCGTAGCGCACATGCTCGCGCCAGTCGAGGCCCGCGTGCTCGAAGGCGTACTCCAGGAACTGCCGGACGCTGACCCCCTCACCGGTGGCCACCACGTAGTCGTCCGGGGTGTCGCACTGGAGCATCCGCCACATCGCGTCCACGTACTCGGGGGCGTAACCCCAGTCGCGCACCGCGTCCAGGTTCCCCAGGTGCAGCCGGCTCTGCAGGCCCGCCTTGATCCGGGCCACCCCGCGGGTGATCTTCCGGGTCACGAAGGTCTCCCCGCGGCGCGGCGACTCGTGGTTGAACAGGATCCCGTTCACCGCGAACATCCCGTACGCCTCACGGTAGTTGACCGTCGCCCAGTACGAGTAGACCTTGGCGACGCTGTACGGGCTGCGCGGGTGGAACGGGGTCAGCTCGTTCTGCGGCGGCGGGCTGGCCCCGAACATCTCCGACGAGGACGCCTGGTAGACCCGGGTGTCGATGCCACTGGCCCGCACCGCCTCCAGGAGCCGGATCGTGCCGAGCCCGGTGACGTCGCCCGTGTAGAGCGGGGCGTCGAAGGAGACCCGGACGTGCGACTGGGCACCCAGGTTGTAGACCTCGTCGGGCCGGATGTCCCGCAGCAGGTTCACCAGCGCGACCCCGTCCGCGAGATCGGCGTGGTGCAGCACGAAGGACCGGTCCTCCTGCTCCGGGCCCTGGTAGATGTGGTCGATCCGCTCGGTGTTGAAGCTCGACGAGCGGCGGATCAGGCCGTGGACCGTGTATCCCTTCTGGAGCAGCAGCTCCGACAGGTACGAGCCGTCCTGTCCGGTCACCCCGGTGATGAGCGCGGTCTTCGCCACGTTTCCCCCTTCTTCCCCGGTCGCCCGAGGGCCAGTTGGTCACGAAATTTCAAGTTCTGAGCGATCTGCGGCAAAACGGCACCGCGTCCCCGGGCTGCTGGCAGAATCCGAGAACATGACGACTGATCTCCCCGGCCCTTCCCAGGAACCCGTCCCGTCCCTGTTACGCCCGGGCGCCCGCGTGTTCGTCGCCGGCCACCGCGGTCTGGTGGGGTCGGCGGTGACCCGCCGCCTCACCGCCGAAGGCCACGAGGTGATCACGTGCGGCCGTGACCGCCTCGATCTGCGGGACGCCGAGCGGACCGGCGCCTTTCTGCGCCGGATACGCCCGGACGCCGTCGTGCTGGCCGCCGCCCGGGTCGGCGGGATCATGGCCAACAGCACGTATCCCGTGCAGTTCATCGAGGACAACCTGCGCATCCAGCTGAGCGTGATCGCGGGCGCGCACGCGGCGGGCACCGAGCGGCTGCTCTTCCTCGGCTCCTCCTGCATCTACCCGAAGCTGGCCCCCCAGCCGATCCCCGAGAGCGCCCTGCTCACCGGCCCGTTGGAGCCGACCAACGAGGCGTACGCCCTCGCGAAGATCGCGGGCATCGTGCAGATCCAGTCCTACCGCCGCCAGTTCGGCGCCTCCTACATCAGCGCGATGCCGACCAATCTCTACGGCCCCGGCGACAACTTCGACCTGGAGACCTCGCACGTCCTGCCCGCCCTGATCCGCCGCTTCCACGAGGCCCGGCACATGGGTGCCCCGGCCGTCACGCTCTGGGGTTCGGGAAACCCCCGCCGCGAATTCCTGCACGTCGACGACCTGGCCGCCGCCTGCGTCCTGCTGCTGGAGCGCTACGACGAGGACGCACCCGTCAACGTCGGTTCCGGCGAGGACCTGACGATTCGCGAACTCGCCTCGCAGATCGCGGAGGTGACCTCGTATCAGGGCGAGGTCGTCTGGGACACGGCCAAGCCGGACGGAACCCCGCGCAAGCTCCTGGACGTGTCCCGGCTGACCGCCCTCGGCTTCAAGCAGCGGATCCCGCTGCGCGAGGGCATCGCGGGGACCTACTCCTGGTGGCTCCGGCAGCGGGGAGCGTAGCTCCGGCCGCCCGGCCGGGCGGCCCGCCGTCGTCCACGACGGGCGGGCCACCCGGCCCCTTCCCCTGACGCGCATCCGCCCCCGCTCTCAGTACGCCCCGCGGCCGTCGGTGACGGCGCGCAGCGTACGGGCCATGAGCCCCATGTCCGTGGCCACCGACCAGTTGTCGACGTACCAGAGGTCGAGCGAGACGGTCTCCTGCCACGAGAGGTCGGAGCGCCCGCTGACCTGCCACAGGCCGGTGAGCCCGGGCTTCACCGCGAGCCGTCTCAGCTCGCGCTCGTCGTAGCGGGACACCTCGTCCGGCAGCGGCGGACGCGGGCCGACCAGGGACATGTCACCCTTGAGGACGTTGATGAGCTGGGGCAGCTCGTCCAGGGACGAGCGGCGCAGCAGCCGGCCGAGGCGGGTGACCCGGGGATCGCGGCGCATCTTGAACATCGGGCCGTCGTTCTCGTTCACCGCCGCCAGTCGCGCCTTGCGCTGCTCGGCGTCCACCACCATCGTGCGGAACTTCCACATGGTGAACGGGCGGTTGTGCTGCCCCTGGCGGATCTGCCGGTGGAAGACCGGGCCCTTCGAGGTGACCCGGACCGCCGCAGCGACCAGCAGCAGCAGCGGAGCCAGGAAGATCAGACCGCACGCCGCGCCGGTCCGGTCCACCGCCGCCTTCAAGGCCGGCTGGAGCCCCCGGCGCAGCGGCGGCACGATGTGCAGCAGGGTCAGCCCGGCCGCCGAGGAGGGGCGGACCCGGTCCGCCGCCGTCTCCGAGAGGTGCGAGAGCACGGACAGCTCCAGCCCGCCGTCGTGCAGCCCCCAGGACAGTCTGCGTAATCGCTCCTCGGCGAACTGCGGGCCCGGGACCACCAGCGCGAGGTCCGCGTCGTGGGCGAAGGCCGCGCCCAGCACCGTGGAGGCGTCGTCGTCGGCGGGCGCCGGTGCGAGCCGCCCCGGCACCGGGGCCTCGCAGGTCAGCGCCGCCGTGCCCACCGGAAGGGCCGCCACGACGCGATAGCCGTGGTCCTCCCGGGAGGCGAGCACCCCCACCGCCCGGTCCACCCCCGCGGCCTCGCCCACCACCAGCACCCGGCGCACCGTCCTGTGCCGTCCCGACCTGATGAACCGGCGGGCCCAGGAGACGGCCGCCGCCGTCAGGAGTCCGGGAATCAGCGCCACGACGGCCGCCGCCGGGTCGATGGACGCATCGACGACGGTCCAGAGCACCGCCAGCAGGCCGATGAGCAGCAACCAGTCGCCGGGCGTGGTCAGCGCCCCAGTCGGACGGCCCGGGGACCGTAACGCGTACCGCCCCCGCCCGGCCCGTACCCCATACCACACCGCGGTGGCCGCGACCGCCCCGGCCAGGGCCCCGGGCTGCCCGCCGGCGCGCAGGACGAGCCAGCCGGGTAACCCCAGGCCCAGTAACTCGACGCAGACGACCAGGGGCAGCAGCCGGCCGGGACCGGTGCCGGGCGCCCGGGCGCCGCGTTCGCGCTGAACGGTCGGGACCTGCTGCGGCCGGTCGAAACCCTGGCCGCGCGGCAGGTCGGAAGCGGTCCGCGGACGTGGCGCCCCGGCCAGTCCCACGGACCTCGGTATATCGGATTCGGGTAGCTCGACATGCCCCATGAACCCCCCAGTCACAGTTGCACCGCCACAAACGGAACGCATCCGCCGATCCTGTGGACTGACGGATGCGCCCTCGCTCGGTGCACGATATCCACACACGGGGCATTTCGCTGGAGTTCCGGTGAAGTTCAGACAGTCGCGGTGATCCCGGACCTGTCCCGTTCCGTACCGGATCTCAGGTTCTGTGCGCACCTGTTGGTATGTGGGACGCGCCCCAATCGGCTGGTGTGCGGATATGTACCTCGGCATCGCAAACTACGGTACGTGGTTGTGCGGTTGCGGGCACGGTATACGGCCCGCTCGCCCGAGGGACGTGCCGTGCCGTCTGGGAGAATGCGGTGCCGGGAGAACGCGCCCGGCCACGAGTGGAAGAGGGACGCACGGTGACCCCCGCGGAGATGAACTGGGCCGGCAACATCACTTTCGGCGCGAGGCGGCTGTGCGTGCCTCGATCGGTCGCCGAACTGCGCGAGACGGTGGCCGCCTCCGAGGCGGTACGCGCCCTGGGCACCCGGCACTCCTTCAACACGGTCGCCGACACCTCTGGAGACCTGGTCTCGGTCGCCGGGCTCCCGCGCGTCGTGGACATCGACCCGGCGGCGCGGACGGCCACCGTGAGCGCGGGACTGCGCTTCGGCGAGTTCGCCGCAGCCCTGCACGAGCGCGGCCTCGCCCTGCACAACCTGGGCTCGCTGCCGCACATCTCGGCCGCCGGGGCCTGCGCCACCGGGACACACGGCTCGGGCGTGGACAACCGCTCGCTCGCCGGCTCCGTCCGAGCCCTGGACCTGGTGACGGCCGACGGCGGGACGCGGACCCTGCGCCGCGGGGACGCGGACTTCGACGGTGCGGTGGTGTCCCTGGGCGCGCTGGGCGTGGTGACCGCCCTGACGCTGGACCTGGTGCCCGCCTTCGACGTACAGCAGTGGGTGTACGAGGACCTGCCCGAGGCAACGCTGACCGCGGGCTTCGACGAGGTGCTGTCGGCCGCGTACAGCGTCAGCGTCTTCACCGACTGGAGCCCCGGACCGGTCGGTCAGGTGTGGCTCAAGCAGCGGGTGGGCGGCGAGGGGCCGCGGCGGATGCCGGCCGAGTGGCTCGGCGCCCGGCTCGCAGACGGTTCGCGGCACCCGATCCCCGGGGTCCCGGCCGGCAACTGCACGCGCCAGCAGGGCGTACCCGGCCCCTGGCACCGGCGGCTGCCGCACTTCCGGCTGGAGTTCACCCCGAGCAACGGCGACGAGCTCCAGTCGGAGTACTTCGTGGCCCGCCGGGACGCGGCCGCCGCGTACGAGGCCCTGGCCCGGCTGCGGGAGCGGATCTCCCCGGTGCTCCAGATCTCCGAGATCCGCAGCGTCGCCGCCGACGACCTGTGGCTGAGCCCCGCCTGCGGCCGGGACTCGGTGGCGTTCCACTTCACCTGGGTGCCCGACGCGGCGGCCGTCGCGCCGGTGCTCGCGGAGATCGAGGACGCCCTCGCGCCCTTCGGCGCCCGCCCCCACTGGGGCAAGGTCTTCAGCACGGCCCCCGAGGTGCTGCGCACGCTGTACGCGCGGTACGCGGACTTCGAGCGGCTGATGGCCCGCCACGACCCGTCCGGTACTTTCCGCAACGCCTTCCTGGACCGGCACTTCCCGGGCTGACCCGCGCTCAGCGGTGGTCGCGCTCGTCCTTCGCCCGGGACGGCCAGGCGGCCGCCGATCTGCCGGGCGCGAGGTGGTCCACCACTTCGGCCAGCTCCTCGCAGGCGCGCTCGATCCGGCGCCGGATGTTCTGCTGCTCGGCGACGATGGCGGCCAGCAGGAGTGCGGTGAGGGCCACGGCGCCGTTCAGGACGGTGAGGTTGATCATGACCTCCACGATGGTGTGGCCGGCGAACGGGCCGGCCCCGTCCGTCCCCGCCACGATCGCCAGGACGGACACCAGCAGGGCGCTGGGCGCGCTGCCCGCGAGCTGGAAGCGCAGGGCGGCCCAGACGAGGATCGGGAACACCAGGTAGAGCATCGACAGCGAGCTCTGGGTGGCCACCACCGACCCCACGACCGCGACGACCAGCAGCGCCCCGGCCTCCGTCCAGCGGTCCGAGAGGCGGGGCATCCGCACCCGGCGCAGCACCAGCAGCACGGGGGCGACCACGAGCACCCCCATGACATCGCCGGCCCACCAGGCGGCCCAGACCGACCAGAAGGCGCCGAGGGGCAGCTTGCCGTCCACGACGAGCATCGAGGTTCCCGCCGTCGCGCTGATCACCATGCCGGCCATCGCCCCGAGGAACACCAGGACCACACCGTCGCGCAGCCGGTCCAGCTCCTTGCGGAAGCCGGCCCTGCGCAGCAGCAGGTACGCGCACAGCGGCGCGAGGGTGTTGCCAGCCACCACCGCCACGGTGGACGCCGTCACCGCTCCGCCCAGCTGGGCGGTGACGAGCAGCGCCCCGAGTGCGATCCCGGGCCAGATGCGCGGCCCCAGGTAGAGCAGGCAGCTCAGGGAGATCCCGGTCGGCGGCCACAGCGGGGTGACCATCGCTCCGTGCACGGTAACCTGCCGGAGCAGGCCCACGCGGCCGGCTCCGTAGTAGACGGCCGCGACGGCCAGGACGCGCAGGGCCGCCACGGCGTACCGGCGGGTCTTCTCACTGCGGATCACGGTCCTCATCAGACACCGGCCCCGTGGCGGACGGCGGTGTGACACGCACGTGCGGCCGGTGGCCGCCTCATCCCGGGGCGGCCGCGACGCCCTCGTGCCGCAGGACCAGCACCGCGGCGTCGTCCTCGTGCCCGGTGCGTTCGGCGGAGCCCAGGATCGCGTCGGCCAGCACGTCCGCGTCGTCACCCACCCGGGAGCGCACCAGCCGCACCACCTCGTCCAGCCCCTCGTCCAGCGGGTAGGACGGACCCTCCACCACCCCGTCGGTCAGGAGCACGAAGGCCCCGTCGGACGCGAGCCGGCGGGTGGTGACCGGATACTCCTCGCCGGGCTGGACCCCCAGCGGCAGCCCGCCCTCGTCGCTCGTGGTGCCGGCCCGGCCGTCGGCGGTGGCCCACACCGCGGCCACATGACCGGCCCGGGCGCTCTGCAGTTCCCGGGTGCCCGGGTCGAGACGGACGAAGGTGCAGGTGGCGAGCAGGCTGGAATCCGCGGCGAGCAGCAGGTCGTTGGTGCGGCGCACCACCTCGCCCGGATCGGCGGCCGCCACCGCGAGGGCGCGCATCGCGATGCGGATCTGGCCCATGAAGGCGGCCGCCTCGACGTCATGGCCCTGTACGTCGCCGATCGCGAAGGCGAGCGTCCCGTCGGGGAGCTGGAACCCGTCGTACCAGTCGCCGCCGATGTCCAGACCGTTGCGCGCGGGGGAGTAGCGGGCGGCGGTGCGCAGGCCGGGCAGCGAGGGCAGGGCGGGCGGCAGCATCTCGCGCTGCAACGCCTCGGCCAGCTCCACCCGCGCCTGGTGGAGCTCCACCTCGCGGCGGGCCCGGGACGTGAGGTCCTGGAGGGTGGTGAGCAGCTCTTCGGCACTGGCCGACCGGGGAGGACGACGCCGGTTCATGGGCCGCTCCGCAGGACAGGGGGGTGATGAGCCGCACCCCGGTGACGTCGGTCGGGGCGGGACGGGCCGGGGCCGACGGCGCGGGGCCGGTGCTGCCCGGCCGCCGCGGTCGTCGCTGTGTCTGCATCCTATTTCGGCCGGTGGCCGCGCGCAGGCCGAGGCGGCGGGCGGGCGGCGGTGGCCGGTTGGGTGGATGCTGGAAGCGGACCCGTGCGGCGGCCCGCGCCCGCCGGCCGGTGCGGGCCGGGAGGTATGCGATGAACCGCACGCTGGAGTGGACGGTGCGTGTCGAGCTGTCCGAGCAGGACGGGACGACCAGGGCGGAGGCGGTGCTGGACACGGGCTCGGCGAGGCTCACCGGCCAGGGCATCGCCCGGTGCAGCCCGCAGGACCCGGACGTGCCCACCATCGGGGACGAGGTCGCGGCCAGCCGTGCGATGCACGATGTCGCCGCTCAGCTGATGAGCGTGGCCGACCGCGCGCTCGGCGAGGCGGGCGCGGGCCGCGCGGACGAGCCGCTGCGGCCGCCCTACGCCTGGTCGGACGCCTCGTCCTAGGGTCTGTCGTCACATTCCCGTCTGCCGCGCGGCCCGCCCGCACGGCAGACGGGAATGTGACGACAGACCCTGGAGCCGGGCCCCGCCGGGGGCGCGGGAAGCAGTGTGAGCGGAGCAGCGGCGGGCGTGGTGCCGGCCGGCGGAGACGACCCCGGGGGGCCCTATGTGCTGGAGCGCGACCGCCGATCTGGTCGCCGGCACCGCGGTGGCCGCGATCGGTGTGGCCTGCGTGGCGCGCACCCGGCGGCCCCGTGACCTGCCGCTCGCGGCCCTGCCCGTGATCCTCGGGGCGCACCAGCTCATCGAGTCCGCGGTCTGGCGCGCGGACGGCGGAAGCGGCCCGGCCACCGTCGCCTGGGCGGTCATCGCCCTGCCGCTGCTGCCGCTGTGGGTGCCGCTCGGGGTGCTGTGCGCCGCCCCGGCGCACGCGCGGCGCCGCCTCGCCGTACCCGTGGCGGTCGGGATGGTGACCTGCGCCGTCCTCGCGTACAGCCTCGCGGCCCGGCCGGTGGCGGCGCAGGTACGCGGTCACACCCTCGGCTACGCGCTGGACCTGCCTTACCCCCGCCTGCTGGTGGCGGGCTATCTGCTGGCCACCGTCGGCTCGCTGCTCCTGTCCGGTGACCGCCGGCTGGCCTGGCTCGGCGTGCTCGTCGCGGGCGGGGCCGCGGTGTGCGCGGCGCTGTGGCGGCTGGAGTTCATCTCCACCTGGTGCGCGTTCGCCGCCGTGTGCTCGGTGGTCCTGCTCGGCTGGTCCGGCCGGCCCGACTCGACCGCGCCACAGCCGCCGGCCCGGTAGGCGAGCGGCGGACCCACCCGTTGTTCGAGGGAACGTCCGTCCCCCTTCCCGGCGGTAACGGGGCGGGTGTTCGGGCGCAGGTGCGGGTCGTTTGTTACGGACGCGCGGGCCGTGCCGCAGGTCCCAGGTGCGGGCACGGGAGGCGGTCGCCCGGGCGGCGGACCCCCGTCAGCCCGGCGCCGTACGGCTGGTTGCAGCGGACAGGGATTGACAGGTACCCATAGATTTCCCTCCATGCCGCCTACAGCCGTGTGTGACGGAAATGTCCGCACTTCGTAACACGGCCCGACGCTGTCCCCACACGGCCCACGACAGGCCCAAGGTGTGGCTCCCGGCATCACACCGGGACCGAACAACCGCCCGGACCCCCTCGGCCCGGGCCTGCACCTGAGGGGTCTTCATGTCCCGTTCCGCACGGCGGATCACCGCCGCCGTTCTCGCATCCGGCGCACTGGTCGCCGCGGCCGCGCTCCCGGCGTCAGCCGACGGCCACGGCCACGGCCGCGGTCACGCCCCGCGTTCCACCGTCGTCCTGGGCAAGATCCAGTACGACAGCCCCGGCCGCGACAACGGCTCGAACCGGAGCCTGAACGGTGAGTGGGTCACCGTCACGAACACCGGCCGGCAGGCCGTGAACCTGCGCGGCTGGACGCTCAGCGACGAGAGCCACCGCACCTACCGGTTCGACCTGCGGCTGGCCGGCCGCTCCTCGGTGCGCGTGCACACCGGCGTCGGCCGCGACACCCGCCACGACGTCTACCAGGACCTGCGCCGCTACGTCTGGGACAACAGCGACACGGCGACCCTGCGCGACGCGCGCGGCCACAAGGTCGACTCCAAGTCCTGGGGACGCCACCACGGCCCCCGCCGCTGACCCGTAGGCGACCCGCCCCGCGGCGCACCCCGGCACACCAGGCCGCGGTGCGCCGCACGGCGAGCGGAGCCGCCCCGGGCGCCGGCGGACCGTCAGGCGCCCTCGTCCGCCGGGATCTCCTGCTCGGTCCACAGGGCCTTGCCGTCCATGCTGTAGCGGGTGCCCCAGTGGTTGGCGAGCTGCGAGACGATGAACAGGCCGCGCCCGCCCTCGTCGACCGTGCGCGCGTGGCGCAGGTGCGGGGCCACCGGGCTGGTGTCGTGGACCTCGCAGGTGAGGGTGCGGTCCAGCATGACCCGAAGTTGCAGCGGCGGGGTGCCGTAGCGGACGGCGTTGGTGATCAGCTCGCTCACGATCAGTTCGGTCGCCTCGATCGTGTCCTCGTCCAGGTCCCAGCCCTCCAGCCGGTCCCGGACCAGGGTGCGGGCGACGGCCGGGGTGGTCCGGTCGTGGGCCAGCTCCCAGGTCGCCACCCGCTCCGGCGGTACCACACCGGTCCGGGCGAGCAGCAGCGCCGCCCCGTCCGGATCGGCCTCGTCCGGCAGGTTGTACACGATGGCGTCGCACAGCTCCCGCAGCGGGCGGTCCGGGAACGCCAGCGCGTCCTGGACCCGCCCTACCGACTGCTCCTCGGGCAGCAGCGACCCCGTCAGGAACGCCAGCACACTGCCCTCGTCCAGCTCGACCGAGCCGGTCGCGAAGGGAGCGCTGTCCTCCGAGAAGAGCGCGGGCCCCTCCGGGACGTCCAGCGCGAGCGGGCGGCCGTCGGGGGCCACGACGACCGGTGCGGGATGCCCGGCCCGCGCCGCCGTGCAGACCCGGGTGAACGGGTCGTAGACCGCGTACAGGCACGTCGCGGTCAGCGGCTGGCGGTGCAGCGAGTCGCCCGGCGGCAGCGACCTGCGCTCCTCGACCAGCCGGTCCGCCGTGTCGTTGAGCCGGGCCAGCACTTCGTCGGGCTCCAGGTCGAGACCCGCCAGCGCGTGGATGACGGTGCGCAACTGGCCCATGGTGATGGCGGTCTGCAGGCCGTGCCCGGCCACGTTGCCGATGATCAGCGCGGTGCGCGCGCCGGAGAGCCCGATGGTGTCGAACCAGCAGCCGCTGTTGCGGCCCGGCAGCAGCACGTGCGCGGTCTCCATGGCGACCCGGGCGCCGTCGTGCTGGGGGAGGAGCCGGCGCTGGACGGTCGAGGCGATCACATGCTCGCGGGCGTAGCGCAACGCGTTCTCGATGCTCAGCGCCGCGTGGGCGGCGGCGGTCAGCGCGAGGGCGAGGTCGCGCTCGTTGTACGGATCGCCCCGGCGCCGGTACAGGCTCAGCAGCCCGAGCACGGAGCCGTGCAGCTTCAGCGGGGCCACGATCAGGGAGTGCGCCCCGGTCTCCTCGACCGTCCGCCGCGTGGCCGGGTCCGCGTCCAGCCACGGGGTGTCCGGGCCGAGCTGGACGAGCCGGGGCCGCAGATCGGTGACGGCGAGGGAGAACGGGGTGGCCTCTGGCAGCCGGCGCAGCTCACCGACGAGGTTGTCCGGGTCCGTCCCCGTCCCCCGCACGGCGGCCCGGCGCAGCGGGACGTCCCGCCGCAGCGGGCTGAGCGGCGGGTCGGCGCCGCGCAGCACCTCGTCCACCACCTCGACCACGGCCAGGTCGGCGAACTGCGGCACCAGCGCCGAGACGAGCCCCTCGCAGGTCGCCGCCATGTCGAGGGAGTGGCCCGCACCTCTGCGCACGGCCGTCAGCACGTCCGCCCGCACGCGGGCCTTCTCCCGTTCGTTGACGTCGACCACGGCCGCCAGCACCCCGAGCGGCCGGCCGTCGGAGGCGTCCAGGCGGTGCAGGGTGACCGTCAGGCTGCGGGAGGGCCCGGGGGAGTGGGCGAGGCGCCCCCGGGCGACGTGGTTGAGCACGGGCGCGCCGGTCTTCAGGACCTGGCGCAGCATCCGGTCGGCCGCCTCGGCGTCGTCCAGGTGGTACGCCTCGGTGAAGTGCAGCCCCACGATCCGCTCGGGGTTCGCCGCCTCGGTCAGGGCGTTGACGCGCACCACCCGCAGGTCCGTGTCCAGGACGTGCAGGCCGACCGCTGACTGGCTGAAGAGCGTGTCCAGGAGCACCCCCGCCATGTCGTCCGCAGCGCCCGCCCCGGGGGCCGTTGTACCGGTGTCCGACACGTCGCACCCCCAACGGGCTCCGCCACCCCTGTCGATCGGCAGCTCTGCGGACAGCCTGCGGGGCCCCGGGCCCGGCCCGCCACCGCGCCGCGGCGAACGGGTGAGGCCGCGGCGGCAACCAGCCGCCGCACCCCGGTTTCTTCCTCGGGAACGGCATGGCGACGGCACCGAGGCCCGCGGTGTCGACGCCCTGAGAGCGCGCCCGCCCCTCCCGGCGCGCCGCGGCCGGGAGGGGCGGCCCGCCTCAGGACTTCAGCGCCGCCGAGACCACGGCCTTGGCCTCCTCCTGGACCTGGCCGAGGTGCTCGGCGCCCCGGAAGGACTCGGCGTAGATCTTGTAGACGTCCTCGGTGCCCGAGGGGCGGGCGGCGAACCAGGCGTTCTGCGTGGTCACCTTGATCCCGCCGATCGCGGCCCCGTTGCCGGGCGCCGAGGTGAGCACGGCGGTGACCGGCTCGCCGGCGAGGGTGTCGGCGTCGACCTGCTCGGGGGAGAGGCGGGCCAGTACCGCCTTCTGCTCGCGGTCCGCGGGCGCGTCGATCCGCGCGTAGGCCGGCTCGCCGAACCGGGCGGTCAGCGCGGTGTAGTGCTGGGACGGCGACTGGCCGGTGACCGCGAGGATCTCGGAGGCGAGCAGGGCGAGCAGGATGCCGTCCTTGTCGGTCGTCCACACCGAGCCGTCGCGGCGCAGGAACGAGGCCCCGGCCGACTCCTCGCCGCCGAAGCCCAGGGAACCGTCGGACAGCCCGTCCACGAACCACTTGAAGCCGACCGGCACCTCGACCAGCTCCCGGCCGAGCTCGGCGGCGACCCGGTCGATCATGCCGGACGACACCAGGGTCTTGCCGACGCCCGCCCCGGACGGCCAGCGGTCCCGGTGCGCGTACAGGTAGTTGATGGCGACGGCGAGGTAGTGGTTCGGGTTCATCAGACCGGCGTCCGGGGTGACGATGCCGTGCCGGTCGGCGTCGGCGTCGTTGCCCGTGGCGATCTGGAAGCGGTCGCTCTGCCCGATCAGCGAGGCCATCGCGTACGGCGACGAGCAGTCCATCCGGATCTTGCCGTCCCAGTCCAGCGTCATGAACCGCCAGGTGGGGTCGGTCAGCGGGTTGACCACGGTCAGGTCGAGCCGGTGCTGCTCGGCGATCCGGCCCCAGTAGGCGACCGCGGCCCCGCCGAGCGGGTCGGCGCCGATCCGCACACCGGCCTCGCGCACCGCGTCCAGGTCGAGGACGGAGGGCAGGTCCGACACGTAGGTGCCGAGGAAGTCGTAGCGGCCGGTCGTGGGGGCCGCGAGCGCCCGGGTGTACGGGATGCGGCGCACGTCCTTGAGGCCGCCGGTGATGATCTCGTTCGCCCGGTCCTGGATCCAGCCGGTCGCCTCGGAGCCGGCCGGGCCGCCGCTCGGCGGGTTGTACTTGAACCCGCCGTCGCCCGGCGGATTGTGGGACGGGGTGACCACGACCCCGTCGGCGAGGCCCGAGGTGCGGCCGCGGTTGTACGTGAGGATGGCGTGCGAGACGGCGGGCGTCGGGGTGTAGCCGTCCTCGGAGTCGATGAGCACGCTCACGTCGTTGGCGGCGAACACCTCCAGGGCGGTGACCCGGGCGGGCTCCGACAGGGCGTGCGTGTCGGCGCCCAGGAACAGCGGCCCATCGGTGCCCTGCCGGGCCCGGTACTCGCTGATGGCCTGGCTCGTCGCCGCGATGTGGTCCTCGTTGAAGGCGGTGGCCGTGGACGAACCACGGTGCCCTGAGGTGCCGAACGCCACCCGCTGGCCGGGTTCGGCCGGGTCGGGGTGCAGCGCGTGGTACGCCGTCACCAGCCGTGCCACGTCGGTCAGGTCCTCGGGGCGCGCCTGCTGTCCGGCTCGTGTGTGCGGCATCTGCCACTCCTCCGTATCGGTCGGTCGGTGCGATCTGCCCGTGCGGTCATTTTCGCCGGTCGGGGCCGTGCGCGGGCGCCCGCCCCGCCGTGCCGACGGCCACCGCCGCCGCGTATCCGGCGGGGACGGCGACATCGGTGACGTCCCAGCCCGGCGGGTTCAGGGGGCGCGGGCCGGTGCCCACGTGCTCGCGGTGCAGACCACCCGCCAGGCCGACGCCCTCACCCTTGAGGTACGCCTCCTTGCGGGTCCACACCCGGGCGAAGGCGGCGGGCCGTTCCGCCTCCGGCAGCGCGGCCAGCTCCCCGGCCTCGGCCGGATGCAGCTGCCCGGAGATCTCGGCCACGATGCGGGCCTCGGGGACGTGTTCGACGTCCACCCCGACCGGGGCGTCCGCGAAGGCCAGCAGGGCCGTGCCCCGGGTGTGCGAGAGCGAGAAGTGCACCCCGCCGCCGGTCGCGGGGCGGCCGTGCGGGCCGTCGCAGGTCGGGCAGGGCTCCCGCGTCAGCCGGACCGCCTGCGGGGCGACCCCCTGCAGCGCGCCGAGGAGCATCCGCAGCGCCACATGTGCGGCCCGGTAGCAGTCGCGGTCGGGCCGGAAGGCCAGCTTCTGCGCCCGGGCGAGCTCCGATGCGTCCAGGACGCCGGGTGCCAGCCGGCGGACCGCCTCGGCTGACCGGTCCGTGTCCACGAGCCACAGGGAGGGGGTGCCGGGCCGCCAGGACGGGGCGGGTCCCCGGTAGCCGTCCTCGGTCAGTGCGAACTCGTGGGGCTGGTACACCGTTACGTCGTTTCCTCGGCAGGGGGCGGGCGCCGTGCGCGGGCATCGACGGCCGGAGGGGCGCTCTTATCCTATGGAGATCGGGACCGGGCGCGACGTATGTTCGATCACCGTGTGCCCGAGCCCCCGAGGCGCGGCCCTTCGGACAGGAGAGCGACAGATGCCGTCGGACAGTCGCCCCGTTCTGCTGCGGGAGGCCCGCGCGGACGACGCGGTCCCGCTCACCCGCCTGTTCCTCGCCTCCCGCGCCGCCGCGATGCCGTATCTGGCCCGGGTGCACAGCGACGAGGCGACCCTCGCCTGGATGACCCATGTGGTGCTGCCCGGCACCGATGTCCGGGTGGCCGAGATCCCGGCGGACGGGGGAGCGGGGGCCTCGGAGGCGGCCGGCTTCGTCTCGCTCGACGGCTCCGGGCTGGAGCACCTCTACGTCGCCCCCGGGCTGCGCCGCCGCGGCATCGGCTCACTCCTGCTGGACGCGGCCCAGCGGGGCGGCGCCGAAGAGCTGACCCTGTACACCTTCCAGCGCAACGCCGGCGCCCGGGCGTTCTACGAGCGCCACGGGTTCACCGCGGTGGCTTTCGACGACGGCAGCCGCAACGAGGAGAAGGAGCCGGACGTGCGCTACCGGTGGCGCCGCTCCGGGTGAGCGCCGGCGGCTGAGCCGCAGCGCGTACGGGACGCAAGGGCGGGGTCCGCGGTCGCGGGCCCCGCCCTCCGCCGTGCCCGGACCCGCCCGCTTCCCGCCCCGGTGCGACCACCCCCCAACTGGCACCTTTCAGCGGCTTGCACAGCCGCGCAAACTACTTGCGTGAACCGGACGTTGCCGTTTGCGTGGGCGACGTTTCGCCAAATGCCCTGGTTGTCAGGCGGGTTGGCTTGAGCTGGGCGGGCGCGTCGGCTTGCCTTCTTCTGTCGGAACGGTGGACTCCCCGTCAATTCTCTGCAACTCTCTGACCGCAAAACGCAAAAGGTCATCCTGTCAGTGCAGGAATTCGTGTACTGACAGGTTCGCAGATTGAGCCGCGCCTCGGCCGCCCCTGCGCCGAGGCAGCAGATCGGGGACACATGAGAACGCGACGATGGAGATGGCGGGTCCTTTCCGCGACCGTCTCCACCAGCCTGATGATGGTCGCCTGGCCGGCGCTCAACGCCTCGGCCGCCGGCGGCCCGGACATCGCCGCCGGCCACCGCGCCGCCGCGAGCAGCGGGAAGTCGGCCGGGAACATCGCCGACGGGCAGCAGTCGACCTACTGGGAAGGGTCGGAGAAGTCACTGCCCCAGTGGGTGCAGAGCGACTTGGGCAAGGTCGCCCGCATCGACCAGGTCACGCTGAAGCTGCCCGCCGACTGGGCGACCCGCCGCCAGACGCTCTCCCTCCAGGGCAGTATCGACGGCACCAGCTTCTCCACGCTGAAGACCTCGGCCGCCTACACCTTCGCGCCGGGCAACTCCAACAAGGTCACCATCAGTTTCCCGGCGACCCAGGCCCGCTTCGTACGGGCCGACATCACCGCGAACACCGCGTCCAAGAACGGCCAGCTCGCCGAGCTGGAGGTCCGGGCGGCGGCGGAGTCCTCGGTGAACCTCGCCGCCGGGCGCACGCTCACGGCCAGCAGCTACACCCAGACGTACATCGCCGCCCACGCCAACGACGGCAACCCGGCCAGCTACTGGGAGAGCCGCAACAACGAGCTGCCGCAGTGGATCCAGGCCGACCTCGGCTCGTCCGTACGGGTCGACCGGGTGGTGCTGCGCCTGCCGGACGGCTGGGAGACCCGCAGCCAGACGCTGAAGATCCAGGGCAGCACCAACGGCTCGGACTTCACCGACCTGACACAGGCCAAGGCGTACACCTTCAGCCCCACGGCCGGCGAGAGCGCGACGATCACCTTCGACGCCACGACCACCCGCTACGTGCGTGTCCTGGTCAGCGCCAACTCCGTCCAGCCCGGCGCCCAGGTCTCCGAGCTGGAGATCTACGGCCCCGCGTCCGGTGACACCCAGGCACCGACCGCGCCGACGCAGCTGGCGTACACCGAACCGGCCACCGGACAGATCCGGCTGACCTGGAAGCCCTCGACGGACGACACCGCCGTCACCGGCTACGACATCTACGCGAACAACACCCTGCTGACCAGCGTGGCCGGTGACGTCACCAGCTACACCGACACCCGCCCGGCCGGCACCACCGTGTCCTACTACGTCCGGGCCAAGGACGCGGCGGGCAACGTCTCGGGCAACAGCAACACCGTCACCCGCAGCGGGGGCACCGGTGACACCCAGGCGCCGACCGCACCGGCGAACCTGAGCTTCACCGAGCCGGCCTCCGGGCAGATCAAGCTGGTCTGGCAGGCGTCCAGCGACAACAAGGCCGTCACCGGTTACGACATCTACGCCAACAACGTGCTGCGCAAGAGCGTCGCGGGCGATGTCACCACCTACACCGACACCCAGCCCGCCGGCACCACCGTGTCGTACTACGTCCGGGCCAAGGACGCGGCGGGCAACGTCTCGGGCAACAGCAACACCGTCACCCGCAACGGCAGCACCGGCGCGGCCTCCAATCTCGCCGTCGGCAAGCCCATCACCGCCTCCTCCGTGGTCCACACGTTCGTCGCGGAGAACGCCAACGACAACCAGCTCTCCACCTACTGGGAGGGCGCGGGCGGCAGCTACCCCAACACGCTCACGGTGAAGCTGGGCGCCAACGCCGACACCCAGAGCGTCGTCGTCAAGCTCAACCCGGACAGCAGCTGGGGGGCCAGGACCCAGAACATCCAGGTCCTCGGCCGTGAACAGAGCGCCTCGTCCTTCACGAGCCTGGCCGCCGCCAAGGACTACGCGTTCAGCCCCGGCAGCGGCAACACGGTGACCATTCCGGTCGACGCCCGGGTCGCCGACGTCCAGCTGAAGTTCACCTCCAACACCGGCGCGCCCGCCGGCCAGGTCGCGGAGTTCCAGGTCCTGGGCGCCCCGGCTCCCAACCCGAACCTCCAGGTCAGCGCGGTGACGGCGAGCCCGGCCGCACCGGTCGAGTCGGACCCGGTCACGCTCACCGCGACGGTGCGCAACACCGGCGCCCTCGCCGCTCCGGCCGGCAAGCTCGAATTCCGGCTCGGCGGCTCCAAGGTCGCCACCGCCTCCGTGGGCGCGCTCGCCGCCGGGGCCTCCGCGCAGGTGAGCGCCGGCATCGGGGCGCTCGACGCGGGCACGTACACCCTCGGTGCCGTGGCCGACCCGGACAACGAGATCATCGAGCAGAACGAGACCGACAACGCCTACACCAGCACGGCCGGGCTCGTCGTCAAGCCGGTCGCCAGCTCCGACCTGGTGCCTTCGGCGGTCACCACCTCGCCGTCCGCCCCGGCCGAGGGCGACAACGTCACCTTCTCCGTCGCCATCAAGAACCAGGGCACGGTCGCGTCCGCCTCGGGCGGCCACGCCGTCACCCTGACCCTGCTCGACTCCAAGGGCGCCACGGTGAAGACCCTCACCGGCAGCTACAACGGCGCGATAGCCGCGGGCGCCACGACCGCCCCGGTGAACCTGGGCTCGTGGACCGCGGCCAACGGCTCGTACACCGTGAAGACGGTGATCGCGGACGACGCCAACGAGCTCCCGGTCAAGCGCGAGAACAACACCGCCAGCAGCTCGTTCTTCGTCGGGCGCGGCGCCAACATGCCGTACGACACCTACGAGGCGGAGGACGCGGTCACCGGCGGCGGCGCGAAGGTCGTCGGGCCCAACAGGACCGTCGGCGACATCGCGGGCGAGGCATCGGGCCGCAAGGCGGTCACGCTCAACGACACCGGCAACTACGTCGAGTTCACCACGAGGGCCAGCACCAACACCCTGGTGGCCCGCTACTCCATCCCGGACTCCGCGGGTGGCGGCGGCATCGACTCCAAGCTGAACGTCTACGTGGACGGCACCTTCCTCAAGGCGATCGACCTCACCTCGAAGTACGCGTGGCTGTACGGCGCCGAGACCGGCCCCGGCAACTCCCCGGGAGCGGGCTCGCCGCGGCACATCTACGACGAGGCGAACGTGCTGCTGGGCAAGACGGTCCCGGCGGGCAGCAAGATCCGGCTCCAGAAGGACGCGGCGAACACCAGCACCTACGCGATCGACTTCGTCAGCCTGGAGCAGGCCACGCAGATCGCCAACCCGGATCCGGCCGCCTACACCGTTCCCGCCGGCTTCACCCACCAGGACGTCCAGAACGCCCTGGACAGGGTGCGGATGGACACCACGGGCAAGCTGGTGGGCGTCTACCTGCCGGCCGGCGACTACGGGACCGCGAGCAAGTTCCAGGTCTACGGCAAGGCCGTCAAGGTCATCGGGGCGGGGCCCTGGTACACCAGGTTCCACGCGCCCTCGACGCAGGAGAACACCGACATCGGCTTCCGGGCCGAGGCCAGTGCCAAGGGCTCGACGTTCGCGAACTTCGCGTACTTCGGGAACTACACCTCGCGCATCGACGGACCGGGCAAGGTGTTCGACTTCTCCAACGTCTCCGACATCACCATCGACAACATCTGGAACGAGCACACGGTGTGCCTCTACTGGGGCGCCAACACCGACAGCATCACCATCAAGAACTCCCGCATCCGTGACACGTTCGCCGACGGCATCAACATGACCAACGGCTCGACCGACAACCACGTCGTCAACAACGAGTCGCGGTCCACCGGAGACGACAGCTTCGCGCTGTTCTCGGCGATCGACTCCGGTGGCTCGGACATGAAGAACAACGTCTACGAGAACCTCACCTCGCTGCTGACCTGGCGCGCGGCCGGTGTCGCCGTCTACGGCGGCTACGACAACACCTTCCGCAACATCCGCATCGCGGACACCCTGGTCTACTCCGGGATCACGGTCAGCTCGCTGGACTTCGGCTACCCGATGAACGGCTTCGGGACCACTCCGACGACGATCGAGAACGTCTCCGTGGTCCGCTCGGGCGGTCATTTCTGGGGCACGCAGACTTTCCCCGGGATCTGGCTGTTCTCCGCCTCCAAGGTCTTCCAGGGCATCCGGATCAACCACGTCGACATCGTCGACCCGACGTACAGCGGCATCATGTTCCAGACCAACTACGTGGGGGGTCAGCCGCAGTTCCCGATCAAGGACACGATCCTGACCGACATCTCCATCTCCGGCGCCCGCAAGAGCGGTGACGCGTTCGACGCCAAGTCCGGCTTCGGGCTGTGGGCCAACGAGATGCCCGAGGCCGGCCAGGGGCCCGCCGTCGGCGAGGTCACCTTCAACGGGCTCAAGCTCAGCGGCAACGCCCAGGACGTGAAGAACACGACGTCCACCATGAAGATCAACATCAACCCGTAACAAGCACCGCATACAGGGGCGCCGTCCGGTCCGCCGGGCGGCGCTCCGTGCTGCGCGCACGCGGAATCCCGCATGCCGCGTGCGGAGCACTGTCAAACTTTTACGAAAACTGCGCGAGATATTGCGTTCACATGTCGACGCTGGTTGAGTGTGCCTCGCCCCGGTAGTCAGTCGGCCGAGGGCCATCCACGCTCATGCCCAAAGGGGACCATCGATGAGAAGTGCTGGGTTGCGCCGCACACGCCGTATCAGCCGTGCCTCCGCGGCTGCCCTTGTCACCGCACTTGCCCTGACCTCGCTCGCCTCCTGCGGCACGAGCAGCAGCAAGGACGACGACTCGAGCAGTTCGTCCAAGGGGTCGTCCGACCCTTCGGCCCCGCTGGACCCGAAGGCGAAGGTGACGATCTCGATCGACTGCATGCCGCCGGCGGCCAAGGCCGCGGAGCTGCGCGAGTGGAACGAGGACATCAAGGCGTTCAACAAGAAGTACCCGAACGTCACGATCAACGGGAAGTCGACCCCGGGCCAGTGCAACGAGCCGCCCCGCTTCACCGCCATGCTGAAGGGGAAGTCGCAGCCCGACGTCTTCTACGCGTACTTCAGTGACCTCCAGCAGGTCCTGGACAACGACGGGGCCGAGGACATCTCCGCGTACGTCACCGACAAGACGGTGCCCGCGCTGAAGGACATCCAGCCCCAGGTCGTCGACGTGGCCCGCAAGGACGGCAAGCTCTACGGCCTGCCGACCAGCAACTACACCATGGGCCTGATGATCAACCGGAAGCTGTTCACCGAGGCCGGCCTCGACCCGAACAAGCCGCCGGCCACCTGGGACGAGGTCCGCGCGGCCGCCAAGAAGATCGCGGGCCTGGGCAAGGGCATCTCCGGCTACGGCGAGTACAGCGCCGGCAACAACGGCGGATGGCACTTCGCCGCCACCCAGTTCGGTCTCGGCGGTGACATCGTCGACGCCTCCGGCAAGAAGGCCGCCTTCAACAACGCCACCGGCAAGCAGGTCCTCCAGCAGCTGCACGACATGCGCTGGGAGGACGACAGCATGGGCAAGACCCAGCTGCTCAAGTGGGGCGACCTCCAGAAGCAGATAGCCAGCGACAAGCTCGGCATGTTCCTGGCCGCGCCCGACGACATCGCCTACATGGTGCAGCAGCTCGGCGCCTCGTACGAGACCTTCGGCCTGGGCCCGATCCCCGGCGCCAAGGGCACCCTCTTCGGCGGCAACAACTACCTGATCAAGAAGGGCAGCTCGCCCGACCAGATCAAGGCCGCCATCGCCTGGCTCAACTTCAAGAACCTCACCCCCGGCAAGGGCCAGTTCGACTGGGCCCGCACCAAGGCCGACAAGCTCCCCGTCGGCCTCCCGCAGCCGAACTTCTTCCTCGGCGAGAGCAAGACCAAGGACGACGCGTCCCGCGCCGAGAACGCGACGATGCCCGTCGAGAACTTCAAGGCGTTCATGGACAACCCCGTCCCCGGCAAGGCCGAGCCGCCGAAGGCGCAGGAGATCTACAAGATCCTCGACAACGCCATGTCCGGCGTCCTGACCAACAAGAACGCGGACGTCGACAAGCTGCTCTCCACCGCCGAGAAGCAGGTCAACCAGGTTCTGGCGAACCAGTAACGGACGCGCGGGGCCGGGTCACGCGGACCCGGCCCCGCATCCGGACCCCGTCCGCGTACTGCGCTCGACGTTCACCGGCACCGAGGAGACACCATGTCGGCCCCTACCCTGTCCCCCCGCAAGGCGACCACGCCTCGCCCAGGACACCAAAGCCCCGCACGCCGGGACTCCGCCCGCGAGGAGTTCCTGCGCGCCGTGCGCCGCAACATCTCGGCCCACGGCTTCCTCATCGGAGCGGTGCTCTGCTTCTCGCTCTTCTCCTGGTATCCGATGGTCCGGGAATTCATCCTGGCCTTCCAGAAGAACGAGGACGGCAAAACCACCTGGGCCGGCTGGTCCAACCTGACGTACGTCTTCAACGACCCGGCGTTCTGGCAGGCATGGCGCAACACCCTCCTGTTCACCGTCCTCGCCCTGCTGCTCGGCTTCGTCGTGCCCTTCGTCGTCGCCGTCGTGCTCAACGAGTTCCGGCACGGACAGGGCTACCTGCGGCTCCTCGTCTACCTCCCCGTGATGCTGCCGCCGGTCGCCTCGGTCCTGCTCTTCAAGTACTTCTACGACCCCGGCTACGGCCTCTTCAACCGCATCCTGGCCATCTTCCACCTGCCCGAACAGCAGTGGCTCCAGGACACCAGCACCTCCATGCTCTCCGTCGTCATCGCGGCGACCTGGATGAACATGGGCGGCGCCACCCTCATCTACCTCGCCGCGCTCCAGGGCATCCCCGGCGAGCTGTACGAGGCGGCCGAACTCGACGGCGCGGGGCTGCTGCGCAAGATCTGGCACGTCACCATCCCGCAGACCCGCCTCATCCTCTCGCTCCTGCTGCTCATGCAGATCATCGCGACGATGCAGGTCTTCACCGAACCGTTCCTGCTCACCAACGGCGCCGGCCCGGAGGGCTCCACCACCACCGTCGTCTACCTCATCTACCAGTACGCCTTCAACTTCAACAACTACGGCAGCGCGGCGGCACTCGGCCTCGTCCTGCTCGTCGTCCTCGCGGGATTCTCCGCGGTGTACGTGCGACTGAGCCGCAGCAGCGAAGACTAGGACGGGAGCACGACCATGGCATCGAACACGCTGGTCTCCCGGCGCGGGAGCACCGCACGCAAGTCCGCCCGGCGCGGGAACGAGGGCGCCGCCGAACGCGGCCGCCAACGCACCCTGATCTCACCGGCGCAGATCGGCAGACGCCGCGGCAGGACCTTCTACTGGATCGTCTTCGCCCTGGTGATGATCCTGTTCACGGTGGTCTTCCTCGGCCCCCTGTACTGGATGGTCACCGGTGGCCTCAAGACCACCCAGGAAGTGGTGCAGAGCCCGCCCACCGCCTTCCCCAGCTCCATCCACACCGAGAACTACAAGCAGGCATGGACCGTGATGGACCTGTCCAAGCTGCTCTTCAACACCCTGTACTACGCCTTCGGAGCGCTCGCCTTCCAGCTGATCTTCGACGTCGCCGCCGCCTACTCGCTGTCCAAGCTGCGGCCGGTGTTCGGCAAGGTCATCCTCGGCATGATGCTGGCCACCCTGATGATCCCCGCCACCGTGCTCGTCGTCCCGCAGTACCTCACGGTCCTGGACGTGCCCGTCTTCCAGCGCAACCTCGTCAACTCGCCCTGGGCGATCTGGCTGCCGTCGGTCACCAACGCCTTCAACATCTTCCTGCTGAAGCGGTTCTTCGACTCGATCCCGGGCGAACTCCTCGACGCCGCCGCCATGGACGGCGCCTCACCCCTGCGCACCCTGCGCTCGATCGTCCTGCCCATCTCCCGTCCGATCCTCGGAGTCGTCTCCATCTTCGCCGTCGTCGGCGTGTGGAAGGACTTCCTCTGGCCGATGCTCACGCTGCCCGACCCGAGCAAGCAGACGCTCAACGTGGGCATCTACTCACTGGCCAGCGGCGTACCCGAGAACGTGCTCATCGCCGCACTCACCATCGCGTCGATCCCGACGCTGCTCATCTTCCTGCTCTTCCAGCGCAACATCATGAGCGGTCTGACCGCGGGCGGCCTCAAGGGCTGACACCCGCCCCGGGGCACGCCCCCAAGCCGCCTTCCCCTCAGCACTCCGCCGCCGGCCCTCCCATCCTGCCCCGCTTGCCGGGCCGGCGGCGGAGTACCACCTGCCCGAAAGGAACGCCACGTGGCAGCCAACCGTCCGTCCGAGGCCACCGCACACTGGTGGCGCGATGCCGCCATCTACCAGGTCTACCCACGCAGCTTCGCCGACGGCGACGGCGACGGCACCGGCGACCTGGCGGGGGTACGGGCCAAGCTGCCCTACCTCGTGGAACTGGGCGTGGACGCCCTCTGGTTCACCCCCTGGTACCTCTCGCCGCTGGCCGACGGCGGCTACGACGTGGCCGACTACCGCACGATCGACCCCGCCTTCGGCACCCTCGCCGAGGCCGAGAAGCTGATCGCCGAGGCCCGCGAACTGGGCATCCGCACCATCATCGACATCGTGCCCAACCACGTCTCCGACCAGCACGCCTGGTTCCGCGCCGCCCTCGAAGCCGGCTCCGGCAGCCCCGAGCGCGACCTCTTCCACTTCCGCAAGGGACGCGGCGCGAACGGCGAGATCCCGCCCAACGACTGGGTCTCCGAATTCGGCGGCACCCCCTGGACCCGGCTGGAGGACGGCGAGTGGTACCTCCACCTCTTCGCCACCCAGCAGCCCGACCTCAACTGGGCCCACCCCGCCGTCCGCCAGGAGCACGAGGACGTGCTGCGCTTCTGGTTCGAACGCGGCGTCGCCGGCGTGCGCATCGACTCCGCCGCCCTGCTCGCCAAGGACCCCGCCCTGCCCGACTTCGTCGTCGGCACCGACCCGCACCCCTTCGTGGACCGCGACGAACTGCACGACATCTACCGCTCCTGGCGCGCCATCGCCGACGAGTACGACGGGGTCTTCGTCGGCGAGGTCTGGCTCCCCGACACCGAGCGGTTCGCCCGCTACCTGCGCCCCGACGAACTGCACACCGCCTTCAACTTCAACTTCCTCGCCTGCCCCTGGGAAGCCGGGCTGCTGCGGACCGCCATCGACGACACCCTCGCCGAGCACGCCTCGGTCGGCGCCCCCGCCACCTGGGTGCTGTGCAACCACGACGTGACCCGGACCGTCACCCGCTACGGCCGCGCGGAGACCGGGTTCGACTTCGCGGCCAAGACCTTCGGCACCCCCACCGACCTGGCCCTCGGCACCCGCAGGGCCCGCGCCGCCGCCCTCCTCTCGCTGGCCCTGCCCGGCGCGGCCTACCTCTACCAGGGCGAGGAACTCGGGCTGCCGGAGGCCGACATCCCGCTGGACCGCATCCAGGACCCGATGCACTTCCGCAAGAACGGCACGGACCCGGGCCGGGACGGCTGCCGCGTCCCGCTGCCCTGGTCGGCGAGCGAACCGTACGCCGGATTCGGGGCCACCACGGACCCCTGGCTCCCGCAGCCGGACGGCTGGTCCGCGTACGCCGCCGACCTCCAGAGCCAGGACCCGGACTCGATGCTCAGCCTCTACCGCCAGGCCCTGCGGCTGCGGCGCACCGAACCCGGCTTCGGGACCGGCGGGGAGCCCGGCATCCAGCGGCTGACCTGGCTTGACGCCGCGCCCGGCGTGCTCGCCTTCGCCCGGACCGACGGCCTGCTGTGCGTCGTCAACCTGGCCGCCGAGGCCGCGGACCTGCCCCCGCACACCGCGGTGCTGCTCGCCAGCGGCCCCCTGGACGACGCGGGACGCCTCCCGCAGGACACGGCCGTGTGGCTGCGCGCCTGACGTAGCCACGGCCGCACACCGGCCCGGTCCCGGACGTGTGGGAGCGCGACCGGGACCGCGCGGCAGGTTCGCGGCCGGGCGGGGGCTGCGGCACAGTGGGCATATGGACGCTCCGAACGATCTGAATGCCCTCGCCGCCGAGCACCTGGCCGCCGCCCGCACCTCCCCGCACGGCCGCAGCGCCCACCTCCTGCTCCACCAGGACCCGCTGCGCCAGACCGTCATCGCCCTCACCTCGGGTTCCGCGCTGGACGAGCACAACGCCCCGCCCGCCGCCTCGCTCCAGGTGCTGCGCGGCTCGGTCCGGCTCACCGCCGCGTCCGGGGACGTGGAACTGACACCCGGCCGCCTGCACCCGATCCCGCAGGAGCGGCACGGGCTGCTCGCCCTGGAGGACGCCGTCGTCCTCCTGACGGCCGTCAACCTCTGAGCAGTGCCCGGCCGGTGGCCGCGCCCGTGGTCCGGGCGCGGCGCGGCCCCACGCGGTGATCTCTTCTCCCAAGATCCTTCCCGAGCCTTGTGGGAGCGCTCTCGGAGTCGGCAGGATGAGCCCGTGACCCAGCTCCCCGGCCCACGGGCCTACCACCCCGACGACAGCGCGGCCCTCTCGGACATCTGCATACGCACCGCCGCCGGCGGCAGCGACGCCCGGCACCTGTACCCCGACCCGGAGCTGGTGTCGTCGATCTTCGCCACGCCCTACGCCGTCCTGGAACCCGAGCTCACCTTCGTCCTGGACGACGGCACCGGCCGCGCGGTCGGATACGTCCTCGGCACCGCCGACACGCCGCGCTTCGTCAAGCAGTTCCGCGAGCAGTGGCTGCCCAGGGTCGAGGACCGCTACCCGCTCGCCGAGGACCCGCCGCGAAGCCCCACCGACGAGATGACCGCCCTCCTGCACCACCCCGAGCGGATGGTCCTGCCCGAACTCGCCCGCCACCCCGCGCACCTGCACATCGACCTGCTGCCCGAGTGGCAGCGCAAGGGGTACGGCAGGGACCTCATGCGCACCTTCCTCGCGGCCCTGAACACCAAGGGCGTCAAAGGCGTCCACCTCTCCATGCTCACCGCCAACACCCCGGCCAGGGCTTTCTACGACCGGCTCGGCTTCACCGAGATCCACGTCCCGGACCCCGGGCCCGTCACCTACCTGGTACGCGGTACGCAGGCGGATCTGTAGGACCTTTCGCCCCACCGGAGGGTGCCGCCGGGATTCGCTGGGCAGGTACTCGGTGACCGCCGCCGCCGGGCGGCGCGTTCCGGGTGGGAGGCATGTGACGTGACGGAGCGGACCGTGTGGCAGTTCACCGACGACCGCGGGCAGTTGTCGGCCCGCGAGGAGCGCCCGCAGCGGGTGCTCGCCTATATCCAGGCCGGCGCGACCCTGTGGGACCACGGGATACGGCCGGCCGGGCTGTTCGGCTCCGGCCACGACGACCCGGCCGCGCCGGACGCCTCGAAGACCGGCTCGCTGCCCCTGGACGAGATCGCGTACGCCGGGGCCGGCCCCACCCTGGACGCGGACGCGTTACTGAGCGGCGGACCGGACCTCGTGGTCGCCGTCAGCTACGGCGGCGGCCAGGTCTACGGCCTCGGCCCGGAGACCGCCAAGCACCTGGAGGACCACGTCCCGGTCGTCGTCATCGACGTGGGCCAGGCGCGCACCCTCACCGAGATCGGTGACCGCTTCGCCCAGCTGGCCCGCTCGCTCGGCGCCGAGGAACCGGCGGCGGCGACCCGGGAACTGGACGCCGCCCGGAGCCGGCTGCGCGCCCTCACCGCGCGCCCGGACCGGGCACGGGTCCTCGCCCTGTCACCGGCCGGC
This sequence comes from Streptomyces sp. A1277, assembly GCF_004795015.1. Taxonomy (GTDB): domain Bacteria; phylum Actinomycetota; class Actinomycetes; order Streptomycetales; family Streptomycetaceae; genus Streptomyces. The sequence goes on along the minus strand of NZ_SSBI01000027.1, from coordinate 6,419 downwards.
CAGGAGCAGGCCCACCTGGCCCGCCCCCGCATGTGGCCCGAGCTGCGGGTCCTGAGCGAACTGGGCGTCAACCTGCTGGAACCCGCCGAGGGACCCGGTGCGAACTGGTCCACGACCGCCTATGCCGAGGCCGCCGCCCTGCGCCCCGCCGTCGTCCTCGCCGACATCCGGTCCAACGCCACACCGCTGGACGAGCTCCGGGACAACGCCGGCTGGGCGGCCGTCGCGGGCGCGGCCCGGGTGGTGCCGTGGAACCCGGAACCTGTGTGCAGCGCGCACGCGCACGCCCGGTTCCTGGAGCTGGTGGCCGACGCGCTGGACACGTAGGGGCCGGGCGCGACGCGGCCTGCGGCAGACCCGTGCCGCGTGCGAGGGTGCTCGGGTGTCCGGAACGCCGTGCGGCACCCGGACGCCCCGATCACCCCGCCACCGCACCTCTGGAGAACCCGCCCTCATGCCCGACCGAACCGACTTCCTGGTCATCGGTGAATGCGTCGCCGACATCGTCCGGCTTCCCGACGCCCCCGACCGGGTCCACCCCGGGGGCAGCCCGGCCAACGTCGCCCACGGCCTGGCCAGGCTCGGACACCCGGCGACCCTGCTCACCCAGCTCGGCCCGGACGACAACGGGCGGCTGATCCGCGCCCACCTGGCCGGCGGCGGTGTCGAGGTGCGCACGGACGGGGCCCCGGACCCCACCCCGTCGGCCGTCGTGACCCTGGACGGCGAAGGGCGCGCCTCGTACGCGTTCGAGGTCACCTGGACGCTCGGTCAGGCCGCCCTGGACCGGCAGCCCGGGCACGTCCACACCGGGTCGATCGCCGCGGTGACGGAACCCGGGGCGGCCACCGTCATGGCCGCCGTCGACTCGCTGCGCACGGCCGCCACCGTCAGCTACGACCCCAACGTGCGGCCCGCCCTGATGGGGGACCACGCGGCCGCCGTGCGCCGGGTCGAGCGCTGCGTGGCCCTCAGCGACGTGGTCAAGGCCAGCGACGAGGACCTGGACTGGCTGTACCCGGGCCAGGACCCGGTCAAGACCGCCGAACGGTGGCTCGCCGGCGGACCGGCCCTCGTCCTCGTCACCCGGGGCGGCGCGGGGGCCACGGCGGTCCTGCCCGACGCCCAGGTGGAGGCCGGCGCGCTGCCCGCCGACGTGGTCGACACGGTGGGGGCGGGCGACGCCTTCATGTCCGGCGCCCTGCACGCCCTGGCCGCCCACGGGATGCTCGGCACGGCCGGCCGGGGCCGGCTGCGGTCGGCGGCCCGGGACACCGTGTGCGACATCCTGCGGCACGCGGCGGCTTCGGCGGCCGTGACCGTCGCCCGGGCCGGCGCCAACCCGCCCGACATGACCGAACTCCGGGACGCGCTCGGCCGGGGCTGAACGGCACGGGGCCCCGCGCGCCCGCCATCCGGAAGGACACGTTCGGGCCAGTCGCCCGCACCCTTCCCGGTGCCTGCGGCGTTTGCCCGTCAGTGGGGCCCGACGAGGCAGGGGAGGTCCGCGGTATGGCGCGGGACGAGAAGACGACCGTGGTGACGGGTCTGGGCCTGGTGACGCCCGTGGGCGCCGACGAGCACACCTTCTGGGCCGGCCTGTGCGCGGGCCGGTCGGTGGCCCGGCGCTGCGGGGAACTGGCCGGACTGCCCGCCGACTTCGCCTGCGTGGCCGAGGAGACCGACCTGGACGAGGCCGTCGGCGGGCGGGCCGGCTGGCGGATGGCGCGGTTCGCGAAGATGGCCCTGGTCGCCGCGCGCCGGGCCGTCGCCGACGCCGGGCTGCGCCCGGAGCGCTGGGACGGCGGCCGGGTGGGCGTCGTGCTCGGCGTCGGTGTGGGCGGGGTCTCCGCCCTCGTGGACAACGTCCGCAGGCTGGACGCCGGAGGCCCGCAGGCCGTCTCGCCGCTCCTCGCGCCGATGATGATGCCCAACGCGGCCGCCGGCGAGATCGCCATCGACCTGCGGGCCCACGGACCGAGCCTCGCCCCGGCCACGGCCTGCGCCTCGGGCGCCACCGCCCTCGCCGTGGCCCACGACCTCCTGACCGGCGGCCGGTGCGACATCGTGGTCGCGGGCGGCGCCGAATCCGTGCTGACCCCCCTGGTGGTGACGGCCTTCGCGCAGATGGGCGCGCTGTCCGTGCGCACCGGCGACCCGGCGGCCGCGTCCCGGCCCTTCGCCGCCGACCGCGACGGGTTCGTCCTGGGCGAGGGCGCCGCCGTGCTGGTCCTGGAGCGGGCCGGGCATGCCGCGGCCCGGGGAGGCAGGGCCCGGGCCGTCCTCGCCGGGGCCGGATCCGCCACGGACGCCCACCACCCCACCGCACCCGACCCCGGCGGCCACGGCGCCCGGCGCGCCGTCGAAGCGGCCCTGGACGCTGCGGGCTGGACCGCCCAGGAGGTCGACCACGTCAACGCCCACGGCACCTCGACCCCGCTGAACGACGCGATGGAGGCGGGGCTGATCGCCCGACTCTTCCCCCACCGGCCCTCGGTGACCGCGCCCAAGGGCGTCATCGGGCACACCCTCGCCGCCGGCGGCGCGATCGAGGCCGCCGCCACCGTGCTGACGCTGGAACACGGCGTCGTCCCGCCCGTCGCCAACCTGGACGCCCCACCCGCCGAGTGGGACATCGACTGCGTGACCAAGCAGCCGCGACGCCAGCACGTCGAGCGGGCGGTCAGCCACTCCTTCGGCTTCGGCGGACACAACGTCGCGCTCGCCTTCGAACAGGTCCGACACGCCGGCAGGTGAACATCTGCGCGATCACGGTGTCCTGACCGTGCGCCAGTCGTTCCCCCCTGTATGACCACCACTCTCGACAGCACCGGCACCACGGGGGCCGGCGCCGACCCCCTCGCCCGCCCGCTCACCTCCGTACTCCTGGGCCCGGACGCCCGCCGTGAACACGGCTTCTGGCGCCGGCTCAGCGCGACCGGACCGTTCCGCCTGCCCCCGGGGCCGTCGGCGGGCGGCACCCCCGAGGAACGCCTCGCACGCGCGTACGCCCGTCTGCGCGCCCTCAACAACGCCCTGGACAGCGCCGCCCGGCCGGCCTGCGACCCCCGGGCCCTGGCCGCGCTGCACGAATGGCTCGCCCCCGTCGACCCGGCGCTCGCCACCATCGCCGGAATCCACTACAACCTCTTCCTCGGCAGCCTCCTGGACCACGACACCGACCGTCCCCGCGACCTGTCCGACTACCTCCTGCTGCGGCGCACCGGGACCTTCCTGTGCACGGAGGTCGACCACGGGAACGACGCCGCCGCCATCGAGACGACCGCCACCTACGACCCCGTACGCGACGGGTTCGTCGTGCACACCCCGCACTGCGGCGCCCAGAAGTTCATGCCCAACACCGGCCCGGCCGGCGGCCCCAAGTCCGGGCTCGTCGCCGCACGCCTGATCGCCGGCGGCACCGACCACGGCGTCTTCCTGCTGCTGGTGCCGCTCACCGACACCACCGGCCCGCTGCCCGGCGTACGCGTCCGCAGGCTCCCGGCACGGATGGGCAGCCCCGTGGACCACAGCCTGACCTCCTTCGACCAGGTCTTCGTCGGGCGCGAGGCCCTGCTCACCGGCCCGCAGGGGCGGATCGACGGCGACGGGGTGTTCCGCAGCGCCACCGAGGGCCGCAGACGCCGCTTCCTCGCCTCGATCGCCCGGGTCGTCACGGGCCGCGTCTGCATGAGCGCCAGCGCCGTCGGCTCCGCCCGCGCCACGTTGGCCGTCGCCGTGCGCTACGGCGGCCACCGCTACGTCTCCGCGGGCCGCCGCTCCCCGCGGGTGCCGGTGATCGCCCACCGCAGCCACCACGGGCCGCTGGCCGAGGCCATGGCCACCGTCTTCGCCATGAGCCTGCTGCACCGCAGGGTCCTGGACCGCTGGGAGGCGGCCGCACCGGGGCCCGCGGCCGAACGCGAGGCGGCCGAACGACTGGTCGACATCGCCAAGGGCTGGATCACCTGGCAGGCCCGCGAGGTGATCGTGGAGAGCCGGGAGCGCTGCGGCGCCCAGGGGCTGCTGGAGAACAACGGCATGACCGCACTCGTCACCGGGGTGGAGGGCGCCATCACCGCCGAGGGCGACAACCTCGCCGTCCACGCCAGGGCCGCCGCCGCCATGGTCTTCGCCGCGACCGCCGGGCCCCCGCACGAGCCGGCCGCGCAACCACCGGCCGGCGACCTCACCGACCTCCGGTTCCTGGTCCGACTCCTGGAGCGGGTGGAGGAGATCCGGTTCGCGCGCGCCGCGGCGCGGATGGCGCCGGTGGCGCACGGCGGCCCGCTGGAGCGGTGGAACGCGGCCTCCGGGCCCGCGCTGCGCGGGGTCGAGGCGCACGCCTGCCGGCAGGCGGCCGAGGCGTACGCGGACGCGGTCGACGCCCTGCCCGCCGGGGCGGACCGGGACCGGCTGGACGAACTGGCCCGGCTGTTCGCCCTGGGCCGTGTGGCCCGCAGCAGCGGGGACCTGCTCGCGGCGGGCCACCTGAGCGCCGGCCAGGTCGAGGGCCTCACCGAGTGCACCGAGCAGCTGATCGCCGCGGTGGCGCCCCGGCTGCCGGAACTCGCCGAGTCCTTCGCCTTCCCCGAGGAAGTGCTCGCCGACTGGCCGATCACGGGGGCCCGTTACGCCGACGCGTACGACGACCCGGACGCCCACTGGCATGCGGGGGAGGAGCGATGAGGAGCGTGCGGCGAAGCCGCGCGGCGGACGCCGTGCAGGCCCTCGCGGCAGGAGCCGTGCTCCTCGCCTACTGGAGCACCGTCGCCCTCTTCGCGCGCTGGTGCGGGGCGCCGCGAGGACGCAGTGACGAATCGGTTCGCCGCAAGGCGTAACCGGAGCGATCCTGCCCAGTTACTCCGGCGTCGGGCGGTGCGCGCCGCCGCCCGGACACCCCACCGGATGGGCATGAGGAAAGGAAGACCATGAGCACGATTCACCCCCGGATCACCGACGTACTCAGCCGTACCTTCAAGGTGCCCGTGGCCGAGATCCTCCCGGAGTCCACGATGGACAGCCTGGACATGGACTCCCTCGCGGTCGCCGAGTTCGCCGTCGTCCTCAGGGAGACCACCGGGGTCGAACTGGACTCCGCCACTCTGCACCGGCAGACCACTCTCGCCGGTCTCACGGAGTACCTTCACGCGTCGGCCGACGGCGGGGCCCCGGTGAGTACCGCCCGATGAAGACACCGGCCATCGCCGTCACGGGGCTGGGCATGATCACCCCGGTCGGCAACGACACCGAGTCCACCTGGGACGGTGTGTGCGCCGCGGTCAGCCCGGCCCGCACCGTCGCCGCCCTCGAAGGGTGCGAGATCGACTTCGCCTGCATGGTCGACGGCATCGACCTGGACGCGGCGGTAGGCCGCCGTACGGCCTTCCGCATGGGCAGATACGTCAAGTTCGCCGTACTCGCGGCCCGCGAGGCGGTCGCCGACGCGGGGCTCGACCCGGCCGGCTGGGACGGCAGCCGGGTCGCCGTCGTCGTCGGCACCAGCAGCGGTGGCTCCGCGCACCTCACCGACCAGGCGCTGGTGCTGGAGCGGCGGGGACCGGATGCCACCTCACCGGCCGGTGTGCTGCTGACCATCCCCAACATGCCCGCCGCCGAGATCGCCATCGAGATGCGGGCCACCGGTCCCAGCATGGCCCCCTGCACGGCCTGTTCGTCCGGTGTCACCGCGCTGTCCGTCGCCCGGGACCTGCTCGCCACCGGGCAGTGCGACGTGGCCATCGCGGGAGCCACCGAATCGACGGTCTTCCCGATCGCCATGACCGGGTTCGCCCGGTCCGGGGCGGGGGCCCGCGCGGACGGCGACCTGTCCCGGCTCAGCCGGCCCTTCGCTGCCGACCGGGCCGGGCTCGTCATGGGCGAGGGCGCCGCCGTCATGGTGCTGGAGCGCGCGGACGACGCCGAGGCCCGGGGCGCCGAACCCCGCGCCCTGGTCGCCGGCACCGGCGCCACCACGGACGCCCACCACCCCACCAGCCCGCACCCCGACGGCCGGATCGCCCGGGCCGCCGTCGAGGCCGCGCTGCGCGACGCGGGCTGGCGGGCCGAGGACGTCGAGCACATCAACGCGCACGGCACCGCGACCCAGCGCAACGACGCCGCCGAAGCCGCGCTCATCAGCCGCGTGTACCCGCACCGGCCCCCCGTCACCGCGCCCAAGGGCGTGCTGGGCCACTGCATGGGAGCGGCCGGGGCGATCGAGGCCGGGCTGACGGTCCTCACGCTCCAGCGCGGGGTGATCCCGCCCGTCGCCAACCTGGACGCCCCCGCGCCCGAGTTCGACATCGACTGCGTCACCAAGCAGCCGCTGGTGCGGCCCGTCGGCCGGGCCGTCAGCCACTCCTTCGGCTTCGGCGGACACAACGCCGTGGTCGCGCTCCGGCGTCCGTGACCGGCCG
>NZ_SSBI01000026.1 GCF_004795015.1 Streptomyces sp. A1277 | reverse complement strand
GGTTACATTCCGAACCCGGAAGCTAAGCCTTTCAGCGCCGATGGTACTGCAGGGGGGACCCTGTGGGAGAGTAGGACGCCGCCGAACTCCTTTTAGGAAGAGCCCCGTGCCCTTGTGGCACGGGGCTTTTCTGCGTTTCCGGACCGGTTGTGGCCGGCCCCTCCCCGGCTGGCCATGGCCCTCTAAAGTCGGCCTGCAGCTTTGAGGGCCAGGTACGCATCGGCGAGGGCGGGTGCGAGGGCATCGGGCGGTGCGTCGACCACGACGACGCCCTGGCGCCTGAGCTGTTCCGCGGTGCGAAGGCGCCGGGCCTGGGCTTCGGCTCCGGCGGCCGCCTCGTATATCGCGTCCACTGTGCCCCGTGCCCGGGCCATTCCTCGACGTGCGGGTCAGCTACTGCCGCGAGCAGCACGGTGTGGAGCTGGGTGAGCCGGGAGAGTACCGGCAACAGCCCCTCCTCCACGGCCGCCGCGTCCAGACTGGTCAGAAGGACGACCAACGAACCACGAGGGGCATTTGCCAGAGCCGTGGCTACGAGACCTCGTGCATCGGTCTCCACGAGCTCCGGTTCGAGCGGTGCCAGCGCATCGACCACGGCTGCAAGGGCCTCCCCGGCCGCACGGCCCTGAACCCTCGCCCTGACGCGACGGCTGTAGGCGAGCAGGGCGACGCGGTCGCCGGCACGGGTCGCGAGAGCGGTGAGGAGCAGCGTCGCGTCCATCGCCGCGTCCAGGCGTGGAACGTCGCCGACCCGGCCTGCCGACGTACGGCCCGTATCGAGGACGAGAAGGATGTGCCGGTCGCGCTCGGGGCGCCAGGTCCGAACCGCGACTGCGGCCTGACGAGCGGTGGCCCGCCAGTCGATCGAGCGGATGTCGTCACCGGGGCGTAAGCGCGCAGGCTGTCGAACTCCGTACCCTCCCCACGGGCCAGGATGCTGGTACGGCCGTCCAGTTCGCGCAGCCTGGCGAGCCGCGACGGCAGATGCTTGCGACTCGTGAACGGCGGAAGGACGCGGATCGTCCACGGCACCTGGTGGTTGCCCTGGCGCGCAGCCAGTCCCAAAGGGCCGTACGAGCGGATGGTGATCTGCTCGGCTCGGCGGTCGCCTCGGCGTGTGGGACGCAGAAGGGTGCTCAGACGCCGTCGCTCGCCGGGCGGAACGGTCAGCGTGTGGCGGGAGGCGGATGGCTCGGTGTCGGGCAGCCAGCTGCTGGGAGGCCAGGCATCACGGAGGTGTGCCCGCAGCCGCCGACGGGAAGGATTGGTTACGGTGAGTTGCACTTCTGCCCCGTCACCGAGTCGAACGGATGTATCACCGGATCGGGTGAACTGAAGCGAACGCACTGGCGCTGCCAGGGCATAGTCGCACAGAATTGCCAGTGAAATCGGGGCATTGACCGCGAGCATTCCCGTCCAGCTCGGGGCCACGATGCCTACAGGGAGTGAGCCGATGGCGGCCAGCAGGGCGGCGCGTCCGGTGAGGGCCACGGTTCATCGCCTCATCGGGGTACGGGGACATGGGCGAGAACAGCGGTGATGACGGAGTCGGGGGTGACCCCTTCCATCTGCGCTTCCGGACGCAGTTGGATGCGGTGTCGGAGCGTGGGGAGGGCCAATGCCTTCACGTCGTCCGGAGTTACGTAGTCGCGGCCGGTGAGCCAGGCCCAGGCTCGGGCGGTTGACAGCAGTGCGGTGGCGCCTCGGGGTGAGACGCCGAGCGAGACCGAGGGGGAATCACGCGTGGCACGACAGATATCCACGACGTAGCCGGCGATCGCGGGGGAGACGATTGTCCCGGCGACCGCGATGCGGGCGGCTTCCAGATCGGCGGGACCGGCGACCGGGCGTATACCTGCCGCCTTCAGATCGCGCGGATCGAAACCGCCGGCGTGGCGGGTGAGGACGTTGATCTCGTCATCGCGGGTGGGAAGCGGGACCGTCAGCTTCAGTAGGAAACGGTCCAGTTGGGCCTCGGGAAGCGGGTAGGTGCCCTCGTACTCGACGGGGTTCTGCGTCGCGGCGACGAGGAAGGGCTCCGGCAGGGGGCGGGGCGTTCCATCGACGGTGACCTGACGCTCCTCCATTGCTTCCAGGAGGGACGACTGGGTTTTGGGAGGCGTCCGGTTGATCTCGTCGGCGAGGAGGAGGTTGGTGAAGACAGGGCCCGGCTGAAAGGAGAACTCGGCGGTGCGGGCGTCGTAGACGAGCGGCCCGGTGACGTCGCTGGGCATCAGGTCGGGGGTGAACTGCACGCGCTTGGTGCCGAGTTCGAGTGATGCGGCAAGGGCCCTGACGAGCAAGGTCTTGGCCACGCCGGGGACGCCTTCGAGTAGGACGTGGCCTCGGCAGAGGAGGGCGACGACCAGCCCGGTCACGGCTGGGTCCTGACCAACGACCGCCTTGGCGATCTCGGAGCGCAGCGCTTCCAGGGAGGCGCGGGCTGCTTCGTCGCCGCTGACGGTCCCGGTTGTGCCGGCGGGCACGGGTGGCGGGGCGCTCATGAGGTTCGGACCTCTCTTTCGAGGGAGTCGAGTTGGTCTGCCAGAAGTACGAGGGCGGCGTCCTCGGAGGGGGCCGGGCCGAAGAGCAGGTCGCTGACGGAACCGTGGGCATGGCCGAGGCGTGCCGACAGAGCGGGGAGGAGCACGGCGGGGGGTGGGCGTCTCGCGGGGAGACGCCCACGAGGGGCGCCACGTGGGTGCGGGTGGCGCGGCGGAGTGAGGCGGCGGCCCTGTCGCGTGTGTTGGCCTTGCGGTTGAGCCGGGCCCGGCCCTCGGTGGACTCGGAGGCCCGGATGGCCACCGGCAGGTGTTCGGTGACGAGGGGGCCCAGGCGCCGGGCCCGCCAGATCGCGGCGAGGACGGCGGCGAGTACGAGTTGCAGGGTGCCCCATAGCCAGCCGGACGTTGATCAGCTCGACGAAGCTGCTCTCACCGTCCACAGTGTCGCCGTTCGTAGCGCCGTCGTCGTCTGTGGTGCCGCCGGCGGAGGGATCAGTGAGTGAGGGGAGGTACCAGACCAGGTGTGGGCGGGAACCGAGGAGTTGAAGGGCCAGGGATGCGTTTCCCTGGTGGTCAAGGCGCTCGTTGTACAGGAAGTCGGGGGAACCGAGAAGGACGGTGTCACCCGATGCGGGCTGCCGCAGAAGGAGGACGGAGGGCAGACCGGCGGCTGGGTAGCAGGCGGTCGCGTCGAGACCGTCCGAGGCGTAGCGGATGCCGCCCGTCTCGACGGCTCCGGCTCTCAGGGCCGCAGCCATGGAACAGCCGGGGGGACGTGCCACCACGGAGGTGGAGGGCTCGGCACGGACGCCGGGGGCCAGTGTGCCCACGGAGCTGGGGCCCGCACCGAGGAGAACGGTGCGGCCGGCCGTGGCGGTGGTGGCTGCGCGCAGGGTGGTCTGCTGGTGAGGTGTCAGCAGGTTGGGAGCGGTGACGAGGAGCGTGGTGTCGGCTCCGGTTGCGGAGGCGGCGTCCTGAAGCGTGGTGACGACGCGGACGGATACGCCGTGATCCTTGAGGAGTTCCGCGATGGCCCTGCTGCCGTAGCGGTCCGCCGAGCGGCGGTCCGGTCGGGGCGGGGGTCCAGCAGTGTTCGCTCTTCGAGGGAACGGACGATCGCGCGCATCCGTTCCTGGACGGCCTGGTTCCAGCGGCCGGCGACGGCGTGGGCCTCGGCGGCGGTGCGGTGGTCCGCGGTACTGCGGGGGCCGTCTTCGAAGAGTGAGTCGGCGGGCCGTGCGCCGCGTTGCGGGACGCCGAGCCGCCACCAGAGCGCGGCGGCCAGAGCGATGACGATGAGGAGGAGAACGACCAATCCGGCCGGCCCGCCCGGGGAGGCCCCGGCGGCCGCCGAGAGGATGTCGCCGAACCAGTCCCACACATGGTCGAGAGCGCGTTGGAGGAGGTTCGGATCGTTCTCGTGGTACGCGCCCTTGGACAGTTCGCGCTTTGCCGCTTCCCGGGCCGGGAGGCGCCCGGTCTCCACGGGGGCGCCGCCGCTCGCCCGTATCAGCAGGAGTGCTGTCTCCCGCCCGCCCCCGACACGGTGTCAGCTCCTGTCGTCGTAGCCCGGCAGGCCCGCTGCCCTGGCGAGGTCGAGGTCGAGTGCCTCGCGGCGGATGCGCTGGTCCACGTAGAGCAGGGCCATGACGCCGGCGTAGAGGGGATAGGTGATCGTCGTGACGGCCACGTCGCCGATGGCGGAGATGATCAGGAACGGCCAGCCGAATCCGGTGGTGCTGCCGTCGAGGAAGGAGTCGAGAGTGCCGCCGTCGGCAGTGACCGCGATCAGGCCGAAGGGGATGCCGACCAGCATGGTCACGATGAATGTCAGAGCCAGGGCCAGGGCCAGGATGCCGAAGATCCGCCACCACGCGTCGCGGACCAGCTTGGCGGAGCGCCGCATGGACGCGGTGATCGATTGCCGTTCCAGCATCAGTGCCGGGGAGGCGAGGCTGAAACGGACCATCAGCCAGACGGAGACGACCGTTGCCGCGAGCAGGCCGAGAAACGCCAGGCCGACTCCCGCGGTGTCGCCGATCAGGAAGACCGGGAGGACGCCCGCGGCCATGACCGCCCCGCCCAGGACGGGAAGCAGGAGCGTCAGGCCCAGCAGGGGGAGCAGCCTGGGCCGGGCCTCGGCCCAGGCGTCGGACAGGGTGACCGGGCGCCCCAGCACCGAGCGGCTGATCACCACGGTGAGTACCGCCGTGATGAAGATCAGGGCCAGCATGAAGATGAACACGGACGGGGCGGTGTCGAGCAGGCTGAAGCGGAGCGAGTCCGCGGTCTGGCGCAGGGCCTCCGGGCCGGTGGCGTTCCGGTCCAACGTCGGAGGGTCGGGCAGCAGGTATCGCTGAACGAGGAGGTTGGCGGTCTGGGCGACCACGGAGACGGGGAGCGAGATGCCGAGGACCGCGCGCCAGTGGGCGCGCATGGCGGAGACGGCGCCGTCCAGGATCTCGCCGACGCCGAGCGGCCGGAGCGGGATGACACCGGGTTTCGCCGCGTCCGGGAGCCGGCCCCAGCCCGGACCTTGCGGGGAGGCGCCCCAGCCCTGCCCCTGCGGGGAGGCGCCCCAGCCGGGGCGGCGAGGCGGGGTGCCTGGGCCGGGCGCGGTGTGGCTCGGCGGGGACCACTGCCCGGCGGGCGGCTGCGTGGAAGCCCAGGTTCCCGCGGGTCCGCTGCCGTCGACGGGTTCGGAAGGCCGGGGAACGCCCGTCTCCTGGCCGTCGGAGGGGGCAGATCCGGGCGAGGCCCAGCCCGGAGTGTCGTTCATTCTTGCTCCTTCACGGTCCTGTCCGCGCATCGGGGCGTCAGGTTGGCAGCCATCGTGCCACGCGTTGCACAGGCGCGGGCCTGCCCTTGTATCTCCCCAGTCCCTTCATGTCCGGGCGAGTCACCGGGCAGACTGGGCGGATGGCTGATCAGGACGCGCAATCGCCGGTGGGCAGCGAGCCCGCCGGGCTATCCGTACTTCGCTGGGACGAACCTCCGGAAGGCCCCGTACTGGTGCTCCTCGACCAGACGCGGCTGCCGGCCGAGGAAACGGAGCTGGTGTGCACCGACGTGCCGGCACTGGTGGGCGCGATCAGGACCCTCGCGGTGCGGGGCGCTCCTCTGCTGGGCATCGCCGGGGCCTATGGGGTGGCTCTGGCCGCGGTGCGGGGTTACGACGTGGCGGAGGCCGCCGGGCTGCTGGAGCAGGCGCGGCCCACCGCGGTGAACCTCGGGTACGGGGTGCGGCGGGCTGCCGCGGCGTACTGGGCGGCTCTCGACGAGGGGGCGGGGCAGGAGCAGGCCGGGGCGGCCGCGTTGGCGGAGGCCAGGGCGCTGCACCGGGAGGATGCCGAGGCCAGCGGGCGGATGGCGCGGTTCGGTCTGGACCTGCTGGAGGAGCTGATTCCGGGCGGAGGCCATCGGCTGCTGACCCACTGCAATACCGGGGCGCTCGTCTCGGGGGGCGAGGGGACTGCCTTCGCGGTGGTGCTCGGCGCGCACCGGGAGGGCCGGCTGCGGCGGCTGTGGGTGGACGAGACCCGTCCGCTGCTGCAGGGCGCCCGGCTGACCGCGTTCGAGGCGTCGCGCAACGGCATGCCGTACAGCCTGCTCACGGACAACGCGGCCGGTTCGCTGTTCGCCGCGGGGGAGGTGGACGCGGTGCTGATCGGGGCGGACCGTATCGCCGCGGACGGTTCCGTGGCCAACAAGGTGGGGAGCTATCCGCTGGCGGTGCTCGCCAAGTACCACCACGTACCGTTCATCGTGGTGGCGCCGTTGACTACCGTGGATCTGCTCACTGTGGACGGGGCGTCGATCACCGTGGAGCAGCGTTCCGGGCGGGAAGTGACGGAGCTCACATTCTCGCCGCGCGGGGCCGGGGGCGAGGAAGTGGGCGGGGTGGCCGTGGCCCCGGTGGGAACCCAGTCGTACAACCCCGCCTTCGACATCACGCCGCCGGAACTGGTCACGGCGATCGTCACGGAGGAGGGCGTAATCTCGCCGGTCACGGGGGCCGGGCTGGCCGAGCTGTGTGCCAGATCATCGCAGGTAACGATTAGCTAATGGGATGATGTCGTTTATGAAGGGACGCGTCCTTGTCGTCGACGACGACACCGCACTGGCCGAGATGCTCGGGATTGTGCTGCGTGGTGAGGGTTTCGAGCCGTCGTTCGTAGCGGACGGCGACAAGGCACTTGCTGCATTTCGAGAGGCGAAGCCGGACCTGGTCCTGCTCGACCTCATGCTGCCCGGCAGGGACGGCATCGAGGTCTGCAGGCTGATCAGGGCCGAGTCGGGTGTGCCGATCGTCATGCTCACTGCCAAGAGCGACACGGTTGACGTGGTGGTGGGCCTGGAGTCCGGGGCCGACGACTACATCGTCAAGCCGTTCAAACCGAAGGAGTTGGTCGCCCGCATCAGGGCACGTCTGCGCAGGTCCGAAGAGCCTGCCCCGGAGCAGCTGACCATCGGGGACCTGGTCATAGATGTCGCCGGGCACTCGGTGAAGCGGGACGGGCAGTCCATCGCGCTGACGCCGCTGGAGTTCGACCTGCTGGTCGCGCTCGCCCGAAAGCCGTGGCAGGTCTTCACCCGGGAGGTTCTCCTGGAGCAGGTGTGGGGTTACCGCCATGCCGCGGACACCCGCCTGGTCAACGTGCACGTCCAGCGGCTCCGCTCCAAGGTCGAGAAGGACCCGGAGCGGCCGGAGATCGTGGTGACCGTCCGAGGTGTCGGTTATAAGGCCGGACCGAGCTGACATGTCCCTGGGTAGCACTGCTCCGAAGCCCGGGGAGCCGGGAGTCCGTGCGGAGCGGGCTGCCGGTTCAGGGCACACGTCGTCTCCCGTCGAGCGCTTCCTGCAGGGCGGCCGGTTGTTCCAGGACCGGGCGCCCGGCGGGCCGGTGCCGCGATTGCTGATGCGCTGGGTGCGGCGTCCGCTGCTGCCCGCCGTACGGCTGTGGCGGCGCAACCTCCAGCTGCGGGTCGTCGCCGGCACGCTGCTGATGTCACTCGGAGTGGTCCTGCTGCTCGGCCTCGTCGTGATCGGGCAGGTGCGCAACGGCCTGCTGGACGCGAAGGGCAAGGCCGCCCAGACACAGGCCGCCGGCGGGTTCGCGGCCGCCCAGGAGAAGGCCAACGCGCCTCTCACCCCCGCTACCGGCCAGGGCGACGACGCCGTGGACGGCACGACCGCCAACAACTCTTGGCGCACCGAGCTCGTCGACCAGCTCGCCAGTGGCGGGAAGAACGCCTTCAACGTGGTGGCGCTCAGCGCCGACGAGGGCTCCCGTGCGCCACGCGGCTCGGGAAGCGTCGAGGCCGCGAGCATTCCGCAGAGCCTGCGCGATTCGGTGAACAAGGGCCCCGGGGCCTTCCAGACGTACTCGTTGATCCAGTACGCCAACGGGCAGGAGTCGCAGCCCGGTCTCATCGTGGGCAAGCGCCTCTACGACATCGACCGCAATCCGTATCAGCTGTACTACGTCTTCCCGCTCACGCAGGAGGAGAAGTCCCTGACGCTGGTCAAGGGCACGCTGGCGACCGCGGGCCTGTTCGTGGTCGTGCTGCTGGGGGCCATCGCCTGGTTCGTGGTGAGGCAGGTCGTCACCCCCGTGCGCATGGCGGCGGGGATCGCCGAGCGGCTCTCCGCGGGCCGGCTCCAGGAACGGATGAAGGTCACCGGCGAGGACGACATCGCCCGGCTCGGTGAAGCCTTCAACAAGATGGCGCAGAACCTCCAGCTGAAGATCCAGCAGCTGGAGGAGCTGTCCCGGATGCAGCGGCGCTTCGTCTCGGACGTCTCGCACGAGCTGCGCACACCCCTGACGACGGTACGGATGGCCGCCGACGTCATCCACGAGGCGCGTGTCGACTTCGACCCCGTCACGGCCCGGTCCGCCGAGCTGCTGGGGGACCAGCTCGACCGCTTCGAGTCGCTGCTCTCCGACCTGCTGGAGATCAGCCGCTTCGACGCCGGCGCGGCCGCGCTGGAGGCGGAGCCGATAGACCTGCGGCAGGTCGTACGCCGGGTGATCGGCGGCGCCGAACCGCTGGCGGAGCGCAAGGGCACCCGTATCCGGGTGGTCGGGGACGAGCAGCCCGTGATCGCCGAGGCAGACGCGCGGCGGGTCGAGCGGGTCCTGCGCAACCTCGTCGTCAACGCGGTCGAGCACGGCGAGGGACGCGATGTCGTCGTGCGGATGGGCGCGGCGGGCGGAGCGGTCGCCGTCGCCGTCCGGGACTACGGCGTGGGGCTCAAGCCCGGCGAGGCGACCCGGGTCTTCAACCGCTTCTGGCGGGCCGACCCGGCCCGTGCGCGGACGACCGGCGGCACCGGCCTCGGCCTGTCCATCGCCGTCGAGGACGCCCGGCTGCACGGCGGCTGGCTGCAGGCATGGGGCGAGCCGGGCGGCGGTTCGCAGTTCCGGCTGACGCTGCCGCGTACGGCGGACGAGCCGCTGCGGGGCTCGCCCATACCGCTGGAGCCCGAGGACTCGCGGCGCAACCGGGAGAACCGGGACCGGGCCTCGGACCCGTCGGCCACCGGCAGCGAGCACAGGCTGCTGGCGGTGCCCTCACAGCACGCCACCACGGGCCGCTCACCGCTGCCCGTTCCGGACCGGGCCCCCCTGCGGGCCAGGACCGCGCCTGCCTCGGTGCACCCGGCGGCCCTGCCGGGCAACGGGGCGCGCGTGGTGCCGCGTCCCGCGGAGGAGCGGCCGGGTGCACCCAACGACTCTCCGGGGCGCGGTACCGGGGCGGGAGGACACGACTCGTGAACACTGACCGTCTTCACGGCGGCCGTGGGCGTACGGCGGGGATGACCGTGCTGATCGGGTGCGGCGCGCTGCTGCTGTCCGCGTGCGGCTCGATGCCCGTCACCGGGGACGTCAAGGCCGTCGACGCCTCGCAGCCCGGCGACTCCCAGGTCCAGGTGTACGCGGTCGCCCCGCGGGACGGCGCCACGCCGAACGAGGTGGTCGACGGCTTCCTGGAGTCGATGACCAGCGACGACTCCGACTTCCGGACGACGCGCAAGTACCTCACCAAGGAGGCGTCGCGCCGCTGGAAGCCGAGCGCGGAGACCACCGTGCTGGCCAAGGCGCCGAACCGGAGCGACCGGCCGGTCCACGACGGCGACCGCAGCACCACCGATGTCACCTACATCCTGACCGGGGAGAAGGTGGCGACGGTCGACGAGCAGAACGCGTACCAGCCGCTGGTCCCGTCCGACTACTCCCGCACGCTCCACCTGGTGCGGGAGAAGGGGCCGGACGGCAAGGAGTGGCGCATCGACCGCGTGCCGGACGGGCTGGTGCTCGGCCAGTCCGACTTCAAGCGGCTCTACCGCTCCGTCAACAAGTTCTACTTCGCGACCGGCCGGTCCGACGCGCAGGCCGCCCTCGTCGCCGACCCCGTCTACCTCCGCAACCGCACGGACCCCGCCACCGGGATGGACACGGTGACGCAGGCGGTGCGCAGCCTTCTGCGGGGCCCGACCGACTGGCTGCGGCCGGTGGTCGAGTCGCGCTTCCCCTCGGGGACCGGTCTGAAGAAGGGCGTCGCCTCCCTGACGCCCGACGACCGCAACGTCCTGAAGGTGCCGCTCGACAAGAAGGCCGACGGGGCCGGTCAGCGGTCCTGCCGGATGATGGCCTCGCAGGTCCTCTTCACGCTCCGCGACCTGACGTCCGCGCGGGTCGAACAGGTGGAGTTGCAGCGTTCGGACGGTTCGCCGCTGTGTGTGCTCGACGCGGACCAGGCCGAGGCGTACGCCCCCGACCGTTCCTCGGGCGGACCCGACAGCCAGTACTTCGTGGACGCCAAGGGGCGCGTGGAGCGCATCCCCGGCAGCACCAGGGGCAGCGGTGAACCGGAGCCGGTGGCCGGTCCCTTCGGCAGCGGTGCGCTGCGGGTGAGCGCGGTCGGCGTGGCCCGGGACGAGCAGTCGGCCGCGGCGCTCTCCCAGCACAACGACGCGCTCTACGTCACGTCCATAGCCGCCGACGGTGAGCTGCCCCTGCCCGCCGTGACGAGCAAGGCGGGCAACGCCGAGGACCGACTGACGGCGCCCAGCTGGGACGGCCGGGGCGACCTCTGGGTCGCCGACCGGGACCCGAAGAACGCCAGGCTCCTGCGCCTGCCCCACGGCAAGGGCAAGCCGCAGGAGGTCACCGTGCCGAGCCTCGACGACGGCAGCCGGATCGCGGCGCTGCGGCTGTCCTCGGACGGGGTGCGCATAGCCCTCCTGCTGACCAAGGACGGCCACACGACGCTGAAGATCGGCCGGGTCGAGCGGCAGGGTGCGCAGGACGACGCGCAGGTGTCCGTGGTGGACCTGCGGCAGGCGGCGCCGCAGCTCGCGGACGTGACGGCGGTGTCCTGGTCCGGCCGCAGCCGCCTCGTGGTGGTCGGCAAGGAGCAGGGCGGCGTGCAGCAGGTCCGCTATGTGCAGGCGGACGGCTCGACGCCCTCCTCGGGGGTGCTGCCCGGGGTCAACCAGGTGCTCGCCATCGCCGCCGCGGACGACGAGCAGCTGCCGCTGATGGCGGACACGTTCGGCGACGGGATAGTGAAACTGCTGCCGGGCGACAACTGGCAGACCGTTCTCAAGGAGGGCTCCGCGCTGGTCTACCCGGGCTGAGACCGGCGGTTTTCCACAGGGGTGGCCCGGCTGCCCCGGCGGGGGCACAGTGGTGTCATGCGTGGGTGGTGGCGGGAGATCACCGGACTCGTCCTGCCCGTCTCCTGTGGCGGCTGCGGCAGGGCGCGGACGGAGCTGTGCGACGCCTGCGGCGCGCAGCTGCACGGCGGAGCGCCGCGCCGGGTGCGCCCCGCGCCCGAGCCGCCCGGCCTGCCCGCGGTGCACGCCGCCGCCGGCTACGAGAACGCGGTACGGGCGGTGCTGCTGGCCCACAAGGAACGCGGGGTACTCGCCCTCGCGCGGCCCCTCGGCAGCGCCCTGGCGGTCGCGGTGCGGGCCGGGACGGGGCAGCTGGCCGACGGGCGGCCGCTGCTGCTGGTGCCCGTGCCGTCCACGCGGCGGGCGGTGGCGGCGCGCGGGCACGACCCGGTGCGGCGGATCGCATGGGCGGCGGCCGCGCACCTGCGGCGGGCGGGTACGTCGGCGACGGTGGCCGCGGTGCTGCGCCAGCGCCGGGCGGTGGTGGATCAGGCGGGGCTGACCGCCCGCGAGCGCCAGGCGAATCTGGCGGGGGCGTTGAGCGTGGTGAGCGGAGGCGGGCGGCTGCTCGGCCGCGGGCGGGTGGTGCTGGTGGACGACCTGCTGACGACGGGGGCCACGCTGGCCGAGGCGGCACGCGCGCTCGCCTGCGCCCAGGGGCCCGTCGGCACCGGCGTGATGGTGTGCGACGCGGCCGTCGTCGCGGCGCCCCCGGCGGCTTTCGACGCAGCATGTCCCGTTGCCCGCGAAATAAACCGGAACTGAAACTGGACTTGCATCGTTGCAGGTAGTGAGTGGGTAAAGAGACCTGAACGGAGGTACGCGCGAGTAGCGGGTGCCGACATCCGTCCGAGCAGGCTATGTTCGGTTGTGAGGAATGGTGAATGCCGGGCCTCGACGAATGCACCACCAGGTTTCGGGCAGGCGACCCACCGGTCGAGAAACCGGAAATTCGGTGGGGTGGAGACCTTGCCGACGGGGGAGGAGGAGGTGGAAGTCACCGAGTCCGCGGCTCCGGTCATCACCGGAGCCAGGTGCAAAAGGGAGATGCTCCGCCATTGAGCGGGGCGATCCGGGAACGGAGTTCTGCGTGGACATCGTCGTCAAGGGCCGCAAGACCGAGGTGCCCGAGCGGTTCCGCAAGCACGTGGCCGAGAAGCTGAAGCTGGACAAGATCCAGAAGTTCGACGGCAAGGTGATCAGCCTCGACGTGGAGGTGTCCAAGGAGCCGAACCCTCGTCAGGCAGACCGCTGCGACCGGGTGGAGATCACGCTCCGCTCGCGCGGACCGGTCATCAGGGCAGAAGCGGCCGCAGGCGACCCGTACGCAGCGCTGGACCTGGCCACCGGCAAGCTGGAGGCCCGGCTGCGCAAGCAGCACGACAAGCGCTACAGCCGCCGGGGCGCGGGGCGCATCCCCGCTGCGGAGGTCGGCGAAATGGTGCCGGACGCGGCATCGTTCAACGGCGACGGCGAACTGATCGCCGACGAGACGGCACAGCCCGCACCCACCACCAGGGTCGGCTCGCTCGAAGTACAGGGCGAAGGGCCGCTGGTGATGCGCGAGAAGACGCACGTCGCGGCGCCCATGTCGCTCGACCAGGCGCTCTACGAGATGGAGTTGGTCGGACACGACTTCTATCTGTTCGTCGACAACGAGACGAAGGAGCCCAGTGTCGTCTACCGGCGGCACGCCTACGACTACGGTGTCATTCATCTGAGGACCGACCCGCTGGCCGCCGACGAGGCGGGCGGCGCCGGCGGTGCGCTCGGCGGCTGACGCCACCACTTCATGGTGCCCCTGGAGCGTCTGTGCGCCCCCAGGGGCACCCGTGTGCCACCGCGGGATCACCGCGGGATCACCGCGCTGAGCGTCCCGGCATGAAATCATGGCGGCCCGAGCCAATCGGTGTTCTGTGAACTGCCGTTGGCGGACAGTTCGTGAACTTCAGGCCGTGGCCTTCAGGGGGAGGAACGATGGCGGATACCTTCGGGCCCGTGCGCGACGCGAGGGGTGCCGACGACGCGGCGGCCGTCCTGGCCGGCGAGGACCGGCACAACGGCTACCGCAAGGAGCCGATCCGGGTCCTGGTGGTCGACGACCACGCCCTCTTCCGCAGGGGCCTGGAGATCGTCCTCGCGCACGAGGAGGACATCGAGGTCGTCGGTGAGGCGGGCGACGGCGCCGAGGCGGTCGACAAGGCGGCCGACCTGCTGCCGGACATCGTGCTGATGGATGTCCGGATGCCCCGGCGGGGCGGCATCGAGGCATGCACCTCCATCAAGGAGGTGGCCCCCAGCGCGAAGATCATCATGCTGACGATCAGCGACGAGGAGGCCGATCTCTACGACGCCATCAAGGCCGGCGCCACGGGCTATCTCCTCAAGGAGATCTCCACGGACGAGGTCTCCACCGCGATCCGCGCGGTCGCCGACGGGCAGTCCCAGATCAGTCCGTCCATGGCGTCCAAACTGCTCACCGAGTTCAAATCGATGATCCAGCGCACCGACGAACGCCGACTGGTACCGGCGCCCCGGCTCACCGAGCGCGAACTCGAAGTCCTCAAACTGGTCGCCACCGGCATGAACAATCGCGATATCGCGAAGCAACTGTTCATTTCCGAGAACACCGTGAAGAACCACGTGCGCAACATTCTGGAGAAGCTCCAGCTGCACTCCCGCATGGAAGCGGTGGTCTATGCCATGCGGGAGAAGATCCTCGAGATCAGGTGACCGGCGCGCGCACAACGCGGTGACCGGCACGGGGCAAAGCGCGGTCAGGCCAGGAAGCGGGTGATTTCCGCCGCGAGCGGCCCGCGCAGCTCCGGCGCCTCCACCCGCTCCAGCCGCACGTCCGTGCAGCCGACCCAGGAAGCCGCCTCCACCAGGGCCTCCGCCATCGGCGCCACGGCCTTCACGCCCGCCAGCGACACCTGCCGGGCGATCAGCGTGCTGCCGTCGCGGGCCGGGTCGACCCGGCCCTGAAGCTTTCCGCCGGCCAGCAGCGGCATCGCGAAGTAACCGTGAATCCGCTTCGGCTTGGGCACGTACGCCTCAAGGCGGTGCGTGAAGCCGAAGATCCGCTCGGTGCGCGCACGCTCCCAGACCAGCGAGTCGAACGGCGACAGCAGCGTCGTGCGGTGCCGCCCGCGCGGTTCGACGGCCAGCGCCGCCGGGTCCGCCCAGGCCGGCTTCGCCCAGCCCTGCACGGACACCGGCACCAGACCGGAATCCGCCACCACCGCGTCGAACTGCTCCCCCTTGAGCCGGTGGTAGTCCGCGATGTCCGCCCGGGTGCCCACGCCCAGCGACTGCCCCGCGAGCGCCACCAGCCGGCGCAGGCACTCCGCGTCGTCCAGGTCGTCGTGCAGTACGGCGTCGGGCAGGGCGCGCTCCGCGAGGTCGTAGACCCGCTTCCAGCCGCGCCGCTCGGTGCACACCACCTCGCCGTACATCAGGGCGCGCTCGACGGCCACCTTCGACGCCGACCAGTCCCACCACTCCCCGCCGTTCTTCGCGCCGCCCAGCTCCGTCGCCGTCAGCGGCCCCTCGGCGGTGAGCTGCTTGATGACGGTGTCGTACGCGCCGTCCGGCAGGTCGTGGTGCCACTGCGGCCGCGCGCGGTAGGCGCGGCGGCGGAACGCGAAGTGCGGCCACTCCTCGACGGGCAGGATGCACGCCGCGTGCGACCAGTACTCGAAGGCGCGGCCGCCCGACCAGTACGCCTCCTCGACCGTGCGCCTGCCGATCGCGCCCAGGCGCGCGTACGGGATCAGCTCGTGCGAACGGGCCAGCACCGAGATCGTGTCCAGCTGTACGGCGCCGAGGTGCCGCAGCACGCCGGGCACCCCCGCCCGGCGGTCCGGGGCGCCCAGGAATCCCTGGGCGCGCAGGGCGATCCTGCGTGCCTGGTCGGCGGAGAGTTCGACTGCGGGTGGCTGCACAGACGTCATGCTCCGCACTCTAGGGGGCGGCACTGACATCGACGGGTGGTGCCGGACAGGGGGGATCACCCCGGAACGTTACGGGGTGGGCGCCGGGACATAGGCCCGGCTGCCGGCCAGGCCGAGGTCGGAGGGGAGCAGCGCGCCCACCCACGTATCGCGGCGCACCCCCTTGTTGAGCAGCCCCGAGCGCTGGTCGCCCTCCATCCGGAAGCCCGCCTTCAGCGCGACGGCCCGCGACGGGACGTTGCCGGTCTCGGCCTTCCACTCCAGCCGGTCGCAGCCGAGCGCGGTGAAGCTCCAGCGGGCGGCGCACAGGACCGCCTCGGTCGTGTAGCCGCGGCCCCGCTGCTCCTTCGCGGTCCAGAAGCCGACCTCGTACGTGCCCGGGCCGCTGCGGCTGTTGATGCCGAGCGCGCCTATCAGGGGCCCGCCCTCGCGCGGCAGCACGGCGAAGTTGTACATCGAGTCGTCCTGCCAGCCGTCGGGACAGAGCCGGGCGGTGAAGAGCTCCGCGTCGGGCCGCCCGTACGGCGAGGGGACCACCGTCCAGCGCTGGATGTCGGGGTCCTGGCAGGCGTCGTACACCGCGTCCGCGTCGGCCGGGACGAAGGGGCGCAGCAGCAGGCGGTCGGTGGTGAGGGTGATCGGTTCCATGAAGGGATTCTGGTGATGCGGCGGCCGGGAGGCGAGGACTTTTCGCGTTTCCCGGCACCTTCCGCGCCCTTCGTCCGTTGACTCGGGAGGGCACCGCGGGGACAACGCGGTGGCAGCCCTCCCGGCGCGGCGGGGTCCTCGCTTACGATGGCCGTTGCGGTGGGGCCCACCTGCCGTGCCCGCGCCAGAGTCCATAACACGACCCAGTGCCAGGCCCGACCGGCAAGGAGACCAACCTCAGTGTCCGTCTTCCACAAGCTCATGCGTGCAGGCGAAGGCAAGATCCTGCGCAAACTGCACCGCATCGCGGACCAGGTCAGCTCCATCGAAGAGGACTTCGTCAACCTCTCCGACGCCGAGCTGCGGGCGCTCACCGACGAGTACAAGGAACGGTACGCGGACGGCGAGAGCCTGGACGACCTGCTCCCCGAGGCGTTCGCGACCGTCCGCGAGGCGGCCAAGCGCGTCCTCGGCCAGCGCCACTACGACGTCCAGATCATGGGTGGCGCCGCGCTGCACCTGGGCTACGTGGCGGAGATGAAGACCGGTGAGGGCAAGACCCTCGTCGGCACGCTGCCCGCGTATCTCAACGCCCTGTCCGGCGACGGCGTGCACCTGATCACGGTGAACGACTACCTCGCCTCGCGCGACTCCGAGATGATGGGCCGGGTCCACAAGTTCCTCGGCCTCTCCGTCGGCTGCATCATCGCGAACATGACTCCGGCCCAGCGCCGCGAGCAGTACGCCTGCGACATCACGTACGGCACGAACAACGAGTTCGGCTTCGACTACCTCCGCGACAACATGGCGTGGTCGAAGGACGAGCTGGTCCAGCGCGGCCACAACTTCGCGATCGTCGACGAGGTCGACTCGATCCTCGTGGACGAGGCCCGTACGCCGCTGATCATCTCCGGCCCGGCCGACCAGGCCACCAAGTGGTACGGCGACTTCGCCAAGCTGGTCACCCGCCTGGCCAAGGGCGAGGCGGGCAACCCGCTCAAGGGCATCGAGGAGACCGGCGACTACGAGGTCGACGAGAAGAAGCGGACCGTCGCGATCCACGAGCCCGGCGTCGCCAAGGTCGAGGACTGGCTCGGCATCGAGAACCTGTACGAGTCGGTGAACACCCCCCTCGTCGGGTACCTCAACAACGCCATCAAGGCCAAGGAACTCTTCAAGAAGGACAAGGACTACGTCGTCATCGACGGCGAGGTCATGATCGTCGACGAGCACACCGGCCGCATCCTCGCCGGCCGCCGCTACAACGAGGGCATGCACCAGGCGATCGAGGCGAAGGAAGGGGTGGACATCAAGGACGAGAACCAGACGCTCGCCACGATCACCCTCCAGAACTTCTTCCGCCTCTACGGCAAGCTCTCCGGCATGACCGGTACGGCGATGACCGAGGCCGCCGAGTTCCACCAGATCTACAAGCTGGGCGTCGTGCCGATCCCGACGAACCGGCCGATGCAGCGCGCCGACCAGTCGGACCTCATCTACCGCACCGAGGTCGCCAAGTTCGCCGCGGTCGTGGACGACATCGCCGAGAAGCACGAGAAGGGGCAGCCGATCCTGGTCGGCACCACCTCCGTCGAGAAGTCCGAGTACCTCTCGCAGCAGCTCTCCAAGCGCGGTGTCCAGCACGAGGTGCTCAACGCCAAGCAGCACGACCGGGAGGCGACGATCGTCGCCCAGGCCGGCCGCAAGGGCGCGGTGACCGTCGCGACGAACATGGCCGGACGAGGCACCGACATCAAGCTCGGCGGCAACCCCGACGACCTCGCCGAGGCCGAGCTGCGCCAGCGGGGCCTCGACCCCGTCGAGCACGTCGAGGAGTGGGCGGCCGCCCTTCCCGCCGCGCTGGAGAAGGCCGAGGAGGCCGTCCGCGCGGAGTTCGAGGAGGTCAAGGAGCTGGGCGGGCTGTACGTCCTCGGTACGGAGCGGCACGAGTCGCGTCGTATCGACAACCAGCTGCGCGGCCGTTCCGGCCGTCAGGGCGACCCGGGCGAGTCCCGCTTCTACCTGTCGCTCGGCGACGACCTGATGCGGCTGTTCAAGGCGCAGATGGTCGAGCGCGTCATGTCGATGGCCAACGTGCCGGACGACGTGCCGATCGAGAACAAGATGGTCACGCGGGCGATCGCGTCGGCGCAGTCGCAGGTCGAGCAGCAGAACTTCGAGACGCGTAAGAACGTCCTGAAGTACGACGAGGTGCTCAACCGGCAGCGCGAGGTCATCTACGGCGAGCGGCGCCGGGTCCTGGAGGGCGAGGACCTCCAGGAGCAGATCCGCCACTTCATGGACGACACGATCGACGACTACATCCGCCAGGAGACGGCGGAGGGCTTCGCCGAGGAGTGGGACCTCGACCGGCTGTGGGGCGCGTTCAAGCAGCTCTACCCGGTGAAGGTCACGGTCGCCGAGCTGGAGGAGGCCGCGGGAGACCTGGCCGGGGTCACCGCGGAGTTCATCGCCGAGTCGGTCAAGGACGACATCCACGAGCAGTACGACGAGCGGGAGAAGACGCTCGGCTCCGAGATCATGCGTGAGCTGGAGCGGCGCGTGGTGCTGTCGGTCCTGGACCGCAAGTGGCGTGAGCACCTCTACGAGATGGACTACCTCCAGGAGGGCATCGGCCTGCGGGCCATGGCGCAGAAGGACCCGCTGGTCGAGTACCAGCGCGAGGGCTTCGACATGTTCAACGCCATGATGGAGGGCATCAAGGAGGAGTCCGTCGGCTACCTGTTCAACCTGGAGGTCCAGGTCGAGCAGCAGGTCGAGGAGGTGCCCGTCCAGGACGAGGCGACGTCGCTGACCAAGGAGGACTCGGTGCCGGCCGCGCGGCCGGAGATCCGGGCCAAGGGGCTGGATGCTCCGCAGCGGCCGGACCGGCTGCACTTCTCCGCTCCCACGGTCGATGGGGAGGGCGGGGTGGTCGAGGGTGACTTCTCCAACGGGGACGGTGCGGGTGCCGGTGCCGGTGCGGGGTCGGATGGGCTTACTCGGGCGGAGCGGCGGAAGGCGCAGAAGGCCGGGGGCGGGGGGCGGCGGCGCAAGAAGTAGCTTGCGCTGACGTTCTGGGTTTGTGGCCGGGCCGGGCACCGATGGGTGCCCGGCCCGGCCGTTGTTGCGCCTGCGGCGGGCCTTGTCCCCTACCCGCCCCTTCCCGAAACCGGGGCGCCGCCCCGGACCCCGCGCCTCAAACGCCGGCGGGGCTGGGTGTGCGGGGTGCTGCCCCGGCCCCGCGCCTCAAGCGTCGGCGGGGCTGGGTGTGCGGGGTGCTGCCCCGGCCCCCGCGCCTCAAACGCCGGCGGGGCTGGGAGGTGTCACGCGGGGTGGGAGGGCCTGGTGGGCCATGCTGGCTCCCCCCGCCCCTCGGGGCCCTTCGAGCCCCTCGGGCCCTGGAGGGGCCCTGCGAGCCCTTCCCGGCCTCGTAGAGCCCCGGCGAGCCATCCCGGCGCCCTTGTCGGCCCCCGCGCCCTCCTCCGGGGCCTCTGAGGGCCCCCTGCGACCCTCCCGTGCCCCCGAGAGCCCCTGTGAACCCTTCCCGGGCCCTATGGAGCCCCGACGAGCCTCCCGGGGCCCCCAACGGGGCCCGCCGCGCCCTCCGCACCCCCAGCGGTGCCCGCCGCGCCCCCGGGGCCCCCAGCGGGGCCCGCCGCGCCCTCCGCACCCCCAGCGGTGCCCGCAGCGCCTTCCCGGACCCCAGCGGGGCCCATCGCGCCCTCCGCACCCCAACAGCGGGGCCGCGCGCACCTCCCGGCCCCCCGAGCGCGCACGCCCCGGCGGGTCGTGGCCCCGGTGTCCCCGGTCGTTCATCGCGTCCGCATCGGGGTGTTGCCCAGTTCCACCGCCGCGCAGCGCCAGCGGAGGTCCGGGCCCTGTTCCAGGCGGAAGGCCATGGCGCGTACCTCTTCGCCGGCGGCGATGCTGGCGCAGGCTTCCACTACGCCGGGGGCCGGCTGGGCGCCTCGGCACATGCGGATGACCGGGCGGGTGCCCCGGGTCCTGAGGGGGGTGGTGGGGGCCAGTTCGGCCAGTTGGTCGTAAGCATCGCCGATGGTGTGGCCGAGCATCCAGTGGACCGGGCGCTGGCCGCTCAGGACCGCCAGCAGGCGTTCCGCGAACCAGTGGTGGGGGCGCATGCGCCTCGGGGTCCGGTGGCGTTGGGCGGGTACGGCTTCGGGCCTGCGTGCGTCGTGCCGTCCTGCGGGCCGGGTCCTGTTCATGGTCATCGCTGTCGCCCCCGTGCTCCAGAGGCCCGGTGAATACCGGGCGGTAACTTCTGCTGGTGATCTTCTACGGGGGCGCGGGGGCCGCCGCAAGCGGCCGTGCGCCCGGTCGGGTGCCGCCTCGAATTCACCTATCCGGGTGGTCGGGACCGTCCGGAGCGGGGGCCTGGGGCGGGGTGGGCAGGGTGAGCGGGCGTCGCCGGGTGGACGGGAGCGGGCCCGTACGCGTAACCCCAAAGGGGGACGCCGCACGTATCCTGAGGGCGTCTCCGACTACGAAAGCGGCTCAGTCATGCGCGTGTACGTCCCCCTGACCATCGCCGGGCTCGCAGCGGCGCACCGGGCCGGCGAACTCGGGCCCGGTCCGCTCACCGCCTACGCGGTGACCCCCGCCCTGCGCGAGTGGTACGTCTCCGACGACATCGAGGAGCTGGAGTACGCGGCGCTCAACCGGGCCGCGTCCGCCTCGCTGCGGCTGATCGCCGGGGACCCGCAGGCCGCCCGGCGGCGGGTCGTCGTCGCCGTGGACGTCCCGGACGGTGCCGCGGTCGCCGACCCGGACCACATCCTCGACGCCTCCTCGCTCGGCGAGGTCACGGTCGCCGGCGCCGTGCGGCTGACCGACGCCGCCGCGGTCCACGTCGACTCCGACGACGCGGACAAGGACGTCACGGCGGCCGCCGCCGCGCTCGGAGCGGCGGACCTCGGGGACGACGACGCGCAGTTCACCGTGGACGGCGCCGAGGACCACGAACTGCTCTGGTTCGGGGTGCAGGAGATTCCCGGTCTGATCGGGTAGCCGGCCGGTTGTCAGTGGGGGCGAGTATTTTTCTGGGCATGGGGATCGCACCGGAACGCCACCGTACGCATCTGGTCTGGGACTGGAACGGCACGCTGCTCGACGACAACACCGCCGTCGTCGGCGCGACCAACGCCGCGTTCGGCGAGATCGGCCTCGCGCCGATCACCGTGGAGCAGTACCGGGAGATGTACTGCATCCCGATACCCCGTTTCTACGAGCGGCTGATGGGCCGGCTCCCCACCGACGCCGAGTGGGAGCGCATGGACGGCGCCTTCCACCGCCACTACACCGAGCAGCGGGATGCCTGCGGGCTGACCGTCGGCGCCGCCGAGCTGATCGCCCAGTGGCAGCTGACCGGGCGGAGCCAGTCGATCATGAGCATGTACCAGCACGAGGAGCTGGTCCCCGTCGTGCGCGGATACGGCATCGAGCGGCACTTCGTGCGCGTCGACGGGCGCACCGGGCCGTCCGGCGGCAGCAAGGCGCAGTACATGGAGCGGCACCTCGCGGAGCTCGCGGCCCTGGACGGCATATCCCCGCGCCACACGGTCGTCATAGGTGACGCGGTGGACGACGCCCTGGCCGCCGCCCACGTCGGGGCCAGGGCGGTCCTCTACACGGGCGGCTCGCACAGCCGGGCCAGCCTGGAGAAGGCCGGTGTGCCCGTCGTGGACACCCTGGCCGAGGCCACGGCCCTCGCCGAGAGGCTCGCGGAGTAGGCAGCTCCTCGTCCGACGGGCCCCGCCCCGCCGCCCCGCTCCGGTCGGTCGCCGGGGCGGTCGAACGGTCGGAGCGGGCTGTCCGGAGTGTCTAATTACGCGGCCTTCTTTTGTACACATCCGGATCGTGACGGTGACGGGCGCGGGCGAGATAGCCTGGACCCCGTGATCAGCGCGATACGCCTCGGGGGCAGCGAAGCCCCCGGCCAGCGCCCGGAGTGCCACAGTGCCCGGGCCGTCCCGACTGATCCTTCCCGCCCGGCCCGAATGCCGAAAATGGCCAATAAGGTCCCGGGGATCTCTCATCGCGGCATAGCGTCGACCCAGACCGGAAACCCCGCGTCGTGGCGTTACGCCGACCTTTTCACCTACGTCACGCAACGGCGCGCGACAGGAGCCAGAGGACATGCAGACCAAGCTGGACGAAGCCAAGGCCGAGCTGCTCGCACGGGCCGCCAAGGTAGCTGACAACAGCCCGGGCGGTGGTGTCGGCGGGCCGGGCGGTGCCCCCCGGGTGCACGTCGCGGCCACCGGGGCCGACGGCGGCACGGGGGCCGGGCAGGAGCGATCCCGCGAGGACGTCCTGCTCTCCTATCTCCAGCGCTACTACCTCCACACGGCTCCCGAGGACATCGCGGGCCGGGACCCGGTCGACGTCTTCGGCGCCGCCTCCTCGCACTACCGGCTGGCCGAGGAGCGCCCCCAGGGCAAGGCGAACGTCCGCGTCCACACCCCGACCGTCGAGGAGAACGGCTGGACCTGCAGCCACTCCGTGGTCGAGGTGGTCACCGACGACATGCCCTTCCTGGTCGACTCCGTCACCAACGAGCTCTCCCGCCAGGGGCGCGGCATCCACGTCGTGATCCACCCGCAGGTCATCGTCCGGCGTGATCTGACCGGCAAGCTGGTCGAGGTCATCACCGAGGGCGCCGGCATCTCCACCGGCCCCCAGACCGGCCGGAAGAACGACAGGGGGGCGAAGGACGCCAAGGCCGGGCTGCCGCACGACGCGGTCGTCGAGTCCTGGATCCACGTCGAGATCGACCGCGAGACCGACCGCGCCGACCTCAAGCAGATCCAGAGCGACCTGCTGCGCGTCCTGTCCGACGTACGGGAGACCGTCGAGGACTGGGAGAAGATGCGGGACGCGGCGCTGCGCATCGCCGACGACCTGCCCGGCGAACCGCTGGACGACCTCGCCGACGACGAGGTCAACGAGGCCCGTGAGCTGCTGCGCTGGCTCGCCGCCGACCACTTCACCTTCCTCGGCTACCGCGAGTACGAGCTGAAGGACTCCGACGCGCTGGCCGCCGTCCCCGGCACCGGCCTCGGCATCCTGCGCTCCGACCCGCACCACAGCGAGGACGAGGCGCACCCGGTCAGCCCCTCCTTCGACCGGCTGCCCGCCGACGCCCGCGCCAAGGCCCGCGAGCACAAGCTCCTCGTCCTGACCAAGGCCAACAGCCGGGCGACCGTGCACCGCCCCAGCTACCTCGACTACGTCGGCGTGAAGAAGTTCGACGCCAAGGGCAACGTCGTCGGTGAGCGCCGGTTCCTCGGCCTGTTCTCGTCCGCCGCCTACACCGAGTCCGTGCGCCGGGTCCCCGTCATCCGCCGCAAGGTCGCCGAGGTGCTGGAGGGCGCGGGCTTCACGCCCCACAGCCACGACGGCCGCGACCTGCTCCAGATCCTGGAGACCTACCCGCGCGACGAGCTGTTCCAGACGCCCGTCGACCAGCTCCGCTCGATCGTCACCTCGGTGCTCTACCTCCAGGAGCGGCGCCGGCTGCGGCTCTACCTGCGCCAGGACGAGTACGGCCGCTACTACTCCGCGATCGTCTACCTGCCGCGCGACCGCTACACCACCGGTGTGCGCCTCCGGCTGATCGACATCCTCAAGGAGGAGCTGAACGGCACCAGCGTCGACTTCACCGCCTGGAACACCGAGTCGATCCTGTCCCGGCTGCACTTCGTCGTCCGGGTCGCCCCCGGCAGCGAGCTGCCGAGCCTCACCGACGCCGAGGCCGACCGCATCGAGGCCCGCCTGGTCGAGGCCGCCCGCTCCTGGGCCGACGGCTTCCAGGAGGCGCTGAACGCCGAGTGCGGCGAGGAGCGCGCCGCCGAACTGCTGCGCCAGTACGGGCACTCGTTCCCCGAGGGCTACAAGGCCGACCACTCCGCGCGCGCCGCCGTCGCCGACCTGATCCACCTCGAAGCCCTCAAGGAGAACGAGCGGGACTTCTCCCTCAGCCTGTACGAACCGGTCGGCGCCACTCCCGGCGAGCGCCGCTTCAAGATCTACCGCACCGGCGAGCAGGTCTCGCTGTCCGCCGTCCTCCCCGTCCTCCAGCGGCTCGGCGTCGAGGTCGTGGACGAGCGCCCGTACGAGCTGCGCTGCGCGGACCGTACGCACGCCTGGATCTACGACTTCGGGCTGCGGATGCCGCGGGCCACCGCCAACGGCGGCTACCTGGCAGACGGGGCGCGCGAGCGGTTCCAGGACGCCTTCGCCGCGGTGTGGACCGGCGAGGCGGAGAACGACGGCCTCAACGCCCTGGTGCTGAGCGCCGGTCTCGACTGGCGGCAGGCCATGGTGCTGCGCGCCTACGCGAAGTACCTGCGCCAGGCCGGTTCCACGTTCAGCCAGGACTACATGGAGTCCACCCTCCAGAACAACGTCCACACCACCCGGCTGCTGGTCTCGCTCTTCGAGGCCCGGATGTCGCCGGGGCGCCAGAGCGCGGGCACCGAGCTGATCGACGGGCTCCTCGAAGAGCTCGACGGCGCCCTCGACCAGGTCGCCTCGCTGGACGAGGACCGCATCCTGCGGTCCTTCCTCACCGTCATCAGGGCGACCCTGCGCACCAACTTCTTCCAGCACGCGGACAGCGGCCGGCCGCACGCGTACGTGTCGATGAAGTTCGACCCGCAGTCCATCCCGGACCTGCCCGCGCCCCGCCCGGCGTTCGAGATCTGGGTCTACTCGCCGCGCGTGGAGGGCGTCCACCTGCGCTTCGGCAAGGTCGCCCGCGGTGGTCTGCGCTGGTCGGACCGGCGCGAGGACTTCCGTACCGAGATCCTCGGCCTGGTCAAGGCGCAGATGGTGAAGAACACCGTCATCGTGCCGGTCGGCGCCAAGGGCGGCTTCGTCGCCAAGCAGCTCCCGGACCCCTCCGCGGACCGGGACGCCTGGATGGCCGAGGGCATCTCCGCCTACCGCACCTTCATCTCGGCGCTGCTCGACATCACGGACAACATGGTGGCCGGCGAGGTCGTGCCGCCCAAGGACGTCGTCCGCCACGACGAGGACGACACCTACCTCGTCGTCGCCGCCGACAAGGGCACCGCGAAGTTCTCCGACATCGCCAACGAGGTCGCCGTCGACTACGGCTTCTGGCTCGGCGACGCGTTCGCCTCCGGCGGTTCGGCGGGTTACGACCACAAGGGCATGGGCATCACCGCCCGCGGCGCCTGGGAGTCCGTCAAGCGGCACTTCCGGGAGCTCGGCCACGACACCCAGACCGAGGACTTCACCGTCGTCGGCGTCGGCGACATGTCGGGTGACGTCTTCGGCAACGGGATGCTGCTCTCCGAGCACATCCGGCTCGTCGCCGCCTTCGACCACCGGCACATCTTCATCGACCCGACGCCGGACGCCGCGACCTCCTACGCGGAGCGGCGCCGCCTCTTCGACCTGCCGCGCAGCTCCTGGGCCGACTACGAAAAGGAGCTGATCTCCGCGGGCGGCGGCGTCCACCCGCGCAGCGCCAAGTCCATCCCGGTCAACGCCCACATGCGCGAGGCGCTCGGCATCGAGCCCGGCGTCGCCAAGATGACGCCCGCCGAGTTGATGCAGGCCATCCTCAAGGCCCCCGTCGACCTGGCGTGGAACGGCGGCATCGGCACGTACATCAAGTCCTCCGCCGAGTCGAACGCGGACGTCGGCGACAAGGCCAACGACGCGATCCGCGTCAACGGCGCGGACCTGCGCGCCAAGGTCGTCGGCGAGGGCGGGAACCTCGGCGCCACCCAGCTCGGCCGGATCGAGTTCGCCCGGGCCGGCGGCCGGATCAACACCGACGCGATCGACAACAGCGCCGGTGTGGACACCTCTGACCACGAGGTGAACATCAAGATCCTGCTCAACGGCCTGGTCCGGGACGGCGACATGACCGTCAAGCAGCGCAACAAGCTGCTCGCCGAGATGACCGACGAGATCGGCCACCTGGTGCTGCGCAACAACTACGCGCAGAACACGGCCCTCGCCAACTCGGTCGCGCAGGCGCCCTCGCTGCTCCACGCCCAGCAGCGCTTCATGCGCCGGCTCGGCCGCGACGGCTCTCTCGACCGGGCGCTGGAGTTCCTGCCCACCGACCGGCAGATCCGTGAGCTGCTGAGCGCCGGCAAGGGGCTCAGCCAGCCGGAGCTGGCCGTGCTCCTCGCGTACACGAAGATCACGGCGGCGCAGGAGCTGATCGGGACCAGCCTGCCGGACGACCCGCACCTGCAGAAGCTGCTGCACGCCTACTTCCCGCAGCAGTTGCGCGAGCGCTACTCCGAGGCGGTCGACGCTCACGCCCTGCGGCGCGAGATCATCACCACGGTCCTGGTGAACGACACGGTCAACAGCGGCGGTTCGACCTTCCTGCACCGGCTGCGGGAGGAGACCGGCGCCTCGATCGAGGAGATCGTGCGGGCGCAGTTCGCGGCCCGCGAGATCTTCGGGCTCAGCCAGGTGTGGGACGTCGTCGAGGCCCTCGACAACGAGGTCGCCGCCGACGTCCAGACCCGTATCCGGCTGCACTCGCGCCGGCTCGTGGAGCGCGGTTCGCGCTGGCTGCTCGGCAACCGGCCGCAGCCGCTGGCGATCAGCGAGACGGTCGACTTCTTCCGTGACGGCGTCGAGCGGGTCTGGGCCGCGCTGCCCAAGATGCTGAAGGGTGCCGACCAGGAGTGGTACCAGGGCATCCTGAACGAGCTCACCGAGGCGGGCGTCCCGGACGAGCTGGCGCAGCGCGTCGCCGGCTTCTCGTCCGCCTTCCCGGCGCTCGACATCGTGGCGATCGCCGACCGCACGGGCAAGGAGCCGCTGGCCGTCGCCGAGGTGTACTACGACCTCGCGGACCGGCTGGGGATCACGCAGCTGATGGACCGGATCATCGAGCTGCCGCGGGCCGACCGCTGGCAGTCCATGGCCCGGGCGTCCATCCGCGAGGACCTGTACGCGGCGCACGCGGCGCTCACCGGCGACGTGCTGAGCGTGGGCAACGGGTCCTCCTCGCCGCAGGAGCGGTTCGAGGCGTGGCAGGAGAAGAACGCGGCGATCCTGGCCCGGTCGCGCTCCACGCTGGAGGAGATCCAGGGCTCGGACGCGTTCGATCTGGCGAACCTGTCGGTGGCGATGCGGACGATGCGGACGCTGTTGCGTACGCACGTGTAGGCGTGCGGGTGCGGTGAGGGCGAGGCGGCTGCCGGGTGCGTCCCGGTGGCCGTTTCGTCCTCAAGCGCCGGACGGGCTGGAGAGGCGTCCTCAAGCGGCGGACGGGCTTAAAGGATGTCCTCAAGCGCCGGACGGGCTGGCGGGGACGGGCGGGCTCGAAAGGTGTCCTCAAGCGCCGGACGGGCTGGAGGCGCCGGACGGGTGGGAGGGGGCGGGTGGGCTTGGGAAGGGTTCTCAGGCGCCGGGGCGGGGGGAGCGGGTGGATTTCTCGTATTCCGCGACCACTTCCTCCGCCGGGCCGTCCATGCGTAGTGTGCCGGCCTCCAGCCAGAGGGCTCGGTCGCAGGTCTCGGTGATCGACTTGTTGGTGTGGCTGACCAGGAACACCGTGCCGGCCCGGCGGCGCAGTTCGATGATCCGGTCCTTGCTGCGGCGCTGGAACCGCGCGTCGCCCGTCGACAGGGCCTCGTCGATCAAGAGGACGTCGTGGTCCTTCGCGGCGGCGATCGAGAAGCGGAGGCGGGCGCCCATGCCGGAGGAGTACGTGCGCATCGGCAGGGTGATGAAGTCGCCCTTCTCGTTGATGCCGGAGAAGTCGACGATCTCCTGGTAGCGCTCGCGGACCTCCGCACGGGTCATGCCCATCGCGAGGCCGCCGAGCACGACGTTGCGTTCGCCGGTCAGGTCGCTCATGAGCGCCGCGTTGACACCGAGCAGCGAGGGCTGTCCGTGGGTGTGGACGCGGCCCTTCGTGGCGGGCAGCAGGCCGGCGATGGCTTTCAGCAGGGTGGACTTCCCCGAGCCGTTGGAGCCGATCAGCCCGATCGCCTCCCCCTTGTACGCGGCGAAGCTGACGCCCTTCACGGCGTGCACCTCGCGCACCCCCGGGCTCTGCCGGCGCGAGGCGAGCCGGCTCAGCGCCGAGGTGGCGCTGCCCCTGCCGGTGCGGGCGCCGTTGACCTTGTACGTGATGTGGACGTCGTCGACGACGACGGTCGGGACCGCGGAACCCGTGTGCTCAGCCACGTCCGTAACTCTCCTCGGCCTTCCAGAAGTAGATGAAGCCGCCCACGCCGGCCAGCAGCGCCCAGCCCGCGGCGACCGCCCATACGTGCGGGGGCAGTTGGCCCGCGCGGAAGCTGTCGACGAGCGCGAACCGCATGAGGTCGATGAAGACGGCCGCCGGGTTGACCTCCAGGGCGAGCTTCACCAGGTGCGGGACACGGTCGCCCCGCAGCATCGTGTCCATGCTCCACATCACGCCGGACGCGTACATCCAGGTGCGCAGGATGAACGGGGTGAGCTGGGCGATGTCCGGGGTGCGCGCGGCCAGGCGGGCCATGACCATCGAGACGCCGGTGTTGAAGACGGCCTGGAGGGCCAGGGCCGGCACCGCGAGCAGCCAGGACGGGCGCGGGTACTGGCCGAAGGCCAGAAGGATCAGGGTCAGCGCGCCCAGCGAGAAGAGCAGCTGCTGGAGCTGTTGCAGGGCGAGCGCGATGGGCAGCGAGGCGCGCGGGAAGTGCAGCGCCCGGACCAGCCCGATGTTGCCGCTGATGGCGCGGGTGCCGGCGGTGATCGAGGAGCTGGTGAAGGTCCAGATGAAGACGCCCGTGACCAGGAACGGGACGTAGTCCGGCACGCCGTGCTTGGTCTTCATCAGGATGCCGAAGATGAAGTAGTAGACCGTCGCGTTGAGCAGCGGGGTCATGATCTGCCAGATCTGGCCGAGCTTCGCCTGGCTGTACTGGGCGGTGAGCTTGGCGGTGGCGAAGGCCGTGATGAAGTGCCGCCGCCCCCACAGCTGCCGTACGTACGCGGGCAGGGAGGGCCGCGCCCCGCTCACGGTCAGGCCGTGCCGGGCGGCGAGGGCCGCCAGCTCGCCCGATCCGTAGGCGGGCGGAGCGAGGGGCGGCGAGGCGTCCGCCGGGGCCTGGGCTGTTGTCTGGCTCACCACGATCGCTTTCGACGGGAGGCGGGGAAGCGGGCAGGAGGGAGGATCGATCGCACGGCGACGGGACGGGTCCGTATCGTCGCTACGCCGAGGGTAGGACGCCGCGACGCCGGAACGCAACCGTTTCGTCGTCGCGGACTATGCTTCGGTCATGACCACCGACCCCGGAAGCCGCCGCCGAGCCCCGGCGGGAGCCGCCGTCCTGCGCGAGGACGTGACCGACGCCATCCGCAGCGCGGTGTTCGCGGAGCTGGCCGCGGTCGGCTTCGCGCGGATGTCCATCGAGGGCATCGCCCGGCGGGCGGGCGTCGGCAAGACCGCCGTCTACCGGCGCTGGAAGTCCAAGCTGCACCTGGTCCTGGACCTGGTCTCCGCCGTTGCCGCGCAGGGCATGCCCGCCCCGGCCACCGGCTCGCTCGACGGGGACGTGCGCGCCGTGCTCGAACTGGCCGCGTACGCCCTGCGCCATCCGCTGGCCTCCCAGGTCATCCCGGACCTCCTGGTCGAGGCGGCCCGGAACCCGGAGATCTCCGACGCCATCAAGGCCGCCCTGCTCGACCCGCAGCAGGGCGTCGCCGCGGTGGTCGTCCGGGACGCCGTCGCCCGCGGTGAGCTGCCCCCGGACAGCGACCCCGACCGTGCCCTCGACCTGATCGTCGGCCCGCTCTACTGGCGGCTCGCGGTGGTCCGCGGAGAGCTGCCGCCCGGATACCTGGACGACCTCGCCGCCTCGGCCGTGGCCGCCCTCACACACCGGGCGGACCCCGACGGGTGACGTCTCGATCATGTGTCCGAGCGTGCTTGTAGGGGTCACCCTTCCATCGGTTAGTCTGGTGGGCGGGCCGCCCACCGGGCCTTCCGGAGCACGCGTTCACCGTGCACCAGGACCGCCCGGGCGAAGCCCCGGGCAGGCGAGCACGGTGCAGGCGTAGTCACTCGTTCGGGACCGTAACCGGTGACCCCCGACCGTCCATACGGTTGAGCCCTACGGATAGCCAGGCCCTTGATGAACGGACGTGCTCAACATGCCGCCACGGCTCAGTGTCGTTGTCCCCGTCTACAACGTGGAACTCTTCCTGACGGACTGCCTTAAGTCCCTCGCGGAGCAGACCATGACCGACCTCGAGGTGGTGATGGTCGACGACGGGTCCACCGACGGCAGTGCCGCTCTGGCCGCCGAATTCGCCGCGCGGGACGACCGCTTCAAGCTGGTCAGCCAGAAGAACGGCGGACTGGGGCACGCCCGTAACACCGGTGTCCGCAACTGCGATCCGGAGAGCCGCTACCTGGCCTTCGTCGACAGCGACGACGTCATCCCGCCGAACGCGTACGAACTGCTCGTCGGCGCCCTGGAGGAGACCGGCTCGGACCTCGCGTCCGGCAACGTGCTGCGCCTGCGGGCCGGCGGCAAGCTCCAGCAGTCGCCGATGTTCCGCAAGCCGATGGCCACCACCCGGATGCGCACCCACGTCTCGCGCGACCTGGAACTCCTCGGCGACCGGATCGCCTGCAACAAGGTCTTCCGCCGCTCCTTCTGGGACGAGAACGAGTTCGCCTTCCCGGTCGGCGCGCTGTACGAGGACATCCCCGTCGTGCTGCCCGCCCACTTCCTGGCCAAGTCGGTCGACATCGTCAAGGACCCCGTCTACCACTGGCGCGACCGCCCCGGCTCGATCACCACCAGCCGGGCCGTCGTCCGCGGCATCCGCGACCGCGTCGCGCACGTGCAGGGCGTCTCGACCTTCCTGGCTCAGAACCGCCCGCCCGAGGACAAGAACCACTACGAGGCCCACGCCCTGGCCAACGACCTCTGGTACTTCATGGAGGTCCTGCCCGACGGCGACGAGGAATACCGGGCCGCCTTCCTCACGTACACCAACAAGTTCATCGACCAGGTCGACCCGTCGGTGCTCGACGGCCTTCCGTTGCGCCTGCGCGTGATGTGGTACCTGGTGCGCGAGCACCGCATGGACGAACTGCTCGCGCTGCTCATCCAGGACAAGCGCGAGCCCGGCGCCTTCGAGGTCAGCGGCATGCGCCGCCGCCAGGCCAACTACCCCGTCCTCACCAAGCCCGTGCCCGCCCCGGTGCTGCGCGTCGCCGACCGCGACCTGCCGCTCGCCGCCCGGCTGCGCGACGCCCAGTGGCGCGACGGCAAGCTGCACCTCAAGGGCTACGCGTACGTCCGCAACCTGCCCGTCACCTCCGGGCCCAGCGAGTTCCGGATCGGCTGGCTGCGCGCCGGCCGGCGCAACGTCGTCCCGCTGCGGCTGCGCCGGGTCGACGAGCCCGAGGCCACCGCCCGCGCCCGCCAGAGCCTGCACGACTACCACCGGTCCGGCTTCGAGACCTCCGTGGACGCCTCCAAGCTCCGCATCCAGGCCGACGGCGGCCCCAAGCAGCTCACCTGGCAGTTCGAGGTCGGCATCGCCCGGGGCGGCCTGCTGCGCCGCGCCTTCCCGTCCGTCCGCGAGGCGTCCGTCGCGCCGCCCGTCCACCGCCCCGACGGCGACCACCGCATCGTGCCCGCCTTCGACGGCGACAAGCTGGTGCTGCACGCCGAGCGCGTCGACGCCCGGTTCGAGACCCACGGCGCGGGCGCCGAGGCCGGCACCGTGCGGGTCACCGGCGTGGTGCGATCCCGCCTCGTCAAGGGCGAGTTGACGCTGCGTCTGACGCACGGCGCCACCAAGACCACCTACGAGGTCCCCGCCACCGTGGGCGGGGGCGCGGGACCCGCCGCCGGCTGGAGCCGCTTCACCGCCGACCTCCCGCTCGCCGCGATCGAGGAGGCCCGCCCCACCGGGGACGAGGCGCCCAGGAGCATGTCGTACAGCGTCCACCTGACCGGCCCCAAGGGCCTGAAGGCGTCGCTCGACACGCCGGGTGCGGTGCTGCCCGGCCGCTACCCGCTCGCCGACGCCGACGGCGTCCGCCACGAGCTGGGCTTCGTCGCCAGCGCGCGCGGCAACCTGGTGATCAGCGACCGCCCCGTGCAGCCCGCCGTCGAACTGGCGAGCTGGACGGACGACGGCCGGCTGTTCCTGGAGGGCACGTTCCCCGAGGACCCGGAGCACCCGGTCGAGCTGGTGGCGCAGAACAGCAGCCACCGCGAGGAGCAGATCTTCCCGGTCGAGTTCACCGGACCCGAGGACGCGCGCCGCTTCCGCGCCGAGCTGCGGCCCGACGCCGTCGAGGGTCCCGGCGGCGCGCTGCCGCTGGGCGAGGGCAACTGGTACTTCTTCTTCCGGGACAAGGGCGCCGCCGACGAGAGCGGTGACCGCGCGCTGCGCATCCCCGCCTCGGCCTTCCACACCCTGCCCGTCACCCGCCGCCTCTCCGGCCGCGACTACACCCTGGAACGGCGCTTCGGGGACCAGCTCCTGGTCGTCTCCGGCTCCGTGCTCAGCGCCGCCGAACGCGGCCCGCGCGCCAAGCGGCTGCTGAGCGAGGCGTACGCGGCCCAGCGCACCGAACCGGTGCGCGCCGCCGCCCTCTACAGCACCTTCGACGGCCGCCAGTTCTCCGACTCGCCGCGCGCCGTCTACGAGGAGCTGGTGCGCCGGGGCACCGAGGTGGAGCACCTGTGGGTCGTCCGCGACCAGCAGGCGGTCATCCCCGAGGGCGCGACGGCCGTCGAGCACGGCTCCGTCGCCTGGCACGAGGCGCTGGCCCGCAGCCGCTACATCGTCACCAACACGCAGCTGCCCGAGTGGTTCGTGCGGCGCGAGGACCAGACCGTCGTCCAGACCTGGCACGGCACCCCGCTCAAGCGCATCGGCCTCGAACTCGCGGGCACGGCCCAGGCGAACGCCGCCTACATCGCGACCCTCGCCGACCGGGCCAAGCAGTGGGACTTCCTGGTCTCGCCGAACACGTACTCCACCCCCGTCCTGCGCCGCTCGTTCGGCTTCGAGGGCGAGGTGCTGGAGTGCGGCTACCCGCGCAACGACATCTTCCACGCCGCCGACCGCGCCAAGGTCGCCGCGGCGGTACGGGAGAAGCTCGGCATCCCGGCCGGCAAGCGCGTCGTGCTGTACGCGCCGACGTGGCGCGAGGACCAGCGCCTGGGCGGCGGCCGCTACTCGCTGGGCCTCCAGCTCGACCTGGCCGCCGCCGAGCGCGAACTCGGCGACGACACCGTCCTGCTGGTGCGCCGTCACTACATGGTCACCGACCGGCTCCCGGACAGCGGCACCGGCTTCGTCCGCGACGTCTCGCGCTACCCGGACGTCGGCGAACTCATGCTCATCAGCGACGCCCTGGTCACCGACTACTCCTCGCTGATGTTCGACTTCGCCCAGACCGGGCGGCCGATGCTCTTCCACACCTACGACCTGGAGCACTACCGCGACACGCTGCGCGGATTCAGCTTCGACTTCGAGTCGCGGGCGCCCGGCCCCCTGATCCCGGGCTCCGACGACCTGATCGCGGCGCTGCGCGACCCCGAGCGCGCCATCGCGGGACACGCCAAGGCGTACGAGCAGTTCCGGCACGACTTCTGCGACCTCGACGACGGCCGGGCGACCGCCCGGGTGGTCGACCGCATGCTGTAGTCCACCCGCCCCGCACCCAGGGGATCGTCCCGTGCCCGGCCGGTACCGCCACCGGCCGGGCACCGGTGTGTCCGGGGCAGGGGTTTACGCGACGGTGACGGTTCGGTGCGTTGCTTAACGTCGCCTCCTTGCTACGTTCTGTTTTCATGGGTATCCGAATGTGGGGCGAAACAGACGTGCGGCGGGCCGGAACCGCCGTGCTCGCCGCGGCGACCGCCGGCCTCCTCACCCGCATGATCATCGCGGCCAACTCGCCCGGCCCGGCCGATGTGCGCATCTTCCGGGGGTTCGCGAAGGCCATCACCGTGTACGGCCCCGTCCGCATCTACGAGCACCCGCTCCCCGGACTGCCCGTCTACAACCACCCGCCGCTGGCCGGCTGGATGCTGATGGGGCTCAACAGCCTCACCGACCTCGGGTTCTCCTTCGCCACGCTGATCAGACTCCCCGCGTCGGCCGCCGACTTCTGCTGCGCGCTCCTCGTGTTCGAGATCGTCCGCCGCCGCGCCGCCCTGCGCACCGCGATGCTCTGCGGCATCGGCGTCGCCGTCAGCCCGGTGCTCATCGCCACCTCCGGCTACCACGGCAACACCGACGCGGTCGCCATCGCCTTCGCCCTGGCCGCCGCCCACCTGCTGGCCGACCGGAAGTCACCGCTGGCGGCGGGGGTGGCCGCCGCGCTCTCGATCAGCGTCAAGTTCATCCCGGTGGTGGTGATCCCGGCCCTGTTCGTGGCCGCGCTGCGCGGCGGGCGCCCGGTCCTGGTCCGCTTCGCCGCCGGCTTCGCGGGCCTCGCCGCGCTCGTGTGGGGGCCGGCCCTGGTCACCGTGCCGCTGCATCTGGAGCGCAACGTCATGGAGTACGCGGGCGGCAGCTACCGGCTGTGGGGTCTCGTGCGGTTCGCGGACGTCCTCGGGCTGCCCGAGCCGGTCATCGCCTTCATGCAGGGCGGCGGCCACTTCCTCTTCGTGCTGGTCTGCGTGGCCGCCGGAATCCGGCTCGCCTGGCTGCGGCCGGACCGGCTCCCCGGTGTCGTCGCCCTCACCCTGGGCCTGCTGCTGCTCCTGTCCACCGCCTCCGGCCTCCAGTACCTGACCTGGGCGGCCGCCGGCATGTTCGTCCTCGGACCGGTGGAGGGGTTCGCGTACAGCACGGTCGTCGGCCTGGTCGCCGTGCTCGGCTACAGCGGGCGCTCCGCCGTCCGCTGGAGCGAACCCGTGCTGTACCTGGGCGCCGCCGGCTGGCTCGTACTGGCGGTCGGCCTCGCCACCGGCGTACGCCGGATCCTCGCGGACACCGGCCCTGTTCATCCGTCGACCGAACCCGCACCCCGAGCGCAACTGGAGAACGCCCCGTGAAGGAAAGCCCGAGTCCCAGGATCGGCATCCTGGTGGTCGCGTACAACGCGGAGACAACGCTGGAGAACACGCTCGACCGGATTCCGGAGGACTTCCGGTCCCGGATCGACGAAATCCTCATTCTCGACGACGCGAGCCACGACGCGACCTTCACCGCGGGCTGCCGCTGGTCGCAGGCCGAGGGAATGCCCCGGACCGTGGTGATGCGGCACACCAAGAACCTCGGCTACGGCGGAAACCAGAAGGCCGGATACGCGCTGGCCGCCGACCACGGACTGGACATCGTCGTGCTGCTGCACGGCGACGGGCAGTACGCCCCCGAACTGCTCCCGGAGATGGTCGCACCCATCGAACGCGGCGAGTGCGAAGCCGTGTTCGGGTCACGGATGATGACGTCCGGCAGCGCCCTCAAGGGCGGCATGCCGATGTACAAGTGGCTCGGCAACCGCATCCTCACCCGGCTGGAGAACGGCCTGCTCGGCTCGGAGCTGACCGAATTCCACTCCGGTTACCGCGCCTACAGCGTCGACGCCCTGAAGAAGCTGCCGATCGACCGGAACACCGACGCCTTCGACTTCGACACCCAGATCATCGTCCAACTGCTGGACGCGGGCATGCGGATCAAGGAGATCCCGGTGCCCACGTACTACGGCGACGAGATCTGCTACGTCAACGGCATGAAGTACGCCAAGGACGTCGTCAAGGACGTCCTCGAATACCGGCTGGCCGTCAAGGGGTTCGGGACCTGCCCCTGGATTCCCAAGCCCGTCGAGTACGCCTTCAAGGCGGGCGACGGCTCCTCGCACGCCGTCATCCTGGAGAAGATGCGCGAGCTGCCGCCCGGCCGCGTCCTCGACCTCGGCTGCTCCGGCGGCCTGTTCGCCGAGCGCCTGGAGTCCCTGGGGCACGAGGTGACCGGCGTGGACTACGTCGAGGTGCCGGGCGTCCGCGAGAAGTGCGCCCACTTCCACCTCGCCAACCTGGAGGAGGGGCTGCCCGCCGGGGTCGGCACCGGCTTCGACTACGTCGTGGCCGGTGACGTCATCGAGCACCTCTCCCGTCCCGAACAGCTCCTCGCCGAGGTCGCCGGCGTGCTGCGGCCCGGCGGCCGGGTGCTGCTGTCGGTGCCCAACTTCAGCCACTGGTACTCCCGGCTGCGGGTCGCCGTCGGGGCCTTCGGCTACGACCGCCGCGGCATCCTCGACGAGACGCATCTGCGCTTCTTCACCCGGGCCAGCCTGCGCCGCACCGTCCGCGCCGCCGGATACGACGTCCTGGACCTCGCGTCCACCGGGGCGCCGTTCTGGTCGCTGCTCGGCCGGGGACCGCTCGCCGCGGTGCTCGGCGGAATGTCGCGGCTGCTGACCCGCATCCGGCCGACGCTGTTCGGCTATCAGCACGTCGCACTGCTCACCCCGCATGCGGCCGAGACGATCATCGCTGGAGAGCACGTCGATGTACAGGACATCCTCAACCGACAGTACGTCCCCGCCGACCGGGTCGGTGTCTGAGGCGCCCCGCCCCGGGCCCGCAGCGGCCCCGGCGCCCGAGCCCCCCGCCCCCGCAGTCAGGAGCAAGGCCATGACCCTCCCCAGTGTGCTGCTGCTCCTGTTCGCCGTGTTCTCGTCGGCGGGCGGCCAGATCATGCTCAAGCACGGGATGAAGGGCGCAGCGGCCGCCGCCGGGCGGGACGGCGGCTCCGTGGCGCTGCGCGCCGCGGGCAGCCCCTGGGTGGTGCTCGGCCTGGTGGTCTTCGCGGTGTCCGCGCTCGCCTGGATGACGACGCTGGCCAAGGTGCCGCTCTCCGTCGCGTACCCCTTCAACGCGCTGGGCTACCTGCTGATCGTGCTCGCCGGGGCGACCGTGCTGCACGAGCGGACCTCGCTGTGGACCTGGGGCGGCTCGCTGCTCGTGGTGGTCGGCCTGGTCACGGTCATGGCCGGTCAGCAGGGCTGAGCCCGCACGACGCCGAAGGGCCCGCCGCCGGAACGTTCCGGTGGCGGGCCCTTCGGCATGTGTGTGCTCGTCAGACGGTCCCGGGGGCGGGCGGCTCCTCGCCCAGCAGGACCCGGCGCACCACGCGCTCGGCGGCGCGGCCGTCGTCGTACGGGCAGAAGCGCTCCTTGAACGCCTTCAGCAGCGCCTCGTTCTCCGGGCTGTTCCAGCTGCCGTCGGTGAAGACCGCCGCCAGCTCCTCGGTGGTCGTGGCGACCGCGCCCGGGGTCTCGCCCGGCTCGCCGGACAGCAGGTCGAAGACGACACCGCGCACCGTGCGGTACGTCTCCCAGTCCGGGGCGTGGATGACGATCGGGCGGCCCAGGTGGGCGTAGTCGAACATCACCGACGAGTAGTCCGTGATCAGCGCGTCCGCCGCCAGGCACAGGTCCTCGACGCGGGGGTACGTGGAGACGTCGATGACCGACGCGTTCTCGGGGAGCCCCGCCCCGCCGTAGAAGTAGTGGGCGCGCATGAGGACCACCGTGTCCGGGCCGACGGCCGCGCAGAACGTGTCCAGGTCCAGGCGGTTGGTGAAGCCGGACTCGTAGTCGCGGTGGGTCGGCGCGTACAGCAGGGCCCGCTGGCCGGGGCGGATGCCGAGGTCCTCGCGGATCTTGGCGATCTGCTCCTCGGTGGCCGTCGCGAAGACGTCGTTGCGCGGGTAGCCCGTCTCCAGCGCACGCGCGGCGCTCGGGTAGGCGCGGGACCACACCTCGGTGGAGTGCGGGTTGGCGGAGACGCTCCAGTCCCAGCGGTCGACGCGCTTGAGCAGCCGGTCGAAGTTGAGCCCCTGGGCGGCCGCCGGGTAGTTCTGCTGGTCCATGCCCATGATCTTCAGCGGGGTGCCGTGATGGGTCATGACATGGATCTGGCCGGGGCGCTTGACCAGGTGGTCGGGGAAGTTGACGTTGTTGAAGAAGTACGTGGCGCGCGCCAGCACCGACCAGTAGCGGCGGGTCCCGGGCACCACGTAGTCGATGCCCTTGGGCAGCGAGTCCACCTGGTTCTTCGACACCACCCACACCCCGTGGATGTCCGGGGCCAGCTCCTTGGCCTTGCGGTAGATCGCCTCGGGGTTGCAGCTGACGCCGCGGTTCCAGTAGGCGGCGTACACGGCGAGCTTGGGGTCGAGCGGGAGCTTGCGCTGCGCCTTGTAGTAGCGCGCGGTGAACGACTTCTTCGCCTTGGCCCGGGCCGTGGTGGGCGCGGAGCGCAGACTGCGGCGGGTGGCGAGCGCGGTGTCCAGGGCGCCGAGCGCGGCGTACTTGCCGCCGCCCATCAGCTGCGGGCGCAGGCCCTTGGCGCCGCCGGGGAACGTGAAGCCGTCCGGGCGGTGGGCGCTGTGGAA
The DNA here is from genome assembly GCF_004795015.1 of Streptomyces sp. A1277. Lineage (GTDB taxonomy): Bacteria > Actinomycetota > Actinomycetes > Streptomycetales > Streptomycetaceae > Streptomyces. The sequence continues at coordinate 67,761 of NZ_SSBI01000026.1, read as the reverse complement.
GGAGGCGACCGCGCTGACGTACTGACGGCGGCGCTTGGTCACCGTCTGGTAGGCGGACAGCAGCTCCTGGACGGCCCGGTCGAAGAGGAGGCCGCGCACCGGCTTCAGGGCCGGGCGCGCCTCGACGAAGGTCATCAGCCCGTCGTACGCGTCGACGAGCTCCAGCGGTGTCGTGCCGACCGCCGGCTCGGCGTCGTCCACGAGACCGGGCAGGTGGCGCTGCGTGCGGTGCTCGACGCAGGCCGTGTCCAGGGTGGCCACGGAGGCGGCGACGGCGACGGCCTCCAGCGCGTACATCCGCTCGCCGTGCGGGCCGGGGCCGAAGGTCAGGCTCTCGCGCTCGGCGAGGGTGCGGCGCATCGCCCGGTTCCAGGACACCGGGGCGATGTCGAGGAGGTCGGGGCGCTCGGCGAGGGTGAGCGGTCCCGCGGGCATCGCGGCCAGCTTCTCCAGCGAGCGGGTCGAGCGGGTCTTGCCGCGGAACGGGCGCTTGCGGTGGCCGAACAGCAGCACGTCCGGGTCGCCGGTGGACTCCAGCCGGTCGGCGATCGCCTGTAGCGCGCCGGGCAGGTGGATGTAGTGGCCCTCCAGGAAGAGGAGGTAGTCCCCGGTCGCCCGCTCGATGCCGGCGTTGCGCCGTCCGTGCGCGCCGGCGCCCGGCGCCAGGTGCACGGCCCGGACGCGGCTGTCGCGCGCGGCGAACTCGTCCAGAACCAGGCCGGAGCCGTCCGGAGCACCGTCGTCGACCCCGATGACCTCGATGTCCGTGAACGACTGGGAGAGCACCGACTCCAGGCACTCGCGCAGACTGCCTCGGGCGCGACGGACGGGGATGATGACACTCAGCCGGGGCATACGGACTCTTTCTCGGACTGTGCGTACTGGAAGGCACACAGCGTACTGGGGGTGCACTCCGCAGGACGGTCAGGGGGCGGGCAGACGTACGAGGATCGAAGAGACGGGCGCGTCGGGCCCGGATGCCTGGTCGACCGCGCGGCTGATGAAGGCCCCACTTATCATACTACCTGGGACAGTAAGTGGACCTTGGGCCATTCGGGACGCACGGGTGGATGCCGGGCGCCCCAATCTGTGCGCAGCGGTGCGGGGCGGCCCGCACCTGCCGGACCGCCCCGCACTGTCGCACACCCGCCTGTGTCCGGCCGGTTATTTGACCGCCCCCGCCATCACGCCCGAGACGAACTGGCGCTGGAAGGCGAAGAAGACGGCGAGCGGGATCACCATCGAGATGAAGGCGCCGGGCGCCAGCACGTCGATGTTGTTGCCGAACTGCCGCACCTGCTGCTGGAGCGCCACCGTGATCGGCGGGGACCCGGAGTCCGCGAAGATCAGCGCGACCAGCATGTCGTTCCAGACCCAGAGGAACTGGAAGATCCCGAGCGAGGCGATGGCCGGCCCGCCCAGCGGCATCACGACCCGGGTGAAGAGGCGGATCTCGCCCGCCCCGTCCAGCCGCGCCGCCTCCAGCAGCTCCCGGGGGATCTCCGCGAAGAAGTTGCGCAGCAGGAAGATCGCGAAGGGCAGGCCGAAGGCCGTGTGGAAGAGGATCACCCCGAGCGTCGTCTCGAAGATCCCGATCTCGCCGAACAGCTTCGACACGGGGATCAGCGCGACCTGCACCGGGACCACCAGCAGCCCCACGACCAGCAGGAACCACCAGTCCCGGCCGGGGAAGTCCATCCAGGCGAACGCGTACCCGGCGAACGAGCCGATCACCACCACCAGGACGGTGGAGGGCACGGTGATCAGGATGGTGCTGAACAGCGAGTGGGTGAACGTCGGGTTGTCCAGCAGCCGGGAGTAGTTGTCGAAGGTCAGCTCGGACGGAGCGGTGAATATCTTCCACCAGCCGGTCGACGCGATCCGTTCCGGGCTGCGCAGCGAGGACAGCAGCAGCCCGATGGTCGGCATCAGCCAGAACAGGCCCACCAGGATCAGGAAGACCCGCATCGCGCCGCCGCCCGCACGCGCCGCGATCCGTGCGCCCAGCGACCGCCGGGCCTTCACCGCGCCGGTCTCCGGGGCGCCGCCCGGCCCGGCGGGGGCGGTGGTGGCCGAGGGTGTCGTCATCGGCGCCCCTCCTTCCGTATCCGCCTGATGTTGAAGAGCATCACCGGAATCACCAGCAGCAGCAGGAGCACGGCGATGGCGCTGCCGACCCCCAGGTCCGCGTCCGTGCCGAACGAGGACCGGTAGAGCTGGAGCGCCAGCACGTTCGCGTCGTCCTGGGACGAGCCCGGCGCGATGATGAACACCAGGTCGAAGACCTTGAGCACGTTGATCATCAGCGTGACCAGCACCACCGCGAGGACCGGGGCGAGCATCGGCACGGTGATCCGGCGGAACACCTGCCACTCGTTGGCCCCGTCCACCCGGGCCGCTTCGAGGAGTTCGCGCGGCAGACCGGCGAGGCCCGCCGCGATCAGCACCATGGCGAAGCCCGCCCACATCCAGACGTAGCTCCCGATGATGCCGGGCGTCACGAGGGTCGGGCCGAGCCATTCCACGCCGTTGTACGGCTCCTTGAAGTTGGACGCCGGGAGCCGGAGTCCGGCGCCGTCCGCGGAGGCGGGCAGCGTGAACGTGCCGTCGGCGCCCGCCGTGGCCGATGCGACCACCTTGCCGTCCTTGACGGCCTCCACCTTGATGCCCTTGAGCCCCAGCTCCCTGGCGTCGATGACGTTGGGTCTGCCGCCGCCGCCCTGGGTGAAGTCCAGCCACGCGGTGCCGGTGATCTCTCCGCCGGACGCCGGACCCGGGGCCCTGGCCGGCTTCGCGTCACCGGGCATCTTGGCCGGAAGCACGCCGACCAGGGGGAGGTGGACCGGCTGCCCGGCCCGTACCGGCGTCTTCGTCACGAAGGCCCCGCCGCCCGCCGCCTTCAGCGGGTGGACGGGCAGCGGGTGCGCCTTGGGGAAGCCGGCCGACTGGGCGAACGTGTCGTGCACGCCCACCCACACCGCGTTGGCCACCCCGCGCTCCGGCGCCTGGTCGTACACCAGCCGGAAGATGATGCCCGCGGCGAGCATCGAGATCGCCATCGGCATGAAGACGACCAGCTTGAACGCCGTGCCCCAGCGTATGCGTTCGGTCAGCACCGCGAAGATCAGCCCGAGAGCGGTGGCGACCGTCGGCGCGAACACCACCCAGATCGCATTGTTCTTGACCGCCGTACGGATGGTGTCGTCCGTGAACAGCGCCTTGTAGTTGTCGATGCCGGCGAAGCCCGTACCCGCCTGGTCGAAGAACGACCGGTAGACGGAGTACACGATCGGGTACACCACCAGCGCCCCGAGCAGCACCAGCGCGGGCAGCAGGAAGAGCGCCGCGATCACCCTGCGGGTGCCCGTCACGCTCCGCCTGCCGCGCGCACCGGGGGAGCCGGACGGCGCGGGCCCGCCCTTCCTGGGGGCGGGTACCGAAGTCCCGCCGGAGGGTTGCCTGTCGGCGGGGAGCGCCTCGTCGGCGCCCCCCGCTGCCGCTGTCGTCATGCCGTCAGCTCTTGTACGCCTTGGCCGCCGCCGACTCCAGCGCGGCCTGGGTCCCAGCGATGTCCTTCGGGTTCTTCAGGAAGTCCTGGAGGATCTTCCACTCGCCCTTGCCGGGCGTCCCGCCGAACGACTGCGGAGTCTGGTCGGACATGTCGAACCGGACGGCGTCACCGGCCGCGATCAGCGCCTTCGCCATCGTGCGCTGCACCTCGTTGGGGTACGCGGCCGGGTCCAGCTCCTTGTTCGGTGAGATGAACCCGCCCTGCTCGGCGGCGATCTTCGCGGCGTCGGCGGAGGCCAGCCAGGTCAGCAGCGCCTGGGCGCCCTTGCCGTCCTTCAGCGCCACCGCCGCGTCGCCCCCGGTCACCACGGGCGACTCGGCGCCGACCGCGGGGAACGGGAAGACCTTCGCGTCCGTGCCGATCTTCGCCTTCGTCTGCCCGATGTTGACGGCGACGAAGTCGGCCTCGTAGACCATGGCGGCCTTGGGCTGGTCGCCGCCGGTGAAGGTCTGGGTGACCGACGTCGGGAACTCGGTCTGCAGCGCGCCGTCGGCGCCGCCCGCGATCAGGGACGGCTTGCCGAAGAGCTGGGCCAGCGAGGCCAGCGCGTCCTTGACGGACGGGTCCGTCCACTTGATCTTGTGCTGGGCCAGCTGGTCGTACTTCTCCGGGCCCGCCTGGGAGAGGTAGACGTTCTCGAACCAGTCGGTGAGCGTCCAGCCGTCCGCGCCGCCGACCGAGACCGGGGTGATGCCCGACGCGGACACCGTCTCGGCCGTCGCCAGGAAGTCCTTCCAGGTCTTCGGCTCGGACGCGCCCGCGTTCTTGAACGCCGCGGTGTTGTACCAGACCAGCGACTTGTTGGCGGCCTTGTAGTAGACGCCGTACTGGGTGCCGTCCACCGCGCCGAGGTCCTGCCAGACCTTCGCGTAGTTCTTGGTGAGCTGGGCCTTCGCCTCGTCACCGACCGGCTTGGCCCACTTCTTCGCGACGGCCTGCTGGATCGCGCCGACCTGCGGGATCACCGCGACGTCCGGCGGCTGCCCGCCCGCGATCTTCGTACCGAGGAAGTTGACTATCGGGTCCTGTGCCGGGACGAACGTCACCTTCGCGCCGGTGCGCTTCTCGAACTCCTTGAGGACCTTGACGAAGTTGGCCTGTTCGGCACCCGTCCAGACCGCGGCGACAGAGAGCTTCTCACCGTCCAGTTTCGGTAAAACGACGCTCGGCGCGGAGTCCTTGCCCGTCGTGGCGCCGCCGTCGTCCGTCTTCTTGTCTCCGCCGTCACCGTCGTCGCTGCAACCGGTGAGGGCCAGTGCGCCGATGGCGGCGAACACCACGGCTGCCCTGCGCATCCGAAGGGTTGTGCCCATTCCTGCCCCGTCTCTCTGTGCGCGTGCGCCGGTCCGGCGCCGGTCCTGAAAGCCGGTGCTGCCGGTCCCGCGTCACGTCGTCGTGTCCGCACAGTCCTACGCCCGGCGCTCGGGTGCCGCAATACCGTCTTCCGGCCCAAGTCCTTGATCGTGATGGGCTCGTGACGTCATCTCAGTGCAGGTATCCGGCCATTGGGGGACGAGGGGGCCGTGGAGCTCCAGCGCCGTTCAGGGGCGGCTCCGGCATGACTCGGGGCGTACGCGGGTGCGGCTCAGGGAGCGGCCCGTTCCCAGGAGTCGGCCCGCTCCCGCGTACGGGGTTCGGCCCGCTCCCGTTCCCAGGGGTCGGCCCGCTCCCGTTCCCAGGGGTCGGCCCGCTCCCGCGAGAGGGCTCTCCATGCCGCCCCTTGAGGGGGCGTACGGGGGTGGCGCGGCCTTTCGAGCCGGGTGCAGGCGCCCGCCGGGCGGGGCTCTTACGGGGGCCGGCTCGGCGGGCCGGCTTGTCGGGCCGGCGTCCTTCGGGTGGGGCGGCTTGGCGGGCCGGCGTCCTTCGGGTGGGGCGGCTTGTCGGGGCTCCGTCAGACGTGCAGGGGCGTGAGCGGTTCCGCGTTCACCGAGCGGGCCGCCCTCTCCAACGCACTGGCGAGCAGCGCCAGGTCCGTCGGCCCGTTGCCCAGCTCGCGGACCGGGCGGCGGGTCGGCGGATCGCCCATCCGCTCCCATTCCAGCGGGACGACCGTCGGCCGCAGCGTCGCCGTGCGCGGGATGCGGCCCGTCACCCGGCCGCCCTGGAACGGCGTGACCCTCCCGTCCGGGTGCCCGAGCCTGCCCCTCCCCGGCGCCGGCTCGTCCGGCGAGGGCGGGACCGCGGGCGGGTCGAGCACGATGCGCAGCCGCGCCCCCCGGGCCAGCTCGGTGTCCTCCGTGCGGTCCGGGCGGGCCGAGGTCGCGACCAGGTGGATGCCCAGCCGGCCGCCCTCCCTGGCCACCGCCTCCAGCGCCCGCACGACCGAACCGGCGGCAGGCCGGCCCGGGCTGCCGAGCGCCGGGGCTATGAGCGCGTCGAAGTCGTCCACGAGCACGACCAGCCGGGGCAGCGGCGAGGGCCCCGGGTCCACGGTCCGGCCGGCCGCCGGGCGCAGCCGCAGGGTGCCGCTCATGGGCGCCTCGATGTCGCCCCGCTGCCCGGAGGCGCGCTGCTCGGAGGCGCCGGGCGCGCGCTGCCCGACCAGGCGCGGGGCCGCCTCGTGGGCCGAGCCCGTCTTCTGCGCCGGAACGGGCACGGCCGCCTGCCCCGCCTCGTGCCGGCTGTGCCACTCGGCGAAGTCCAGCCCGCCGAGGAGTTCGGCGCGGCGCTTCACCTCGCCGCCCAGCGCCTGGGCGAACTCCCGCATCCGGACCGGGTCGGAGGCCACCAGGTGCGTGAACGCGTGCGGCAGCTCGGTGCAGGGGCGCAGGCTCTCGCCGCGCTCACCGCCCGCCCCGTCGACCAGCACGATGCCCAGCCGGTCAGGCCGGGCCGCGGCCGCCAGCGACGCGGCGACGGCCCGCAGCAGCTCGGTGCGCCCGCTGCCGCCGGGCCCCTCGATGAGCAGGTGCGGCCCCTCGTCGGCGAGATCCACGCTCACCGGGCCCCGGGGCCCGGCCCCGAGCACGACGACGGGACGCCCGGCGTAGACGGCGGGGCGGGGGACGGGGGCGCCGGTGCCGGCGGGGCGGGGGACGGGGGTGCCGGCGGGGCCGCCGGTGCGTGTGCCGGAGCCGGTTCCGGTGCGCGGTCCGGTGCTGGTCCCGGAGCCGGTTCCGGTGCGCGGTCCGGTGCTGGTCCCGGAGCCGGTTCCGGTGCGCGGTCCGGTGCTGGTGCCGGTCTGGGGCATCGGGCCCGTCCGTGTGCTCGGGCCGGACTCGGCGGCGCTCGGGTACGGGGTGCGGCCGGAGCCGGCGGTGGTGGGGCCCGGGTAGCGGGAACGCCCGGAGCCCGGGGAGTCCAGGGACTCGGCCGACGTGCGCTGGGCGCCCACGCGCGGGGCCGCCGTACGGGCCTCGTCGCCCGCTCCCCGTACCGTCGCGCCCGGCTGGTCGTCCGCCGTCGACGCCCAGCGGGCCATCAGGGACGCCGGGGTGGCGCGGGCCAGGCCCAGTTCGTCCAGGAGGCGTGCGGACGGCGGGAGCGCCACCGGGGCCTGCCGGCCCGGCAGCGCGGCCGAGCCCTCCGCGCGCAGCGGGGCCAGCGCCCGTCCGAACCGCTGGGCCCAGTGGGCCGACACCGCGTCCACCGCCGCGACCGTGCCGTGGCCCGCCGCCCGGCCGCCTGCCGTGCGCAGCAGCCGCAGCGCCGTCGCCACGTCGCCGCTCAGCATCCCCACCGCCCCGCACTCGCGGAAGGCGATCGACGCGTGGCACGCCGCCTCGTACGTCGCGGCGACCGGGGAGGTGGGGGTGGCGGCCGGCGTCTGGGCCAGACAGATCAGATGGATGCCCGCCGCCGCGCCGGCCGCGGCCAGCCGGGCCGTGTTCTCGCGGAGCACCGCCGCGCCCGGGTCGCCGTCCACGATCACCACGGTGAACGGGCCCTCGTACTGCCCGGCCGCCTCGGCGACCGTGGCCGGGTCCAGGCTCGCCCAGCCGGGGCCGAGCGGCCCGTCGTCCAGCCGGCGCACCAGCTCGGCCGTCCTGGCGAGCGCCTGGTCGCGGTCGAACGCCAGCAGCAGCCGGCAGTCCTGGCCGTGCATCGGCCGCAGATGGGGCAGCCAGCCCAGCCAGGCCCACTCCCGGCGCCGCTCCTCGGCCGTGCGCGCCCGGTCCGTGCTGATCAGCACGATCTCCAGATCGGTGGGGGAGTGCAGCGCGGCCAGCTGCGCCACGACGGACCGGGCGAGCCCGGACAGCCGCTCCCGGGGCCCGGCGAGCCCCAGCGCACCGGCCTCCCGCAGCCCCACGGTCACCGGCACGGCGGGCAGGTCGGCCCGGTCGGTCGTGCCCAGCCGGACCACCAGCGCCTCCGGGTGCGCGGGATCGCGCTCCCACAGCCGGGGGCCCGGGCCCAGGGCGGTCAGCAGGACGGACGCCGGATCGGGCCAGGTGCCCTCCGGGGCGGTGGGCAGCGAGGCGGAGGTGGCCTCGGGGGCGGGCGGGGCGGCCGCCTCGGGGGCGCTCGCGGGCGCGGGCTCCGCCCTGCCGCCCTTGAGCCGGCGGGCCCAGGCGCCTATGCCGCCGCGCCGGGGCGCCTCCTGCTCGGGGAAGCGGCCGGGGTGCCCGGCGGACGGGCCCGGCCGGGACCCGGTGTCGGAATCGGGTGCGCGGTGGTCGGGCCAGTGGCCTTCGGGGCCGGAGGCGGGGGCGTCCGGGCCGTCGTACGAGGGGTCGGGGACGGGCTCCGCCGGGGCTTTGGCCACGCGCAGGTGGCCCTCGCCGTCCGGGGCCGTCCGCAGTGTCGGCGTACGCGCGCCGGAGGCGAGCCGCAGCGTCGACTCGCCGAGCCGCAGCAGCGCACCGGGATGCAGCAGGACCGGGCGGTCACGGATCTCCGCCCCGTCCAGCGAGGTGCCGTTGGTGGAGCCCAGGTCGGCCACCGTGACCCGGCCGTCCTCGCGGACCGTGACCTCGCAGTGCAGCCGGGACACATCGGGGTCGTCCAGCGGTACGTCGGCCTCGGCCGAGCGGCCGATCCGGATCGTGCCGCCGTGCAGCAGGTGGACACCGCCCGCGTCCGGGCCGGCGACCACCCGCAGTTGGGCGGGGACCGCTTCGTCCGTCGTCTCGTCCTCGCCGGGTGCCTGGAGCGAGAGCACCGCCCCGTCCACCAGGGGCGGTTCACCGAGCGCGCACCGCTGCGCGTCCAGCCGCTCCCGTCCGGCGAAGAGCACCACCGCACCGCTGCCGAGGGAGCCGTCGGGACCGGCGACGGCCATGGCCAGGCCGGACGCGACGGCGGCCAGCGCCGTCCCCGCGGGGGCGGTGACCAGCACATCGCAGGCGCGCGCCGGGGTCTGGCCGCTGGGCGGCGCGAGGACGGTCAGCCGGATCTGCATCGCCGTCAGCGGTCCCTTCTGCGCGCGGTGCCCGGCAGGGGGAACGCCCTGTGATTCCCCCCACCCGGCACGGACGCGTCGTCCGGTACAGGTTCGACACGCGCCGCGGGGCTCCCGACCCCGCAGTCGTGCTGTAGGCATCCTCGCACCTGCCACTGACAACACGCCCGGCAGTGACCACTAAGTGATCTTGGAAGGTCTGCTGTGGCCCCAAAAGTGCCGCATGACCGGTTCTCCCGGCGCGCCCGCGTCCGGTCCCCGCCCGGCAACCATCCGGTCCGCGCCCGCGTCCGGTCCCCGCCCGGCAACCATCCGGTCCGCGCCCGCGTCCGGTCCCCGCCCGGCAACCATCCGGTCCGCGCCGGCGTCTTCCCCCGCGACCGGTGCGCGCGGGGAGCAGAGGGCGCACATCTGGGGATAGCGGACAAACGGGTAACCTTCCCGACCCGGCCGGCCACCGCGGCGCAGCCTCTAGAGTGGGCCGGAAACTCCGGAGGGACATCCGGGGACCGCAAGCACCACGACCAGCAGGGAGCGCATGACGTGCGGCCGGTAGGCAGCAAGTACCTGCTCGAGGAGCCGCTGGGACGCGGCGCCACGGGCACCGTCTGGCGTGCCCGCCAGCGCGAGGAGGCGGGCGCCGAGGCGGCCGTGGCCGGCCGGCCGGGCGAGACCGTGGCGATCAAGGTCCTCAAGGAGGAGCTGGCCAACGACGCGGACGTCGTGATGCGGTTCCTGCGGGAACGGTCCGTCCTGTTGCGGCTGACCCACCCCAACATCGTGCGCACCCGCGACCTCGTCGTCGAGGGCGACCTCCTCGCCCTCGTGATGGACCTGATCGACGGCCCCGACCTGCACCGCTACCTCCGCGACAACGGCCCGCTCACCCCGGTCGCCGCCTCGCTGCTCACCGCGCAGATCGCCGACGCGCTCGCCGCCAGCCACGCCGACGGGGTCGTCCACCGCGACCTGAAGCCCGCCAACGTGCTGCTCTCCGAGCCCGACGGCGAGATGCGCCCGATGCTCACCGACTTCGGCATCGCGCGCCTCGCCGACTCCCCGGGCCTGACCAGGACCCACGAGTTCGTCGGCACCCCGGCGTACGTGGCGCCGGAGTCGGCCGAGGGCCGCCCGCAGACCTCCGCCGTCGACATCTACGGCGCCGGCATCCTGCTGTACGAGCTGCTCACCGGCCGCCCGCCGTTCGCCGGCGGCACCGCGCTCGAAGTCCTGCACCGGCACCTCAGCGAGGAGCCCCGCCGCCCCAGCACCGTCCCCGCGCCGCTGTGGACGGTCGTCGAGCGCTGCCTGAGCAAGGACCCGGACCGCAGGCCGAGCGCCGAGAGCCTGGCCCGTGCCCTGCGTACCGTCGCCGCCGGCATCGGGGTGCACGCGAACGCCGCACAGATCGCGGCCGCCGACGGCGTCGGGGCCCTCCTCGCGCCCGACCCGGCGCCCACCGCCGTCCCGGAGGTCCCCGGGGCGGCCGACCCGACGCAGGTGCTGCCGAGCAACGCGGGCTCGTACGACGCGGGCTCGTACGACCCGGGCGCTGCCACCAGCGTCCTGCCGCACAGCGGCGGCCCGGGCGCCGGCTCCCAGGCCGACCCGACCGCCGTCCTGCCGCCCGTGCCGCCGAACGACAGCGTCCCGCGCCCCGACGAACCGCACCCCTGGCAGTCCCAGCTCCAGGCCGCCCGCGACCGCAACGAGCAGACGCAGGTCCAGTACCTCGACCCGAGCCAGGACCCGCTGCGCCGCCGCCCCCAGCGCCAGCAGCCGCAGCCGCAGGCGCAACAGCAGCAGCGCCGGCAGCAGCAGTACCCCCAGCAGCAACAACCGCAGCAGTACCCCCAGCGCCAGCAACGGCAGCAGCAGTATCAACAGCAGTACCAGCCGCAGCCCCAGCAGCAGTACCAGCCGCCGCAGCAACAGCAGTACCAGCCCCAGCCCCAGCCGTACGCGCCGCCCCAGCAGCCCCAGCAGCCCGCGCAGCGCCCGCCGCGCGAGCCGAGGCAGCGCAGCGCCAACCCGATGAAGATCCCCGGGCTCGGCTGCCTCAAGGGCTGCCTGTTCACGCTGGTCCTGCTCTTCGTGGCGAGCTGGCTGATCTGGGAGCTGACCCCGCTCAAGGACTGGATCGGAGAGGGCCAGAGCTACTGGCACGCGATCACCGACGCCGTCTCCACGGTGAAGGACTGGATCTCCGGGCTGGGCGGCAGCGGCGGCGGAGCCTGACCGGGCGGCCGCCGGCCGGCCGGAGAACCCCGGCCGGCCGCGCAACTCTGTAGCTATGTCGACTTCCGCGGGCCAATTCCGAGGCAATTCGCCCGCAGAAGTGAAGGTTGGCGCCAACCACGGCGCACAGCCCCCCGATCGCCGCGTAACTTTGTCGATCGGGGGTTGTTGAGCGAGGGTCCATCGCCAGCCGCTGAGGGAGCAGTCTTGGCACGGAAAATCGGCAGCCGGTACACCGCCCACCAGATACTGGGGCGCGGCAGCGCCGGCACGGTGTGGCTCGGGGACGGCCCCGAGGGGCCCGTGGCCATCAAGCTGCTCCGCGAGGACCTCGCGTCCGACCAGGAGCTCGTCGGCCGCTTCGTCCAGGAGCGCACCGCGCTGCTCGGGCTCGACCATCCGCACGTCGTCGCCGTCCGCGACCTCGTGGTCGACGGCAACGACCTGGCCCTCGTCATGGACCTGGTACGCGGCACCGACCTGCGCACCCGGCTCGACCGCGAACGCCGGCTCGCTCCCGAGGCCGCCGTCGCCATCGTCGCGGACGTCGCCGACGGCCTCGCCGCCGCGCACGCCGCCGGGGTCGTCCACCGCGACGTCAAGCCCGAGAACATCCTGCTCGACATGGAGGGCCCGCTCGGCCCCGGCAACGCACACCCCGCGCTGCTCACCGACTTCGGCGTCGCCAAGCTCATCGACACCCCGCGCCGCACCAAGACCACCAAGATCATCGGCACCCCGGACTACCTGGCCCCCGAGATCGTCGAGGGCCTGCCGCCGCGCGCCGCCGTCGACATCTACGCGCTGGCCACCGTGCTCTACGAGCTCCTCGCGGGCTTCACGCCGTTCGGCGGCGGCCACCCCGGCGCGGTCCTGCGCCGCCATGTCACCGAGACCGTCGTCCCGCTCCCCGGCATCCCCGACGAGCTGTGGCAGCTGCTCGTCCAGTGCCTGGCCAAGGCGCCGGCCTCCCGGCTGCGCGCCTCCGAGCTGGCCGCCCGCCTCCGCGAGCAGCTGCCGCACCTGGCCGGCATCCCGCCCCTGGACGTGGACGAGCCGGACGACGAGCCGGAGACCCCGCAGGGCTACGACGAGCAGCACTACACCCCGGTCGGCGACGAGCCCCGCAGGCGCGGCGCCGTACCGCTGGTGCCGGGTTCGTCCCCGGACTCCAACCGGGACACCCACACGAGCATGCGCGTCCCGGCCCCCGACGAGCTGTCCGGCGGCCCCCGGGGCACCGCCCGCGCCCCGCGCGCCCCCGGCCGGCCCCGCCCCGGCTCGGCCCGCAACAAGTCGGCCGCCATCCGCAAGCGCCGCATCACGCTGGGCGCCGCCGCGCTCGTGCTGGTGGCCGGGATCGGCGTGGGCGGCTGGTTCGCGCTGAGCGGGGACGACGCGGGGGACGGTCCGCAGGACACCAGGAACTCGGCCCCGGCGGCCCCCTGAGGCCCCCCGGGCCCCGCGCCCCGGACGGCCCTGCGGGCGGTGATCGGGCGGCCCGAGGAACGTACGCGCCGACAGCCGTTACGCTGGACCCGTGGCAGTCGTCGATATTTCCGAAGAGCTGAAGTCCCTCTCCTCGACCATGGGGTCGATCGAGGCCGTCCTGGACCTGGATGCGCTGAGGGGGGACATCGCCGTGCTCGAGGAGCAGGCGGCCGCCCCGTCCCTGTGGGACGACCCGGAGGCGGCGCAGAAGATCACCAGCAAGCTTTCGCACCTCCAGGCCGAGGTCCGCAAGGCCGAGGCCCTGCGCGGCCGGATCGACGACCTCGGAGTCCTCTTCGAGCTCGCCGAGGACGAGGGCGACGCCGACGCGCAGGCCGAGGCCGAGGCCGAGCTGGAGGCCGTCCGCAAGGCGCTGGACGAGATGGAGGTCCGCACGCTGCTGTCCGGTGAGTACGACGCCCGCGAGGCGCTCGTCACCATCCGGGCCGAGGCCGGCGGCGTGGACGCGGCGGACTTCGCCGAGCGGCTCCAGCGGATGTACCTGCGCTGGGCCGAGCGGCACAACTACAAGACCGAGGTCTACGAGACGGCGTACGCCGAGGAGGCCGGCATCAAGTCGACCACCTTCGCCGTCGAGGTGCCGTACGCCTACGGCACGCTCTCCGTCGAGCAGGGCACCCACCGGCTCGTCCGCGTCTCCCCGTTCGACAACCAGGGCCGCCGCCAGACCTCCTTCGCGGGTGTCGAGGTGCTGCCCGTGGTCGAGCAGACGGACCACGTCGAGATCGACGAGTCCGACCTGCGCGTCGACGTCTACCGCTCCTCCGGCCCCGGCGGCCAGGGCGTCAACACCACGGACTCCGCGGTGCGTCTGACCCACCTGCCGACCGGCATCGTCGTCTCCTGCCAGAACGAGCGCTCGCAGATCCAGAACAAGGCGTCCGCGATGAACGTCCTCCAGGCCAAGCTCCTTGAGCGCCGCCGCCAGGAGGAGCAGGCCAAGATGAACGCCCTCAAGGGCGACGGCGGCAACTCCTGGGGCAACCAGATGCGTTCCTACGTCCTGCACCCGTACCAGATGGTCAAGGACCTGCGTACGGAGTTCGAGATGGGCAACCCGGAAGCGGTCTTCAACGGCGAGATCGACGGCTTCATCGAGGCCGGCATCCGCTGGCGCAAGCAGAGCGAGAAGTAACCGGCAGGCTGCTCCCCGCGGGCCGGATTGCGGAGAAGGTGTGGCGGGTGCGTCACAGTCCTGGCTCTGAAACGCCGTCAACTCCCCATGAAACCGGGCATACGGTCCCGGAACCGCCTTGACGTTCTCCTTAACTCTGGAAAGGGTGCTGGGGCAGCGTGTGTACGTCTGGACGGTTGTGAGCGGGGGCGGGCGGCATGGCCACGGCACCACGTGAGCCGGCGCTCGGAGCGAACCCTGCCGGACGACCACACCCGTATACCGCTGCTCCACTGACGAGAACGGCTACTGGGGGTAGCAGTACATGACGAAGAAGACGCGCGTACGTATCGCGCGGATAGCGGCGGGCGCGGTCATCGCGGCGGGTGCCTCGCTGGCCGCCGCAGGCGCGGCGCAGGCCGTCAACATCAAGGTTCCGGGCGTGGACATCGGCGTCCAGTCGTCGGCCGACGACCCGGGTGACGACGACGGTGACCCGTGCAGCCCGCTCGACCCGCGGTGCGAGCCGACGGACCCGCCCACGGACCCGACCGACCCGAGCGACCCGCCGACCGACCCGACGGACCCCTCGGACCCGCCCACGGACCCGACGGACCCCTCGGACCCGCCGACCGGCCCGACCGACCCGTCGGACCCGCCCACGGGCCCGACCGACCCGAGCGACCCGCCGACCGACCCGACGGATCCCACCACGGACCCGACGGACCCGACGGTCCCTACGGACCCCTCGGACCCGACGACGGACCCGACCGAGTCGTCGGACCCGACCACGGGCCCCACGGACGCCGGTGACGGCAGCGCCACCGCCGGCCAGACCGGCGCGTCCGGCGGCAACACCGACACCGACTCGGTCGGCAACCAGCCGGTCGAGCAGGGCAAGGGCAAGGACGAGCTCGCCGAGACCGGTGCGGCCGAGACCACGTTCCTGCTGATCGGCGCCGCGACGATGATCGCCGGGGGCATCGGCTTCCGCATCCTGCCGCGCCTGGTGAACAGCCGCACGGCCGCCTGAGGGCGCTGAGACTCAGCTACGAGAGGGGCCCGGACCGCGCGCAGCGGTCCGGGCCCCTCACGTGTGGACCGGTGGCAGGTGTTCGGTTAAACGGTCTGGTGGGCCAGCAGGGCCAGGGCGCCCAGGAGCACCACCATCAGGACGGCCAGCATCGCGGGGCTGATCCCGGCGAACGGGCCCTGCCCCTGCTCCCGCATCCGCTCACGGCTCGCCCGGCACACGCGGCAGCGGCCCTCGGCCACGGGCGCCGCGCAGTTCGCGCACACCAATCGGTCATAGGTCATGCGCTTTCCTCCTCCCGCGCGGCGGAGCCGCACAAGCCTTCTCTCCGCACAACGCTCACGGAAACGCAACCGTTCCCCTACCACTGTGCCAGCTCGCGAGCCATCCGGCCCGTCCCGCCGGGCACGCCCCGGCCCGTACCCCGCCGCGCCGCCCCGGAATCGGGGCCGTTTCACCGTAAATCACCCATCCCGGTACGCGTGCCTGCACGCGTCAGCCCGGTTCGCGTATGGTCACGCTCACCTACTCCCGGCCGACCGTGGTGCATCCGTGATCCGATTCGACAACGTCTCCAAGACCTACCCGAAGCAGAGCCGTCCCGCTCTCCGGGATGTGTCTCTCGATATCGAGAAGGGCGAGTTCGTCTTCCTGGTGGGCTCGTCCGGCTCCGGCAAGTCCACCTTCATGCGACTCATCCTGCGCGAGGAACGTGCCAGTACGGGGGCGGTCCACGTCCTGGGCAAGGACCTCGCGCGCATGTCCAACTGGAAGGTGCCGCACATGCGCCGCCAGCTGGGCACCGTCTTCCAGGACTTCCGGCTGCTGCCGAACAAGACCGTCGCCCAGAACGTGGCGTTCGCCCAGGAAGTGATCGGCAAGCCGCGCGGAGAGATCCGCAAGGCGGTGCCGCAGGTCCTCGACCTCGTCGGACTCGGCGGCAAGGAGGACCGGATGCCCGGCGAGCTCTCCGGTGGTGAGCAGCAGCGCGTGGCGATCGCGCGGGCCTTCGTCAACCGGCCCATGCTGCTGATCGCGGACGAGCCGACCGGCAACCTCGACCCGCAGACCTCCGTCGGCATCATGAAGCTGCTGGACCGGATCAACCGGACCGGCACCACCGTGATCATGGCGACCCACGACCAGAACATCGTCGACCAGATGCGCAAACGCGTCATCGAGCTCGAAAAGGGCCGTCTCGTACGCGACCAGGCGCGCGGCGTCTACGGCTACCAGCACTGAGCACCCAGCACTGAAAGGACGCCATGCGCGCCCAGTTCGTCCTGTCGGAGATCGGCGTCGGCCTCCGTCGCAACCTCACGATGACCTTCGCCGTCGTCGTCTCCGTCGCCCTCTCGCTCGCCCTGTTCGGTGGCGCGCTGCTCATGCGCGAGCAGGTCAGCACGATGAAGGACTACTGGTACGACAAGGTCAACGTCTCCATCTACCTCTGCGGCAAGGGCGACGCGGAGACGGTGGTCCAGTGCGCCAAGGGTGCGGTCACCACCCAGCAGAAGAAGCAGATCGAGAGCGATCTCAACAAGATGGACGTCGTGGAGAAGGTGATCTACGAGTCCTCCGACGAGGCGTACAAGCACTACCAGGAGGAGTTCGGCGACTCCCCGATGGCCGGCAACATCACACCGGACCAGATGCCGGAGTCCTTCCGCGTCAAGCTGCACGACCCGACCAAGTACAAGGTGGTCGCCACCGCCTTCGCCGGGCGGGACGGGGTGCAGTCGGTCCAGGACCAGAGAAGCATCCTGGACAACCTCTTCGGCCTGATGAACGGCATGAACGTCGCCGCGCTGTTCGTGATGGCGCTGATGCTCGTCATCGCGCTGATGCTGATCGTGAACACCGTCCGGGTCTCCGCGTTCAGCCGGCGCCGGGAGACCGGCATCATGCGGCTCGTCGGCGCCTCCGGCTTCTACATCCAGGCGCCGTTCATCATGGAGGCCGCCTTCGCCGGTCTGATCGGCGGCGTGCTGGCCTGCGTCATGCTGCTGGCCGGGCGCTACTTCCTGATCGACGGCGGACTCGCCCTCCAGGACAAGCTGAATCTCATCGACTTCATCGGCTGGGACGCGGTCCTCACCAAGCTGCCGCTGGTGCTGGCGATCGGCCTTCTGATGCCCGCAGTTGCCGCCCTCTTCGCACTCCGCAAGTACCTGAAGGTGTGATGTGCGCCCCGTGAGGCGCGTGGCCAACCCGCCATGCGCCCCCGGGACGTTGTCCTAGAATCGGCGCCATGCCGGACCCCGAGTGTCGCGTCGGGCCCCGCGGTCTGCGCCGCGGGGCGGCCCTGACGTTGGTCTTCGCGAGCGTTCTCGCCGCCGGGGCCGCGACCGGTGCGCTGCCCTACGGGGAGAAACCGGAACCCCCGGTGCACGCCCGGTCCGTGGCCGCCACCGCCGACCGCGACGCGGTGGCCGAGGCCGCCGCCGAGGCGGTCGCCGACGGCAAGTCCGGTACGGAGGCGGCCGAGGAGGTCGTCAGCCGCAGCGGTGACCGCTGGGGCGCCGTCTACGACGAGCGGGAGTACCAGGAGTTCGAGCAGGCCCTCGACGGCACGTACACCGGCGTCGGGCTCGCCGCCCGGCGCTCCGCCGACGGCCAGGTCTCCGTCTCCCGCGTCCAGCCGGGCAGTCCGGCCGAGCGGGCGGGCATCCGCGCCGGCGACCTGCTCCGCACGGTCGACGGACGCCGCGTCGACCGCCTGCCGGTCTCCGACGTGGTGGCCCTGCTGCGCGGTGACGCCACCGCCGCCACGGCGGGGAGCACGGTGCGCCTGGGCGTCCGGCGCGGGAGCGTCACCCGGACCGAGACGCTGCGCCGGGCCCGGCTCGCCGTCGAGGCGGTGACCGTGCGGCGGATCGGGGCGGAGGGCTCCGGGGCGTCCGGGGCCGTGCTGATCGAGGTCGGCTCGTTCACCAAGGGCTCGGGCGCGGCGGTGCGCGACGCGGTCCGCCGGGCACCGGCGGGCGCCGGGGTGCTGCTGGACCTGCGCGGCAACCCGGGCGGGCTCGTCACCGAGGCGGTCACCGCGGCCTCCGCCTTCCTGGACGGCGGCCTGGTCGCCACGTACGACGTGCACGGCGAGCAGCGCGCCCTGTACGCGCGGGCGGGCGGCGACACGGAGCGCCCCGTCGTCGTCCTGGTCGACGGCGGCACCATGAGCGCGGCCGAGCTGGTGACGGGCGCCCTCCAGGACCGGGGCCGCGCGGTCACGGTCGGCTCGCGCACCTTCGGCAAGGGCTCCGTCCAGATGCCGAGCAAGCTGGCCGGCGGTTCGGTGGCCGAGCTGACCGTGGGCCACTACCGCACCCCGGCCGGGCGCGGGGTCGACGGCAAGGGCATCACACCGGACCTGGCGGTCAGCTCGCGGGCCCAGGAACGGGCCGAGACGGTATTGAGTGGCCTCGGGGGCGGGTCTTAGTGCGAAAATGGCCGCACTATGGCTAAGGAAAAGGACACCGGGCGCAAGCTCATCGCGCAGAACAAGAAGGCGCGCCACGACTACACCATCCTCGACACCTACGAGTGCGGCCTCGTGCTCATGGGCACCGAGGTCAAATCGCTGCGTCTGGGCCGGGCGTCCCTGGTCGACGGCTTCGTCCAGATCGACGGCGGCGAGGCGTGGCTGCACAACATCCACGTCCCGGAGTACGTCCAGGGCACCTGGACCAACCACTCCGCCAAGCGCAAGCGCAAGCTGCTGATGCACCGGGCCGAGATCGACAAGCTGGAGTCGAAGGCGCAGGAGACCGGTCACACGATCGTGCCGCTCGCCCTGTACTTCCGGGACGGCCGGGTCAAGGCCGAGATCGCGCTCGCGAAGGGCAAGAAGGAGTACGACAAGCGTCAGACGCTGCGCGAGAAGCAGGACACCAGGGAGACGAACCGCGCGGTCGCGGCGGCCCGCCGCCGTCAGCGGAGCGCCTGAGCGGGACCCGGCACCGGCCGTCGGCCGGTCCGGCAGGAATACGCTGGCATCGTCGTGCGTTGGTCACGTACGATGGCACTGCACCCCAGCGAGGGTGTGTACCACCTTTGAAAAATCAACATGGGGATGATCGGTTTCGACAGCGGATGTCGAAGCAGGGGAAGCGAGTCGAGGAAGCGGCAATGATCTCGTAAACCATATGTCGCAACCAATAATCGCCAATTCCAAGCGCGATTCCTCCGCCTTCGCCCTCGCTGCCTAATCAGCAGCTGAGCGAAGACTCTGCGGAGTGTCAGCCCGGGGGTGATCCCGACCCGGATCCTGGCATCATCAAGGGATCTAAACTTCTGAGTCCGGTCACGGGTCTCTGAAGGAAATCAAACAGTGACTGGGCCTGTCGGAGGCTTGTCCGCGTGACCTCCGAGGCCGAGAAAAGCGCAGCGGACTGCACTCGGAGAAGCCCTGGTTCCGCACCGTTGGACGCGGGTTCGATTCCCGCCATCTCCACAATTCCCATGTGAACGAGGACCCCGTTGCCACCCGGCAGCGGGGTTCTCGCGTTGCGCGCCCGCGCGTCCGTGCCGGCCGGTCCGGCCCGCACGGCGTGAGGGAGTGCGCGCCCGGCGTGCGCGCCCGGGGCGCGCTCCCGCCGCTCACCCGCGGGGGCCGGTGGCCGCAGCACGGTTCGAAAACAGATGTA
Organism: Streptomyces sp. A1277; assembly: GCF_004795015.1. GTDB lineage: Bacteria > Actinomycetota > Actinomycetes > Streptomycetales > Streptomycetaceae > Streptomyces. Next base: position 48,303 of record NZ_SSBI01000026.1, on the reverse strand, counting down.
TCTCTCATGACGAACAACACCGGTCAGCGGGCTCGGGCTGTCCCCGGCGTGCGCTACATTCATGGACCGGGTGCACGTGGTAAGGGGCTCGTGGGCAGGGTGGGGGCCGTCCGGAGACACACGACCGGTCAGTTGTGCGCACCCGGTCCTGAGTGGGGGAAGTGTGTACAACAGTGGAAACTTGGCGTGAAGGTGCCCATGCAGGGCACACACACGAGCCGAACGAAGTCACCATTCAGCTGGACGGCCTGGGGCGGCAGCTCTCCGAGCTCCTCCCGGAACCCAGCGCTCCGGATGGCTCCGACGGCCCCGTCTTCGTCGACGAGAGCGGCCGGCGCGGCAAGACGCTGCGCCGGGTCGGATGGGTCCTGGCCGCGGTCTTCGTCTGTTACGCGGTGACCCTGGTCATCGCCATGCTCGGCGGCAACTCAAGCGCGCCGTCCCTCCCGATCTCCGGCCACGAGGAGCACCAGAAGACGGAAGAGGTGCAGGCGCCCGCCTCGCCCGGCGCGAGCCCCAGCACCGGGGCATCCGCCGGCACGGGCACCAGCACCTCGCCGTCCGCCCCGCAGCCGCAGGGCAGCGCGGCCCTGCCCGGCGGAACCGGCACCGAACGCTCCACGGCCCCGGGGGCCAGCTCCTCCGCCTCGACCCGCGTCCCGCCGAAGGGCGACACGGGCACCGCCGGGAGCAGCGGCGGCAGCACACCGGCCGGGGAGACGACGGCCTCGGGGCAGCCCGCCGACGCCGGCACCCCGGTCACCGATCCGGACCCGCCGGCCCCCGGCACCACGTCTCCCACCGCCGAGTCCCCGGACCCGCCCGCGCAAGAACGAGAAGGCGCCAACTAGATGACCTCTCCTGCCCCCCGGGGCAGGCGCAACAACCACAGGAAGAAGCAGAACCGGCGCAGACTTCCCATGCGCTACATGCTGCCGCTCCTGTTTCTCGTTGCCCTGCTCGCCATGCTGATGCTGCGCGGCTACGTGCACAGCGAAATCCTCGCCGACCACCGCATCCGGCCGCCGGTCGCCACCGACCGGGTGCCCGAACAGGTGCTGGAGGGCGGGCCGGTCATCGACGCACGGAGCACCACCGAGCCCGCGAAGACCCTGCGCATCCCGGACCACAAGATCGTGCTGACCTTCGACGACGGCCCGGACCCGGAGTGGACGCCGAAGGTGCTGGACGAGCTGAAGAAGTACCACGCCCACGGCGTCTTCTTCGTCACCGGCACCATGGCCTCGCGCTATCCGGACCTGGTCGAGCGCATGGTCAAGGAGGGCCACGAGGTCGGGCTGCACACCTTCAACCACCCCGACCTCTCCTACCAGTCCACCGGCCGCATCGACTGGGAGCTGTCCCAGAACCAGCTGGTGCTCGCGGGCGCGGCCGGCATCCGCACCTCGCTGTTCCGGCCGCCCTACTCCTCGTACGCCGACGCCATGGACAACAAGTCCTGGCCGGTCACCCAGTACGTGGGCAGCCGCGGCTACCTCACCGTCGTCAACAACACCGACAGCGAGGACTGGAAGCGGCCTGGCGTCAGGGCGATCATCAAGCGTGCCACGCCCAAGCACGGCAAGGGCGCGATCATCCTGATGCACGACTCCGGAGGCGACCGGTCGCAGACCGTCACCGCCCTGGGGAAGTTCCTGCCGAAGATGCAGGAGCAGGGCTATACGTTCGCCAACCTGACCGACGCCCTCGGCGCCCCCAGCGCGCACACCCCGGTCACCGGGTTCGACCTGTGGAAGGGCAAGGCGTTCGTCTACGCCGTGGACGTCTCGGACCACATCACCGATGTGATGGTGGCCGGCCTCGCGGTCATCGGTGTGCTGGTCTTCGCCCGCTTCGGGCTGATGCTGCTGCTGTCCTTCGCGCACGCCCGCCGGGTCCGCGGACGCGGCTTCCGCTGGGGCGAACCGCTCACCCGCCCGGTGACCGTCCTGGTGCCCGCGTACAACGAGAGCAAGTGCATCGCTAACACGGTGCACTCGCTCGTGGCAAGTGACTATCCGGTCGAAGTCATCGTGATCGACGACGGCTCCACGGACGACACCGCGGACATCGTCCAGCGGATGCGCCTGCCGAACGTCCGGGTGGTGCGCCAGCGCAACGCGGGCAAGCCCGCCGCCCTGAACAACGGCATCGCGCACGCCCGCAACGACATCATCGTGATGATGGACGGCGACACGGTCTTCGAGCCGTCCACCGTCCGCGAGCTGGTGCAGCCCTTCGCCGACCCGCGCGTCGGGGCCGTCGCCGGCAACGCCAAGGTCGGAAACCGCGACTCGCTCATCGGCGCCTGGCAGCACATCGAGTACGTGATGGGCTTCAACCTCGACCGCCGCATGTACGACCTGCTGCGCTGCATGCCCACCATCCCCGGCGCGGTCGGGGCGTTCCGCCGGGACGCGCTGGACCGCATCGGCGGCATGAGCGAGGACACCCTCGCCGAGGACACCGACGTCACCATGGCCCTGCACCGGGACGGCTGGCGCGTCGTGTACGCGGAGAACGCCCGCGCCTGGACCGAGGCGCCGGAGACCGTCCAACAGCTCTGGTCGCAGCGCTACCGGTGGTCGTACGGCACCATGCAGGCGATCTGGAAGCACCGCCGCGCGGTCATCGAGCGCGGGCCCTCGGGCCGCTTCGGCCGCGTCGGGCTGCCCTTCGTTGCCCTGTTCATGGTCGTCGCCCCGCTCCTCGCCCCCCTCATCGACGTCTTCCTGCTGTACGGGATCGTCTTCGGCCCCACCGAGAAGACCGTCATCGCCTGGCTCGGCGTCCTCGGGGTGCAGCTCGTCTGCGCCGCGTACGCCTTCCGGCTCGACCGGGAGCGCATGACCCATCTGATCTCGCTGCCCCTCCAGCAGGTCCTCTACCGGCAGCTCATGTACGTGGTGCTGCTCCAGTCCTGGATCACCGCTCTCACCGGCGGCCGGCTGCGCTGGCAGAAGCTGCGCCGGACCGGGGTCGTCGAGGCGCCCGGTTCGGTGCCTTCCCAGAGCAGGCGCAGCAACGACCGGAGGCCCGTCGCATGACCCACCCGGACTACCCCTCCGCGTATCCGCAGCAGCCGCACGGGGAGCCGCACACCGTGCCCTTCCCGGCGCAGCGGCCGCAGGAGTGGGCGCGGCCGCCGGCCGACCCGGCGCCGTGGGCCCGGCAGCCCGAGCCCTGGGTCCAGGAGCCGGCACCGTGGGTCCAGGAGCCGGAGCCCCGGTTCCAGGAGCCGGCGCCCGCGGCGACGCTCGCGCCCGCCCCCGAGCCGGAGCCCGCCCCGGCGCCGGCCAAGGGCGGCCGGGACCGCTACCTCGACCTGCTGCGGGCCGTCGCGCTGGTCCGTGTCGTGGTCTTCCACCTCTTCGGCTGGGCGTGGCTGACCGTCGTCTTCCCGTCCATGGGCGTCATGTTCGCCCTGGCCGGCTCGCTGATGGCCCGCTCGCTGTCGCGGCCCGCGTGGAGCGTCATCCGCAGCCGGGTGCGCAGGCTGCTGCCGCCGATGTGGGCGTTCGCCGCGGTCGCCGTACCGGTGGTCTTCCTGCTCGGCTGGAAGCCGGTGCGGGAGGAGGGCATCTGGTGGTTCCTCAAGCTGGCCTGCTACGTCTTCCCGGTCGGCACACCGCCCTTCCCCTGGGAGAACGGCTCCGAGGGCGGCTTCCTGGAGACCTCCTGGGCCGAGCAGGCGATCGGGCCGCTCTGGTACATCCGCGCCTACCTGTGGTTCGTGCTGGCCTCCCCGCTGCTGCTGAAGGCGTTCCGGAAGCTGCCCTGGGTGACGCTGCTCGCTCCGATCGGGCTCACCGCCGTCATCGGCACCGGCCTGGTCACCGTGCCCGGCACGGCCGGTGAGGGGCTGGTCGACTTCGCGGTGTTCGGCTCCTGCTGGATCCTCGGCTTCGCGCACAACGACGGGCTGCTGAAGACCGTTCCGCGCTACCTCTCGGTCTCGCTCGCCGCGATCCTCATGGCCTTCGCCCTGTGGTGGGGCTCGGGCCACCTCACCGAGGAGGGCTGGAACCTGGACGAGATCCCGCTCGCCCAGGCCACCTGGTCGCTGGGCTTCTGCGTGATCCTGCTCCAGTACGCGCCCTCCTGGCGGGAGCTGCCGGGCCGGCTGGCGGCCTGGGACAGCCTGGTCACGCTCGCCAACAACCGGGCGGTGACCATCTACCTCTGGCACAACCTGCTGCTGATGGCCGCCTTCCCGATCATCGACCTGCTGTGGGACGTGCCGTGGGTCGGCGACCACCTCGGCACGTACATCGACGCCTCGTACAACACGCTGGCGCTGATCCTCATCTGGCCGCTGATAGGGCTGATGATCCTCGCCGTCGGCTGGGTCGAGGACGTCGCCGCCAAGCGCCGCCCGCGGCTCTGGCCCAACGGGGCGGCCAGGCCCCGCGCCCGGCACTGACCTCTTCTCACCGGGCCGGCCCCGGCCCGGTGAGAGCAAGGTTGCCCACCGGTCACCTCGCGGCACCGCACCGAAACGCGCGCTTCCCAGGTTCGGGACAACACCCCCGAGCACCCGGTGGAGGCGCGCGATGGCCGGCCATTGGATCGAGCACCGGGACCCGGAGGACGAGACCTTCTGGCGCCAGGGCGGCGAGCGGATCGTGCGCCGCAACCTCTGGTTCTCCGTCCTGTCCGAGCACATCGGCTTCTCGGTGTGGACCCTGTGGTCGGTGATGGTCCTGTTCATGGGACCGGAGTACGGGGTGGACCCGGCCGGCCAGCCCTTCCTGATCTCCACCGCGACGCTGGTCGGGGCCCTCGCCCGGGCGCCGTACACCTCCGCGGTGGCCCGGTTCGGTGGCCGGAACTGGACGGTGTTCAGCGCGCTCACCCTGCTGGTACCGACGCTCGCCGCCCTCGTGGTGATGAAGCCGGGGACCTCGTACGCCGCCTTCCTGGCCGTCTCCGCGCTCACCGGGCTCGGCAACGGCTCGACGTACAAGATGATCCCCGGCATCTTCCACGCCCAGGCCCTCGCCCAGGGGCTGCGCGGCGAGGAGGCGGCGGCCCGGGGGCGGCTGTCCGGGGCGGCGATGGGCCTGATCGGCGCGGTCGGGGCGCTCGGCGGGCTCGCCGTCAACCCGGCCTTCCGGCAGTCCTTCCAGACCTCGGGCGCGGGAACGGCCGCGTTCTGGTCGTTCCTCGCCTTCTACGCGGTGTGTTCCGCGCTCACCTGGGCGGTATACCTTCGCCCCGCCGCGACCGCCCCGGCGAAGCCGCAGCTCAGCCACGCCGAGGTGTGATGATGAACGGGCGGCGCCCGGCGCCGTAACGAGCGGGAAATACGGCTGAACCGGGTCTGTCACGCGGCGTTGGCAGGCTCGGTCCTCCGCACCATCGAGCAGCAGCGGGACGAGAGCCGGGTAGAGACCTTATGCACGACGACGCACAACACGACGACGGGCAGCACGGCGACGCGCGGCACGGGCCCCTTTCGGGCTTCACGGTCGGTGTCACCGCCGCGCGCCGGGCGGAGGAGCTGGACACGCTGCTGCGGCGCCGGGGCGCCACCGTGGCGCACGCCCCGGCCCTGCGGATCGTGCCGCTCGCCGACGACGGCGAACTGCTCGCCGCCACCGAGGAACTGATCGCCGACGCCCCGGACGTGGTCGTCGCGACCACCGCGATCGGCTTCCGGGGCTGGATCGAGGCCGCCGACGGCTGGGGCATCGGGGACCGGCTCCTGGAGACCCTGCGCGGCGTCGAACTCCTGGCGCGCGGCCCCAAGGTGAAAGGCGCGGTCCGCGCCGCCGGGCTGACCGAGGCATGGTCACCGGCGTCCGAGTCCATGGCGGAGGTGCTGGAACGGCTCCTCGCGGAAGGCGTCCGGGGCCGCCGCGTCGCCCTCCAGCTGCACGGCGAACCCCTCCCCGGCTTCGTGGAGTCGCTGCGCGAGGCGGGCGGCGAGGTCGTCGGCGTCCCCGTCTACCGCTGGATGCCGCCGGAGGACATCGCGCCCCTCGACCGCATCCTGGACCTCACCGTCGCGCGCGGCCTGGACGCGCTGACCTTCACCAGCGCCCCTGCCGCCGCCTCGCTGCTGGGCCGGGCAGAGAAGCGCGGGCTGCTGGCCGAGGTGGTGACCGCCCTGCGCGGCGACGTCGTACCCGCCTGCGTCGGCCCGGTCACCGCCGTGCCGTTGCAGGCGCGCGGCATCGACACCGTCCAGCCGGAACGCTTCCGGCTCGGCCCGCTCGTCCAGCTCATCTGCCGTGAACTGCCCGCCCGCGCCCGTACGCTGCCCGTCGCCGGCCACCGCGTCGAGATCCGCGGCCACGCCGTCCTGGTCGACGACGAGCTGCGCGCGGTGCCGCCCGCCGGGATGGCCCTGCTGCACACCCTGGCCCGCCGGCCCGGCTGGGTGGTCTCCCGCGCCGACCTGCTGCGCGCCCTGCCCGGCAGCGGTACGGACGAGCACGCGGTGGAGACGGCGATGGCCAGGCTGCGCACCGCGCTGGGGGCGCCCCGGCTGATCCAGACCGTGGTCAAGCGCGGCTACCGGCTGGCCCTGGACCCGGCGGCCGACGCCAAGTACGCCGGCTCCTGAGCGGGGCGCGCCGGTCGTCGCTGCGCCCGAGCGCGGGGGCGGCCGGCCGGCCGGCCCGGGTGGTGGTCATGGGTCCAGTGCGGCGGCGGGGCCGGGCCCGCTCCACAGCCGAGACGCGCAGCCGCCCACGCGAGCGTCCACGCCACCGGCCGCCCGGATAGCGTGCGGTCATGATCGATGACGTCCACCCGCTCGGCGCGGGGATACGGCTCCGCCCCACCACGATGGCCGACGCCGCTTCCCGCGCCGCCTCGCTGACCCGCAGCCGTGCGTACATGAAGCCCTGGGAGCCCGAGCGCCCCGAGTCCTTCTACACCGAGGAGGGACAGCGCGAGCGGCTGGCCGGACTCCTCGCGGACCGGGCGGCGGGGCGCGTGATGCCCTGGGTGCTGTGCGACGGCGAGGACCGGGCGGTCGGCGGGTTCAACCTCAACGCCGTGGCGCTCGGCCCGTTCCGCAGCGCGACCCTCGGCTACTGGGTGGACGTCGCGCACGCGGGCCGGGGCCTGGCGACGGCGGCGGTGCGGCTCATCTGCGAGCTGGCCCGGGACGAGCTGCGGCTGCACCGGATCGAGGCGGGCACGGTGCTGGACAACACGGCGTCCCAGCGGGTCCTCGCCAAGTGCGGGTTCGAGGAGTTCGGCATGGCGCCGGCTTACCTCCACATCGACGGCGAGTGGCGCGACCACCGGCTGTTCCAGCGCATCCTGCACGATGGTCCGGTGACGGGCGCGGAGGACTGAGGGCGGCGACAGTACGTGCCAGGCGTCGCCTGAGAGCGGCGAGAGTGCGTGCCAGGCGTCGCGGGCCCACGAAGATCCGCCGGACGGGGCCCTACGCCTCGCGCGTGTGGCGGTGGCCCTCGTCCTGGGCCCGCAGCCACTGGGCGCCCGCCGCCTCATCCGCCACGGGTGCGCGCGAGCCCGCCCGGATCGCCGGATCGCGGTAGGCGTCGAGCAGCGCCCCGAGATCGTCCGGCAGTCAGGGGCGGAGCACCAGGGAACCGGCCCGGAGCCGGGCATCGCGCGCATCGGCGTTCATCCGGTCATCGTACGAGGGGAGTTGGCGCGGCCGCCCCGGCACCGTCGGCGCGCCCCGGGGCCCCGTCACGCGATCGATATCCGGACGCGCCCCGCGCGGGCGGGGCGGCAGGTGCGCGAAGGCCCCCCGTCGCATAGGGTTGACGGCTGCCCAATGCACGTCAGAAGGGGGCCTCGGTGGCCGCGCAGGATGCCGCTGTCGATTCGTTGCGGGACCGGGAGATCGGTGTCGAGCAGGAACATCTCGACCGTGTGTACCACCGCCTTGAGGAGAAGATCCACGAGGCGGAATTTCTCATGAACGATGCCGTCAAACGCGGCCAGGTGGGGACGCCGGGGGCGCTCGCCGAGCGCGACGCCCAGGTGTTCCGCGCCGGAATCCACCTCAACCGGCTGAACAGCGAGTTCGAGGACTTCCTCTTCGGGAGGATCGACCTGCTGCTCGGCAAGGACGGCGAACGCGGCCCGGACGGCGCCTTCACCTCCGTCGAACCCGCCGACGACGTCGTACGCCCGGACGGCACCGCCGACATCGCCGAGACGCTGCACATCGGCCGCATCGGGGTCCTCGACTCCGACTACGCCCCGCTCGTCATCGACTGGCGCGCCCCGGCCGCCGCGCCGTTCTACCGCTCGACGCCCAAGGAGCCGGGCCGGGTGGTCCGCCGCCGCGTCATCCGCTCCAAGGGCCGCCGGGTCCTCGGCGTCGAGGACGACCTGATGCGCCCCGAGCTGACCGCGTACCTGGGCGGCGACAAGCTCCCGGTCGTCGGCGACGGCGCCCTGATGGCGGCGCTCGGGCAGGCCCGCAGCCACACCATGCGGGACATCGTCTCCTCCATCCAGGCCGAGCAGGACCTCGTGATCCGGGCGCCCGCCGCCTCCGTCACCGAGGTCTCCGGCGGCCCCGGCACCGGCAAGACCGCGGTCGCCCTGCACCGGGCCGCGTACCTGCTCTACCAGGACCGGCGGCGCTACGCGGGCGGCATCCTCGTCGTCTCGCCGACGCCGCTGCTGGTCGCGTACACCGAAGGCGTGCTGCCCTCGCTCGGCGAGGAGGGCCAGGTCGCGATCCGCGCCGTCGGCTCGCTCTCCGACGAGGCGGCGGGGCCCGAGGGCGCCACCGCCTACGACGAGCCGGCCGTCGCCCGGATCAAGGGCTCCTCGCGGATGCTCCCGGTGCTGCGCAAGGCGGCGCGCGGCGCGCTGGAGCAGCCCGCGGCCCGGCCGACCGCGTCCGGTGACGGGCAGCTGGAGTTCGGGGAGGAGGAGGCCCCGCAGCGGACCGGCACGCCCACCCGGCTGCGGGTGGTGGCCTTCGGCGCCCGCGTCGAGCTGCTGGAGGACGAGCTGCGGCGCATCCGCAACAACGTGCTCAGCGGCACCGCACCGGTCAACCTGCTGCGCCCGCGCGCCCGCCGGCTGCTGCTCGACGCGCTGTGGAACCGTTCCTCCGGCCGGGGCCGCTACACCGACCCCCAGCTGGCGGCCGAGCTGCGCTCCTCCTTCGACGAGGACGTGTCCACCGACACGCCGTTCCTCGCGTTCCTGGACGCCTGGTGGCCCGAGCTCACCCCGCGCGGGGTGCTCGCGGCGATGGCTGACGAGAAGCGGCTCGCCCGGTGGTCGCGGCGCACGCTGAACCAGGGCGAGGTGCGCCGGCTCGCGCGCTCCCTCAAGCGCCTGGACGAGGCGGGACAGGGGCCGCTCTCGGTCCATGACGTGGCGATCCTGGACGAGCTCCAGACGCTGCTCGGCACCCCCAGCCGCCCCAAGCGCAAGCGCGAGGCGGACCCGCTGGACCAGCTCACCGGCCTGGAGGAGCTGATGCCGAGGCGCGAGGAGACCCAGTGGGAGCGGGCCGAACGGCTCGCGGCCGAGCGCACGGAGTACGCCCACGTCATCGTGGACGAGGCGCAGGACCTCACGCCCATGCAGTGGCGGATGGTCGGCCGGCGCGGCCGGCACGCCACCTGGACGATCGTCGGGGACCCGGCCCAGTCCTCCTGGTCCGACCCGGACGAGGCGTCGGCCGCCCGTGACGAGGCGCTGGGCAACCGTCCGCGCCGGCACTTCACGTTGACGGTCAACTACCGCAACCCGGCGGAGATCGCCGAGCTGGCCGCGAGGGTGCTGGCGCTCGCGATGCCCGGCATGGAGTCCCCGGCGGCGGTCCGCTCCACGGGCGTGGTGCCGCGCTTCGAGACCGTGCGCGGCGGCGACCTGGCCGGCACCGTGCGCGAGGAGGCGCGGCGGCTGCTCGGCGAGGTGGACGGCACGGTCGGCGTCGTCGTGGCGATGAACCGGCGCGCGCAGGCCCGCGAGTGGCTCGCTGAGCTGGGCGAGCGGGTGGTGGCGCTGGGCAGCCTGGAGGCGAAGGGCCTGGAGTACGACGCCACGGTGGTCGTCTCGCCGGCGGAGATCGCGGACGAGTCCCCGGCGGGGCTGCGGGTGCTGTACGTGGCGCTGACCCGGGCGACGCAGCAGCTCACGGTGGTCTCGGGGGAGCGGGACCTGCCGGACGAGGACGGGGTGCCGGACCTGCTCAGGGACTGAGGCCCCGGGGCCGCTCGGTGGCCTTTCGCGGCCGACCCGCGCTGGGGGAATCACTTTTCCAGGTGGTTTGTTAGCCTGGTAGTGGCACCGGCTCGATCCAAGCCCCCGGGCCCAACCTTAGTCGCTTCGAGCGACCACTTGCCGCGAGGCGAGCATGGCGGGTCGGTGCCGTTCAACTGAAGAAGAGGCCCGCGTCACCTTCCGGTGGCGCGGGCCTCTTCGCGTTCCCGGGCCTCTTCACGCTCGCCTCTTCGCGTTCCCGGGCCTCTTCGCGCTCGCCTCTTCGCGTTCCCGGACAGGGGTTCCACTGCGCCCCCCACTTCTCGTATGGTGGAAAACAGTTTCCGCGCTGCGACAGTCATTAACGGCTACTCGTCGGTAGGTGCGAATATCGGAAGGCATGTCCGCTGCCGGGGGTTGCCCGGGTTTCGGACACGCATAGCAATGAAGCTAAGGAAAGCGAAGGACTCGGCCATGGCAACGGCGCCCAGCGTCTCGTACTCGATGACGGTCAGGCTGGAGGTGCCCGCGAGCGGCACAGCGGTCTCCCAGCTCACCACGGCCGTGGAGTCCTCCGGGGGTTCGGTCACCGGCCTCGACGTGACCGCTTCCGGCCACGAGAAGCTGCGGATCGACGTCACGATCGCGGCCTCCTCCACCGCGCACGCGGACGAGATCGTCGTGGGCCTGCGCGCCATCGAGGGCGTCGTCCTCGGCAAGGTCTCCGACCGTACGTTCCTCATGCACCTCGGCGGCAAGATCGAGATGGCGTCCAAGCACCCCATCCGCAACCGCGACGACCTCTCGATGATCTACACCCCCGGGGTGGCCCGGGTCTGCATGGCGATCGCCGAGAATCCCGAGGACGCCCGCCGCCTCACCATCAAGCGCAACTCCGTCGCAGTCGTGACGGACGGCTCCGCGGTGCTCGGCCTCGGCAACATCGGCCCCAAGGCCGCGCTGCCCGTGATGGAGGGCAAGGCGGCCCTCTTCAAGCGCTTCGCCGGCATCGACGCCTGGCCGATCTGCCTGGACACGCAGGACACCGACGCCATCGTGGAGGTCGTCAAGGCCATCGCGCCCGGCTTCGCGGGCATCAACCTGGAGGACATCTCCGCGCCGCGCTGCTTCGAGATCGAGGCCCGGCTGCGCGAGGCCCTGGACATCCCCGTCTTCCACGATGACCAGCACGGCACCGCCATCGTGGTCCTCGCCTCGCTGACCAACGCGCTGCGCGTGGTGGGCAAGGCGATCGGGGACGTGCGGGTCGTGATGTCGGGGGCCGGCGCGGCCGGTACGGCGATCCTCAAGCTCCTCATCGCCGCCGGCGTCAAGCACGCCGTGGTCGCCGACATCCACGGCGTGGTGCACTCGGGCCGCGAGGACCTGCGGTCCGCCGACCCCGACTCGCCGCTGTGCTGGATCGCCGACAACACCAACCCCGAGAACGTCACCGGCACCCTCAAGGAGGCCGTGGTCGGCGCGGACGTCTTCATCGGCGTCTCCGCCCCCAACGTGCTGGACGGCGACGACGTGGCGGCCATGGCGGACGGCGCGATCGTGTTCGCGCTCGCGAATCCGGACCCGGAGGTGGACCCGGCGATCGCCCGCCGCACCGCGGCGGTCGTCGCCACCGGCCGCTCCGACTTCCCCAACCAGATCAACAACGTGCTGGTCTTCCCCGGTGTCTTCCGCGGACTGCTGGACGCCCAGTCCCGCACCGTCAACACGGAGATGATGCTCGCCGCCGCCCGCGCCCTGGCCGGCGTGGTCGCCGAGGACGAGGTCAACGCGAACTACATCATCCCGTCGGTCTTCAACGACAAGGTCGCCGGAGCGGTAGCCGGGGCCGTCCGGGACGCCGCCAAGGCGGCCGGAGTCGCTGTGACGGGGCCCACGTCCGTCTGACGTACGGCGCGTCGCGGGTCGCGGTGCCCCAAACGCCCCTTTAGGGTGGGCGGGCGACGCGTCCCGCAGAGCCCCGCACCCGCTGCGGACGCTTTGGGGGAGTCGACGGGACGTCACCACGACGAGGCAGTGGCGCTTTTCGTACGGCTCCCGGAGGGTGCCGGATTGGCTTTCCCGCCGCAGGTGGGGGCAGGATGCTTCCTCAAGGACTACGTCCAGGGGAGACCCCACAGGGCGCGAGGTCTGGGACATCCGAAGGACAGACCCGGGTACGGGGACTGTCCGAGGGTCCTGGCAGCATCGGCTTCGATCTCACGCCTCACAGGCAAGAAGAACACGGGAGTAACAACATGAACCGCAGTGAGCTGGTGGCCGCCCTGGCCGACCGTGCCGAGGTGACCCGCAAGGACGCCGACGCCGTGCTGGCCGCGCTCGCCGAGACCGTCGGTGAGATCGTCGCCAAGGGCGACGAGAAGGTCACCATCCCCGGTTTCCTGACCTTCGAGCGCACCCACCGTGCCGCTCGCACCGCTCGTAACCCGCAGACCGGCGACCCGATCAACATCCCGGCCGGCTACAGCGTGAAGGTCTCCGCGGGCTCCAAGCTCAAGGAAGCCGCCAAGGGCAAGTAAGACCCCTGGGTACGACGGAGGGCGGTCACCCCGACCAGGGTGGCCGCCCTTCGGCATTCGGCTCGCCAGAGCCCTCAGCAGGCCGTGTGGCGGGCGACGGCGGTGTCCCGGAGGCCCGGGACCGGGGCCCCCGGAACAGCGCCGCTCAGACCAGTGAGCCGCCCGGCAGCTCCACCTTCGCGCCGAGCTTCTCCAGCTTGTCCATGAAGTTCTCGTAACCCCGGTTGATCAGGTCGATCCCGTGCACCCGGGACGTGCCCTGGGCCGCCAGCGCGGCGATCAGGTACGAGAAGCCGCCGCGCAGGTCCGGGATGACCAGGTCCGCGCCCTGGAGCTTCGTCGGGCCCGAGACGACCGCGGAGTGCAGGAAATTGCGCTGGCCGAAGCGGCAGTCCGAGCCGCCCAGGCACTCGCGGTAGAGCTGGATGTGCGCGCCCATCTGGTTCAGCGCGGAGGTGAAGCCGAGCCGGGACTCGTACACCGTCTCGTGCACGATCGACAGGCCCGCGGCCTGCGTCAGCGCCACGACCAGCGGCTGCTGCCAGTCGGTCTGGAAGCCGGGGTGCACGTCCGTCTCCAGCGCGATGGCGCTCAGCGCGCCGCCCGGGTGCCAGAAGCGGATGCCCTCGTCGTCGATCTCGAAGGCGCCGCCGACCTTGCGGTAGGTGTTCAGGAACGTCATCATCGAGCGCTGCTGGGCGCCCCGGACGTAGATGTTGCCCTCGGTCGCCAGCGCGGCGGACGCCCAGGAGGCGGCCTCCAGGCGGTCCGGGATGGCCCGGTGCGTATAGCCGTCGAGGCGGTCCACACCGGTGATCCGGATGGTCCGGTCGGTGTCCATCGAGATCATCGCGCCCATTTTCTGCAGGACGCAGATCAGGTCCTCGATCTCCGGCTCCACGGCCGCGTTGGACAGCTCCGTGACGCCCTCGGCGAGCACCGCAGTCAGCAGCACCTGCTCGGTGGAGCCCACCGACGGGTACGGCAGCCGGATCTTGGTGCCGCGCAGCCGCTGCGGGGCCTCCAGGTACTGCCCGTCCGCCCGCTTCTCGATCGTCGCGCCGAACTGGCGCAGCACGTCGAAGTGGAAGTCGATCGGCCGGCCGCCGATGTCGCAGCCGCCGAGCCCGGGGATGAACGCGTGGCCCAGGCGGTGCAGCAGCGGCCCGCAGAACAGGATCGGGATGCGCGACGAGCCGGCGTGGGCATCGATGTCGGCGACGTTCGCGCTCTCGACATGGGTGGGGTCCAGGACCAGTTCGCCCGGTTCGTCACCGGGGCGGACCGTCACCCCGTGCAGCTGGAGCAGCCCGCGCACGACCCGCACGTCACGGATGTCGGGCACGTTGCGCAGCCGGCTGGGCCCGCTGCCGAGCAGCGCGGCGACCATCGCCTTGGGCACCAGGTTCTTGGCGCCTCGGACGCGGATCTCGCCCTCCAGCGGGGTGCCGCCGTGGACAAGCAGGACATCGTCTGTGCCGGTCATGAATCTCGCGTTCCGGAGTGGTCGGGCAGGGGGCCAAACGAAAGGGTAATGGCCCCGCACCCCCCTTCCGTAAGGGAACGGGCGGTGTACGAACGTCGCGGAAGCCCCGAAACACGCTCTGCTGTGCGGCTCTTGCGGAGGGTCACCGTCCGGGTGGGCGGACCGGCCGTGCGCTCCTCATGCACCCGTGCGCCCTGAGCTGCGCTCGGGCACCGAGCGCGACGACCGGGTCACTTGGCCCCCGCGAGGTCCGAAGATGCGGGATCATTTCCGCCATGACCGAGGTGTCCTCGCTCACAGGGCGGCTGCTCGTGGCCGCGCCCGCCCTGGCGGACCCGAACTTCGACCGCGCGGTCGTGCTGCTCCTCGACCACGACGAGGAGGGCTCCCTCGGCGTGGTCCTCAACCGCCCCACCCCGGTGGGCGTCGCGGACATCCTGGCGGCCTGGGCCGGCCTGACCGGCGAGCCGGAGGTCGTCTTCCAGGGCGGCCCCGTCTCGCTCGACTCGGCGCTCGGCGTGGCGGTGATCCCGGGCGAAGAGGGGCCTTCCCCAAGCTCTCGGCTTCGCTCGAGCAGGGGAGACCCCATTGGCTGGCGCCGGGTGTACGGGGCGATCGGCCTGGTGGACCTGGAGGCGCCCCCCGAGCTGCTGGCCGCCGCCGTCGGATCGCTGCGGATCTTCGCGGGGTACGCGGGCTGGGGGCCGGGGCAGCTGGAGTCGGAGCTGTCCGAGGGCGCCTGGTACGTGGTCGAGTCGGAACCGGGAGACGTCTCGTCGCCGCGCCCGGAGGGCCTGTGGCGTGCGGTGCTGCGCCGCCAGCGCAGCGAACTGGCCATGATCGCCACGTATCCGGACGACCCTTCGCTGAACTGATGTCCCGTCTTTCAGTACGCTTGGCGGTTATGAGCACTCTTGAGCCCGAGCGCGGGGCAGGTACCGGAACCCTCGTGGAGCCGACGCCGCAGGTGTCGAACGGCGACGGCGACCACGAGCGCTACGCCCATTACGTCCAGAAGGACAAGATCATGGCGAGCGCCCTGGAGGGCACCCCCGTGGTCGCACTGTGCGGCAAGGTCTGGGTGCCGGGGCGCGACCCCAAGAAGTACCCGGTGTGCCCCATGTGCAAGGAGATCTACGAGTCCATGGGCGCCGGCGGCGACAAGGGCAAGGGCGGCAAGGACAAGAAGTAGGCGCAGCGGCCGGTACCGGCAAGAGCTGAACGACCCGGGAGAACCCCCGGGGCACGCGTCCGCGTGCCCCGGGGGTTCTCCGTCGTCCGGGGCCGGGTGCGTCCCGTTGCACGGGCTGCTCCGCCGGGTCACAGAGTGGTGGAGACCACTTGTCGCCGTCCGGGTCCGCACCTACTCTCCTGCCTGTTGTGCAGAACGAAACGAGCGTTGCGCATGCTGCAACGCCTACCGGTAGGGGTTCCCGGATGAAGCTTTCAGCCCGAATCGCCGCCCCGGCCGCGGCGCTCGTCCTGGCGGGCCTCACGGCCACCGCCTGCGCGCCGCAGACCTCCGACACCGGCGCCAAGGGGGACGAGAAGACCGGCACGCTGCGCGTCTGGCTGTTCCAGGAGGTCGGCAACAAGCCCAAGGAGAAGGTCGTCGACACCGCCGTCGCCGCCTTCAGGAAGGCGCACGAGGGCGCGAAGGTCGAGATCGAGTACATCCCGGTCGAGACCCGCGCCCAGCGCGTCAAGGCCGCCTTCAACGACCCGAAGAGCGCCCCCGACCTCATCGAGTACGGCAACACCGACACCGCCGGCTACGTCAAGGACGGCGGACTCGCCGACATCACGGCCGAGTTCGGCGCCTGGGCGGACGCCAAGGACACCGACCCGACCGCCAAGCAGTCCGTGACGGTCGACGGCAAGGTCTACGGGGCCCCGCTCTTCGTCGGCGTACGCGCGCTGTACTACCGCACCGACGTCTTCGATGACCTGGGCATCGAGGCGCCCAAGTCCCAGGCCGAGCTGATCTCCACCGCCAAGAAGATCCACAAGAAGAAGCCCGGCATGTACGGTCTCGCGGTCGGCGGCGCCTACACCTACGGCGCCATGCCGTTCATCTGGGCCAACGGCGGCGAACTGGCCGACCGGGACGGCTCCTCGTACAAGGCGGCCATCAACAGCGCGAAGGCCCGCAAGGGCATCGAGGCGTACACCTCGCTGTTCGGCGACAGCAACTGCCCGCCCGCCAAGTGCGCGGCCATGGGCGGCAACGCGACCGTCACCGCATTCGCCTCCGGCAAGGCCGCCATGGCCATCGGCGGCGACTTCAGCCACGCCGCCGTCGAGGCCGGCAGCGTCAAGGGCAAGTACGCGGTGGTGCCGCTGCCCGGCGTGACCGAGGGGTCCGTCGCCCCGGCGTTCGCGGGCGGCAACAACATCGGCGTGCTCAAGAGCAGCGAGCACCGCACCCTGGCCGTCGACCTGATGAAGGAGCTGACCGGCAAGGAGGCCCAGGCGCGGATGTTCGACGCGATGGGCTTCCTGCCGACCTACACCGACGTGCGGGCCGCCGCCGCCAAGCGCGAGCCGTTCGTCGAACCCTTCGTCAGGACGCTCGGCGCCGGCACCGAGTTCGTCCCCGCGTCCCCGGCCTGGGGGCAGATCGACTCCTCGCTGATCCTGCCCACGATGTTCCAGGAGATCGTCAGCGGCCGCAAGGACGTGGCGCGGGCCTCGGACGACGCCGCGAAGAAGATGGACGCGGCGTTCGCCGACGTGGGCTGACGATGACCGCGAACAGCACGGCGTACCAAGCGCCCCCCACCCCCGCGCCGGGCCGCCCCGCGCGCGGCCCGCGCCGCCGCCCGGTCTCACCGGCCCGGCGGCCGGGCTGGACCCCCTGGCTCTACCTGCTGCCCGCGCTCGTCCTGCTCGGCGGGCTGCTGGTCTACCCGATCTACCAACTGGGCCTGATCTCCTTCCTGGAGTACACCCAGGCCCAGGTCAGCGGCGGCGAACCGGCCACCTTCCAGGGCCTGGGCAACTACACCACGCTCTTCGGCGACAGCCAGTTCTGGCAGGTCCTCCTCGCCACCGTGGTCTTCGCCGCCGCCTGCGTCCTGGCCACCCTCTTCGTCGGCTGCGCCCTGGCCGTCCTGCTGACCCGGATACGGGCCGTGCCCCGGCTCGCGCTCATGATGGCCGCGCTCGGTGCCTGGGCGACGCCCGCGATCACCGGCTCCACCGTCTGGGTCTTCCTCTTCGACGCCGACTTCGGCCCCGTCAACCGGATCCTCGGCCTCGGCGACCACTCGTGGACGTACGGGCGCTACAGCGCCTTCACGCTGGTGCTCCTCGCAGTCCTGTGGTGCTCGTTCCCGTTCGTCATGGTGACCGTGTACGCGGGCATCCGGGCGATCCCCACCGAGGTGCTGGAGGCGGCCGCCCTGGACGGCGCCTCGCAGTGGCGGATCTGGCGGTCGGTCATGGCCCCGATGCTGCGGCCGATCCTGACCGTCGTCACCATCCAGTCGGTCATCTGGGACTTCAAGGTGTTCACGCAGATCTACGTCATGACCAACGGCGGCGGCATCGCCGGGCAGAACCTGGTGCTCAACGTGTACGCGTACCAGAAGGCGTTCGCGTCCTCGCAGTACAGCCTCGGTTCGGCGATCGGCGTCGTGATGCTGCTGATCCTGCTCGCCGTCACGCTCGTCTACCTGCGCCTCGTGCGGCGCCGTGGGGGAGGAACTGTGAGCCTGCCCAGCCTGTCGCGCGTCCGCCGGCCCGGCCGGCTCGCCGCCGAGGCGGCGGCCCTGCTGATCGCCGCCGCCGTCGCCTTCCCGCTCTACTGGATGGTGCTCTCCGCCTTCAAACCGGCGGGCGAGGTCCAGTCCACGCACCCCAGGCCCTGGACCCTGTCGCCGTCCCTGGACTCCTTCCGGCGGGTCTTCCAGCAGCAGGACTTCGGGCGCTACTTCCTCAACAGCCTGCTCGTCGCCGGCACGGTCGTCGTCGCCTCCGCGCTCATCGCCTTCCTGGCGGCGACCGCGGTCACCCGGTTCCGCTTCCGCTTCCGCACCACGCTGCTGATCATGTTCCTGGTGGCGCAGATGGTGCCGGTCGAGGCGCTGACCATCCCGCTGTTCTTCCTGATGCGGGACTTCGGTCAGCTGAACACGCTCGGCTCGCTGATCCTGCCGCACCTGGCCTTCTCGCTGCCGTTCGCCATCTGGATGCTGCGCGGCTTCGTACGGGCCGTGCCCGAGGCCCTGGAGGAGGCCGCGTACATCGACGGGGCGAGCCGCACCCGCTTCCTGTGGCAGATCCTCTTCCCGCTGGTCTTCCCCGGCCTCGTCGCGACCAGCGTCTTCTCGTTCATCTCCACCTGGAACGACTTCCTGTTCGCGAAGTCCTTCATCATCAGCGACACCTCCCAGTCGACGCTCCCGATGGCGCTGCTGGTCTTCTTCAAACCCGACGAGAACGACTGGGGCGGGATCATGGCAGCCTCGACGGTGATGACCGTGCCCGTGCTGGTCTTCTTCGTACTCGTACAGCGACGCCTGGTCTCCGGACTCGGCGGAGCGGTTAAGGACTGACGTCATGGACATGGAACTGATCCCGGCGCCCCTGCGCGCCGACGACCGGGGACGGTGCGGATTCGTCCTCGATCCGTCCACCACCATCGCGGCGGCCCCCGGAACCGCGACCACCGAACGCTGGCTGCGCACCACCCTGGGCGCCGCCTTCGGCCTGCCCCTGGCCCCCGGCACCGACACCACCCCGCGCGCGATCGTCCTGCGTACCGACGAAACCCTGGCGCCCGAGGGCTACCGGCTGACCACCCGGCCCGACGAGAGCGTCGTCATCACCGGCGGCAGCCCCGCCGGGGTCTTCTGGGGCGCCCAGACCCTGCGCCAGCTGCTCGGCCCCGAGGCATTCCGCCGGGCGCCCGTCGGCGACGCCACGACGACCGGTTTCGGGTCCGCCGACATCGAGGACGCGCCCCGCTTCGGCTGGCGCGGCCTGATGCTCGACGTGGCACGGCACTTCATGCCCAAGGACGACGTCCTGCGCTACCTCGACCTGCTCGCCGCCCACAAGCTGAACGTCTTCCACTTCCACCTCAGCGACGACCAGGGCTGGCGCGTCGAGATCAAGCGCTACCCGCGCCTGACCGAGGTGGGCGCCTGGCGGGCGCGCACGAAGTACGGCCACCGCGCATCCGAGCTCTGGGACGAGACGCCGCACGGCGGTTACTACACCCAGGACGACATCCGCGAGATCGTGGCCTACGCCGCCGCCCGGCACATCCGGGTCGTCCCCGAGATCGACGTCCCGGGCCACTCGCAGGCCGCCATCAGCGCCTACCCGGAGCTCGGCAACACCGACGTCGTCGACACCGCCGCCCTCACCGTCTGGGACAACTGGGGCGTCACCCCGAACGTCCTGGCCCCCACCGACCACGTCCTGCGGTTCTACGAGGGCGTCTTCGAGGAACTCCTCGGCCTCTTCCCGCCGGAGACCTCGCCGTTCGTCCACATCGGCGGCGACGAGTGCCCCAAGGACCAGTGGAGGCAGTCGCCCACGGCGCAGGCCCGCATCAAGGAGCTCGGCCTCGCCGACGAGGACGAGCTGCAGTCCTGGTTCATCCGCCACTTCGACACCTGGCTCACCGCGCGCGGCCGCCGCCTCATCGGCTGGGACGAGATCCTGGAGGGCGGCCTCGCCCCCGGCGCCGCCGTCTCCTCCTGGCGCGGGTACGCCGGCGGCATCGCGGCCGCCGAGGCCGGGCACGACGTGGTGATGTGCCCCGAGCAGCAGGTGTACCTGGACCACCGTCAACACGGCGGTCCCGACGAGCCGATGCCCATCGGGTACGTCCGCACCCTGGAGGACGTCTACCGCTTCGAACCCGTGCCGCCGGCCCTGAGCGAGGAGGCCGCCCGGCACGTCCTCGGGACCCAGGGCAACGTCTGGTCCGAGGTCATGCAGAACCGCTCCCGCGTCGACTACCAGGTCTTCCCCCGCCTCGCGGCCCTCGCCGAGGTCGCCTGGTCGGCCCTGCCCGCCCCCGCCGAGCGGGACTTCGCCGGTTTCGAGCGCCGGATGAACGCGCACTACGCCCGGCTCGACGCGCTCGGCGTCGGCTACCGGCCGCCGTCCGGCCCGCTGCCCTGGCAGAAGCGCCCCGGCATCCTCGGACGCCCGATCGAGGGAGCACCCCCGAACGTGTGAGCCCGGCCGCAACCCCCTCTCCCGCCACCACGGTCCCTGCGACCGTGGTGGCGGCGCCGTTCCACGGGGCGCCGCTCGGAACGGAGAAAGCCGTACGGGCATGCAGAAGACCGGCAAAGGGCACGCACCGCCGAACAGGCGGGAAACCGGGACCATTACCCTGACCGGGGACGGATGCTCCCTTCGCGGACCTGCGCGTCGGGCCGGTTGGAAGATGTGCCAGAGTTGCCACGTCCGGGCTTCGAGCACGTACCGTACGGCGAAACAGGCGGGAGCGCCGGGACACCGGGAAGGGGCAGCTGGGTTGACCACGCACGCACCGCAGGCGACGCAGTCCGTCACGCTGCCTGCCTCGCTGGACGAGGCCGTGGCGGCACTCGGCGCCATGCCGGCCGCCGTCCCCGTGGCAGGCGGCACGGACCTGATGTCGGCCGTCAACAAGGGGCTCCTGCGCCCCTCCGGCCTGGTCGGTCTCGGCCGGATCAGCGAGCTGCGCGGCTGGCACTACCAGGACGGCCACGCGCTGCTGGGCGCCGGCCTGACCCACGCCCGCATGGGACGGCCCGACTTCGCCGCCCTCATCCCCGCGCTCGCCGCGTCCGCGCGCGCCGCGGGCCCCCCGCAGATCCGCAACGCCGGCACGCTCGGCGGCAACATCGCGACCGCCGCCCCGACCGGCGACGCGCTGCCGGTGCTCGCCGCGCTGGAGGCCGAACTCGTCATCGCGGGCCCCGGCGGCGCCCGCCGCGAGATCCCGGTCTCCCACCTGCTGGCCGGCCGCGAGATGCTGGAGCCCGCCGAGCTGATCGGCTTCGTCCGGGTACCGCTGCTGCACGCCCCGCAGGTCTTCCTCAAGGCCACCGGCCGCACCGGCCCGGGCCGAGCCACCGCATCCGTCGCGATCGTCCTCGACCCGGCCAGGCGCGGGGTGCGCTGCGCGGTCGGCGCCATCGCGCCGATGCCGCTGCGCCCGCTGGAGGCCGAGCGCTGGATCGCCTCGCTGATCGACTGGGACGGGGCGCGGGGCCTGGCGCCCGACGCGCTGGCCGCCTTCGGCGAGTACGTCGCGGCCGCCTGCATCCCGGACCAGGAACCACCCGCCGACGGGGGCCAGGCACCGCCGCTGTCCCCCGCCGTTCTGCACCTGCGGCGCACCGTCGCCGCGCTGGCCCGACGCGCACTGGGGAGGGCACTGTCGTGAGCAAGGAGAACCCCGCCGAGCAGCACGGCGGCTGGGAGCCGACCCCGCAGGGCGGCGAGTACGACGGCGAGGCGACCGCCTTCGTCCACCTGCCGCCGGAGGACCTGGCGGACATCCCGCTGGCCGCGCCCGGCCACGGGTACGTGCCGCCGATGATCCTGCCGCTGACCCCCGCCGCCGGGCTCGACCCGGCCGCCACCGGCAACTGGGTCGTGCAGACCCCGGAGCCGCGGGCCGACCAGCACGAGCACGGCACGCGGGCGGAGCAGCCGGCGCCCGACGCGGTGCACTGGCCCGACCCGAACCAGCAGTCCGGCTACGGCTACCCGCACCCCGGGACGCAGCAGCACCCGAGTCCGTACCAGGAGCCGTACGCCGCCGACCCGGCCGCCACCGGCCAGTGGCCCGCCGACACCTCGGCGCCCTGGCCGCCCGCCCCGGCCGGCGAGCTGTCCGACGACTCCGGCGAGCTCTACACCGCCCCGCCCGCCGCCGACTGGTACGCGGACCGCCCGGCGACCCTGCCGGGCGGCGCGGCCGCCCCGTGGGCGACGTGGGAACCGGAGGCCCGGACCCCGGCGGTTGAGCCCTCGGCGGCGGAGGCCCCGGCGGCGGAGGCCCCGGCCGGGGAGCCCTCGGCTGCGGAACTTCCGGCCGTGGAGCTCCCGGCCGTGGAGCCGGAACCGGAAGCGGAAGCGGAAGCGGAACAGCCTGCCGAGGCCGGTCCCGAGGCCGGTCCCGAAGCCGTGCCCGAGGCCGTCGCGGACGCCCCCGCAGAGGTCCCCGAGGACGCCCCCGAGGACGCCCCCGAGGCGCGGCCCTCCGCCGATGAGCAGCCCGGCGCCGAGCAGGCGGCCCCCGTACCGGCGGGCGAGGACGTGCTCCCGGACCCCGGACCGGAACCCGCCGCGGAGGCGTCCGACGCGCCGCCCGCCGCCGGGCCCGCGCTGCCCAGCGAGCACCCCGCCGCCTCGTACACGCTGCATGTCAACGGCGTGGACCGGCCCGTCACCGACGCCTGGATCGGCGAGTCGCTGCTCTACGTGCTGCGCGAGCGCCTCGGCCTCGCCGGTGCGAAGGACGGCTGCTCGCAGGGCGAGTGCGGGGCGTGCAACGTCCAGGTGGACGGCCGCCTCGTCGCCTCCTGCCTGGTCCCGGCCGCCACGACGGCGGGCAGCGAGGTCCGTACGGTCGAGGGCCTGGCCGTCGACGGCGAACCCTCCGACGTGCAGCGGGCGCTGGCCTCCTGCGGGGCCGTCCAGTGCGGCTTCTGCATCCCCGGCATGGCGATGACCGTCCACGACCTCCTGGAGGGCAACCACGCCCCCAGCGAACTGGAGACCCGCCGGGCGCTGTGCGGCAACCTCTGCCGCTGCTCCGGCTACCGGGGCGTCCTGGACGCCGTCAACGAGGTCATCGCGGGCCGCGAGGCCGCCGCCGAAGCGGCCGCGCCCCCCGCGCCGGAAGCGGAACCGGACGAGGCCCGCATCCCGCACCAGGCGGCCCCCGGCGCGGGTAGTGTGCAGGCCCACCAGCAGGACGGAGGCATGGCGTGAGCAACGACGCGGCCACGGCGATCAGCATCCCGTCACTGGACGGCCCGGGCGGCCCCGCGGCCGAGCGGCCGCTGCTGGGCATCGGAGCCTCGCTGCCGCCGGCCGACTCCCGCGCCAAGACCGAGGGCACCTTCCCGTACGCCGCCGACCTGTGGGCCGAGGGCCTGCTCTGGGCGGCCGTCCTGCGCTCCCCGCACGCGCACGCCCGCATCCTGTCCATCGACACCTCGGCCGCCGCCGAGATGCCCGGCGTACGCGCGGTCGTGACCCACGAGGACGTTCCCGGCGAGGCCCTGTACGGCCGCAAGGTCGTGGACCGCCCGGTCTTCGCCTCCGACCTGGTCCGCCACCACGGCGAGCCGATCGCCGCCGTCGCCGCCGACCACCCGGACACCGCCCGGCTGGCCGCCGCAGCCATCGCCGTCGAGTACGAGGTGCTGGAAGCGGTCACCGACCCGGAGAAGGCGTTCGCCGCCGAACCGCTGCACCCCGACGGCAACCTGATCCGCCACATCCCGCTGCGCTACGGCGACCCGGAGGCGGCCGGCGAGGTCGTCGTGGAGGGCCTGTACCGCATCGGCCGCCAGGACCCGGCCCCGATCGGCGCCGAGGCCGGGCTCGCCGTGCCCCGGCCGAACGGAGGCGTGGAGCTCTACACCGCCTCCACCGACCCGCACACCGACCGCGACCTCGCCGCCGCCTGCTTCGGCCTCGAACCGGACCGGGTCAAGGTCGTCGTCACCGGCGTGCCCGGCGCGACCGGCGACCGCGAGGACCCCGCCTTCCAGCTGCCGCTCGGCCTGCTCGCCCTGCGCACCGGCTGCCCGGTCAAGCTGGCCGCCACCCGCGAGGAGTCCTTCCTCGGCCACGCCCACCGCCACCCGACCCTGCTGCGCTACCGCCACCACGCGGACGCCGAGGGCCGCCTGGTCAAGGTCGAGGCCCAGATCCTGCTGGACGCGGGCGCCTACGCGGACGCCTCATCGGAGTCGCTGGCCGCCGCGGTCGCCTTCGCCTGCGGCCCGTACGTCGTCCCGCACGCCTTCATCGAGGGCTGGGCCGTCCGCACGAACAACCCGCCCTCCGGCCATGTCCGGGGCGAGGGCGCGATGCAGGTCTGCGCCGCCTACGAGGGCCAGATGGACAAGCTGGCCGCCAAGCTGTCCATCGACCCGGCCGAGCTGCGGCTGCGCAACGCCCTGTCCACCGGCGACATCCTGCCCACCGGCCAGACCGTGACCTGCCCCGCCCCCGTCGCCGAACTGCTCGGCGCGGTACGGGACTTCCCGCTGCCCTCGCTGCCCAAGGACGCCCCGCAGGACGACTGGCTGCTGCCGGGCGGCCCCGAGGGCGCGGGCGAACCGGGCGCGGTGCGGCGGGGCGTCGGGTACGCGCTCGGCATGGTCCACATGCTCGGCGCGGAGGGCGCCGACGAGGTGTCCACGGCCACGGTCCGGGTCCACGACTCGGTCGCCACCGTCATCTGCGCGGCCGTCGAGACGGGCCAGGGCTTCACCACGCTGGCCCGCCAGGTCGTCCAGGAGACCCTGGGCGTCGAGGAGGTCCACGTCGCCTCCGTCGACACCGACCAGCCCCCGGCGGGAGCGGCCACCCACGGGCGCCACACCTGGGTCTCCGCCGGCGCCGTCGAACGCGCCGCGAAGATGGTCCGCACCCAGCTCCTCCAGCCGCTGGCCCACAAGTTCGGCATGTCCACCGAACTGCTCCAGATCGCCGACGGCAAGATCACCTCGTACGACGGGGTGCTCTCCACGACCGTCACGGAGGCGCTGGACGGCAAGGAGCTCTGGGCCACCGCCCAGTGCCGCCCCCACCCCACCGAACCGCTGGACGAGTCCGGCCAGGGCGACGCCTTCGTCGGCCTCGCGTTCTGCGCGGTCCGCGCGGTGGTGGACGTCGACATCGAGCTCGGCTCGGTCCGGGTGGTCGAGATGGCGGTCGCCCAGGACGTCGGCCGCGTCCTCAACCCCTCCCAGCTGGCGACCCGCATCGAGGCGGGCGTCACCCAGGGCATCGGCGCCGCCCTCACGGAGAACCTCCGCACCGCCCGCGGCCTGGTCCGCCACCCCGACCTCACCGGGTACGCCCTGCCGACCGCGCTGGACACCCCGGATATCCGCATCGTCAAACTGATCGAGGAGCGCGACGTGATCGCCCCCTTCGGCGCCAAGCCCGCCTCCGCGGTCCCGGTCGTCACCTCCCCGGCCGCGGTCGCCGCCGCGGTCCGCGCGGCAACGGGCCGCCCGGTCAACCGCCTCCCGATCCGGCCGCAGGCGGCGGTGGCGGCGCCGAAGGGCTGAGCCGCCCCGCACACGACACCGCCCGCCCCTCGTCGCGAGGGGCGGGCGGTGGTGTGGAGACCGTGACCGGATTCGAACCGGTGTAACTCGAGTTGCAGTCGAGCCCCTGAGCCTCTCGGGCACACGGTCCTGCGTGGCGTCGCTGAGACGACCGTAGGGGCGGGCCCGGGCGCCGCTCAAGGGTTCGGGGCGGTGTGCAACGCGACTGCCATACGGCGTTCACGTTCCACGCGGCGGGTCTACGACCAAGGGCGGAGCGCGGGGGCGACTTCCGACAGGGCTCAAGGCGGGTTTCGCCCCTTACCCTTGGCTCATGACCGCCCTGGAACCGCGTGACGCCGATGTCTCGCCCCTCATCGAAGCCACCGACGGCACCGGCCCCCTCGACCAGACGGACCACACCGGCCCCGCATCGCCGGAGGGGATTCTCGGGCGGACCTACCGGGCGCTGAGCATCGGCATCGTCTCCGTGGTGTTCCTGATCGCCTTCGAGGCGACCGCCGTGGGGACCGCGATGCCGGTCGCCGCCCGGGAGCTGCACGGCGTCCCGCTGTACGCGTTCGCGTTCTCGGCGTACTTCACCACCAGCCTCTTCGCGATGGTGCTGTCCGGGCAGTGGGCCGACCGGCGCGGACCGCTGGCGCCGCTGGCCACCGGGATCAGCGCCTTCGCGGCGGGGCTGCTGCTGTCCGGGACCGCGGGCTCCATGTGGATGTTCATCGCGGGCCGGGCCGTGCAGGGGCTCGGCGGCGGCCTGGTGATCGTCGCGTTGTACGTGGTGATCAGCCGGGCCTACCCGGAGCATCTGCGGCCGGGGATCCTGGCCGCTTTCGCCGCGAGCTGGGTGATCCCCTCGGTCGTCGGGCCGCTGGCCTCCGGAAGTGTCACCGAGCACCTGGGCTGGCGCTGGGTCTTCATCGGCATCCCGGTCCTGGTCGTCTTCCCGCTGGCGCTCGCGCTGCCCGAGATCCGGCGCATGGCGTCCGGGCCCGCCGACCCGGCGGCGCCCGTCGAACCGTACGACCGCCGGCGCATCGCGCTCGCGCTGGGCATCTCGGTGGGCGCCGGGCTGCTCCAGTACGCCGGTCAGGAGCGGAACTGGTTCTCCCTGCTGCCGGCCGCCGCCGGGGTCGCGCTGCTCGTCCCGGCGATCCGGGGCCTGCTGCCCCCGGGCACGGCACGCGCGGCGCGCGGACTGCCGGCGGTGGTGCTGCTGCGCGGGGTGGGGGCCGGGTCCTTCATCGCCGCCGAGTCGTTCGTCCCGCTGATGCTGGTCACCGAGCGCGGCGTCTCCCCGACCCTGGCCGGCCTCTCCCTCGCCGCCGGCGGCGGTACGTGGGCGCTGGGCTCCTACGTACAGTCCCGGCCGCGCATGGAACCGCACCGCGAGCGGCTGATGGTCGGCGGCATGGTCCTGGTCGCCGCCGCCATCGCGGCGGCCCCCGCCGTGCTGGTCCACTCCGTGCCGGTGTGGACGGTGGCGGTCGCCTGGGCCTTCGGCTGCTTCGGCATGGGTGTGGTCATCGCCTCGACCAGCGTCCTGCTCCTGAAGCTGTCCGCACCCGAGGAGGCGGGCGCCAACTCGGCCGCCCTCCAGATCTCCGACGGCCTCTCCAACGTCCTGCTGCTCGCCGCGGGCGGCGCCGCCTTCGCGGCCCTGGGCGGCGGCACGGTGGACGCGGCCCACGAGGCGGTGAGGGCCACCACCGCCGCCTCCCACCCGGCCGCGTTCGCGATGGTCTTCCTGCCGATGGCGGCGGTGGCCCTGGCGGGGGCGTGGGTGGCGGGGCGGGTGCGGACGTCGTAACTGGTACCGGTTCGGCCCCATGCGGTGGTAACCGTTTTGGTATGGCTATGAACGTGCGCCTCCGTGGACGACCAGACCGAAGCCCTCAAGCGGCGCGCCGAGCAGGAGGGCACGAGCATGCACGCCCTACTGCTCCGGGCCGTGGACGGCTACCTGGCCCGGACCGCTCAGCAGGCCATCGTCCGCCGGGCCGCCAAGGAGCAGGCCGCCAAGTGGGGCGAGCTCATGGAGCGGCTCAAGTGAGCTGCGTCTACCTGAGCTCCGAGGACATCCTCGTCATCGCCGAGCACGCCTGCCCCGACATGCAGATCGTGGTCCGCGACGCCGGCCTCCTGGAGTCGGCGGCCCACCGGCCGTCGGCGTCCATGTTCGGCCAGGAGGCATATACGGACGTCATCGACAAGGCGGCCGCACTTCTGCAGTCCCTGGCGATCAACCGCCCGCTCTTCGACGGCGACAAACACACCGCCTGGCTGTCCTGCGTCACCTTCCTCGCCATGAACGGGGTCGATCTCCGCCCCGATATCGACGCGGGGAACGCCTGGTCATCGCCGTCGCGACGGGCGGGACGGACGAGGTGAAGGTCATCTCCCAGGGCCTGCGCGACCTGGCGACCGGCCCCGTGTGAGAGCCGTCGCAATTCCGTGCGGGGCGGTGCGGTACGCGGCGGGGCGGGGCGCCGGCCCCGGTAGGGTGGCCCGGTTGTCGTATCGCGTGCGGGGCCGGCCCGGCCCGTGCGGACAGCGCCACACGTACCCGAGAGACCCGAACCGGAGACCGTGACTACTACCGCCTCCCACCACCTCTCACCCGCCTTCCCCGGCCGCGCCCCCTGGGGCACCGCCGGCAAGCTGCGAGCCTGGCAGCAGGGCGCCATGGAGAAGTACATCCAGGAGCAGCCGCGCGACTTCCTCGCGGTCGCCACCCCCGGCGCGGGGAAGACCACCTTCGCGCTGACCCTCGCGTCCTGGCTGCTGCACCACCACGTCGTGCAGCAGGTCACCGTCGTCGCTCCCACCGAGCACCTGAAGAAGCAGTGGGCGGAGGCGGCCGCCCGGATAGGGATCAAGCTCGACCCCGACTACAGCGCAGGCCCGCTGAGCAAGGAGTACCACGGGGTCGCCGTCACGTACGCGGGCGTCGGCGTGCGCCCGATGCTGCACCGCAACCGGTGCGAGCAGCGCAAGACCCTGGTGATCCTGGACGAGATCCACCACGCCGGTGACTCGAAGTCCTGGGGCGAGGCATGCCAGGAGGCGTTCGACCCGGCCACCCGGCGGCTCGCGCTCACCGGTACGCCGTTCCGGTCGGACACCAACCCGATCCCGTTTGTCGTCTACGAGGAGGGCAACGACGGCATCCGCCGCTCCTCGGCCGACTACACCTACGGCTACGGCAACGCGCTGGCCGACGGCGTCGTGCGTCCGGTGATCTTCCTCAGCTACAGCGGCAACATGCGCTGGCGCACCAAGGCCGGGGACGAGATCGCCGCCCGGCTCGGCGAGCCGATGACCAAGGACGCCATCGGGCAGGCATGGCGCACCGCCCTGTCGCCCACCGGCGACTGGATCCCCAACGTGCTCAGCGCCGCCGACAAGCGGCTCACCGAGGTCCGCAAGGGCATCCCGGACGCGGGCGGGCTCGTCATCGCCACGGACCAGGAGTCGGCGCGCGCGTACGCCAAGATCCTGAAGAAGGTCACCGGCGAGTCGGCCACCGTCGTCCTCTCCGACGAGAAGGCCGCGTCGAAGAAGATCGACAAGTTCAGCGAGGACGAGTCGCGCTGGATGGTCGCGGTCCGCATGGTGTCCGAAGGGGTCGACGTGCCGCGCCTGGCCGTCGGCGTGTACGCCACCACCATCTCGACCCCGCTGTTCTTCGCCCAGGCCGTCGGCCGCTTCGTGCGCTCCCGCAGGCGCGGCGAGACCGCGTCCGTCTTCGTGCCGACCATCCCGATGCTCCTCGACTTCGCCAACGAGATGGAGGTCGAACGGGACCACGTCCTCGACAAGCCCAAGAAGGGCAGCGACGAGGAGAACCCGTTCGCCGAGGAGGACCAGCTCCTCGCCGACGCCGAGAGGCTGGAGGACGAGGAGACCGAGGAGCAGTTGCCGTTCGAGGCGCTGGAGTCCGACGCGGTCTTCGACCGGGTGCTGTACGACGGCGCCGAGTTCGGCATGCAGGCGCACCCCGGCAGCGAGGAGGAGCAGGACTACCTCGGCATTCCCGGGCTCCTCGAACCCGACCAGGTGCAGCTGCTGCTCCAGAAGCGGCAGACCCGGCAGATCGCGCACAGCAGACAGAAGCCCTCGTCGGAGGCCGACCTGCTGGAGAAGCCGGCCCAGGACCGGCCGGTCGTCACGCACAAGCAGCTGCTGGGCCTGCGCAAGCAGCTGAACACCATGGTGTCGGCCTACACCCACCAGAGCGGCAAGCCGCACGGCGTCATCCACACCGAGCTGCGCCGGGTGTGCGGCGGGCCGCCGAGCGCGGAGGCCACGGCCGGGCAGATCGAGCAGCGGATCAAGAAGGTCCAGGAGTGGGCCACCCGGATGAGGTGAGTCGCCGTACGGCACGGGCACGCACCGGCCCGGGGCGGGGACAGCCGTCCTCGCCCCGGGCCGGCGTCATGCTGGGCCCGCTACCAGACGAACGGCGCGGACAGGGCGGACGTCGCCACGCACGGCACGGTGGCGGACGTCGGGGACGAGGCCACGATCTGCAGTGACCAGTTGGAGGTGCCCGGGGGAGCGGGCAGCACCACGGAATCGGTGCTGTCCCCGGCCGCGAGCGTGCCCGAGGTGAGCTTCAGCGGTCCGAGTGTGATCGGATTGCCGCCGCTGAGACCGGGGTTGGTCTTCGCGGAGAACTGCACCTGACTGGTGACGCCGCCCGAGGTCTTGGTGAGCTTGAGCGTCGTCGTGATGCTGTTCGGGTCGGCACTCGTGCCGGACGGCATCGTGATCGCCGTGGACGTGACCTTGACGGTCTTGCCGGAGGCGCCGTTGGCCGCGGTCAGGGTGGCCAGACCGCTGCCCCAGGAGCCGCAGTCGTAGGTGGCCGTCGCGGTGAGCGGGGTCACCGCCGAGGCCGTAGGGGCGGACAGGGCGAGCAGCGCTCCGGACGAACACGCCGCCGCCAGGACCAGCGGTAAGCGTCTTCGGCCCGGCGCTCTCGAAGCGCGTGAAGAGATCGACATGACGGGTGGAACTCCTTCCGGTTGAATTCCGCGGATTCGCCGTACGCGCCGTGTGCGATGCCTTGCTCGTACGTACGGATCTGCGTGCCGGGCCCGGCATGTCGGGTGCAGTGAAACGGTGATCTTCGAAGAAGTCAACAGGTGTGCGGGAAGCGGTGCGGAAACCAGTCGGAAATTCATTTCGGGGGACGGGTGGTGCGGGTCCGAAAGGATCAATTCGGTGTCTCTTGACTTCTCTGGACGCGGCCTCCTCAATGTGCGCAATCAATGGTCCAGGAAAGGGTGTCAGGTGATCCGACGACGAAGACCCGGAGTGACCGGGCTGCTCGCTGCCTGCTTCGTGCTGTCGCTGGGCTGCGCCGGAGCCTCGGCGTCCCCGCGCCCCGCGCCCGTCCCCGACTCGGCCGCCGGGACGGCCGCCCCGACCGTCCACTGCATCCTGCCGGCCGGTCAGGGCGAGGCGACCGGGCCGCAGCAGATGGACGTGGAGCTGTCGCCCGCCGTCGTGGAACCGGGCGGCAAGGTGCACGCGAAGGTGACCCTGGGCCCGTCCCCGGCCACCAGCGCCCTCGCCCTGGCCGACGTGCCGACCATCCCCAGCCTCGACCTCGCGATGTCGGGCGGCGCCACGGGCACGGTCACCGTGCGCGGCCCCGAGGTCGTCATGGACATCCCGGCCGGGGTGCCCATCGAGATCCCGGCGTACGAGGGCGACTTCCTGCTCCCGGCGGACGCGTCGGGAGACATCTCGTTCGCGGTGGTCCGCACGCTGACGCAGACCAAGGTACTCGGCTCGGTCTTCGAGACGCCCTGCGACATCGTCGGCGGCGAGGCCGGCGTCGGCACCGTCACGGCGGAGGGCTCCACCTCCGACCCCGCCACCCTCACCGCCCCCGCGGACCCGGTGCGCCCGCACACCGCGGTGAAGCTGAGCGGTTCGGGCTGGACCCCGGGCGCCTCGCCCGCCCCGTCGCTCTGCGCGGCCGGCGGCGGTGGCTGCGATCCGCTGAAGTTCACCTCGCACGCCCTGCGGATCGACGCCTACGGGACGCTGTCCGGCACCGCGACCCTCGGCGAGGCCGGGGCGGTGCCGAACGGCTCGTACCTCGTCAAGGTCAACGACGGTACGAGGGAGGCCACCGCCCCCCTCACCGTGGAGGCGGTCGCGGCCGGCAACCGGGAGATCGCGCTGACCCCGGACCGCGGCCCGGTCGGCAGCGTGATCACGGTCAGCGGCCGCAACTACAACCCGGACCGCTGGATCAACGTCATCGGCCTCGACGCCTCGGGCGCCGTGCTCGACGACAGCGCGGTCTACGTCAAGAGCGGCACGGACGGCGCCTTCGCCGTGGACTTCACCGTCATCTCGGACGACGTGGTGGCCGTCCAGGCGGACGAGGGCAACGACCCGGCGACCGTACGCACCGCCCCGTTCACCGTCACCACCGAGGGCGGCGGGGACGGCGGCGGCACGGCCGAGCAGCGCCTGACCACCGAGATCAGGGCCGGGACGCTGTCCATGACCCAGGACGGCGACTCCGTCGACTTCGGTACGACGGTGCTCGGCGAAGGCGGCGGGGTGCAGCGCGCCCGGCTCAACCGGGTGGAGGTGCAGGACGCCCGGGGCGTCAACAGCGGCTGGTCCCTGACCGGCACCCTCACCGCCTTCACCAGCGCGGGCGGGGACACCATCCCGGCCGGAGCCGTGCGCTGGGCACCGGCCTGCACCCCGCAGGACGGCAGCGTGGGCACACCGGTGGCCGGATCGCCCACCACGCTCGGCAGCGAGGCGGCGAGCCTGTGCCGGATGAATCCGGACGGATCACGTCCGTTCACCGGCGGAAAGTTCGACACCGACGCGGGCCTCACGCTCACCGTTCCCGAATTCACCCGCCCCGGAGATTACAGCGCCACGCTCACCCTGACCCTGCTGTAAAAGGGCCGCACCCCGGCCCGGGGAAAAGCCCGCCGACGCCCGCCTGTTCCGTCGCCCGTTCCGTACGGCAATGGAACGGGCGGGCGCCGTCATTTCGCCTCGCATTCGGGGGCCTTCGCATTCCCTTTCCCTTTGGAGGAGCCGTATGTTCGCGCACCGCAGACCCACCGGAGGCCCGGGCCGCCGACGCCCGGCCCTGCGCCGGGCCGTCGCCCTCGGCGCCGGAGCCGTCCTCGTCTGGACCGGCTCCGCCGTCGCCCTCGCCCCGCTCGCCCACGCCGGCACCATCACCCCCACCGTCCACTGCACCCTGCCCGCCGGTCAGGGCCAGGCGGACGGGCCGCAGCAGTTCGGCGTGGAGCTGACCCCCGACGTGGTCGACCCCGGCGGCAAGGTCCACGCCAAGGTGACGCTCGGCCCGTCCCCCGCCACCAGCGGGCTCAGCCTCAGCGACGTGCCGACCACCCCGAGCCTCGACCTCGCCATGTCCGGCGGCGCCACCGGCACGGTCACCGTCACCGGGCCGCAGATCAACCTGGACGTCCCGTCCGGGAAGCCGATCGAGATCCCGCCCTACGAGGGGGACTTCCTCATCCCCGCCGACGCGAGCGGCCCGATCACCTTCACCCCGCTGCGCAACCTCACCCGCACCAAGGTCCTCGGCTCCACCTACGAGACCGCCTGCACCGTCACCGCGGGCGGCGGGCCAGTCGGCACCGTGACGGCGGAGGGCAGCGCCGGGAAACCGGCCACCCTGATCGCCCCCACCGCGCCCGTCCGGCCGTCCACGGCCGTCACGCTGGCCGGGAGCCGGTGGACCGCCGGCGCCACCCCCGTGCCCTCGCTCTGCGCGGCGGACGGCGGCGGCTGCGACGCCGGGAAGTTCGCCGATTCCAGCCTCGCCATCGACGGCTCGGGGCAGCTCACCGGCAACGCCGTCCTCGCGGCGGCCGGTGCGGTGCCGGACGGCTCGTACCTGGTGAAGGTGGGCGACGGTACGAAGGAGGCGACCGCGCCCCTGACCGTCCGGGCCTTCGCCCCCGCCGGGCCCCGCACGATCGCGCTCTCCCGGAGCAGCGGACCCGTCGGCAGCGTCATCACCGTCACCGGCAGCGACTACTACCAGGACCGGTGGATCAACACGGTCGGCCTCGACGCCACCGGGGCGACGCTGGACGACACCGCCGTCTACGTGAAGAGCCGCCCGGACGGCACGTTCTCGGCCGACTTCACCGTCTCAGATCCGGCCGTCGCCGCGATCCAGGTGGACGAGGGCAACGACCCGGCGACCCTCCTGACCACGCCGTTCACCGTGACCGAGGCCACCGCGACACTCTCGGCCGGCGCCGCCAAGGTGAAGCCGGGCTCCACGATCGGGGTGTCCGGTGACGGCTGGCCCTCCGGCGTCACCCCCTCCGCCGCCCTGTGCGCGGTCGACGGCACCGGCTGCGACGCGGCCGGGATCAGCGGCTCCACCCTGCGGATCGCCGCAGACGGGACCCTCGCCGGTACGGTCACCCCGGCCGGATCCACCCCGCGCGGTGTCTACGCCCTCCGCGTCACCGCCGGCGTCTCCGAGGCGCTGACCCAGCTCACCGTCTCCCCGACGTTCGTCGTCCTCACCCCGGCGGCCGGGCCGAAGGGCACCGCGGTCACCGTGCTCGGCCAGGGCTTCGCGAAGGTGGCCACCGTGTCGATCACCGGGCTGCGCGCGGACGGCTCCAGGACCTCCGACCCGGTGCGGACGAAGGTCGTCGGGCTCGACGGGGCGTTCTCGCAGACGTTCACCGTGGGCGCGGCCGACACCGTGGCGATCCAGGTCCGCGAGGTCCTCGTCAACCCCCGCACCGAGACGGCCGCGTTCACCGTGCAGGACGGCACCGCCCCGGCCGGCGCGGCCTTCGCGCTCTCGCCGCCCGAGGGGCCGCCCGGCACGGTCGTCCAGGTCACCGGCAAGGGCTTCGCGCCCGTCGCCACGGTCTCCGTGACCGGCCGCACCGCCTCCGGCGCCCGGACCTCGGACCCGTACGTCACCCGGGTCATCGGTCTCGACGGCACCTTTGCCCTCAACTTCACCGTGCGGGACCCCGCGACGGCGTCGATCAGGGCCTGCGAGGTCCTCGTCAACGGAAAAGTCGTCCAGAAAATGTTCACGGTGAGTTAACGCCGGTTCACCTCCCGTCTACAGAGCGTCGCGGGGGAGTCGGCCGACATGGACGCGCGTAGATGCGCCATGATCGGCCGACGCCCCGCTGACCGGCCCTTATGCCCGCGTGGCGCAATCGCGTTTGTGGAGGAGACCGGATTCTGGACGAGGTCTTCCGCTGAGCGGACTCCCTCGCTACTGTCCAAAAATGTGAACGCCCCGTGGCAATGTGGCCGCGGAGCAGCCGGTGCCTTGGCCAGGCCGGCGGCCTCTCCGTGCGTCGCCGCTGGGACCGGTGGCGCACAACCCACGGGATCCAGCCGCCGCCGCTCACCACAGAGGAGAGGGCGTCGTGACCGCGGAGACCTCCCAGACGCTCGACCGAGGACTGCGTGTCCTCAAACTGCTCGCCGACACCGATCACGGCCTGACGGTCACCGAGTTGTCCAACAAACTCGGCGTCAACCGCACCGTGGTCTACCGTCTGCTCGCCACCCTGGAACAACACACCCTGATCCGACGCGACTTGGGCGGCCGGGCACGGGTCGGCCTCGGCGTCCTGCGCCTGGGCCGCCAGGTGCATCCGCTCGTACGCGAGGCCGCGCTGCCGGCGCTGCGCTCGCTGGCCGAGGACATCGGGGCGACCGCCCACCTCACGCTGGTCGACGGCTCCGACGCGTTGGCGGTCGCGGTCGTCGAACCCACCTGGACCGACTACCACGTGGCCTACCGGGCGGGCTTCCGCCACCCCCTCGACCGGGGCGCGGCCGGCCGTGCGATCCTCGCCGCCCGCCAGAAGCCGGTGGGCGAGACGGCCTTCACCCTCACCCACGGCGAACTCGAAGCGGGGGCCAGCGGGGCGGCGGCCGCGCTGATGGGCGTCACGGGGGTGGAGGGCAGCGTCGGCGTGGTCATGCTCGCGGACTCCGTCCCCGAACGGGTCGGCCCCCGCGTGATCGACGCGGCCCGAGAGGTCGCGGACGCGCTTCGCTAGCGCGGGCGTGGGGGCGGGGCTTTCCGCGGCGCGGGGCCGCGGCGGGGCGCGGGTTGTCCGGCGGCCCGGTTCCGCCCTCAATCGCCGGGCGGGCTTGATGGGTAAACCCAGCCTGTCCGGCGTTTGAGGGCGGAATCGGTGCGGGGGAGGGCCCGTGCCCCGGGTAAACCCAGCCTGTCCGGCGTTTGAGGGCGGAATCGGTGCGGGGGAGGGCCCGTGCCCCGGGTAAACCCAGCCCGTCCGGCGTTTGAGGACGGAACCGGTCATCGGGTGTTCCCGAGCCCTGGGTCCGGGCCCACGGAAGGGCGCCGGCCCCCGGCGAGCCGGTTCCGCCCTCAAACGCCGGGCGGGCTGGAGTTGCCGGGCGGGCTGGAATTGCCGGCGCCGGCCAGCCAGGTGCCGGACGGGCTGGAGACGGCGCCCGGGTTAGATTGGGCGGGTGTCCACACCCCGCACCCGCCCCCGCACCCTCGCCCTCTGCGCCCTCCCCGTCCTCGCCCTCCTCGGCGTCGCCGGCT
Organism: Streptomyces sp. A1277; assembly: GCF_004795015.1. Classification (GTDB taxonomy): domain Bacteria; phylum Actinomycetota; class Actinomycetes; order Streptomycetales; family Streptomycetaceae; genus Streptomyces. The sequence goes on along the minus strand of NZ_SSBI01000026.1, from coordinate 12,234 downwards.
TCGCGCCGTTGCCGTTCACGCTGGCGCAGCCGGGGACGACCGCGAATGTGCTGGGGGACGATCACGGCACCCCGGTGATCAGCATCGAGGGCGGCACGCCCACCCGGCCCACCAAGGGTGAGCTGCGGATGACGACGATCGTGGCGACGGGGCCCGAGGCCGACGTCGGTATCCGTGACGTGGTCGACAGCTGGTTCCGTACGGACCGGGCCGTGCTGCCCCGCGACTCCGTGTACCCGACCGGCGGCTCCGAGAAGGAGATCGAGAAGCACAACCTGGACGACATGGTGAAGTCCCAGGACGCCGCCGTCGACGCCGCGCTCAACTACCTGGGCAGGAAGCCCGGTTCGGTGGACGTGACCCTGCACCTGGCCGACGTGGGCGGCCCCAGCGCCGGCCTCTTCTTCGCGCTCGGCATCGTGGACAAGCTCGACGGCGACGGCTCGGGCGGCGACCTGACCGGCGGCCGCACCATCGCGGGCACCGGCACCATCGACGCGGACGGCGAGGTCGGCGCGGTCGGCGGCGTCTCGCTGAAGACTCAGGCGGCCCGGCGGGACGGGGCGACCGTCTTCCTCGTACCGAAGGCGGAGTGCGGCGAGGCGAAGTCCGAGCTGCCGGAGGGGCTACGGCTGATCCCGGTCACGACGCTGAAGGGCGCGGTGAACTCACTGCGGGCCCTGGATCACGGGGGCAAGGTCCCGAGCTGCTGACCGGGTCCGCCGATCAGCGCGGAGACGACGATCGGGAGCGTCGCGCAGAAGGCGACCAGTCCGGCCTTCCCCGCGCTGCCGGTCGTCTCCAGGACGAACCACGGGACGCCGATCAGGGTGAGTGAGGTCCCCGCCGTCGAGATGGAGTTGGCGGCCAGGACCGCGATGAGCGGCACCCGGTCGTGCGTGTTCTTCCCCCCGTCCACGGCGCTACGCCGTGCGAGGGGTGCGGGCGGGGCGGGCGACGCCGGCCGGTATCAGGCGCAGGCCGAGCCCGATCATGGTCCACCCCAGCCTGCTCCGCAGGGCCTGGCGCCGGGCGGCGCGGCGGGCGAGGCGGAGGGTCTCGGTGTGGCGGCGCAGTTCGGCGTTGTGGACGCGGTACATGGCGAGGTGGGTCTCGGGGTGCATGGCGGGTGGTCCCTTCAGTCGGTGGGGAGCATCAGTGGGTGGGGAGCGTCAGCGGGTGGGGAGCGTCAGTCGGTGGGGAGCGTCAGTCGGTGGGGCGCGGGAAGATGTGCAGGTGGGTGCGGACGACGGCCGATCCCTCGGTGTCCTCGGGTACACGGCCGCGGTAGCTGTTGATCAACTCGTGGACCTCGTCGGCGAGTTCGCGGGAGAGCTCAGGGGTGAGCCGCACCTTGAAGTCGCTGAGGTCCGAGCCCTCGTACCACTCCCGCGACCACTCGTGCATGGTGCCGAGCCAGGTGTTCAGCTCCTGTGCGTGCAGCGTCGCGATCTCGTGCAGGACGACGCCCATGGCGCCGCGCACCTCGGGGTCGGCGTCGTACAGGAACTGCGCGTTGAAGGAGGCGCCGGCGTGCACGGCCCGCCACCAGCGCTCGCGGCCCTTGCCGCGCGTCGGGTCGTCCTCGACGAAGCCGAACGAGGCCAGTTGGCGCAGGTGGTAGCTGGTGGCGCCGCTGGACTCGCCGAGGCGGTCGGCGAGGCCGGAGGCGGTGGCGGGTCCGTACTCCCGCAGGGCGCTGAGCAGCCGCAGGCGCAGCGGGTGGGCGAGTCCGCGCAGGGCGCGGGTGTCGATGCTGAGGACCTTGGGCTCGGCCGCCGTCGCGGTGTGGTCGTCGTTCGGTTCCGTGGTGGACATGGCTCAACCGTAGAGTTGCAAAGGAGCTTTTGCAACATGTCTTTGCAAAGAAGCTTTGCGACTTCTCGGCCGGGGCGCCGCCCTCACCCCTCCTTGATGAACCCCTCCTGGACCAGCCAGTCCTTCGCCACCTCGTGCGGGTCCTCGCCGTCCACGTCCACCTTGGCGTTCAGGACCTGCGCGACCTCCGTCGTCAGCCGCCTGCTCAGCGGGTCCAGGAGGCCGGCGATCTCCGGGTACTTCTTCAGAGTCGCGGTGTGCACGACGGGCGCCGCGTCGTAATTGGGGAAGAAGTGCTTGTTGTCCTCCAGGACGTCCAGGTGCATCGCCTCGATGCGGCCGTCCGTGGTGAACACCTCGCCCAGCAGGCAGGAGTCGGACTTGGAGACCTGGGTGTAGATGATCCCCGCGTCCATCTTGCGGATGTTGGCGGCCGGCAGGGACATCCCGTACGCCTTCTCCATGCCGGGCAGCCCGTCGTCGCGCGAGGCGAACTCGTTCTCCACGCAGACCGTCACCGCCGACGGGTTCTTCTTCGCCAGGGCGGCGACGTCGGAGAGCGTCCTGAGGTGGTACTCCGCGTTGTTCTTCCGGCTGATGGCGAGCGCGTAGGTGTTGTTGAGGGTGGAGGGCCGCAGCCAGGTCACCCCGTTCTTGAGGTCGGCGTCGCGCACCGCCCGCCACTGCTCCATCGGGTCGGCGATCGGCTTCGCGTGCCCGAGGTACGTGATCCAGCCGGTGCCCGTGTACTCGTACTCCGCGTCCGCGTCGCCCTGGATGACCGCCTCACGGGCGCTGATCGAGCTGGGCAGGTTCGTCCGGTCCAGGACCTCCGCCCCGGCCGCCTTGAAGACCAGGCCGATCATCTGGCCCAGGATGATGTTCTCGCTGAAGTTCTTCGAGGTGACGGTCAGCGACGCGCCGTCCAGCGGCTGCCCCCGCCCGACCGACCCGGGCACCACGTCGTCCACCATCGGCGAACCGCTCTTCAGCCCGCACCCGGCCAGCACCAGGGCCAGCGCCGCCCCGCCCGCCAGGGCCGTACGCGTCCGCCGCGTCGTCCGCCGCGTCCTCATCGCCCCACCTCCAGACCGCGTGGGGTGAGCGCCACCTCGGCCAGTGAGGCCAGCCAGTCCACCAGGAGCGCCAGCACCACGGTCAGGACGGAGCCGAGGATCAGGACCGGCATGCGCTGGGTCTGGATGCCCGAGGTGATCAGGTCGCCGAGCCCGCCGCCGCCCCCGAAGGTCGCCAGGGTCGCCGTGCCGACGTTCAGCACCAGTGCGGTGCGCACCCCGGCCAGGATCAGCGGGACGGCGAGGGGGAGTTCGACCTTCGTGAGCGTGCCCATGGCCGACATCCCGATGCCGCGCGACGCCTCCACCATGCTCGGCTCGATCGCCTTGAGACCGGCGACCGTGTTGGAGAGCACCGGCAGCACCGCGTAGATCACCATGCCGGTGATGGCCGTCGAAGGGCCGATGCCGAGCCAGATCACCAGCAGGGCCAGCAGACCGATCGCCGGGGTCGCCTGCCCGATGTTGGCGATCGCCGTGACCACAGGCGCCGCCCTGCTCACGCCGCGCCGGGTCAGCGCGATGCCCAGCGGGATGGCGATGATCAGCACCCAGAACGTCGAGATCGCGGTCAGCTTCACGTGCTGCCACCAGCGCAGCTGGACCGTGCCGCCGGCCAGCGAGTTCTCCGCGATCGAGTCCAGGTGCACGTGGGTGATCCAGACGTACGTGAGGACCAGCACCACCGCGAGCGCCGCCGGGAGCACCACCAGCTTGCGCCAGGTGATCCGGCGCGGCGGTCGCGACGGCGGCGGGGCCGGCTCGTCCTCCTCCTCGTCACGGAAGGCGTGGCCCTTCACGTCGTGCTCGCCCGGCGGCCGGTCCCGGCCGGGGGCGCGGGAGGAGCCGGAGGGGGAGTCGGGGGTCATGCGCCCGCACCGCCCTCCTGCTCCTGGGCGGTCTGCTGGACCCGCAGCTCCTCCAGGTCGTGCTGGTGCTCGATGGCGGTGAGCCGGTCGGCTTCGAGGAGTTCGTGCACCGAGTTCATCAGGGTGTGCATGTCCACGACCCCGGTGAACTCGCCGCGCCGGCCGGTCACCGCGACCCGGCCGCCACTGTCGGTGAGCACCGCCTCCAGCGCGTCGTGCAGGGTCGCGTCCCTGGTCACCGTGTCGTGGACCAGCTGCCCGGCCCGCGCCAGCGAACCCCTCGCCCGCATCAGGTCGCCGCGCCGCAGCCACTTGTACGGGCGGTTCCTGCGGTCCAGCATCAGCAGCTCGTTGTGCGGACCGCTGCGCAGCTTGTTGAAGATCGACTGGAGCGGGTCGTCCACCGTCACGGTCGGGAAGTCGGCGATCTCCACCTCCCGCACGCGCGTCAGGTTGAGCCGCTTCAGCGCCGCGCCCGCGCCGACGAACCCGGAGACGAAGTCGTCCGTCGGGTTGGTGAGGATGGCCTCCGGGGTGTCGAACTGCGCGATGTGCGAGTGCTCGCGCAGCACCGCGATCCGGTCGCCCAGCTTGATCGCCTCGTCGAAGTCGTGGGTGACGAAGACGATCGTCTTGTGCAGTTCGTGCTGGAGCCGGATCAGCTCGTCCTGGAGGTGGTCGCGGGTGATCGGGTCGACCGCGCCGAACGGCTCGTCCATCAGCAGCACCGGCGGGTCGGCGGCCAGCGCCCGCGCCACGCCCACGCGTTGCTGCTGACCGCCGGAGAGCGCACGCGGATAGCGGCCGTGGAACTCGCGCGGGTCGAGCCCGACCAGGTCGAGCATCTCCTCGACCCGCTCCTTCACCCGCGACTTCGACCAGCCCACCATCTTGGGGACGAGGGCGATGTTCTCGGCGACCGTCATGTGCGGGAAGAGCCCGGACGACTGGATCGCGTACCCGATCTTGCGGCGCAGCTTCACCGGGTCGATGTCCGTGACGTCCTCGTCGCCGATCCTGATCCGGCCCGACGTCGGCTCGATCAGCCGGTTGATCATCTTCAGCGTGGTCGACTTCCCGCAGCCGGACGGGCCCACGAAGATCACCGTCTCGCCGGCCCTGATGTCCATCGAGACGTTGTCCACGGCCGGGCTCGGGTTGCCCGGGTAGCGCTTGGACAGGTTCTCCAGCTGGATGGGGGCGCCGGAGGCGGCGTCGGCGGCGGGCTGCCGCCCGGTGTCCGCTGCGGTCTCAGACACGGATCCCCCTCGGGATGGTGAGCCGCCCCAGCAGCACGTACGCGGCGTCGAAGAGCAGGGCAAGAACAACGATGCCGAGCGTGCCCGCGAGCACCTGGTTGATCGCGTTGGCGCTGCCCAGCGAGGCGATGCCGCGGAAGATCTCGTTGCCGAGCCCGGGTCCGGAGGCGTACGCGGCGATGGCGGCGATCCCCATCAGCATCTGCGTCGAGACCCGGATGCCGGTCAGGATCGGAGGCCAGGCCAGCGGCAGCTCCACCCGGCACAGCCGCGCGGTCCGCGACATCCCGATGCCCTTCGCCGCGTCCACCAGCGAGGGGTCCACGCCCCGCAGCCCCACGATCGAGTTCCGGACGACCGGCAGCAGCCCGTACAGCGTCAGGGTGATCACCGTCGGCGCCACACCGAGGCCGACCAGCGGGATCAGCAGACCGATGGCGGCGAGGGACGGAATGGTCAGGACGGTCGCCGTCGAGGTGATCGCCACCGAGGAGCCCCAGCCGCTGCGGTAGCTGACGACCCCGATCAGGACGCCGAGCACGGTGGCGATGACCATGCACTGGAAGACGGCGCTCACGTGCTGGAACGCGTCGGTGAGCAACTGCTGGTGCCGGTTGGCCAGGTACTCCCAGAAGCTCACCCGTCACTCCTCGGCTCAGTCGGTGTCCTGCGCCGCCTGTTCGACGAGCGGGATGACGCGCAGCGGCACCGGGTTCTCCATGACGATGGCCGTGGAGGCCCGGACAATGCCATCAAATCCGACAACCCGGTCGATCACCCGCTGGAGATCCGCGTTGGACCGGGCCACGAGCCGGCACAGCATGTCCCCGTGCCCGGTGGTGGTGTGCAGCTCCAGCACCTCCGGTACGCCCCTCAAGTGCGCCCTCACGTCCGCGCCTTGACCCTGCTTGATCTCCAGCGTCGCGAACGCGGTGACCGGGTAGCCGAGCGGCGCCGGATCGACGTCGGGGCCGAAACCGCGGATGACGCCATTGGACTGAAGGCGGTCGAGCCGCGCCTGCACCGTCCCGCGCGCCACGCCCAGCCTGCGCGACGCCTCCAGGACGCCGATCCTGGGTTCACGCGCCAGCAGCACGATGAGCCGCCCGTCCAGTCGATCGATCGCCACGGGTCCGCCTCCGGGGGTCGGTGTGATGGGCACCATGTACAGATAGCCCGCTCATCATGGGCAGGCGCTGCGCACATTGACCAGTGATTGCGCGAACTGTTGCGCACCTTGCGGAGCGGCGGGAACCTTCGGACATGACAGAGACGATGCACAGCACCCCGGAGACGTCCCGGCAGGCCGATCCCTTCCCGGTCAAGGGAATGGACGCCGTCGTCTTCGCCGTCGGCAACGCCAAGCAGGCCGCCCACTACTACTCGACGGCCTTCGGCATGAAGCTGGTCGCCTACTCCGGGCCCGAGACCGGCAGCCGCGAGACCGCCGGCTACGTCCTCACCAGCGGTTCCGCCCGCTTCGTCCTCACCTCCGTCGTCAAGGCGTCCTCCGACTGGGGCCACTTCCTGGAGGACCACGTCGCGGCGCACGGCGACGGCGTCATCGACCTCGCCATCGAGGTGCCCGACGCGCGCGCGGCGTACGCCTACGCCGTCGAGCACGGCGCCACGGGCATCGAGGAGCCGTACGAGACGAAGGACGAGCACGGCACCGTCGTGCGCGCCGCCATCGCCACGTACGGCAAGACCCGCCACACCCTCGTCGAGCGCTCCGGCTACGACGGCCCGTACCTGCCCGGCTACGTCGCCGCCGCCCCGATCGTCGAGCCGCCGGCCAAGCGCTTCTTCCAGGCCATCGACCACTGCGTCGGCAACGTCGAGCTCGGCCGGATGAACGAGTGGGTCGAGTTCTACAACAAGGTCATGGGCTTCACGAACATGAAGGAGTTCGTGGGCGACGACATCGCGACCGAGTACAGCGCCCTGATGTCGAAGGTCGTCGCGGACGGCACGCTCAAGGTCAAGTTCCCGATCAACGAGCCGGCCGTCGCCAAGAAGAAGTCGCAGATCGACGAGTACCTGGAGTTCTACGGCGCCGCCGGCGTCCAGCACATGGCGCTCGCCACCAACGACATCGTCGCCTCGGTGAAGGCGATGCGCGCCGCCGGTGTGCAGTTCCTCGACACCCCGGACTCGTACTACGACACGCTGGGCGAGTGGGCGGGCGAGACCCGGGTGCCCGTGGAGACCCTGCGCGAGCTGAAGATCCTGGTCGACCGCGACGAGGACGGCTACCTGCTCCAGATCTTCACCAAGCCGGTCCAGGACCGCCCGACCGTCTTCTTCGAGATGATCGAACGCCACGGCTCGATGGGCTTCGGCAAGGGCAACTTCAAGGCCCTCTTCGAGGCGATCGAGCGCGAGCAGGACAAGCGCGGCAACCTGTGACGCCCGAGGCATGAGTGAGGGGCGGGCCGGATTCCGGCCCGCCCCTCCGGTCGGACGACGGGAATCTGACGACAGGCCCTCGTCCTGTGCGTCAGCCTGCCGCGGCCGATGGCGCGGCGGACGGCTGTACGGGTGCCTGCGCGCCGCCTCCCGCGGGCGCCGGGGCCGCCTGCGGGCCCGCCGCGGGGGCCGGGACGCCACCGGAGGTCTGCGGGCCGCCGGCGGACGCGGTCGGCTCCGGCGCGGGTGCCCGCGGCGGCTCCGGGACCGGGTCCCGCCGCATGTCCTGCGGGCCGCCCGCCGGGGGCTGCCCCAGCGTGTCCAGGGCCTCCTGCGCCAGCGGCGCGTCCAGCGGCGAGAACTCCGGGTTGGTCCGCAGCGCCTCCTCCAGATGGCGGCGGGCCGCGCCGTAATCGTGCAACGCGCGCTGCACCATGCCCAGGTGGTACGAGTACGAGGCGTTCCGGCCGCCCGAGTCGACCGCCCGCCCGGCGTACTCCAGCGCCCCGTCCGAGTCACCCGACCGGTGCAGCGCCCAGCCCAGCGCGTCGGCCACCGCCGCGCTGCGGTGCCCCCGGTCCCACTCGGCCCGCAGCAGCTCCACCGCCGAGTCCGCGTCCCCGTGCGCCGCCTCGAACCGGCCGAGCGGCAGCGCCTCGTCCACGCCCCGCGCCTCGCCCGCGTCCAGCGCCGCGCGGAGCTTGTCGTACTGGTCCACCGAGTCGCCGTCCAGCCCCAGCGACTCGTACAGCTCACCCAGCTCCAGCAGATACGCCGGACGCGGCGACTTCGCCAGCGCCGCCCGGTAGTCCCGCAGCGCCTCGTCGGTGCGCCCCAGGGCCGCCAGCGCACGCGCCCGCCCGGCGAGCGAGGCGTGGTGGCCCTTGTCGATGCGCAGCGCCGCCCCGTACTGCGCCACGGCCTCCTTCGGCTCGCCCCGCTCCCAGGCCAGTTCGCCGAGCCGGGCCAGGCAGGCGGCCTTCTCGGCGGGCGCCGTCGCCCGGTTCGCCGCGTCCTGGGCGGTGGCCAGCGCGTCCTCGCGCCAGCCCCGGTCCCGGTACATCTCGGCCGCCCGGCCCAGCGCCGGCACCCCGGCCCGCAGCGCGGTGAACCTCTCCACCGCCGTGATCGCCGACTTCCGGTCGCCGAGGCCGTTGTACGCGTCGATCAGCTGCGGGTAGACCGTCCACTCCTTGGGCTGCCGCGCCCGTACCGTCTCGCCCCACTTCTTCGCCGTCACGAAGTCGTGCCGGGCGTTGGCCAGCGAGGCGAGGCCCACCCAGGCCGCCGTGTTGCCGCTCTCGCCGGGCCGCACGTCCAGCGACCGCTTCAGCGCCTGCTCGGCCCGCGTGTAGTACGCCGGGTCGGCGGCCCGCCGCCCCCACTCCACGTACGCCGACCCGAGCACCGCCCACGACCCCGCGTCCGAGGGGTGCGTGCCCACCCACTTCTGCCGGTCCCCGATGAGCGCGGTCAGATCGGCGAGCGAGGCGGGGGAGCCGGCGGCCGTCGCGGTCATCGCGCGCGAGACCGGGCCCGGCACGGGCGGCGCCGCGTCCTGGTCGTCGTCGGGCACCGCGACCACCGCACCCGTCACCAGCACCGCGCCCGCCACCAGGCCGAACGCGGCCCTGCGCAGGGTCGTACGCATCGGGGCGGGCGGCGGCTCGGCCAGGGACACGGGGTCCGGCGCAGGCCCCGGCGGGGAGCCGCCGGGCGGGGGCCAGTCGGCGTCGGGGGCGTATTCCGGCCGGAGGGCCGGCGGTGGCTGCTGAGGCGTGACGTCCATGCCGATCACTGTGCGTCAGTACGAAGATCACACCGCGCCTTGGGAACGCCGCCGCAGACGGGTTCACACCAATGGGCCCGGGTGCCACGCTTGGATCATGGACGATCTCCTCGAACTCCTGCGGGCGGGCCTCCCGGCCGACGCCCTGATCACCGATCCGGACGTCACCGCCTCCTACGCGAACGACATGGCGAGCTTCTGCGAGGCGGGCACCCCCGCCGTCGTCGCGCTCCCACGCACCGTCGAGCAGGTCCAGCACGTCATGCGCACCGCCACCGCGCTGCGCCTCCCGGTCGTCCCCCAGGGCGCCCGCACGGGCCTGTCGGGCGCGGCCAACGCCATCGACGGCTGCATCGTGCTCTCCCTGGTGAAGATGGACCGCATCCTGGAGATCAGCCCCGTCGACCGCATCGCCGTCGTGGAGCCCGGCGTCATCAACGCCGTGCTGTCCCGCGCGGTCGACGAGCACGGCCTGTACTACCCGCCGGACCCCTCCAGCTGGGAGATGTGCACCATCGGCGGCAACATCGGCACCGCGTCCGGCGGCCTGTGCTGCGTGAAGTACGGAGTCACCGCCGAATACGTCCTCGGCCTCGACGTCGTCCTCGCGGACGGGCGCCTGCTCACCACCGGCCGCCGCACCGCCAAGGGCGTCGCCGGATACGACCTGACCCGGCTCTTCGTCGGCTCCGAGGGCAGCCTCGGCATCGTCGTGAAGGCCGTGCTGGCGCTCAAGCCGCAGCCGCCCCGGCAGCTCGTCCTGGCCGCCGAGTTCCCCAGCGCGTCGAGCGCCTGCGACGCCGTCTGCCGGATCATGGAGCGCGGACACACCCCGTCACTCCTCGAACTGATGGACCGTACAACCGTCCAGGCCGTCAACCGAATGGCGCACATGGGCCTCCCCGAGACCACCGAGGCCCTGCTGCTCGCCGCCTTCGACACGCCGGACCCCTCCGCCGACCTCGCCGCCGTCGGCGAGCTGTGCACGGCCGCGGGCGCCACCGGGGTCGTCCCCGCGGAGGACGCGGCCGAGTCCGAGATGCTGCTCCAGGCCCGGCGGATGTCGCTGACCGCGCTGGAGACCGTCAAGCCGGCGACGATGATCGACGACGTGTGCGTACCGCGCTCGCAGCTCGGCGCCATGCTGGAGGGCACGGCGGCCGTCGCCGAGAAGCACGGCCTCACCATCGGCGTCTGCGCCCACGCGGGCGACGGCAACACCCACCCCGTCGTCTGCTTCGACCCGGCCGACGCCGACGAGTCCCGGCGGGCCCGGGAGTCCTTCGACGAGATCATGGCGCTCGGCCTCGGCCTCGGCGGCACGATCACCGGCGAACACGGCGTCGGCGTACTGAAGAAGGAGTGGCTCGCCCGCGAACTGGGCGAGGTGAGCGTGGAACTGCACCGGGGCATCAAGCAGGCATTCGACCCGCTGGGACTGCTCAACCCGGGCAAGGTCTTCTGACCGCACCCCGGCCACGCCCCTCAGCCCTCCCCGTCCTGCGACTCGTCCGAGGGCCACGGGTCGCTCATCCACAGATCGTCGGCCGGCAGCGGCGCGAGCAGTTCCGCCAGACCCTCGTCGATGCCGAGCCGCCCGGTCTCCGTACCCGGCGGCACCACCCGCAGCGTCCGCTCCACCCACACCGCCACCGCCGCGGACGGGACTTCGAGCAGGGCGTTGCCGTCGGGAGACGTCAGCGCCACACAGATGACGCTGCTCCCGTCGATCCTGGTCGGCCAGATCCGCACGTCCCCCTGCCCGCACGGCCTGAACACCCCTTCCACCAGCAGATCGCGGGCGAACGTCCAGTGCACCGGCGAGTCGGAGCCGACGTGGAAGGTGATGTGCACGGCGTACGGGTCCTCCGTGCGGTACGTCAGCCGGGCCGGCACAGGGATGCTGCGCTCGGGGGACAGGACCAGCTTGAGCTCCAGCTCGCGCTCCACGACGGTGTGCATGACGGCGTCCTTTCGTTGCCCGCGACCGGTCCCACGACCGGCCGGCACAGGCAGAGAGCGCCTTCCCCGTCATCCATGACGCGACTTCCCGGAAAAGTTTTTTTGGTTGACCGGAAAGTGGTCCAAACACCGGGACCGGCCCGGGGGTACGCGCCTGTCTGATAGATGTGGACCCTTGTACTGAGGCCACGAAGAGATACGGGACCACGGTGATGAGCGCCCCAACCCCGGCACCCGGTGACGAAAGCCCCCGCGAGGGGTACTACCCCGACCCGTCCATCCCCGGCTACGTGCGGTACTGGAACGGCGCCTCCTGGGTGCCCGGCACGAGCCGCCCGGCCCCCGAGCAGGGCGAGGCGCCGCCCGCGGCCACCGCCGCTCCCACGCCCGCTCCGGTGGACGAGACCGGTCCGGTCTTCCTGGACGAGGGGCGGTACGAGGCCGACCGCCCCGAACCCGCCACCGCCTGGCAGGCCGACGCCTCCCGCCAGGCCGGCTTCGGCGGCGACCGCGACCGCCGGGTCTCCTGGGGCGGCACGGGCGGGGAAGCGGATTCCGGTACGACCGCGGACGCGGCGCCCGACTCCGCGTCCGCCCCGCCCTCTTCCCCCGCCCCCTCTCCCCCCGGCCCCTCCGCCGCACTCGCCCGCCGGAGCCCCGCCTCCGCCGAGGTGGCCCGCCGCGTCCCGGCGGGCGGCGAGCCGGCCGACCGCACCCCGGTGGACCCGCGCCGCCCCTCGGCGCCCGGCGCGCCCACCACTCCCTCCGCACCCGAGCCGGCCGACGGCAGGGTGCCGGGCATGCGGAAGGGCGGGGCCCCGAAGCCCGAGAACACCGTCGCCATCCGCGTCAACCGGCCCGGCCGCACCGGCGCCACGGGCGGGGACACCGGGCGGCCGCCCGCCGAGAACACCGTCGCGATCCGGGCCCTGCGCCGCCCCGGCGGCGGTCAGCAGCCGCCCGCCGAGGGCACGATGACCATCCGCGCACTGGGCGCGGGCCCCGCCGCCGACCCGCAGACCCCCGCCGCGCCCGCGCCCCCGCGACAGATC